>JAZUPW010000012.1:0-320051 GCA_045605385.1 Acutalibacteraceae bacterium
GTATGTACATAGAATGTGGTACCGGTGCCATATATAAGCATATTGAATGGGCAGCAAATGAACGTGGATATGCTACAATGCATTATCCGTCATCTCTTACCTGTTCAACAGTAGGCGGATTTCTCGCTCACAGAGGTATTGGCGTATCTTCCACAAAATATGGCAAAATAGATGATATGGTGCTTCAGATGGAAGTTGTTCTTCCTAACGGTGATATAATTAACACCGCTTCTGCACCTAAACACGCTGCAGGACCTGATTTAAACCAGATATTTATTGGCTCCGAAGGTACGCTCGGCGTTATTACCAAGGCTCAGATAAGAATTTTTGATCAACCCGAAGAAAGACGCTTCCGCGGATTCCTTTTTCAGGATATGCACGGCGCATTTATGGCTTCGCGTGAACTTTTACAGAAATTCAAACCATCTGTTATGCGACTTTATGACGAAGCCGAAACCGCTTCGCTTATTAAGAAAATCGTTGGTGTTGAACGCAAAGGCGCCTTTATGAATATTGCTTATGAAGGCTGCAAAGAAATGGTTGAAGTTGAAGAAAAAATTCTTCTTGATACCTTTAAAAAGTACGGTGCTGAAGATTTAGGAAGTGAATACGGCGAAAAATGGTGGAAGGAAAAGATTACATTCTTCTATCCCGGTCACATGATGGATATTCCGCAGATGTTCGGTACTATGGATACCATTGCTCCTTACGGTAAAATTGAAGAAATTTACTGGGCTATGAAAGAAGCAATTGAAACTAACTTCCCGCAGGCTAAATTTATTGCTCACTTCTCGCACTGGTATGAATGGGGCGCAATGATTTACGACCGCTTTATTATAGAAGGCAAAGACGTTCCCGAAGATCCCGTTGAAGCGTTGCGTTTGCATCAGGCTGTATGGACTTGCGGTGTAAGAACTGCGCTCGCTCACGGCGGTGTTGTTAACGATCACCACGGTGTTGGTATAAAACTCGGACGTCTTATGAAAGAACAGTACGGCCCTGCAATGCAGGTATTTGAAGGCATTAAAAAGACACTTGACCCCAATGGTATTATGAATCCGTTTAAGTTGGGACTTTAATAGGGAGGAAAAAGAACTATGATTATGTCGGAAAAAAGCAAACAACATGTTGATTCCTGCCGTTTCTGCTGGATGTGCCATCACATTTGTCCTATTGGAAATGCTACGGGTCAGGAAAGAAATACAGCCCGTGCCCGTGCACTTGGTATCTCGCTTGTAAACCGCGAGGCAATTGATTTAAGTGAAATAATGGATAACATTTACGAATGTTGTACTTGCGGCGCTTGTGTACACGATTGTGTTACAGGTTGGGATCCCGTTATGTTTACAAAAGAAACAAGACTTAATGCGGCTTTGGAAGGCAAACTACCAAACTATATTATGGAATTGGTTGAAAACTGTCTTAACAGCGGCAACGCTTACGGTAAAACCGAAATCTGCGAATGTTTAAATAGCGGTATAAAGGCTCATACCGAAAAGAAAGATACACTTCTTTTCTTGGGCGTAGATGCAAAGTATATGGCGTGTGAACAGGCTTTAAAGGCAATTAAGGTGCTTGAAAAAGCAAATGCCGAATTTACCGTTTTAGAAGACGAAGCACCAAGCGGTGTTCAGCTTGATTTCCTTATTGGCGCGGCAGAAGAAACAAAACAGCAAATGCTTACTTGTGCAAAACAGTTAAATGATTTCAAAACCGTTGTTGTTTACGATCCTAACGACGCAAAAGCCATTAAGCAACTTTATAAAGAATACGGCGTTGAAATAAGCGCTAACGTTGTTACATATACAAGTTTTGTAAATTCGCTTATTAAGGAAGGCAAACTTGAAGTTGCTCAAACACAAAAAGACGTTGTTTTTCAGGATCCTTATCAACTTTCCCGCGATTTGGAAGAAACCGAAGAAGCAAGAGAAATTATTATGTCTTGCGCAGTTCTTGGCGAAATGCTGTTAAACCGTGCCGAAACCGTTTGGGCAGGTAATATTTTAATGGCACAGTATATGCCCGAAATTGTAAAACTTGTAGCGCAACGCAGAATTTTCAATGCAACAAGCATTGGCGCAAAAACAATTGTTACTGCTTGTGTGGGCGAATACGTATCACTTAAAGCAGTAGCTAAAGACGTTGAAATTCTTTCTATTGAGGATTTAATTTTAGGTGAATAAAATTATGAACGTAAAGGCTTTTGAATCTTTTCTTTATGAAGAAAATTATAGTGTTGAACGTGAACTTGAATTTGGCAATATGCCAGAGTCTACCGAATGGAAAATAGCCAATATTTATACCGATGTAAAATATCAAGAAATTTTGGGCTTCGGTGCAGCCGTTACCGAATCTGCCGCCTATAATTATTCTCTTTTAAGCGATGATATGAAAAAGTCTTTTATTGAAAAGCATTTCAGCAAAAAGAAAGGATTAGGTTATAATTTTGGCAGAACTCATATAAATTCTTGCGATTTTTCTTTAGATATATATTCGTATATAGAAGAGGGAGACAAAGAACTTAAAACCTTTAATATTGAACGCGATAAAAAATATATTATTCCTTTTTTAAAGGATATTATCAGCGCTTGTGAAGAAGAAATTGTTTTGTTTGCTTCTCCTTGGTCACCACCGGCATTTTTTAAAGAAAATGAAAGTGTAATAAAAGGCGGAAGGCTAAAAGAAGAATACAAACGAATTTGGGCAAAATATTTTGCAAAATACATAAAAGCCTATAAAGAATGTAATATAAATATTTCTGCCGTTACTATTCAAAACGAGCCTAACGCTTCACAAACCTGGGAAAGCTGTTATTATTCTGCTGAAGATGAACGCGATTTTATAAAAAATCACCTTATTCCCGTTTTCAATGAAGAAGGCTTAAACGATATTAAGATTATTATATGGGACCACAACAAAGAACGCGTTTACGATAGGGCAAAGACCGTTTTAGCCGATCCCGTTACTAATGAACGCGTATGGGTAGTTGGTCACCACTGGTATTCAGGAGACCATTATAATGCTCTTTCTTTAGTAAAAGAAAGGTTGAACAAACTGAATATTTGTACGGAATTTTGTTCAAGTATGAAAACTACCGACGTCTTTTCATTGGCCGAAAAATATGCTATAAGTATGTGCGAAAACCTTAATAACTATATGATTGCTTCGTGCGATTGGAATATTTTATTAAGTGCATTAGGTGGCCCGTACCACAATCGTACTGCAGAAAGTGTAGCTGTTCACGGCAAAATTTACGAATCTAAAGACGGTGGATGCTATGCGCCTGTTCTTTATGATTCTGAAAAAAACGAGCTTGTATATACCCCCGTTTATCATTATATAGGCCATTTTTCAAGGTTTATTAAAAAGGGTGCAAAACGTCTTGGTGTTACTAAATATAATGATGATTTGCATTTTTGTGCCTTTGAAAATCCAAACGGTGAAATAGTTGCCGTTGCTATTAATCCTACAAATGATGCAATGACCGTAAATTTAAGATTAGACGGAGTTTGTACCAAAACCATGCTAAAGGCTCATTCTATTGCAACTTATATTTTTAATTAAGAGGTGTTTTTCTTGTTAGTATCTTTAAAACAAATTATCGGTATGGCTGAAGAAGGCGGATACTGTGTCCCTGCATTTAATGTTTATAACATTGAAACCGTTATGGGTGTTATCAAGGCTGCTGAAGAGGCTAAAGCTCCCGTTATTATTCAGATTTATCCACGTCTTGTAAACGAAGAGGTTGGTTACTATTTAGCTCCCGTTATTTTGGCAGCTGCCAAAAAAGCTACTGTTCCTGTTTGCTTCCATCTTGACCACGGTCCTTCAGAGCTTGAGGCACAAAAGATTCTTTATTGGGGCGCGACAGGTATTATGTATGACGGTTCTGTTCATCCTTATGAAGAGAATGTTGCCAATACAAAACACATTGTTGATATTTGTAATGCTATTGACGTTGGTGTTGAGGGTGAGCTCGGTCATGTTGGCAGCGTTAATGACGACGCTATGGAAGAGTATACCGACCCCGCAGAGGCTGCTGATTTCGTTAAGAAAACAGGCGTATGCTGCCTTGCTGTTCTTATCGGTAATGCTCACGGTCACTATAAGAAGACTCCTAAACTTGACATTGATAGAGTAAAGGCTATCAGAGAAGCAACAGGTGGTTTGCCGCTCGTGCTCCATGGCGGTTCAGGTATTCCTGATGATCAAGTTAAGGCTGCAATTAAAGCAGGTATCCGTAAAATGAATATCGGTACTGACGTTTGCTGTGCATTTGCAGAGGGTACACTTGAAACCCTTAACGATCCTAACAGAAGTCTTGCTATTGACCTGTTTATGAAGAAGCCTATTGAAACTGTTAAAAAATTAGCACTTGAAAAGATTCGCCTTGTCGGCGCAGACGGAAAGGCATAAGTTATGGCTAAAATTGTAGGAATAGGCGCTTGTGTGTTTGATACTCTTTATAATATACCTTCGTATCCAAAAGAAGACACTAAAATGCGTGCAACTGCAAGTAAAACTGCAGGCGGAGGCCCCGTTGCAACAGGGCTTGTTGCGGCAAGTAAATTGGGCGAAGATACTGCCTACATAGGTGTTTTATCCAATGATAACGGCGGTAAGTATTTGAAAGAAGACTTTGAAAAATACGGTGTTGATACTTCGCTTATTAACGTGCAAAGCGGTTTCAGAAGTTTTGCTTCGGTACTTTGGTTATGCGCCGATACCGCCACAAGAACCTGTGTTTTTGACAAGGGCGATTTACCGCCTCTTATGCTTAACGATAAACAGATACAAGCAATTAAAAACGCGGCTTTGTTAATGGTAGACGGCAACGAAATGGAAGCGGCTGTAAGTGCGGCAAAAATAGCAAGGAATAACGGTACTAAAGTGCTTTATGACTGCGGCGGACTTTATGAAGGCGTTGAAAATCTTTTGGCGCTTACCGATATTATGATTCCGTCTTGCGAGTTTGCTTTGGCGCACACAAAAACAAATAACGTTGAAGATGCCGCTAAAGTTCTGTTTAAACAATATAATCCTGAAGTTGTTGTTATAACAATGGGAAGCAAGGGCGGAGTTCTGTTTGACGGCGAAAACTTTACTTATTACCCTGTGTTTAAAGTAAAAGTGGCTGATTCTAACGGTTCGGGCGACGTTTTTCACGGCGCGTTTGCCGCTGCTTACGTTAAAGGCTTCAACTATTTGAATAGTTGTTATTTTTCAAGCGCGGTTTCAGCAATTAAATGTATGAATATAGGTGCAAGAGAAAGTGTGCCGGATATGGGTACTGTTATTAACTTTTTAAAGGAGAACGGTTATGAATTATAAAAAAGCATATACAAAAGCAAACGGATTTACACCCGTTTGCAAGATAGGTGAATGTTCGTTAAAAAGGCTTGAATTTGGTATTATTGAACTTGATGCAGGACAAAAACTTGATTTTTATACCGATACAAAAGAAACTGCATTTATTATGCTTATAGGCCACTGTAACGTTGAAGTAAACGGTGAAAAATGGGAAAACGTTGGTAACCGTAACAGCGTTTTTGAAAACCGCAGGGCTGAAAGTTTTTATATGCCCAAAGAACAAAATCTTGTTATTGAGGCTATTGACCATATTAAAATTGCTGTTTGCGCAACACCCGTAGACGAAAAAGGTGAACCTCAGTTATTAAAAGAGGACCGTGTTGTATTAAAACTTTTAGGCGAACAGCCTTATCAAAGAGAAACAAGTTTTATTATTGACGGCACCACAAATGCAAAAGTTCTTACAATAGGCGAAGCTTATTGTACCGAAGGTAACTGGGCAGGTTTTCCGCCTCACAAACACGATGAAGACAATATGCCTAAAGAATGTATTGCCGAAGAAATTTATTACTTCTTATTTGAACCAGAACAGGGCTTTGCTGTGCAGTGCCTTTACACTTCTGACGGAACTGTAGATGAAGCATACAGAGTTAAAAACGATGAATTGGTTGAATTTCCGTTCGGTTATCATACTACCGTTTCAACACCCGGTTATCAAACCTATTTCTTATGGTTAATGGCAGGGGATTATCAGGGCTTTAACAGAAGCAGTGACCCTGAACACGAATGGATTGAAAAACGATAAGTTTTGTTATATAATAGAGGTATGCTTATGCATATCTCTATTAATTTAAAAGGGGAAAGAAAAATGATTACTATAAAAAACGAGTTTTTAACAGCTAAGATTAACGAATTGGGCGCAGAACTTGTAAGCCTTAAAAACGGTGAAAACGAATATATATGGGAAGGCAAAAAAGAGGTATGGCCTAATTCTTGCCCCATTATGTTCCCTATTTGCGGCGGTCTTAAAGATGATAAGTATACATTTGAAGGCAAGGAATATACTTTGGAAAAACACGGATATATTCGTTTTACCACCTTTGACGTAGAAGTAAAAAGCGAAGACAGTGTTACTTTTCTGCACAAAGCAAATGCCGAAACTAAGGTTAAGTTCCCGTTTGAATATGAACTAAGGGTTACTTTTGCCTTAGAAGGAAAATCTTTAAAGGTTTCGTATAACGTTAAAAATACCGATACTAAAACAATGTATTTTAACATTGGTTCTCACGAAGGTTATTCTACACCCGAAGGTATTGAAGATTACGACGTTTTATTCCCGCAAAACGAAACACTTGATGCTTACGTGCTTTACGGAAATTTACTTTCTAATCAAAAACTTCCAGTTATTAAAGACAGCGATAGAATTGCCCTTTACGATAAATACTTTACTGTTGATGCGCTTGTGTTTAAGGATTTAAAATCGCGCAGCGCAACACTTCGCAACCGTAAAACAGGAAAAGCAGTAAAGGTAGATTTTCCAAACAGCGAATACTTTGTTTTATGGCATAAACAGTATGCTCCTTATATATGCTTAGAACCTTGGAACGGTATTCAGGATATTGTTGGTTCAAGTTATGACATTACCGAAAAAGAGGGAATTAAATCGCTTGAAAGCGGTAAAGAATACAATAATACTCATTTAATAACAATTGTAGAATAAGGGTGAATATAATGCTTGAAAAATTAAGAGAACTAAATAAAGATATACCTTTTTTCGGTGTGGATTCTGAAGAATTTAAGCCTTTTGGAAGAGTTATTAAGAATATTGATGCTGCCGAAATTATTGCTGTTGGCGAAAAAATAGAAAAACCCGAAGGCTCGGCTTATCGCCCTTCGCTTGATGAATTTGAAGCATTAGAAATTGCAAAAATAATTAAAAGAGAATGTTTTGGTACACTGCCTACACAAATAGGTTACTGTTGGGGACACAACACCATGATGAACGCTACCGAATGGCACACTTCAAGCGAAGTTAATATTGCTGTAAGCGATGTTGTGCTTATTTTAGGCCATTTGTGGGATGTTCAAGACGGAAGAATAGACTCTTCAAAATTTAAAGCATTTTATCTTCCAAAGGGTACGGTTGCCGAAGTTTATGCAACAAGCCTTCATTACTGCCCCTGTGAAGTTAGTGCGGACGGTTTTGGCTGTGTTGTTTGTTTACCGAAAGATACCAACACAGAACTTTTGGAAAAGTGTGAAGATAAACTTTTGCGCAATAAAAACAAATGGCTAATTGCCCACGTAGACAATAAAGAACTAATAGAAAAAGGTGCTTTTGCAGGTCTTACAGGCATTAACTACAAAATAAATTATTAGGAGAAATAAATGAAATATCTTTTAGGTATTGATTTCGGCGGCGGCGCATCTAAAGCAACGCTTATAGATGTAAACGGTAATATTGTTGCTGAAAATACAGTTGAATATCCAACGCTTTATCCCGAAAAAAATGCTTGTGAACAATCAAGCAGTGATTGGATTAACGCGCTATGCCTTAACACAAACACGCTTATAAGCAAATCGGGCATAGACAGTACAAATATTCTTGCCGTTGCAGTTGATTCTGCTACACACACTTCACTTGTTTGCGATAAAAATTTCGTTCCTTTGTGTAATGCTATGCACTGGACCGATACACGAAGCCGCAAACAAGCCGATTTACTGAAAGAAAAATACGGTAAGGAAATTTTTGAAAAAACATATCACAAACCCGATACTATATGGACATTACCGCAACTTGTTTGGTTAAAGGAAAACAAAAAGGATATTTTTGAAAAAATAGGTTACATATTTTTTGAAAAAGATTACATTCGTTATTTTTTAACTGGCGTATACTGTACCGATTACATAGAAGCGCAGGGAAGTATGCTCTTTAACTGTAACTCTTTGAGTTGGGATGCCGAACTGTGTGATTTAGCAGGAATAAGTGTTAGTATGTTACCACCCATTGTTAAGCCAACCGATAACGCAGGCTGTGTTACAAAAAGCGCGGCAGAAGTTACGGGATTAAAAGAGGGAACGCCTGTTATTTGCGGAACTACCGATACCGTTATGGAAGTTTTTGCAAGCGGCGCTACCAAAAAGGGTGACATTACGGTTAAACTTGCAACCGCAGGAAGAATTTGCGTTATAACCGAAAAAGCCGAACCTAATGCGCATCTTGTAAATTATTCACACATTAAAGAAGGTCTTTGGTACCCTGGTACTGCCACAAAGGCGGCTGCTGCATCGCTTCGTTGGTACCGCGATACTTTTGGCGAGAATTATGCATCCCTTACCGAAAAAGCAAAAGACGTACCGCTTGGTTGTGAAGGTCTTATGTTCCATCCGTACCTTAATGGTGAATTAACCCCTTATGCCGACCCAACCCTTTGCGGAAGTTTTACAGGTATCAGGGCAACTCATACAAAGGCTCATTTTACAAGAGCCGTTTTGGAAGGCGTTGCTTTTTCGCTTTTAGACAGCAAATTGTATTTAGACAGTTTGGGAATTAGTTATAACAGTACCGCCACTCTTATTGGCGGCGGTGCAAAAGGCGATCTGTGGCGACAAATAACAAGTGACGTGTTAGGCATTTCTTTAAATACTACGGTTAGCAGCGATTCTTCACTTGGCTCTGCTATGCTTGCAGGAATTGCTATAGGTGTGTTTAAAGATGAAGAAGATGCCGTAAATAAATGTATTAAAGTTAACAACGTTACTGTTCCTGATAATGAGAATACAAAAAAATACCGTGAACTTTTTGAAGATTACAAAAAAATTCACGATGCTCTTGCGCCTGTTTACAATAAAAGGTGAGTAAATGAAAATTGTTGTATGTATAAGGCAGGGGTTAGACGGCGATATTAACCCGTTTGATGCCTGTGCTTTAGAAGAAGCGTTAAGAATTAAAAATGCCGAGGTTACTTTGCTTAGTATGGGGCCGTTATCGGCAAAAGATTTTTTGTACAAACTAACCCGCCTTGGTGCAAAAAAAGCAATTCTTCTTTCAGACAAAGTCTTTGCAGGGGCGGATACTCTTGCAACGGCGTATACACTTTCTCTTGCTATTAACAAACTACGTCCCGACCTTGTGTTCTGCGGAAGACAAACACTTGTGGGCGATACTGCACAAACGGGACCTATGCTTAGTGTTTTTGCTAATCTTTCTCTTATAACAAACGTTATGAGCATAGAAGAAATTAATGAAAATATTACCTGTATTACAAGAAGCGGTAAAAAAGAAACAGTGTCTTTGCCTGCCCTTATAACCGTTGAGCGTATAAATAATTTAAGGCTTCCAAGTATTATGTCTAAAATGGGTGAAGTTGAAGTATTTACTGCCGAAACCGTTAATGCCGATATTAACCGTTGCGGTCTTATCGGTTCTCCAACAAGAGTTTTAAAAACTTTTGAAAATCAGTCGGGTAAGCGTAAATGTAAGTTTATACCTATTGACGAACTAAAGGAAGTAATTGAAAGTTCTTTAAAAAAGGAAAAAGAAAAAGTTAATACCGAAGAATCAAAAGTAAAACTTAAAAATGTTTGTATTGTTGGAGAAACACCAAGAATTTATGCCGACGGTATTGCCGAAGATATAACGGTTTTAGACTTTGATTCAGCAGAAAATCTTGCTTTAAAAATTCAAGAGCAAGATTTTGATGCCGTGCTTTTTTCAAGCGATGATGTATCTAAAAAACTTGCTGCTCAAATTAGCGCTATTTTAAAATTAGGTCTTTGTGCCGATTGTACTGCGCTTCAGACCGACGGTGAGAAATTAATAATGTACCGTCCTGCGCTTTCGGGAAGCATTATAGCAAAAATAGAAAGCAAAACAAGACCTGCTATGGCAACGCTCAGAACTGAAACCGATTCTTCAAGAATTGCCGTTGCGGTAGGCTATGGCGCAAAAGATGCATTGGATATAGTTAAAAGTTTTGCTAACGCTATAAATGCAGAATTGGTTGCTACACGAAAAAGTGTAGATAACGATATTATGCCCTACAGTATGCAAGTAGGCCTTACGGGAAAAACCGTAAGCCCTGACGTTTATATAGCGGTTGGTGTTTCGGGCGCTGTTCACCACGTTGTTGGAATGCAACGCTCAGGTACTGTTATTGCTATAAACACCGACAAAGATGCTCCAATATTTGATTATGCCGATTACGGAATAATAGCAACAGCAAAAGAACTTGAAAGTATATAAAAAAGCGAGGCTTTCCTGAATCAGGAAGTCTCGCTTTTTGTGTAATATTTTCTTTTTTGCTTTTTGTAAGAATAAATTAGAAGTATTGTTTCGGCAATAAAGGTTATTGCCCACGAAACAGGGTAGCAGGTAAACAAAACTTGCGGAGTATGGTATATAGGAATTAAAAATACGGTTGATGCCCAAAGTATTCTTACACCGCATACGCCTATTAGTGATATAAGCATAGATGAAAAAGAAATTCCCATACCTTTAAGCGAACCAACGGTTACATCCATAAGGGCCTGAAGAACAAGAAAAGAAAATACACAAATAAGTTTTGTGGTTCCCCAAAAAATTGCTTCGGTTGAATCTTTTATATAAATACCTATTATTTGTTTTGAAAATATACAAATTAGCGCTGAAGATACAGCAGTAACAACAAAAGCGAATAAATGTGTATATATTATCCCTGTCTTTACTCTTTTGTACTTCTTTGCGCCGACGTTCTGTCCAACAAAAGTCATTACCGAAGAATAAAACGCGCTTGTAAGGCTGTCGGTAAAACCTTCAAAACTTGATGCAGCAGCGTTTCCTGTAATAAAACCGTTTATATATGACAGCGAATTTACTGAAGACTGTATAAAAACGTTTGAAAGCGAAAAGGTTGCCGATTGTATGCCCGACGGTATACCGAGAAACAGAATTTTTTTAAAAGCATTTTTATAAAATCCTAATTTATTCAGTTTCAGTTTGCCTTCATCCTTTCGCTTAATTAAGGCAATAAGTCCTAAAACAGCCGAAACAAACTGCGAAAAAGTACCTGCTAATGCTATTCCCGCCACGTCAAGTTTCAAATATGAAACAAAAAATACGGTGAGAATAAGTTTAATGGGTCCTGATATTAAAAGAAAATATAGCGGTTTTTTAGTTTCTCCGAAAGAACGCAGAATTGCGGCAGAAAAATTATAAAGCATATACGGAATCATACTTAAAAAGTATATTCTTAAATAAGTTACCGAAAGATTTATAATGTTACTTGGCGTAGATATTGCAACTAAAAGAGGCTTTGCGAGTATAACACCTATAATGCTGAGTATTCCGCCCAAAACTAAGGCAAGTGTTATTGCGGTGTGCACTGCTGCGCTTATTTCATCTTTTCGTTTTGAACCAATTGCCTGAGAAACAGTTACGGCGCTTCCCGTGGAACAACCAATAAAGAAATTTATCATAAGTTTTGTTATGGCTGTTGTAGAACCAACCGCGGCAACCGCGTCGCTTCCGCTTATAGTTAAATTTCCTGCCAAAACAACATCGGCGGCATTAAAAAATTGTTGTAAAAATCCCGCTAATAGTATTGGTATGAAAAGCATAACTATTTTTTTGAAAATTGAACCTTCGCATAAATCTGTGTTTTTGGAATGCACTTAATATTCCCCCGAAAGCAATTAAATATTGACTGATAACGCCTTACACGATATAATGATGATAACAAAAGATTTTGTCACATTCTTGCCAAATATATTTAAAAAGTGCCAAAAATTAATTAAAGGGGATTAATATGCAAGCAACTTTTGGGTTAGCGCGTGAAAAAAACAATTCATTGTTTTATTCTGAATATAAAAACGATAAATGCAGTTGCCATTTTCATTCGCAAATTGAACTGTATTTTATTGACGACGGTGAAATGGAAATAATTGTAAACGATAACCGCACACTGCTTAAAGCGGGGGAAATGAGCGTTGCGTTAAGTTATGATGCCCACACTTATAAAACGCCACAATCTTCTTGTTCAAGTGTTTTTGAAATACCAACCTATATGTGCCCTTCGTTTATGGAAGAAGTAAAGGATAAACAGGTTGCAAATCCGTTTATTAAAAATAAAGAAACCGTTAAATATATAAAACAGTGCATTAAGCAATTAAACGGCGAAAACGTAAATTCAATAAGTTTAAGCGGTTACATAAATTTAATTTTGGGAACTATTATTGATAACATAAGTTTTCAAAAAGGTCATAAATCTGTTGATACATCACTTGCTTCGCAAATGCTTTTTTATATAAACGAAAACTTTAAAAACGACATTTCATTAAGAAGCATTGCAATTCATTTCGGTTATGCCGAAAGTTATGTTTCAAAATTCTTTAAAGAAACATTTAATATAGGGTTTAATAAGTATTTGAATATTCTGCGCCTTAAAAATGCGCTTTTGCTTATGAAACAAAACAAGCACAATGTTACCTACTGTGCTATTGAAAGTGGATTTAATTCTATGCGCACCTTTTACCGCGTGTTTTATAACGAGTTTGGTTGTACGCCAAAAAAGTATATGGAGGGAAATATATGAACTTTACAGAAATTGCCGAAAAAAGACAGTCTTGCAGAAATTTTGACGCTTCAAAAACGGTAGAAAACGAAAAACTTTATGCAATTCTAAATTCAGCGCGACTTGCACCGTCGGCTTGTAACAGTCAACCGTATCACTTTACGGTGTGCAAGGGAGAAACTGCAAAACGTGTTGCAAACGCCACCACCGATATGGGTATGAACAAGTTTGCGCTTAATGCCCCTGTTATGATTGTTATAACCGAAGAAAACTATAGTCCTACTGCCGCGTTGGGTGCAAAAGCAAAAGGCCTTGATTACCGTTCTATGGATATTGGTATTGCTACGGCTTATCTTACGGCACAGGCGCACGAAGAAGGACTTGCAACCTGTATTCTTGGTTGGCTTAACGATAAAAAAATACGCGAAATCATAAAATTGGATAAACCCGTGCGGTTAGTTATAGCATTAGGTTATGCGGCAGAAGACGATAAATTAAGAACCAAAAAGCGAAAAGCAACAGAAGAACTTGTTACTGAAATTGATTAGAAAAATTTATAGTTTAAGTTTATTTAAAAATCACATAAAAACACACAAAAATACGGTTTTTAAAACCGTATTTTTGTTTGCATTATGAATTTACTAAAAGCCAAAAATATGTTATAATTTTAACGATGTTTCAAAGAAGGTGTTTTTACAATGCAAATTTTCACAACAACCTTAAATCAAATGCTGGTTATGTTCACGTTTATAGCGCTTGGCTTTATTTTAAACCGCAAAAAGTTATTGCCAAATAACGCCGCAGGAGTTCTTTCCAAACTTGAAACTTATGCATTTTTGCCATGTCTTACTTTTACAACTTTTTATAAATATTTTACATACGAAAACATAAAAACAAAATGGGTTATTATTGTTGCGGGGCTTGGCGTACTCTGTGTTGCTTTTGCGCTTAGTTTTGTTCTTACAAAACTTTTCGGTCAGAAGGGATATATGGCTTGTATTTACCGTTATTCTTTTACCTGCGCTAATTTTGGATTTATGGGTAATGCAGTTGTTTTGGGTGTTTTCGGTGAAGCCGTACTTTTTGACTATATGATGTTTACTATTCCATTTAATATGTTTGTTTATTCTTATGCAGTACAAACTTTAAAACCGAATTATGACGGCGGAAAAATTAATTTAAAGGCATTTATCAACCCAATTTTTATTTCAATACTTTTAGGCGCCTTGTTTGGAATGCTTAATTTAAAACTACCCACATTTTTGCTTAATGCAATTTCTACGTCGGGTAGTTGTATGTCGCCTATTGCTATGTTGCTAACAGGCTTTGTTATAGGAGAGTTCAGCCTTAAAAAACTCATTGGTGCTAAAATAATTTACTTTGCATCTTTTGTGCGTCTTATTTTGCTGCCTTTATTCTTTGTTATTGCATTAAGACTTTTTAGTATTAACGAAAATATTGTTTTACTTGCTTTATGTGCCACTGCAATGCCGTTAGGTCTTAATACCGTTGTTTTTCCTGCCGCTTACGGCGGAGATACTACAACGGGCGCAAGTATGGCGCTTATTTCACACGCTTTAAGTGTTATAACCGTACCAATTATGTTTGGTATATTATTGTAAAAAACTGCCTTAAGTTCATTACTTAAGGCAGTTTTTTATTTGCTTCACGGTAAGCAGAAGGTGATAAGCCGTATTTTTGCTTGAATATGTGGTTAAAATAAGTTATTTCATTAAATCCGCACATAAATGAAATGTCGGTAATATTTTTGTTTGTATGTGTAAGTAACTCGGTTGCTTTGCTTGTGCGAACGTTAATTAAATACTGCCTGAAGGAAACGCCTATTTGTTCTTTAAACAGTCTTCCTAAGTATTTTTCGTTTATATGACATATATCGGCAATTTGAGAAATATGTATATCGTGCATATAATATTTTTGCAGGTAGCGCTTTGCGAAACTTACTGCAAAATGTAAGTCTTCAATTTCTGAAGTCGCCGATAAATTATTAATTATAAATTCGGAAATAATCTCGGCTGTTTTTAAATGAAGAGAAGGTGTTACGTATTCACAATATTTCAAAAGAAATTCAAGTTTTTCTTTTGGAACACCCGTAATATTTGTTGTATTTTCTATTTTTTTTAGTGTTTCTTGTTTATTCACACACATATTGCTTATGTATATTACGCAAATTACTTTTCCTGCATATATAACAGGGTAAACTATTTCGCTTATTCCGTAAGGACATTCGCCTATAAAACAACGCTTTGATTTAACGCACAGATGATTTATTCTGTTTTTGCGATTTGTACAAAAAACATAACCTTCATCGTTGCTTTTGGCAACGCTGCAGAAGGAATAGGAATGTATTTGGTAAGAAAACGGAAGTTCTAAAACATCATTGTTTAAAATTCCCGAAATGTCGTTTATAGATATTCTTATATATCGGCTTATCATCAATGTGTCTATGAGTTCTTTTAAGGTCATAATTTTTTGCCTCGTTTATAAAAACTGTTTAAAATTTATTACATATTAGCATAAATGTTTCAAAAACACAAGTTATTCTTTCTAAAACATTAGTAAAATATTGCGAAATAGTTTATTATTATTAAGTACTATTATTTCATAAGGAGTTTTAGGTTTATGAAAAAATACGGTTTAATTGTTGTGGGCGGAGGTTTTGCAGGAGTTTGCGCGGCAATAAGCGCGGCAAGAAACGGTGTAAAAGTACTTCTTATAGAAAAATACAACTGTCTTGGCGGTGCGGCGGTAAACTGTCTTGTAATGCCATTTATGAAGTACTGGTCTAACCACCCCGAAACCAACGAAAAAATAATTTTAAGCGGTAATATTTTTACTGAAATTATTAGTGAATTAGATAACTTCGGCGGTGCGCTTAGTGCCGATAAACAAGATTTCGATGAGGAAACGTTAAAACTTATTCTTAACCGTATGTGTATTAAGTACGGCGTTGAATTACTTTTTAATACCGTTGTAACCGACGTTGTTAAAAATAACGGTAAAATAGAATCTGTAAAAGCGCTAGGTAAATCACAGAAATTAGAATTTTGCGCCGATTACTTTATAGATGCTACGGGCGACGGGGAACTTTCTTATTTATCAGGTTGCTCTTATCAACTTGGCAGAAAAGAAGATAACCTTTGCCAACCTATGACACTTTGCTTCCGTGTAGACGGTATTGATAAAGCAAAATGGGCGGCTAATCTTGGCAAGATAAATATTCTTTATAAGGAATTTAAAGAAAAGGGACTTATTAAAAATCCAAGAGAAAATGTGCTTTGTTTTGATACTTTGCACGACGGTATTGTACATTTTAATACAACACGTGTTGTAAAACTTAATCCAACCGATGCATTCGACGTTACCAAAGCCGAAATTGAAGCGCGTGAACAGGTTTACGAAGTCTTTAACTTCCTTAAGAATAATATTGAAGGTTTTGAAAACAGCCGAATCCTTTCAACCGCGCTTCAAATTGGTATAAGAGAAAGCCGTATGATAGAGGGCGAATACACTCTTACACAAGAAGATTTACTCTCGTTAGCGCGTTTTGACGATGCTATTGCTGTGGCAAATTATGATATTGATATTCACAGTCCCGACGGCAGCGGCACAAGTCATCATTACTTTAAAAAGGGAGAATGGTATCAAATTCCTTACCGTTGTCTTTTACCAAAGGGAATTAGTAATATGCTTGTTGCAGGTAGATGCATTTCTGCAACCCACCAAGCGCAGGCTTCGTTCAGAGTTATGCCGTACGTTGCTGAAATAGGTCATGCCGCAGGTGCCGCCGTTAGTATGGCTGTGTTAAAAGGCACCACGCTTAGAGGTTTTAATATTAAAGAATTACAGGCAAAACTTAAAGAAGAAGGCTTTGTATTATAAAGGAGATATAGATATGGTTAAATTTCAAACTTTTTCCGATACCGAATGGATTTATCCTGACAGCGAAATTACTGCGCAGAACGAAGCAGAACTTTACACTGCAAGAAACGCTGACGTTTGCTTTCAAATTCTTTGCGATTACGAGTTTGAAGGCGGTGAAAAAATAGATTACGAGTTTAATGCTAACGGCATTACCGCCGACGTTATGCAACTTGTACCTATTCTTGTAAGTAAAAACAGCGCTCCTGATTACAGCGTTACCGATGATTATGAATTAGTTAAGGATTTTGTAACAAGAAAAGCACCTTTTTATGCTTACGATATTACAAAACCTATAAACGACGGCGAAACAAAAAAAGGAAGAGCCGCTTTCTTTGTAAGACTCAACGTTGCCGCTTATGCGCCCGTTGGCGTTCAGAAATTAACCTTAAAACTGTTTATGGGTGAAGAAACAGTTGAAGTTCCCGTAAATGTTAAGGTGTTTAGCGTTGTTGTTCCCGACCTTTACGATGCTTCATTCAGTATGACAAACTGGATTCATTTTGACGACGGTGTTAAAAAGATTTCACTTGCAAATCTTTACAAAAAAGAAGAATTCAGTGAAGAATACTACGAAATTCTTGAAAACACAATGCTTAATCTTGTAGATATGCGAAACGATACTCTTATGTTGCCTTACGGAAGACCTGTAAGAGATAAAGACGGTAAGGTGGTTTCGTTTGACTTCAGTCAGGTTGAACGCGTTGGTAATTTAGCCCTTTCTTGCGGTTTCAGATATATAATGGGCGGATTTATAGTTTTATGGAAAGACTGGAAAGATGCAGAAATGTATCTTCAGTGGGATAATGACGTCCGTTGTACTTCTACCGAAGGTTATCGCCAGTTAAAACTTTACTTTGAAGGCGTTAAAAAATTAATTGATGATAACGGTTGGGAAGGCTGCTATTGGCAGTGTCTTGTAGATGAACCTCAGGACGCCAATGCTTCAGAATACCGCGCGCTTTCGGCTATTTGCCGTAAATTCTTACCGGGTGTTACAATTAACGATCCTATTGAATCCGATAAAATTCAGGGCGCTCTTGATATCTGGGTTGTAAAACAGGATATTTACGATAAGCGAATAGAACGCTTTAAAGAACTTCAGGCAATTGGTGAAAAAATGTGGATTTACACCTGCGGTTTCCCGTCGGGTAAGGTTATGAACCGAGTTATAGATTTACCGCTTACGGCAAGTAGACTTCTTATGTGGATGTGCTACGGTTATGATGCACCCGGATTTTTGCATTTCGGATATTTCTTGCACAATGAAGACCCGTTTGCTGATGCTAACTATCTTGCTTCAAGAGGCCGTATTTTCCCTGCAGGTAATGCCCATATAGTTTACCCTGGCGCTAAAGGTCCTTGGTATAGCGTGCGCGGACACGCTCAGCGTACAGGCGCGCAAGATTTTGAACTTCTTAACATTTTAGGCACTCGCGGTAGAAATCAAAAAGCAAAGGAATTAGTTAACAAACTTTGCCGTAATTTCAGCGATTACGAAACTAATGCAGCTGTTTTCGAAAGTGTCAGAAAAGAACTTTTAGAAGAATTAGGATAACAAAAACAACCCGTGTTTATATGAACACGGGTTGTTTTTATTTAGATGCCTTATATTTTTCTAAAAAATCTGTTGGAGACATTCCTATATATTCTTTAAATTGGCGGCTGAAAAAATAAAGGTCGTTATATCCGCACAAATCTGCTGTTTGGGTAACGGTATAAAGTTCTGAACGCAACAGGTCACAGGCATGGTTAACTTTTAACTGAATGATATATTTTTTTGGAGAAACACCATATTTCTCTTTGAAGAGTCTTTGAAAATACGATTCCTTCATACCGCACATCGCAGCAAGTGTTGGGGTTGAAAGCGTTTCTTGCAAGAAACGGTCGTGAATATATTCTACCGCAGGTTTTATTTTTAGATAATGCTGAGCGGGTGTATAATTATTTTTTTGAAGTTCAGCAAAAATTTTATAAAGAATAGAGATTGCTTCCAAATAGTATCCGTCATTTTTGCCAACCCACGTTACAAAAAGTTTTTTAAAAAGTGTAGCAAACTTTTCGTTATATGCACCGTCACACACAAAGGCATAAGGAGAAATTGGACGGTCAGCGTGAAAAAACACGTCAATACAATCTCCGCTTTCGTGGCGAACTACATCATATCGTTTAGTATTACCTTTTGGTAAGAACCGTATAGTGTTAGGCTTGGTTTCAAAAGTAAGATCGTCAAAATACACCGTTACGTGTCCCGAAAGGTGAAAGATCAACTCGTTGCAATTCAATGTGTGTCCAAAACTTGTCTTTTCTTCGGGATATTTATCTTTTCCCACCATTACAACGCGTTCAATATCAGTAATTATAAATTTCTTTTCCATATCATCATCCCTCATCTTTATAGCATTTTTGGTGATGTTTGTCAATTAAATTTAAAAAAATGTACGGAAAAGTACAAATGAAAAAATAAGTGCATTTACTAATACTTTTACAAATGATATACTTAACTAAACGTTTTTGTTGAATTAACATTATTTGGAGGCTAAGTATGAACGAGAGAATTAAAAAAATGATGGAACTCACTATGAGCGGCAATATGTACGTTAAAACAGTTGATACCAAATTTGATCGAATGGATCTGTTTTTGCCTCAACAGGAAAGAGAAGTCAAGAGAATTTGTGAATATATTTTAAACCAACAACCAAATCTTACAAAGTATTCTGCCTTTACGGGTTTTTTTCGCTTTGACGGTAGTGTTGTCGGAGATGTTTTCAACCGTTCGGGTCATATAAATACCGAGTCTTTTATGGAAAAATTCTATCGTAAACAGGTTGACAATCTTTCTACAATGGATTGGCAACATGGCACGTCTGATTACAGAAAGGTCTTGAAAATTGGTATACGCGGTATTATAAAAGAAATTGAAACTGCCATCGCCGTACAGACCAACGATGAAAAAAAGAGATTTTTAATAGGCCTTAAAAAAATTGCCGAAACCTTTATTCTATGGATAAAAAAATGCGCATCAATCGTTTCTCAACATATAAACGAGGCTGAAAATGATGAATGCAAGAAAAATTATATACGCTTGTCTGATTCTCTTTTAAATATTGCAGAAAAACCGCCCGCTAACTTTTTTGAAGCGGTATTAACAATTTATGTTTGTTTCAGCCTTAACCCTGACAGTTTCGGAACGCTTGATCGCTATTTATCGCAGTTTTATTTTAGGGATGTAGCCAACGGCAGTTTGACTCGCAATGAAGCAAAGGTATATCTTCAAGAACTTTTTTTAATGGTGCAGGCAGCTACTCCTATTGGTCCGAATTTCACTAAAGGCGGACAATCTCATTTCTGTATTGGCGGACGTGATGAAAATGGTTTGGATTGCTATAACGAAATATCTGAAATCATTGTTGAAAGCCTTATGGAACTTGATACGCACATTCCTCAAATTACACTGCGTTGGACAAATGATACGCCTACAGATGTCCTTCGACATCTTCTTGACTGTGAGCGCAAAGACAAAAATAAACGTCTTGCTTTCACAAATGATGACAGAAGAATAGAAGCCTATACCAAAATATGCGGAATTCCGTATAAGGAAGCAATTAACTACACAATGGTTGGCTGCAACGAACCTGCCATGCTTGGCGGAATGTGTGCAAGCACTTCACACGCAAATCTTGCTCATTCTATTGAGCAAACACTTCATACACGAGCCGATGAAATTGTTAACGCCGCTTCTTTTGATGAATTCTATGCGGTGTTTAAGGAACAACTATATTCTGATCTTGATATAATCTATTACTACGATGATCAGTTTAATTTACAACGGGCGAAGGATATAAGTTATGTAAGCTGTATACTTCTTAACGGATGTATAGAAAATGGAAAAAGCATTACTCAAGGCGGTGTAAATTATGCGGTTTCTACGGTTATGTTTATCGGAAACGTCACGGTTATTGATTGTCTTGCTGTAATAAAGCAATTTGTTTTTGATGAAAAGATTGTAACAATGAAAGAAATGCTCAACGCATTGAAAAACAACTGGGAAGGATATGATGATTTAAGAAATCATATTTTAAAGAAGGGTATGTTCTTTGGAAACGATGATAACGTTTCGAATTACGTGGCGAAACGATTTTATGATGATCTTTATGAATACATTAAGAATAAAAGAACAGTTTTTGACTATCCAATAATGTTAGGAGATCACACGGGATATCAATTACATTTTAAATGGTTTGGTGAATTAACAAAGGCAACTCCGGACGGTAGATATAACGCAGAACCGTTAAGTTATGGATTATCACAAAACGACGCAAAAGCAAGAAACGGTCTGACCGCTCTTATGAACTCTATTTTAAAATTAGACGAGCATGGGATCTCCGGTGCAACCGTTACCAATTTCAATCTTGATCCTTCATACGAAAAAGATGAGGAAAGTTTTGAAAAAACGGTTAGTATGCTGGAAAGTTTCCTGAAAAACGGCGGTATTCAATTCCAGCTCAATCATACAAGTTATGAAGAACTTCTGTCGGCTAAAAATAAACCTGACGATTATAAACACCTGAAGGTAAGAGTTACGGGGTATTCGGAATACTTTACAAAACTTAACGATGCAATTCAGGAATCCATTATAAATAGATATAAAAAATAATACTATGAAAGCGACGATTTTTGATATATCAAGAAATTCATAACTGACGTGGGGTGAATGAAAAATGATAAAATACGGAGTGTTTTCGGATAACGAATGGCTATATCCGGATAGTAAAATAACAAACGTTAACAGTGCTGAACTTTATGCCGCAAGGGGTAGTGACGTTTGTTTTCAGATATTAACAGATTACAAACTCAATGGTGGAGAAAAAATAGATTTTGAGTTCAGTTTAAAGGGCTGTGTTGCCGAAGTAATGCAACTTGTTCCCGTGCGTGTAACGGCTAACAGTTCGGCCGACTACGGCATTGCAGAAAATTATGAAGAAGTTAAAGACTTTGTAACCAAAAAAGCGCCTTTTTGGGTGTACGACGTAACAAAGCCTATAAACGACGGTGAAACCGTAAAGGGTAGGGCGGCTTTTTTTGTCAGAGTAAACGTAGAGTCTTTTGCGCAAGCAGGGGAGTATAAAACAGAATTAAAACTGATTGTTAATGAAAATACGGTTTTAGTTCCTGTTTATTTAAAAATATATTCTACCGTTGTGCCAAGCCTTGAAAATGCGGCTTTTCATATGACTAACTGGTTACAATTTGAACACATTGAAGAAAAGCATTCTGTTGCAAGGCTTTACGGTGTGAAAGAATACAGCGAAGAAAGTTATAAAATTATTGAAGAATATATGCATAACCTTGTGGATATGCGAAACGATACGCTGATGCTTCCGCTGGGAAAACCTGTTAAAGATAAAAACGGTACTATAGTTTCGTTTGATTTTAGTCAGGTTGAACGTGTTGGTAATTTAGCGCTTGCTTGCGGCTTTAAGTATATAATGGGTGGATTTGTTGCCCGTTGGAAGGATTGGCGCGAAGCAGAACTTTGGCTTTGTTGGGACAGAAATACAAATGCAACTTCTATGGAAGGTTACCGCCAGTTAAAACTATACTTTGAAGGTGTTAAAAAATTAATTGGGGACAACGGTTGGGAAGGCAACTATTGGCAGTGCCTTGTTGATGAACCTCAGGATTATTCGGCTAAAGAGTACAGGGCGTTATCGGCAATTTGCCGTAAACTTTTACCCGGTACTGTTATAAATGATCCCGTTGAAACCGTTGACGTTCAGGGCGCTCTTGATATATGGGTTGTAAAGCAGTCTATATACGATAAAAAGATAGAGCAGTTTAAAAAATTACAAGAATTAGGCGAAGAAATGTGGATATACACTTGTGGTTTCCCTGCCGGTAAAACGATGAACCGAGTTATAGATTTACCGCTTACTGCAAGTAGACTTCTTATGTGGATGTGCTACGGTTATAATGCTAAAGGTTTTTTGCATTTTGGCTATTGTTTGCATAATGATGACGTGTATAATAATGTGAATTTTTATGTGCGTGAAGATAATATTTTCCCGCCTGGTAATGCCCATATAGTTTACCCTGGCAGCAAGGGCCCTTGGTACAGTGTTCGCGGACACGCTCAGCGTACAGGCGCACAAGATTTTGAACTTCTTAACATTTTAGGTACTCGCGGTAGAAACCAAAAAGCAAAGGAATTAGTTAATAAACTTTGCCGTAATTTCAGCGATTACGAAACTAATGCGGCTGTATTTGAAAGTGTCAGAAAAGAACTTTTAGAAGAATTGGGATAATAAAAAATCCAACTCATATTTGTTTTACTGGTAAGGATTATAAAAGAGTCTATCAAGAGGAAATCATTTCATTGTGCCGCACGTTTTTTGTTTTAACAATCGTTAGTTTTAGCCAAATTTAGTTCGAAAAAAGACAAAAATTCGTATTATTACATTTACAAAAAAATTGCAAACGATAAAATTAAAATGAAAATATGAAACATCGGAGGCTTTATATGAATTATATTAGCAGTGAGGATAGAGAATTTATTGAAAATAAATATCACGATACCCAAAAGCCTTTTGACCCATTTGAACGCTTTAAATATCACGGCAAAGTAACCGAATATTCTGAAGGACTTGACGATAGTGAAATGCGCATTCAGATGGATCGATTTTATAAAGAGGGAAAGGGGCGAGATAGAGCGCTCGTTAAGGCAGAAGCTTTTGCCTTTGTGCTCGATAATGCCAAGATAAGCGTAAGTGATAAGGACTATTTCCCCTGCATATATAACTGGGGCAGACCACTTGATGAACCTTTAATAGATAAATGGACACGCGAACTTTTCGATAGTATCGAAGGCTTAAACGAGCAGATTTCAGATTATTTTGACTCGGGAGCTACTGTAATGTGGCTTGACACCTGCCACGTTGTTCCCGATTGGCAGGATATACTTTCGCTTGGTTTTTCGGGTTTGCTTGAAAGAGCTGAAAGTTATCATCAAAAATTCAAACAAGATGGTTCACTCACACAAAAAGAAGATGCTTTTTTTACCTCAATCGAAATAGAATATAAGGCAATTTTGCGACTTATTGAAAGAATAGAAAGATATGCAAAAAAACATCCGAGCGAGAAAGCAACGCTGATTTATAAATCTCTTGAAACAATTAAACAGCGCCCACCAGAGAACACCTTCGAGGTGCTTATGTTAATGTATGTTTATTTTATGTGTTCTGAGTCTATTGACAGTTTTCAGGTGCGCTCATTGGGAAACGGTTTTGACCGTGCGCTTTATAAGTATTATAAAAATGACATTGAAAACGGCACTTTTACAAGAGAACAGATAAAATCCTTTATTGCTTATTTCTTTTTACAGTTTTCGGCTATCGGTAATTATTTCGGTCAGCCTCTCTACCTTTGCAGTACTGATTATGACTGCAAAACCGATATTTCAACTTTGACTTTGGATATTTTAGAAGTTTTTGATTCTCTTGATATTTATAATCCAAAAATTCAGATAAAGGTTGATGAAAAAACGCCCAAACAGGTGCTTTTGAAGGCGCTTGATATTGTAAGAAGAGGGAAAAGTAGTTTTGTGTTCTGTTGTGTTCCCGGAATGATAAAAGCACTTATGGGGTGCTATGGAACAACCTATGAAGAAGCACGTGATTGCGATATAAGTGGTTGCAACGAAATGCACGTAAGAGCTGATGAGGCAAATATGATTTCGGGGATTTTAAACGTTTCAAAGGCGGTCAGCTATGCTTTTGATAACGGATATGACGAGATTGTAGGGAAGCAAATTGGCCTTAAAACAGGCGAGGTTGAAACTTTTAAGACTTTTGAAGAATTTTATGATGCAGTTATAAAACAGTTAACCCATTTAATTGATGAGGCAATAGGAATGGCGAGAAAATACGAGCATTACGTTGCTGAGGTTAACCCCTCCATAATGCTTTCGGCAACTATGAAGCACGCTCTCGAAAGGAAGGTTGATGCCTATGCTTTTGGAGTTAAATATCCTACTTCTTCAATTCTTTATAATGCATACGCCACAACCGTTGATAGCATTTTAGCAGTAAAGGATATAGTTTTCGATAAAAAAGAAGCTACTCTTGAAGATTTTAAAAATGCCCTTGATAACAACTGGGAGGGCTATGAATGGCTTAGAGAAAAAACGCTGAACTGCGAACATAAATACGGAATAAATGATGAAGAGGCAGATATATATGCACGGGCTTTCCATACATGGCTTTCAATGTATATAACAGGCCAGAAAAACAGCCGTGGCGGCGTTTATAAAACCGGCGCCCCCTCAACTCTTCATTTTATTTCTCAGGGTAAATTAACAAAGGCAACCCCCGATGGTAGAAAAATGGGAGAAGAACTTTCTAAGAACTCTGCTCCGGTTATAGGAATGGAACGCCGAGGTGTTACCGCGATGCTCAATTCTGCATTAAAAACAATACCTTCGCTAAATTCTGAGGCTTACGTGCTTGACGTAATGATGCACCCTTCGGCAACAAGCGGCGAGGAGGGACTTGAAGCTATGTACGCCCTTGTTATGAGTTATATGAAGCGCGAAGGTGTTTCGATACAGTTTAACGTTTTTAACAGTCAGATGCTTCGGGATGCACAGGAAAACCCTGAAAAATATAAGAATTTGCAAGTCAGGGTTTCGGGGTGGAGCGTTCTTTGGAATAGTCTTTCGAAAGCCGAGCAGGAATCATATATAATAAGATCCGAAGGACTTGGAATAGGTTAATATTGAACTAAAAAAGGCAATGCTAAGCATTGCCTTTTTACTATCCTTAAACAGTACGTCTCATACGAGTTGGATTTTTTCTATGTATACTTTTCCAAATTTAAGCGGTGGTTTGCGTTCTTCAAAAGTATAGGCTTTTTCAGCATAGGGACCTATTTCTGCTTTAGGGAAGGTCTTGCTTATAAATTCTTTTTTGCTTAAAATTTCGTCGGCTGAAGTGTTGCATATTGTTATATCAATAGTACCTTCTTTGCTTATATCTTTTCCGCTGATTTGTGCTTTCATTGGCGTAAGACCAAAAGTTGCAACCTGTTTGCCGTTTATGAAAGCAGTAGCGCTTGTTTGAGTATCTTCTAAGACAATGCGGTAAAGGTCTTTTTTCTTTACTTTGTTTGGAAGTTTAAAGTTTGCGGAATAGGTAATTTCGCCCGAGAAATCGGTTTCGGGAATTTCGTTTGCATCTACGGAAACCATTTTTATGCCGAAATTATCAATAACAGTGCGTTTTGCACTAACCTTTTTAAAACCGTTTATTTCTATGGAATATTCGGCGTCACATTTATCGCAGACAAGTGTTGTATCGGTTACAAAAAATACTGCGATTTCTCCGCTTGGTATGTTGATTTCGGCTTTAGTGGCTTTAGTGATTGTACCCAACAAAGCATCTAAACGGTAAAGGTTATTTGCCGGAATGTTAAGGGTTTCGTTGGCGGTATTATGACCTTCGTTGAAAACAAACCAAAGTGTTCCGTTTTCTGTTTTTCGCGCCATAATGCGAAGTTTTTTGTTTTGAGTTGCAACCAGAGGTTCGCCTTTGCTTATAAATGGTGCTATTTTTTCTTTAATATGATTTTCAATAAACTTGCATTCGGGTAAAACTATGTGCTTGTAGGTCATATTGCCAAGTTTTAAGCCATCTTTTGTCACTTCGGCGTTTTCTATTGCATATTCATCTATAATGTCGAAGTAAATGTTTTCATCTTCCATAGCACAGCCTAGTTTTGTATAGGATTCAGCGGCGCGGTTACGGATTTCATTGTTTGCAAAAAAGTCGGCACTCGGATGATAAAGTGCGGTGTCACAAACAGGGGTTCCAAGACGTAAAAGATAAGAAAGGCGGGAGAAATATTTATTAAAATGTGCATGGTTATAAAAACCGGGCTTTGCAGGGGTAAATATAGGCCTCTCTACCAAAGCGCAGTTGCGCTCATCGCTTGAAGTTACCATAAAAACATTAAAAGCGTTTATGCCGCGTATTGCTTGGTAGTTAAGTACATAGCGCATATCATCAAAGCTTAAACCATCGCCGTAAACACCAAAAGATTCGCTAAGTGCTAAGTTTTTACCTGTTTGGTGGGCGGCAGAGGGCGCAATTCTTGGATAGAAAGGATATGCGTTATCGGTTGTTGGAAGTTCTTCCTCACAACTCGGCATACGAATTTGGTTCCAAATAACGTCTATGCCCGGTACATCAAAACAACTTAATGCGTGTAAATGGCTGTAGTAGATGTGTGCATAATTAGGGTTAAATGCACCGCCTTCGGGTTTATGGTCAAGGTCTAAGTGACCACCAAATTTTATGTTGTGGTCTTTACACCAATTTGCCAGTTTATTACAGAAGTTATTGCAAAACATTTCGCCAACAAGTTTGCCGTAGTGAATTCTTGCAAGTGTTTCTTCATTTGTTGTTGCAAGGTCTGGATTAAGCAAAACAGGTAAATAATCTTTCAGGTCATAACCGAATTTTGCTTTAAATTTGTTAAAGAAGTCTTCGGGGATAATTCCGCCGATAACAGCGGGTTCATCGGTAAAAATTAAAGAAATATCGCTACCGAACATATCACCTAAGTGTTGGTAGTATTTTTCATAAGTATTATTTATGAAAGTATTTGTAACGCTTTCGTTTGTGCTGTCAACACGGTTTGGGTTATTATCTGTCTTTTTTACTAAGAAGTATTCGCTAACAATTACTTCTTGTTTTGCAGTAAAACTATCAATAACCTTTTCTTTGCCTATAAAAGCCCAAACGTCTTGCTTCAAGGAATAGGTTTCGCCTACGTTTAAAGTAACGTTGTTCTTGCTTAAAACTGTTTCGACAGCAGCGGGGTTTTCTCTTGCGGTATTGCCGCAAGCACCACCCGAAGGCCAACCGCCTTCATCGTATATCCAAAGTTGTATGCCTTGATTTTTAGCTTCGGTGTAAGCAAAGCGCAGCAGATTAAAGTAATCCTCGCTAAGATACTGCGGATGTAAAAAAGTGCGTATTCTTTCGGGACGAAAATCATAGGGCAAGGGGAGCACGTAAAGTCCCGTTATACCGGCTTTTGAAAATTCGGCAATTTGCTTTTTAATACTTTCTTTTGTTAAGGGTGAGTTCCATATCCAGCCGTAAATAACACTATTTTCTTTAGATGGATTTTTAAAAGCGTTAAAATCTAACATATTAAGCGGTTCTATATTCATTGTTTTAAACCTCATAGTAATTTAAGTTTTCTATGTTTAAGTTTTTCACGTTTTCAAAAGTGCATGGTGGGAAATTTTTATCTGCGCTTGTATACATTGTAATGTTTTTAAGAGTTACATTTTTTATATAACGTTCAGGTTCTTCAAAGCCTTGCAGATAAATATAAGGAATAAGTACTATACCGCTGCCGTCGGGTAAAACCGAAATGCCGTTCAAACCTATATTTTCAAAATATATGTTTTCAATAATGGTTAATTGGCCTGAAGATTCACCGTCGTCGTTGCAGGTGTAACCCGAGTACAGTCTGATTTCGTTGGTGTTGCAATTTTTAACTTTTACGTTTCTGACAAAGCCGCCGCGTTTACGTGTTGTTTTAATTCTGAAGCCCGCTTCACCGTTTGAAAATTCGCAATCCCAAACGTAAACGCCGTCAATACCGCCCGAAAGTTCGCTTCCCATAGCAACAGCATTGTTACCAACGCAATTGAAAACGCGAATGTTTTTAGTAGGGCGGTTAATAATATTGCCTTCAGGATTTTTGCCCGATTTAATTGCTATGCAATCATCGTGTGTATCAAAATAGGTGTTAAAGATAGTGCAATCTTCACTTGAATCAGGGTCCCAGCCGTCGCCGTTCCAGACTCCGCGCGATTTTATTGTGCAACCGTAAGTAATAACGTTTTTAGAATAAACAAAATGAATATTCCAAGCCGCGCCGTATTGGAAAGTAACGTTAGAAAGAACAACGTTTTCGCAGTTGTTCATAGAAACAAGCCTTGGCCTTGCACGGCCTGGTATTGTATTGTCGTTTTCACAGGTTTTAACGTAATCGGCATTTTCAGCAAGAAAATCTTTTAAGCGTTCACGTTCGCTTTCAATAACTGCCCAACAAAGTTTTTCACCGCCGCCACTAACAGTACCGCCGCCGCGAATAGCAATATTTTTGCAATTATAACCGCCGTCTTTGTCCATAATTCCCATATTAATAAGAGGGCGGTAGCACATCATTTCCTTGCCTTCGAAACGGCTTAGTACCTTTGGTGCGTAGTCGCTAACTTCGCTTGTACCCTGCAGAACAGCGCCTTTATCAAGATAAATTTCTGTATTACTGTGAACGTCAAGCGCACCCGTCATATATATTCCTTTAGGGAAGTATACCGTTTGATTTTCTTTACAGTCGCCAAATGCTCTTTGAATCGCTTCGGTGTTAAGGGTAACACCGTCGCCTACAGCACTGTAAGGCGGTTTTGTAACGTCAATTCTTTGCTTTGTTGGTTCGGTATGAAGTGTGGCTTCAAATAACACAGTAGCCACGCTTTTATCATCAAGTCTTGCAACACAAACGGTATAGTCTGTATCGGCATTAAGAGATTCTATTTCGTAGTGTGTTTTATCGGTTTTTGCAATTTCTTTGCCGTTAAGCGAAACAGTATAAATAACACCGTCAGGCAAATCCCATTCTTTATCCCAATAAATTGCAATTTCATCTTCAAAAATTATGTAGTTTATTAAGCTTTCCGTTCCTTTTAACATAAATAATCACCCCGCATTTAAATAATACCATATTTGTTTTGGATTTCAAGTGGCAATTAACAAATAATAGGATTGTTATATTTTGATAAGTTTTTTACAACATTTTCATTAGTAATGTTTTAAAAAAAATTAAGATTTCTAATAAATACCGTAAAATGTTGATAGCATATTCTTTGTATTTATGATAAAATAAAATAAATATCTGTAAACGTTGTAGAATGTTCTTTATCCTATAATATTTGCAGTAGCGCACAAATCTTTTTTGGAGGAACAAATTTATGTGGAAAAAAGTTTTAAGTGTACTTTTAGTAATTGCTTTTATTCTTTGTAACATTGTTTTGCCAATTTCGGCAGAAACGGATACAAGCGTTACCTATTATATAGGCGAAACAGCCGAAGAAACGGTAAGTAACCTTGTTGCCGGAGATATATATTTGCCTGACCGTATTCCAAGTGCAGAAATTCTCGAAGGACAGTATTTTGCTGGCTGGCAGGATGCTGAGGGCAACTTTGTGCTAAAAAACGGCATTACTTTGAAAAACGGTGAAAATAAACTTGTTGCTTGTTATAAAAATTATCCCGAAAAAGTAAACGTTGATTTATCAGGTAGGGGTTACGGCGCACTTGCTTCGTTTGATGTCAACGGGGAAAACTACTCAAATTATGTGTCTGTTTCAAACGGTTATTTAATTAAACAAATCGTTAGCGAAAATAACGAAACGTATACAAGATTTTACAATTCAAACGCTTGGTCAAGTCGTGAAATATTCACCTTTGTAGATGAATCGGGTGCGACCGTTCAACTAAAACCCGCAACAAAATATAATATTGCGGTTACCTATAAAAAGCCTGTATTTAAAAGCAACGTTACAATGGAAGTGGTTACCGGATTGCTTAATGAAAAGCGAAACGGCGTTGGATTGGCTGACCGATACGTTCAAAAGGTTTCAAGTATTAGTGAAACTACCGATGGTTCTATGCAAAAGAAATGGAACTATAACTGGAATACCAACGGCTATTGGGAGTGGTATATAAGCGCCGCAAGCACAGAGTGGCAGACAAGCGTATATACCGTAACAACCGGTGATTTTAACGGATATTTGCCTGTAGCTATGATGGGCTTGAATTTGGGCGCTTCTGATGAGTTATTTATTAAAAGTATAACTATTACGGTTGACGGATACACACCGCCTCCCGGTGAAGCAAGCGTTGAATATCGCGTTGGAAATACTGTTGAAAAAACCGTAACGGGTGTTACGGGCGGTGACCTTTATACAGCAAACTATATGCCTCAAAATCTTCCTGAAGGTAAGTACTTTGCGGGTTGGACCGATAAAGACGGTGATTTTGTTGAAAGTATAACCTTAGAAGACGGTGTAAACACCTTTTACGCGCACCTGATGGATTATCCGGGTATGGAGTTCGCAAGTTTGGATTTCGACAAATTCTATACTGCGGGTAAGGTGTATTTGCCAAGTGTAGACAAAAACGGCGAGAACTATTCAGCGCTTTCAAATATCAGCGGTGGCTACGGTGTTGCAAATAAGGTTATAGAGGATGGCTATAACGCTTTATTGCTTTCTACAGCAGCAAACTGGGGACAGAATAAAACCTTAATTCTGGCGGACGAAAACGGCATTGCTTATCAGCCTAAAGCGGCTACTGAATACCGCATAACCATAACTTACAAGGTTCCGCAATATGCAAACAACATAGCGTTTGGTGTTGTTTCGGGTATAAATCTTGATTCACGTCTTAATAATAAAGAACCTTCCAAGTTTGCTCAGACCGTTGCGAGTATATCGGAACGTGATGAAAACAGCATTACAACCGATTATCAATGGAACTCTTTTATAGATGGCGGTTATTACAGAACAATTATTAACGCTGCTACAACCGAGTGGAAAACAATTACTTATACTTTAAAAACGAATGATTTTAACGGTTTTGTCCCTGCGATTTCGTTGGTGTTTAATTTTTCAGGCAAGAAAGACGGAGTTGAAACACAGCTTCTTATAAGAGAAATTGAAATTTACGAAAAGAATTACAGCGCTCCTGCGGTTGTAAATTACTATTATGGGGATGATTTGTTGCTTAAAGATGATGGAGCCGTTATTGGCGGTGAACTTAAAAAGGATATTGCTCCCGAAGGTTTAATATTTGTGAATTGGTACTCAGACAAAGCCTTGAAAAAGCCTGCTAAATCTTATGTAGATAAACAAGAACTAAACGTTTACGGTAAATTAATTCCTGATGATTCAAAAATTACCGTTACCTATAAAAACGGTGAAGATACAGTAAGGGAAAGCAAAGTGGCTGTGCTTTCAAAGATTTGGGACGGTAAAAACGGTGTTAAAGATAAGGCTTTTTACGGTTGGTTTATCGATAAAGAACTAACCGTACCCTACAATTCCCTTTATTTAGGAATTGAAGATATTACTCTTTATGGGAAATTCGTTGATTACGTTGTAGATAAAGAGTATAATTCATGGCCTGAAAAGTTTGAAAAACTAAACATTTATACCGAATATAAAGGCGAACCCCTTACAAGCTTTTCTGCGGGTGGCTACAACTATAAAGATAGCGGTTCAAAAAATGTTGAAAATCCAAATAACGAACTTATATTAACTAACTCTTGTACATGGGGCCAAGGTGGAGGCGCAATTCTTTTTGATTCTCAAACAGGCAATGTTGCAACTCCAAAACCTTCATCAACCTATGAAATAAGCGTTACCTTTACCGTGCCCAAAATGGATGCTGAAAGCGGTAGTATCGGCATTGGCTTCGGTATGGATAAAAGATATAATAAGAGCCAGACCAACACAAGTTCCGATCAATATACTTCGCTTTACAGTTTTACCGAAGCATTTACAAAACCCGTTACAGTTTCTTATACTGTTTATGTTCCCGAAAATCCCGGAAGCAGTATTTTGCCTTGCTTCTTTGTTGGATCGTCCTTTAGCGGCCCGAAAGACAAAACATTAGAAACAGCGCTTTCTTACATGGCTATAAGTAATATTTCTGTAAAGGAAGTCTCTACAAACGTTGATTTTGAATACGGTGGTGCTTCTATATTAACAACAGAAGCAGAAACAAAAGCAAACGAACAGGCAATAAGAGTATACTATAGCTATACACTTGATGCAGACGGCAAAATTGCCGATACCAAGGGTAATAAATATATTGTTAAGGAACGCGGTGTGCTTTTTAAAGCCGACGGTATAAGCGAGGCTAACCTTGTGCTCGATGCAGTTGGTAAATACGGAGTTTACGGTATTCACAATTATAAAAATCTTGATAACTGTTGGGCGTTAGACAAATCAACAGGTAAGGTCACGTTTAGCGCTCGTGTTACTGATTTAGAAATAGGTGATGCAAGAAAAATTCAGTTCAGAGGCTATGTTGTTTTAGATGATAATACCGTATGCTATACCGAAACAGTTTCATTAAGCGTTGCTGATATAAAAGAGGCTATTGATATGGATACTCCAAAGTCTGCAGAAAAAGAAAAAATAGCAATTATGCTTGTTATAGGTCAGTCTAATGCGCATAACTCTGGCTATAACGAAGAAAAGAGTCTTGCCTCGGGTACTAATGGATTATGGCAATTAAGCGCCTTACCTACAACAACCGATTACGGCGCAGTGTATATGTCTGAAAAAGGCGCTGTTACCTCGCTTTCTCCAATTTACGAATATTCTTCTAATTTTGTTGGAACTATAGGCGGATTTTCTCCTGCTTATGCTGCACGTTGGTACGAACTTACAGGTCAGCGAGTGGTTGTGTTACGTCTTGCTAAGGGCGCTACCTCGCTTGCTGAGTGGCAAAAGGATGCAAACACCAATATGTCGCACTATAAAGAACTTTCGGGCGATTCAAGCGATATGGGCTACGATAACGGCTATTATTTGTACGATAGAGCCGTAACCGCATTTAACGAAACCTATGAAGCTCTTAAAGAAAACTACGATATTGCTACTGCCTTTTATGCTTGGAATCAAGGCGAAAGTGAAGAAAAATTAACCGCAGATAATGCAACTATTTATAGCGATGCGCTCTATGATGAATATTATACAAAGATGCATAACGATCTTATGAACGATTGTCCCGGACTTGAGTACGGCACAATTATTGCAGTTCGCTCTTGCACCAATACCACACATTCTGCGGGTAAGTGGTGGCAAAGCGGTAACTCTACCAACGCAAAACGTGCACAATATAGAATCGCTTCCAAGCGCGACGACGTATTTATGGTATCTTGGTATACCGAAACCTGTAATAAGGTTGTAAATACCTTTGCAGAAACCGGCTTAAACGAGTCAGTATGGGGCGGTAACTGGGATATGGTGCCGTCTATTAAGGGTGTATTAAGTACAGGTAATATGCACTATACACAGCTTAACAATAATATCTTTGGTAAAGAGGCGGCAGAAAACTTCTATGCTTCGCTTAACGGAGATATTAACTTTACGGGTATTAACGTAAGAGATAACGATAATACTCCCATTGTCTTCTTTACGCCTGACGGACAGGGAAGCGGCAGCATTACATACGATGGCACTAAAAAATATCGGTATCTGCAGATTCGTCCTGAAAACGCAAGTTGTACCTACGATTTCTCACTTAGCGTTGACACGCAAACCGAGCAACTTATAATTGACCTTTATACCGATGGAACCCATCATATTTCCGGTGATGAATATGTAAGTGAATACGGTGAAGTTTATTGGGATAAATTAGTTGCAGAAGGGGTTAATACCTTAAAAATAGTTTGCAACATTCACTAATAAAAAAGTCTGAACAGTTTTGTTCAGACTTTTTTTCTATAGAATTGTTTTCCAAATAATACGGTTATCGGAAATTTCAGGTATAATTTTTTTACTGTCTTTAAGATAACTTAGATACGAACGAACCGTGCTTCCAACAAGTACGTACTGCTGATGCGTAAGTGTAAGGTTATACTCATCAAAAAGTTTTTTAAGCAGCTCTTCAAAAGTAAGCGGAGTTTTGCAAAACGAACATATTTTTTCGGCAATCTCCAATACACTGTTTATGTTTATATCGGCAAGTTCTGTTATGTTATCGGTTGGCTCTGCATGAGAGGGAACAAATACCTTTGCGTTAAGCGTTTTAACGTATTCAAGTGTCTGCAAATACTTTTCAATGTCGTAAATATATCCTATCTTATATTTTTCAAGCGTAGTTTTACTTGAAAGCGCATCGGCAAGATAAATAACGTCATCACTTGTTTTAAAACCAACCATATCAAAACTGTGACCCGATAAATTAATAATTTCAATACCTTGCGGTAAGTTTTCTTTTTTAAGCGGTAAAACGTTACTTTCGTTTGCGTATAAAAACTTATGTTTTAATTCACTAAATGGTAAACCACCGTAAAGAAAAGCCGATTCTAAAATAGTGTGGTTAGCGAAATCCGCTTCAATTCCGTTTGCATAAATTTTGCAATCGGTGGCGGTTTGTACGTGTTTATTTCCGCCTGTGTGGTCGGCGTGTGAATGAGTATTAAAAATTGCTTTAACGGTCCAATTATTAGCCGTAATGGTTTTCATTATCTTTTTTGCGGCATCTTTATCATTACCGCTGTCTATTAAGATAACCTCGGTGTCGTTTAATTTAACAAGACCAATTTTGGCAGGGCATTCAAAATAATAACTGTTTCCTGAAACATTAATTAATTCATACATTATAAAATACTCCATTATATGTATTGTTTTTAAAAGTATAACATAATAATCCCCGAAGAACAACATTTAATTCTTCGGGGATTAAAAAAATCAGTTTTCTTTATAGCAAGCAAAAATTTCGTCTATTCTTTTTGTATCTTTGTTTTTTGTGAAGGCGCTTACAAGAGGAACGATAATTATTGAAACTGCCATAGCGGCAACCCCCATTTCGGGAGATTTTGCCGCAGCCGCACCAAAATTAGAATTAAGGGAAATAACAAGTGTTGAAATACCAACGGTAAGTAAACCTGCTAACATACCGGAAAACGCGCCGATTTTGGTAATCTTTTTAGAGAAAAGTCCCCAGATGTACGGACCTATAAAGCAACCCGAAACAACACCCCAGGAAAATGACATAAGGTTAACTATAATAGGAATATTTCTGGTTGCAAATATAAAGGAACAGGCAACAAATGCAAGGCAAAGAAGTCTTGTTAAAAGCATTTGGGTTTCGGGGTTTGTTTGTTTCTTTCTTATTGAAGGAATAAGGTCAACTGCAACCGCTGAAGCCGAGGTTAAAACAACTGCAACAAGTGTAGACATAGATGCCGAAAGTAAAAGAATCATAATAATTGCAAGAAGAATTACACCTAACGTTCCGCCGCCTAAAACTTCCATAAGAACAGTGGGAATTACAGCGTCAATTCCGCCTTCGGGAAGTTGACCGCCGAGAATAAGGCGAGAAGTACTTCCTATAAGATATGCGCCGCAACCTATAATTACACAGAATATAGTAGAAATAATTGTGCCTCGCTTAATTGCTGCGGTATCTTTAATAGCATAAAACTTACCTATCATCTGCGGAAGTCCCCAAGTACCGAAACTAGTAAGCATAATGTTAAAACATAAGAACTTAAATGAAGAACCACCAAAAGCGCTTGTTAATTGTACACCGGTAGTGGGGTTGGGGTCATTAGGTAAAGATTCAAACTTGCTTAAGTTTTCAATAAGCCCCGAAATACCGCCTACGCTGTCGTGTGAAAGCACTGCGATAACAAGGCAAACAACGCCAACAATCATAACTACGCCTTGAATAAGGTTTGTGTAAGCCGTTGCAATATAACCGCCCGCTACCAAATAAACTGCGGTAAGACAAGCAATAATAAGCATCCATACCCATGTTTGAACACCTGGGAAAACAGCGCTGAAAAGTGAACCGAGACCTTTATAAACTGCGGCAGAATAGGGAACAAGGAAAATAAATATAATAACAGCGGCAAATATTTTCATACCCACACTAGCATATCTTTTTTCAAAATATTCGGGCATGGTTTTTGCTTCTAATTTTTTGGTCATTTTTCTTGTGCGGTTTGCAAAAAGCAACCAAGAAAGCAAACAGCCTAAAACGGCATTACCAATACCAATCCATATAGCGCCAATGCCTATATTCCAACCGTGCTGACCAGCATAGCCTACAAATACAACAGCAGAGAAGTAAGTAGTTCCGTAAGCAAAGGCAGTTGCCCAGGCGCCTATGTTTCTTCCGCCTATTAAAAAACCGTCAAGAGTTTTTGATTTGCCGTAACTAATACAGCCTACAAGTGCCATTGCTATTGCATAAGCGCAAAGGGCAACAATGGTGTAAAGTTGTGCGTTTGTCATAATTTTTTACCTCCAGGTTTTGTGGAATACAAGTTCTCAAAAACAAAAAGCCCTCTGTATTCCAAAATAAAGAATACAGAGGACGAGATAACCCGTGGTACCACCTCTATTTACCGATTTCTCACAAAAACGGCCTTAACAAGTGTCTAACAACACTTTTGTTCTGTTACGGGAACTCCCGTTGCAGCCTACTAAAAAACTGTTCGGTGCACTGCTAACAAGATGTATTCGGTTTAAGTTATCCTGTTGCCTTGCACCAACCGACAACTCTCTGAAAGGGTTCACATAAACTTACTTGTTCTTGCTCAAACGCATTTTATGAAGATATATTATCACTTCAACGCACTGAAGTCAATAATTTTTTTGAAAAAATTTTAAAAAATTTTAATAGAAAAAGAAATTCTATGCATTTTCAATTTTTGCTCTATACGTTCGAAGCACTACATATCATTTATATTTCGTCGGCAACGCCGACACCAAAATTATTCATTATTCATTACGAAAAAGATATTTTAACGATTTTCCGTATGAATTCGGACTCTTACAGAAAATGAAATCCTTGCTGACGCAAGGATGAAATCAGCTAACGCTGATGAAATCTTCGGATTTGCCTCAGATGAAATTAAATCCACCCATCCGCCGTCGAGGCGGATTTCACCCAACGAAGTTGGATTTCATCGTCAAACACGATTTCACCCACCCGCAAGGGTGGATTTAGTTGAAAAAAGCACCGACAAAGTCGATGCTTTTTTCTGGCAGGGGTAGAAGGACTCGAACCCTCACAAACGGTTTTGGAGACCGGTGTGCTACCATTGACACCATACCCCTAAATAATAGTTGCTGATTTGGAAAATTAAAAAAACTGGTGGGGCATCAGGGACTCGAACCCCGGACCTACCGGTTATGAGCCGGGAGCTCTAACCAACTGAGCTAATGCCCCAAATCAGCAAAATTCATTATAACACAAATAAGCAAAATGTCAACAATAAATTTGCATTAATCTAAAGAATTTTTTTGGCATAAAAAACTTTTTTGAAAAATTGTTAAAAATTTATCAAAAAAAGGTGGAAAATTGTTTTTATATATGTTATACTCTTTAATTGGTATATGATATTCTTTTGAAATGTCATACTAATATTCTGCATAAGGAGGATTTGTAAATGCAAAAGAAACTCAGCACGCTTCCTTTTAAGGGTACAGCAGAACAGGAAAAGCAGTTGCAACAGGTTATTGATGCCAGCAAACACGATAAGAGTCTTATTATCAGTGTTATGCAGAAGGCACAGGACATCTATGGTTATCTGCCAATAGAGGTTCAGGAAATGATCTCTGAGGGAATGGATGTACCGATGGAGAAAATCTTCGGTATTGCTACATTCTATGCACAGTTTTCTCTTTCTCCCAAAGGAAAGTACAACATCTCCGTTTGCTTGGGTACCGCTTGCTATGTTAACGGTGCAGGTGAGCTTATGGAAAAATTAGAAGAAAAGTTAGGTATAGGCGCTGAAGAGTGCACACCCGACGGTATGTTTTCTCTTACCGCTTGCCGTTGTATAGGCGCTTGCGGTCTTGCTCCGGTTCTTACCGTTAATGAAGACGTTTACGGCCGTTTGGTTGTAGATGATATTGACGGTATCATAGCTAAGTACAGTAACTGATTAGTTATTCGAAAAGGACAGTAATTTTATGAAGATAAGCACAATGAAAGAACTGCTTGAAGCAGAAGTTATTTGTAACGAGGATTTACTTGGTAATCACGTTTATTCTGCTTGTGGCAGCGATATGATGAGTGATGTGCTCGCGTATGTTAAAGATCAGGCTGTTTTGTTGACCGGCCTTGTTAATCCACAGGTTGTAAGAACAGCCGTTATGATGGATATGGTTTGCATTGTTTTTGTTCGTTCTAAAATGCCAAGTCAGGAAATGATTGAGTTAGCAAAGGAAAGCGGTATAGTTTTACTTGCTACCAAAAAAAGAATGTACGATGCCTGCGGTATTCTGTATACCGGTGGCCTTGTAGGAAATAAGGCAAAAGAATGAGCGAGTCTTTAACCTTCCGTTTTGAAGTTGACGGCAGCGATTTTACGTCTGCAGGTCAGGCTTCGGTTAAGATTAAGAAAAATCTTCGTCAAATTGGTATTTCCCCCGAAATAATTCGCAGGGTATCAATTGCTATGTACGAAGGTGAAATCAATATGGTTATACATGCCGGTGGCGGCGAGGCTTTTGTTACTGTAGATGAAAGTTGTATTACCATAAGGCTTAAGGATAACGGACCGGGCATTAAAGACATTGAAAAAGCAATGCAAGAAGGTTACTCTACCGCAACCGATAAGGTGCGCTCTTTGGGTTTCGGCGCCGGAATGGGGCTTCCCAATATGAAGCGATACACCGATTCAATGGAAATTATTTCCGAAGTTGGCAAGGGTACCGACATTATAATGAAAGTCAACATTTAATATTATTTCACAGGTGAGGTAGTTATGAATTCGTATAAGCATTCGGTTTATCTCGATGTGAGTAAATGTATTGGTTGTACAACCTGTCTTAGACATTGTCCAACCGAAGCAATACGTATACGCGAAGGACATGCGGTTATCAACGGCGACCGTTGTATAGATTGCGGTGAATGTATCCGCATTTGTCCGCAAAAAGCAAAAAAAGCGGTTTGCGGAAGTCTTGAACAACTTAATGACTATAAATGGAAGATTGCTCTTCCTGCGCCTAGTCTTTACGGTCAGTTTGAGAATTTAGAAGATGTGGATTACGTTCTTGACGGTTTACTGAGAATAGGTTTCGATGATGTTTTTGAAGTTTCTGCGGCAGCCGAACTTGTTACGGCTTACACAAGGAATTATCTTAAGAACGAAAGTGTACGAAAACCTGCAATCAGTTCTGCCTGTCCCGTAATTTTAAGGCTTATAGCTTTAAGGTTCCCGTCGCTTACTGACAACATAATTCATATGCTTCCGCCAATGGAAGTAGCGGCTCGTCTTGCAAGAAGAAAAGCTCTTGCTGAACATCCTGAACTAAAGAAAGAAGATATAGGTGTTTTCTTTATTTCACCGTGCCCTGCAAAGGCAAGTTATGTAAATAACGGTTTTGCAGATTACAAAAGTGAAGTAGATGTTGTTGTTCCTATTAACGACCTTTACTTTTTACTTATAGGACAAATGCGGGAAGATAATGAAATCAACTCCTTATCTAATTCAGGTATGATTGGCATAGGTTGGGCGTCTTCAGGCGGCGAATCTACCGCAATATTTAATGAGAATTATCTTGCGGCTGACGGTATTGAAAACTGCATACACGTTCTTGATCAAATTGAAGACGGCAGTATTCCTAATCTTGAGTTTATTGAACTTAATGCCTGTACAGGCGGTTGCGTGGGCGGTGTTATGAATATTCAAAACCCGTTTATTGCAAAAGCAAGGCTTCGTGCTTTAAAGCGTTATTTACCGGTTTCGTGCAATAACATAGAAAAGGGCGATTTAAGTATTCCCGAAGAATGTTTGTTTGAAACTTTCCCTTCATACCGACCTATTTCAAAACTTAGTGACAGTTTTGCTGAATCGCTTCGTATGATGGGTGAAATCAGTCAGTTAAAAGAACAACTTCCCGGAACTGACTGCGGCTCTTGCGGCGCACCTAATTGCCGCGCATTTGCCGAAGATATTGTAAGAGGTAACGCAAAAATTGAAAACTGTCCTATTTTAAAATTAAAAAAATAAAGGGTGATAAAACGTGACCGTAAAAGAACTATTGCAAAAGGCAAACCTTAACGTTTTTCTTTTATCTGATGAAGATAGGGAAATTGGCGGGGTTTATTGCGGTGATTTGCTTAGTTGGGTTATGGGACGCGCAAAAGATTCTGATATCTGGGTCACCATTATGACAAACGTAAACGTTGTTGCGGTTGCTTCGTTAATTGACGTTTCGTGTGTTATTCTTGCCGAGAATGTTGTTCCCGATAACGACGTTATTGAAGCGGCAAAACTTAAAGGAATCAATATTCTGGGCAGTGAAAAGGACACCTATTCGCTTTGCGTGACACTCGGTACACTGCTATGAATCGTTTTTACTACGATTTGCACATACATTCCTGTTTATCTCCTTGCGGAGATGATTCTTCAACTCCAAACAGCATTGCAGGAATGGGTGAACTTAACGGTTTGTCGATTATGGCGCTTACAGACCATAACTCTGCTAAAAACTGTCCCGCTTTTTTAAAGGCGGCAAAACGGCATAACATTACCGCAATATGCGGTATGGAGTTAACCACTTCGGAAGATATACACGCCGTATGTCTTTTTGAAACTCTTGAAGGCGCTATGGATTTTGATACAGAGATTAATAAACTCCGTATTTCTTATGTTAACGAGCCCGAAATTTTCGGAAATCAACTTATCGTTGATGATGAGGATAACTTTTTGGCGAGTGAGAGCAACTTACTTATAAATGCAGTTATGCTTTCTCTTGACGATGCTCCCGCGTTGGTACAAAAGTACGGCGGAGTATGTTATCCTGCTCATATTGACAGAACCTCAAACAGCGTAAGCAGTGTGCTTGGTGCATTTCCCGATTATTTGGGTTTTAAATTTGCTGAAGTGCATGATGCTTCAAAATTAAGCGAGTATTCGCGTTTTTCGGGGCTTGATTGCAATAATCTTTTAGTAAGTTCAGATGCCCATTATCTTTGGGATATAAGCGAAAAGAATTCATTTATAACGCTTGATGCCGACGAAAACGACAGTGAAGCAATAGTAAAATGCCTTTTTAAGAAACTGAGAGGACAAGTATGAAAGAATTGTCTTTAAATATTCTCGATATAGTTGAAAATTCGGTGAAAGCCAAAGCTTCTCTTACCGAGATTACTTTAGATGAGACCGATACTTCTCTTGTTATAACCGTTAAGGATAACGGTTGCGGAATGACAAAGGAAGTTCTGCTTTCGGTTGAAAACCCGTTTTATACAACAAGGACTACAAGAAAAGTGGGACTTGGAATACCGCTGTTTAAAATGGCGGCGGAACAAACAGGCGGTTTTATAACTTTGTCTTCTGTAAGTGAAAAGGATAACGCAGAAAATCACGGCACCGTAATAAGCGGTACATTTTATAAGAATCACATTGATTATACACCTCTTGGTGATATTGTTTCCACTATCACAACCCTTATTCAAGGGCATCCCGATACCGACTTTTTGTTTACACACAACAAGAACGGAAAAACAGTATCGCTTGACACAAGGCAAATAAGGGAAATCCTTGACGGCGTTCCGCTTAACAGCTTTGAGGTAATTGAATGGATTGAAGGATACTTAAAAGAAGGGTATCTTGAAATAAATTAGTTTTAACTTAGCATTAATTAACAATTTATATAGAAAGGGAGATTAATTATGAAATCATTGGCTGAATTACAGGCAATCAAAGAAAAAATGAAGAATAAAGTTGTTCTTCGTGAAGGCGGAGAAGAAATTCGCGTGGTTGTAGGTATGGCTACCTGCGGTATTGCAGCAGGCGCTCGTCCCGTTCTTCAGGCTCTTGTTGAACAGGTTAACGAATTAGGCCTTTCAGGCAAGGTTAGTGTTTCGCAGACAGGTTGTATAGGCCTTTGCCAGTTCGAACCTATTGTTGAGGTTTTTGAAGGCGGTAAAGATAAAGTTACCTATGTAAAAATGGATGCAGAAAAGGCTGCTCGCGTAGCTAAAGAACACTTAAACGGCGGTAAGGTTGTTACTGAATTTACACTTACCGATAAAGATCTTTAATTAGGAGGAATTAACTTATGATTCGTGCGCATGTATTGATTTGCGGTGGTACGGGTTGTACATCTTCCGGAAGTGTTGAAATTCAAAAGGCTTTCTTAGAAAACATTGAAAAGAACGGCCTTTCCGAAGAAGTAAAACTTGTACAAACAGGTTGTTTCGGCCTTTGTGCACTTGGTCCGGTAGTTATTATCTATCCGGAAGGAACATTCTATAGCCGTGTAACTAAAGAGGATGTTGCAGAAATCGTTGAAGAACATCTTCTTAAAGGCCGTATCGTAGACCGTTTGGTTTACAAGGATACAGGCGAAGAAAAAGCTGAAGGCAATATTGCACTCAGCGACACTGCTTTCTATAAAACACAGAACCGTGTTGTTCTTCGTAACTGCGGTGTTATTAACCCCGAAGATATTGAAGAATATATTGCTATGGACGGTTATGCAGCACTTGGTAAGGTTCTTACCGAAATGACACCTGAAGATGTTATTAAGGAAATAACCGATTCCGGTCTTCGTGGCCGTGGCGGCGGTGGATTCCCCACAGGCCGTAAATGGGCTCTTTGTGCTCCCAATAAAGCACCTCAGAAGTATGTAGTATGTAACGCCGACGAAGGTGACCCCGGTGCATTTATGGACCGTTCCGTACTTGAAGGCGATCCTCACTGCCTTATTGAAGCAATGGCTATTGCGGGTTATGCAATTGGTGCTACCGAAGGTTACGTTTACGTTCGTGCTGAATATCCTATTGCTGTAAAACGTCTTGAAAAAGCAATTGAAGATGCAAGAAAGTACGGTCTTTTAGGTAAGGATATCTTCGGCAGCGGATTTGACTTTGATATGCATGTTCGTCTTGGCGCAGGCGCATTCGTTTGCGGTGAAGAAACAGCTCTTATGACATCTATTGAAGGTAACCGTGGCGAACCCCGTCCGCGTCCTCCGTATCCTGCAGTTAAAGGTCTTTACGAAGCACCTACCGTTGAAAACAACGTTGAAACCTTTGCAAACGTTCCTCAAATTATTCTTCGCGGTGCAGAGTGGTTTGCTTCTATGGGTACTGAAAAGTCTAAGGGTACCAAGGTATTTGCATTAGGCGGTAAGATTAAGAATACAGGTCTTGTTGAAATTCCTATGGGTACAACACTCCGTGAAATCATTGAAGATATCGGTGGCGGTATTCCTAATGGCAAGAAGTTCAAAGCTGCTCAGACAGGCGGTCCTTCTGGCGGTTGTATTCCTGCTTCGCTTATTGATACCGAAGTTGATTACGATAACCTTACAGCTATTGGTTGTATGATGGGTTCTGGCGGTCTTATCGTTATGGACGAAGACAACTGTATGGTTGATATGGCTAAGTTCTTCCTTGAATTTACCGTTGATGAATCCTGCGGTAAGTGTACTCCTTGCCGTGTAGGTACAAAGAGACTCCTTGAACTTCTTGATAAGATTACCGAAGGCAATGCTACTATGGAAGATCTTGACAGACTTGAAGAACTTTGTAACTACATCAAGCAGAACTCTCTTTGCGGTCTCGGTCAGACAGCACCGAACCCTGTTCTTGCTACACTTAACTTCTTCAGAGATGAGTATATTGCTCATATCGTTGATAAGAAGTGTCCTGCAGGCGTTTGTAAGAATCTTCTTACATTCGTTATTGATAAAGATAAATGTATCGGTTGCGGTCTTTGTGCTAAGAACTGTCCTGTTGATACCATCTTCAGAACCGATTACGTTGCAGAAGGTCATAAACTCGCTTCGTTCGAAATTGATCCTTCAAAGTGTATTAAGTGCGGCGCTTGTATAACTAACTGTAAGTTCAAGGCCGTTTCAAAACAGTAAGGAAAGGAGCTCTAAAAAATGGAAATGTTAAATGTTAAAGTAAACGGCATTGCCGTAAGCGTACCTAAGGGCTCTACCATATTGGAGGCTGCCCGTGTAGCAGGTGTTGAAATTCCTACACTTTGCTATATGAAGAAAATTAACGAAATCGGCGCTTGCCGTATCTGTGTTGTTGAAGCAACAGGCGCACGCGGTCTTGTTACCGCTTGTGTATACCCTGTAACCGAGGGTATGGAAATTCAAACAAACACAGAAAAAGTTCAGAAAGCAAGAAAAACTACTCTTGAACTTATTCTTTCTACACACGATAAAAAGTGTCTTTCCTGTGCTCGCTCTACAAACTGCGAATTACAGAAACTTTGTATGGAATACGGTGTAGATTCCGATACTTTCGACGGTTTCAAACCTACCTATGAACTTGACGTATCTTCTGCTCATCTTGTAAGAGATAACAATAAGTGTATTCTTTGCCGTCGCTGTGTTGCTGTTTGTCAAGAACAGTACGTAAGCGTTTTAGGCGCTAACGAACGTGGTATTGATACTTCTATCGGTTGTGCATTCAAAATGAATCTTAACGACGTTCCTTGTATTTCTTGCGGTCAGTGTACTGCTGTATGTCCTACAGGTGCTCTTACCGAAAAGGATGATACCGATAAGGTTTGGGAAGCATTGGCAGATGAAAGCAAACACGTTGTTGTTCAGGTTGCTCCTTCTATCCGTGCTACCTTGGGCGAATGCTTCAATATGCCTATTGGTACAAACGTAGAAGGCAAAATGGTTGCTGCTTTACGCAGACTCGGTTTTGATAAAGTGTTCGACACCAACTTCGGCGCTGACTTAACAATTGTTGAAGAAGCAAACGAACTTGTTGAACGCATTAAGAACGGCGGCACATTGCCAATGATTACTTCTTGCTCACCCGGTTGGGTTAAGTTCTGCGAATATTACTACGGTGATATGATTGGTCACTTATCTAGCTGTAAATCTCCTCAGCAGATGACAGGCGCTATGATTAAGACTTACTATGCTGAAAAGTTTGGTCTTGATCCTAAGAATATAGTTGTTGTATCTGTAATGCCTTGTACTGCTAAGAAGTTCGAAATTGGCAGAGAAGACCAGAACGCCGCAGGTGTAGCAGACGTTGATATTGCTATTACCACAAGAGAACTTTCCCGTATGATTATGCGTGCTGGTATTAACTTTACTGCACTTGCAGATGAAGAATTTGATGATCCTATGGGTGAAGATACCGGCGCAGCCGTTATCTTCGGTGCAACAGGCGGTGTTATGGAAGCTGCTATCCGTACTGCTAACGATTGGCTTAACGGTGAAACACCCGTTGCTCCTTTAATGGCAGTTCGCGGTACCGACAGCATTAAGGAAGCATCTGTAAATCTTGCTGGCAACGAAATTAAGGTTGCTGTTGCTTCTGGCGCTAAGGCTGCTAAAGAAGTTATGGACAAGATTAAAGCAGGTAATCCTGACGGTTGGACATTCATTGAAATTATGGGTTGCCCAGGCGGCTGTGTAAACGGCGGCGGTCAGCCTATTCAGCCTCAGTATGTACGCGATACAGTTGATTTAAAGGCTGTTCGCGCTAAGGCTCTTTATGATCAGGATGAAGCTATGACACTTCGTAAGTCTCACGAATCTCCTGCAATTAAGGCTCTCTACGGTGAAGGCAAGTGGTTCGAATCCTTCGGTTGCCATAAGGCTCACGAAACACTCCACACAACCTATACAAAGAGAAAAAAATATAACTATTAATTAGGTTTAACGAAAACCCGTCTGTTTCTTAGAAACAGACGGGTTTTGTTTTAGAAATCATGTTTTAATTTGAAACTTTTTGTATTTACAATAAGATTTCTAATAAACATAGTGCTATTTTGATATTATTGTTGTAAAAATTATAATAATATAAAATTAGCAAAATTAAATATAATTTTTGTAAGATGTAATTGTATTATAAAAATTATAAATATCGTTTTAACAATTCTCTTCACTGGTGTTAACTATGTTACTGTAAGTTGATATTTTATAAAAAGTAATTGATATATTAATATTTATTATAATGATTTTGTGATATCATTATAAATATACTGGTTATGTTTGGAGGTTTGAAATGATTAAAAAGTTGTGTTGTTTTATGTTAATTTGTATTCTTTGGTTATGCGTTTCATTTGGCACTTTTGCATCACTTATTGGTGATATAAATTCCGACGGTGGGGTAGACGCTGCCGATTTAGCAGCGTTAAAAAAGCAAATAGCGGGGTTAGAAAGTAGTATTATCAATACCTCCGACGTAGACGGTGACGGATACACCAACGCCGCTGATTTGGCGCTTCTTAAAAAGCATATTGCAGGACTGATTAATCTTAATCCCGAACCCACACCTGATATTGATTATGAAGATAAGGATATATGGACTGATCCCGTATAATCTTTACAATACATAATAAAAAAGGAGAAGTTGTTATGAAAAAACTTTTAAGTATTGTTTTAGCGGTCGCTATGGTGCTGTCTACATTAGTTTTTGCGCCTATTGTTACCGTTAATGCAGAAACAGGCGTTACGCTGAATGCTAACGGCGGAACAGTAAACGGTAAGGCTACTGTTACTGTAACGGCAGGTGAAAAAGCGAATTTGCCATATCCCACAAGAGACGGTTACCGTTTCGGCGGTTGGTTTACCGACGAGGATTGCACACAGGCGGTGGGAGATACTACCGTAGACGGTGATACTCTTTATGCTAAGTGGAAAGATGCTACTGTATTTTATACCGATTTTTCTGTAGATGATGCCACTGCATACAATTCGGGTGTTGGCTCGGTTGATGCAAAGGGTAATTCTTTTACCCCCTTAACGGCAGTTCTTGCTTACGGTGCAAACGTAACCTCTGAATTAGTTTCTTTAAAAGACGCTTCCGGAAATGATACGTCGCTTTTAAAACTATCTAATGTTTACAGCACTGATTCCTATGCACAGGTTGGCGTTCAAAACCTTGTGTTTACCGACGAAAACGGTTTTCCCTATGAACTTGAAAATAATGCAAACTATAAAATAGATTATAAACTTTATTTTGACACCACGGGAACGTGGAGACGTTTTTGGTTCGGACGAGGCGGTTTCCAAAGCGCAACCAACCTTTCAACAGGTGCTGTACATAATGCTAATTATACTACAAGTTTTGATGATTCAACAGGGGATAGTTTTACAACTGTATCTATTCCTTATGGCGGCTCTAACAGTCTTACCGCAGCTACCACCACATCACATTCTAACGCTTGGTATATGCCCAATATAACCTCTTACACAACAGCGGTGTACGGCGATGCAAAATTAAGTGAAAATTGGTACGATTTTTCTTCTTCAGGTACTAACCGTTATCTGCCAACCTCTGAATTTGAGGTAGTAGATAACAAATTTACATTGGAGAATGATGCTAAGACCTTTTCTTATACTTACGGTAACTATTTTGCTTTTTATAATGGCTTTACGGGTAAAGACGCCATCGTTTACTTAGATTACGTAAGAATTACTAAAGAAGTTAATGCTAATTGGAATGCCAACGGCGGTACTGTAGATGGCAAGACAACAGGCACAATTACAGGTTGGTCGGGTGAAACATTTGATATTACACCTACTAAAGAAGATTACACATTTGGCGGTTGGTTTAGCGATGTTGAATGTACAATACCTGTAGATAATGTGTTAGACGGTGATGTAGATAATAAGACTATTTATGCTAAATGGATAAGCAATCTTGTTACTTTAGATGCTAACGGAGGCCTTGTTAACGGCAAGGCAAAGGAAGAAGTAACTCCGGGTAGCAAAGCAGAACTTCCGTATCCTACAAGAAACGGTTACCGCTTTGGCGGTTGGTATACCGATAAAAACTGTACTGAGGCAGTAGGCAACACAACCGTTGCGGGCACCACACTTTATGCTAAGTGGAAGGATGCCACCGTATTTTACAGCGATTTTTCAATTACTGATGCAACAGCATTTGATATTAATGAAACGAGCATTGACGAAGCGGGCAATTCTTTTTATCCAATGGCAGTCCGCGGCGGCTATTCTCCATCTGTAACAGGTACTATTGAAATCTTAGAGGATGGTGAAGGAGTTTCTCATACTTTATGGAACCTTAACGTTAATCCGAGCACTCAGACCTGGTCTACTATAAAGGAATTTACCGCTATTATTACCGATGAAAACGGTTATCCTTACGTGCTTGAAAATAATGCTAACTATAAGATAGATGTTAAATATTATTACGATCTTTCGGGAAATTATAGGCGTTTAAACTTCGGTCGTGGCGGCTATCAGTCCAGCGCTTCAATAACAGATGGCGTTGTTGGTAAAAAAGGGAGATCAACCGATGCTGGCGATAAACCTTTTACTGCAAAAAGTATACCGCTTGAGGGAAGCAACAGTCTTGCTGCTGTTACCGATGTTACCTTTGACAGTATGAAGAAACTGCCTAACGGTACAATTTGGCAAACTCTTACTTATAACGATACAAAAGATGACGATATCTGGTACAATTCTTCTTACAGTAATACATATTATCTTGCAACAAGTGAATATACAATCACAAATAATACCTTTGATATAATAAGTAATGACGGAACAGCGCTTGTTACTCATGGTAATTATCTTGCTCTTTGGAGTAATGCAGGACATAATAACAATATTTATATTGATTATATAAATGTTATTAAAGAGGTTAAAACATTTTATAATGCAACAGGCGGTGTGTTGAACGCAGCCGAAACTGGTACAATAACCGGTTGGTCGGGTGATGTTTTACCTACGCCTACAAGAAAAGGTTACTATTTTGAGGGTTGGTATTTAGATGAAGCTCTTACCATTCCTGCACCGAAAACCTTCTGCGGCGATACTGATAACGTTACTGTTTATGCTAAGTGGAGCGATGCTACCTTTGTTACAAAGATTGACTTTGAAACAAACGAAGTTTTATCTACTAAATATGATGGAGTAAGCATTACTGCTAAGGATGGTAATGAATACAGTGTAAATTCCAACGGCGCTAATACAGGCCGCGAGAATGGTCACCGTTACGTAGGTAAGGGCAGCGGTGTAAACGGCTCATACGGTCAGGTATTCAGTGTTAATAACTCTACTCAAACCTATAATATTCAGTATGCATATCCGCTTAATATTAATAATGAATTTTATTATTTAAATCCCGCTACAGATTATCTTATTAATATTGACGTTAAGATAAATCTTTCAGAGGATAGAATTAATGCAGGATATTCAAATACCAAACTTTTAGATATAGGCTACGGTCCTTATTATAACGGCTCATTCAAGTACGCTGAAGGGCTTAGCAGTAAAGATTCAACAGGAACTGTTACCGACGGCCTTTTGCCTGTTGCAAGTGTTAACAACGGCAGTGTAGTTTTCGGCGGTACGGTTTTAGGTACTAAAGAAGGCGGTTGGACTACCGTACAACTTAAACTAACCACGCCTGACGTAATGCCTAAAGCATCTAAGTATAATCCCATTCCCGAAATGCTAGTTCTTTGCGGTAACGCAACGTGGGGTTGTGATATTTACGTAGATAACGTAATTATTGAGCGTTTTGTAAACGTTACTACCGTTGCTGATGACGGCACCGCAACAAGAGAAAGCCATAGAGCAGGAGATAAAATAACACTTCCCAATATAAGCGCAAATGCAGATGTAATTAATGCTGATGGCACGGGTTATACAGCGCTTTCCAATAAGTGGTATACCGACAAATCTCTTACTGTTGAAACCGAAAATGAAGTAACCGTTCCAAGAGAAGACGTTGTTTACTATGAAGATATTGAAAAGATAGTAGAAAACAATGCTAATCAGGTAAGTTATTATGGATTTGAAGATAGTGCGGCACAAACTCTTGGTACTGTAGTAGACGGCGGTTATTTAAGCAATAAAGCGTTAGAAATATCCTCTGTAGGTACACTAAGCGGTGTTATAAACGGTGTTGCTCTTAAAAAGGGTGTAACCTACTCCTTAATGTTCTACTATAAGTCTGCAGGTGATACGGTAATTGCCATAAACGGCGAAAGTATTACCCTTGCTGCTGCAGATACTTATACGGCTTATAACTATACCTTTACGGCTGTTGGCGAGGCTTTGGAAATTGAAGTAACAAATTGCATTTCTCCTATATATATTGACACAGTTGCAGTTTCCACAGCAGCCTTCGCCAACGGAACTGCAATACTTACCGAAGAAGTTGCTTGTGAAATAAATAAACAGGCTATGCGTTTCTTCTTTAGTTATAATATAGAAGAAGACGGAAACGTTGTTGTAAACGGTAAGAATTATACTATAGCAGAACGCGGTATGTATATTGCTTCGGATGTATCATTAAACGGTGCAGAATTAACAGAAGATAATGCTTATTTAGTTGTAAGCAAGAAAGATAATTTTAATAGTTGTTGGTCGTATAAAGACGGTAACGTTGTTTTCTCTAACTATATAACAGGTTTCAATACCGATGACAACAGAGAAGTTGTAACAAGAGGCTTTATTAAAATGACCGACGGTACCGTATTCTACAGCGAACAGTTAACAAGATCTGTTGAGTATAACAGAAATGCTATTTACGGTGAGAGCGTACTTGCCGAAATGCAAACCACAAAGAATGAGTTGGCTGAGGTTAAACACGACGGCGACGTAAGTTATATTTTCCTTACCGACATTCATATAGACAAAGGCGTTAGTAATTTAAACACTACTACCGATTATCAGCGTCATGTAGAGCAAACAATTAAAAATGCTGTAACCCTTGCAAACAGCGATGATAACATTGATTTCCTTGTTATAGGCGGTGATACCGTTGAAGGTTATCAGACACGCGCTCAGTATGATAAATATATGAAGATAGTTACCGATACTCTTGCGCCCTGCGAAAAACCTGTTGTGTTTGTTCGCGGTAACCACGATAACAACCATAACAAGGGACAGGGACATCAGGCTCGCGTTTGGCAGAATGAAATCTATGCTCAAACTCAGGCGCTATTCCGCAAAGATTACTTTGTATACGATGAAAAGTTCTACGGTGAATCAATGTATTTCTACTTCGATTTGGAAGAAAAGAAGACAAGAGTAATTTGTATAGATAACTATATAAGTGATTATGTACAGTCGGGCGAACAGTTAGAGTGGCTTGTTAATGAAGCGCTTACCGTAGAAGAAGATGGTTGGAAGTATGTCTTTGTTAACCACGCAAGTATTGTTGAACATTATTCGGGCGATACTGTTTGGAACAATGCTTTCAATACAAATCTTCGCGCAGTAATAAGTGCAATTAACAAAAAAGAGACAGTTAATATTAATTACACTTACACTTCACTTGCAGGTGACGAAGAAACACTTGTTATTAACAAAGATTATTCTTCTTACGGTTCGTACGTAGTTGCTTCTTCTTGCGGTCACGTTCATAACTGCGCTATGGGTTATGACAGTGAAACGGGAGTAATAATTACTGCTTCACGTTCGGCAAGTAATGCAGGTTCATCAGCATTTGAATACGGTGCTGTATCAGATGATACGGGCTATGACGGTTCTCTTAGAAATAATACTGACCTTAAAAATGCAGACGTTTATTGCTTTGATGTATTTAACGTAGGCAGCCACGGTGTAGACCGCATACGTTTTGGTAATGCGCCGCAATCAAATAAAACAGTATTATTTGAACAATAATTTTAAAAGACCTTCGGTTTACCGAAGGTCTTTTAACGTATTGACATTTAAAGACAGAATATGATATAATCAAAAGCACGTTGTATTTATAGCCTCCCTTGTGTAAAGGGAGGGGGACCGCATTCGCGGTGGAGGGATTGTTATGATAAGAAAACACAACAAAAATTTAGTTCCCTTTGCAAAAAATCTTCGTAAAAATATGACTAAAGAAGAAAGGCGCCTTTGGTATGACTTTCTTCGTTCATATCCAGTTAAATTTTTAAGGCAAAAGCCTATTGGTATGTATATTGCAGATTTTTATTCTGCAAAGGCAAGACTTGTAATTGAACTTGACGGTTCACAACACTATGATACCGTGAATATAGAAAAGGATACAAAACGTACTGAGTTTCTTGAACAATACGGTATTACTGTAATACGTATTCCTAACAATTATGTAAATAATAATTTTGGGTTTGTATGTGAATATATCGACAATATTGTTAATGAGCGAATTAGTCACTAACAATCCCCTCGCCAACGTTGTTGGCCCTCTCCCCTTTACACAAGGGGCGCTATAAAATCCTTTAAGAAATGAGGAAAATCTGCAAGTGAAGAAGATAAACTACAAAAATTTATGGTTGCTTTTCATAACCTTCTTTAAGATAGGTGCCTTTACTTTCGGCGGCGGTTACGCTATGATTTCGCTTATTGGCAAAGAGGTTGTAGATAAACGCGCTTGGCTTGAGGATAGCGATATTTTAGATATTGTCGCTATTGCCGAATCCACACCCGGTCCTATTGCTATTAATGCATCAACCTTTGTTGGCTATAAGGTAGCAGGTTTTTGGGGCGCTTTTTTTGCAACGCTCGGTACCGTTCTGCCTTCCTTTACAATCATTCTTATTATTGCGTACTTACTTAAAGAGTTTGCTTCAATTACTGCTGTACGTTATGCTTTTTTCGGAATACGCGCAGGCGTTTTGGCTTTACTGTTTAAAGCGCTTATTAAAATGTATAAGCAATCGCCGAAAGGTACTGCAGCATATATTGTTATGGCGCTTTCTTTTGTATTCACAGCCGTTTTAAACGTAAAAGTAATATTTGTTATTATCGGTTGCGCTTTGTTCGGCCTTGCAACCTTTATGTTGGCGCAAAGGGGAGGTAAGGCAGAATGATTTATTTTGAACTGTTTTATACCTTTTTCCTTATAGGTGCTTTTACCTTTGGCGGCGGTTACGCAATGCTTCCGCTTATAAAAGAAGCCGTTGTTGCGCATAATTGGATAAGTGAGCAAACACTTATTGATTTTGTTGCTGTAAGCGAATCAACACCGGGACCTTTTGCTATTAATATGGCAACCTACGTTGGTTCTACAATGGGCGGAATTTTAGGTGCTGCCTGTGCAACGCTCGGTGTTGTTCTGCCGTCTTTTTTGGTAATATTATTTGTTGCAAAGGTTTACGAAAAGTTTAAAACAAATAAAATTGTTATGGGCTGTATGTCGGGCTTAAAACCTGCTGTGGTGGGATTAATTTCTTCGGCAATACTTTCCATTGCCGCTACCGTGTTTATTCCCAACGGCTTTAATTTAGCGGTATTTAAAGACGTCACTTTTTATATAAGCGCTTTTATTTTTGCGCTTGGTATGTTTATTACCTTTAAGTTCAAAAAAGTGCATCCCATTTTAATAATTTGCCTTTCTGCCGTGCTTGGTATAGCGGCGGGGTATATATTTAAACTGTAAAATAAAAACGGTTGAGAAAAGCGCTTTTCTCAACCGTTTTGTTTGTTAATTTATTTATCTTCACTTGAATTTATGTATATTTCTTCGCATTTTTGCTGTGCGGCAATTAGTTTTTGTATAGTTTCTTCTACTTCGTGTAAAAGTTCAATATACATCTTTTTGTAATCGGGCATTTTTATTCTCCTTTCGTTTTAGTTATTTTTAGTAAGCTTACGTATAAAAATAAAAAAGTGCGCAGCCAAGAGCCACGCACCGAAAAACACACAGCTCTTAGCCGCGACGCTAAGTTTTTCTCCTTAAAAGACAAAAACAAAGAACGTGTGCTTTTGCAAAAAACACGTGTCTTTTAAGGAAACAATATTAACTTAACGTCGCAAAATTAGTGTAACACAAAACTGCAAATTTGTAAAGAATTTTCGATTGACAAACTTCGACAAATCTGCAGACTTTATTCGACAAAGAAAAAATCAAGCCCATAGAAAGCATCTATTGGCTTGATTTATATTTTATATCACGAAGAAATATATTATAAATCCTTTATAGGATTTATTTCATTGATAAACAAAAATTCTTTATGAATTTTTGTTTATCTCCTTTCCCATAAGAACGCCCATTACAGACGCCATCATAAGACCTCTTGTCCAACCGCTTGAATCGCCTAAGCAGTGAAGACCCTTAATGCTTGTGTTAAAGTGTTCATCCATCTTAACACGGTTGCTGTAGAACTTCAGCTCTGGCGCGTAAAGTAAGGTTTCGGTAGAAGCAAATCCGGGTACAACTTTATCAAGCGCTTCAATGAAATTAATTATATTAGTCATTGCACGGTAGGGAATAGCGGCAGTAATGTCACCTGCAACGGCATCGGGAAGCGTTGGCTTTAAGTTACTTTGAGAAAGTTCTTTCTGCCAGGTGCGTTTGCCGTCTACAATATCACCGTAACGCTGAACAAGAATATGACCGTTAGCTAACATATTAGAAAGTTCGCCAACCTTTTGCGCATAGGCAATAGGCTGATTAAAGGGAACCTTAAAGTTATGCGAAACAAGTATAGCAAGGTTAGTGTTGTTAGATTTAAGTTCTTTGTATGAATGTCCGTTAACAACGGCTAAATCGTTATCGTAATTTTCCTGGCTAACAAAACCGCCTGGGTTCTGACAAAAAGTACGAACCTTGTTTTTAAAGGGCTTTGGATAACCAATAAGCTTTGATTCGTAAAGAACTTCGTTAACTTTTTCCATAACTTCGTTTCTTACTTCAACACGAACACCAATGTCAACAGTACCGGGTTCATGTGCAATATTATGCTCGGCACAGAGTTTTTCAAGCCATTCGGCACCTCTTCTGCCCGTGGCAACAATAACGCGTTCAGAAAGAATTTTTTCTTCTTTTTTGCCATCGGCACTTTTTATAACGGCGCCTTTACATTCGCCGTTTTCTAAAATAAGATTGGTACATTCGTAACCAAACATCATTTCAACGCCGTTGTTTAACAGATACTGTTCTATTGAATAATAAATATCCTGTGCTTTTTCGGTTCCTAAATGGCGAATAGGACAGTCTACTAAACGAAGACCTGCCTGAATAGCGCGTTTTCTTATTTCTTTAACTTCTTCGGGGTTGCTAACGCCTTCAATGTGTGGGTCAGCGCCGAATTCAAGATATATTTTATCGGTATATTCAATAGTTTCCTGCGCTAAATCCTCGCCAATAAGTTCGGGAAGATTACCGCCAACTTCACAACTAAGCGATAATTTACCGTCTGAAAAAGCACCCGCACCCGAAAAACCTGTTGTTATGTGACAGTAAGGTTTACAGTTAACGCAAGTTTTGGTTTTACTTTTAGGGCAACTGCGCTTTTCAATAGCCGCGCCTTTTTCAACAATCAGTATACTTTTTTTACTGCCGCTTTTAACAAGTTCAAGCGCCGTAAAAATACCTGCAGGACCTGCGCCTACAATAAGAATGTCTTTAGTCATACTTTTTCCTCCGCAAAAAAACCTTCGGCGTAATAACTTAAATAAAGTATTAACCGAAGGACGTTTTAATGTTATTACAATTAATTATAAATGTTTTTTTCTGTTTTGTCAAGCCGAGTTTTTTGTAACTTTTTTTGCGTTTTGGGATATATTGGTAATAGGTCAGAATAAAAGAAACGGCGGTGGCAAAATGCACAGAAGAAGCGGCAACAAAGGAATAATTTCAATTGCTTTTGCTTTTGGGTTATTGCTTTCCTGCTTTTGTCCTAATGAAATACTGATTGCGGCGCTCGCTGTTACTGTTATAGTATTGGGTATATCCTGTATTAAATGTAGGTGATATTATTATGAAAGTTGTACTTATTAAAAGTCCTAAATTTTTAGGTGGATTACTTAGACTTATGTTTGGAATAAAAAAACAAAATACCGAATAATTTAATTTAAATAGGTAATAAAATATCCTTTCTTTTCATACAATGTAGCAAAAGTATAGAAGAAAGGATATTTTTTTATGGAATATAAATCAGTAAAGCAATCGGTGTGTATAAACGAAACAGTTTTTGCTAAAAAGGGCGAGGTGCCCTTTGATATTGACTTCACAATGCCCGATTATTGCCCCGATATTATGAAAATTTTAAAGTGCAAGGCAACGCCACGTATTTCTTCTAAAAGTATAAACGGAAATAATGTAACAATAGACGGCAATATAACCGTTAACGTTATGTATTGCGATGCTTCGGGCTGTGTGTATAATTACGAACAGATGTCGCCGTTTTCTAAAACCTTTGAAGCCGATTGTGATATTGTTTCTGGCTTTGCCTGCGCAAAAGTTAATAATGAATACGTTAACTGCCGCGCCGTTAGCGAACGCCGAATAGACATTCACGGCGCGCTTTGTCTTGAAGTAAGCGTTATTGTTCGTAAAAATCATGAAGTAATTGCTGAAGTAGAACCCGAAGAAATTCAAATTAACCGTAAGGTGGTTAACGCGCTTAACAGTTTGGGCCTTGCCGAAAAAGGATTACTTATAGAAGAAGAATTAGAAATCGGAGGCGGTGCAGAACCAATTGAATGTATTTTGCAGTACGATGCCGTTTCAATTGTAAATGAAGTAAAGGTTATGAAAAATAAGGTGGCTGTTAAAGGTGAACTATCAATATGTGTTATGTATTGTTCAAAATCTCACAGCCGTTATCATACTTATAAAACAACTTTGCCGTTCAGTCAGTTTTTAGATTTGGAAAACGTTAACGAAGATTGCCGTGTTGAAGCGACTTCTGAACTTTCTTTTCTTGAAATTCGTCCTAAAAAGGGAGCAAATGAATGCCGTGAAATTTTACTTAATGCAAAGCTTTTAGTTTCTGCAAGGGCGTTTTGCGAAGCAGAAGTGCCTGTAATAAGCGATGCATTTTCCACAAAACACGAATTGACTTTAACTAAAAACGAAGTGGCGCTTGAAAATCTTGTAGATACAGTAAATACTGAATATATGTTTAAGGAATGTTTTGATTTTCCCGAAAACAGCCTTAACGATATTGTAAATTATTGGGTAGACACAACGGTTAATAATTGTAAATATGCTAACGGCAAAATTACAACAAATGCTACAATTACCCTTAGTTTGCTTGTGAATGACAGCAATAATGACGTATCGTATTTTGAAAAAAGCGCCGATTTTGTTGTAGAATGCGCTTATGATGCAAAAAGTATTAAGGATATTTTCTGCCATACACAGTTAAGTCTTATTTCTTCTTCCTACACAATTCTTACAGGTTCCCGTCTTGAATTCCGCTGTGAGTATAAGGTAACGGTTCAAATAAAACAAAAATGTAAAGAACCACTGCTTGTAGAACTTATTCTTGAAAATAAAACTAAATCAAAACCAAACGATTGCGCCGTAGTGCTTTACTATCCAGACGAAGATGAAAACCTTTGGGAAATAGCAAAGCGTTATAACAGCGATTTATCTGAACTAAAACGAATAAACCAAATAGAAGACTTAAAAGTGTGTTCCAACAAACCGTTGTTTATTCCGGTGTATTAAAACTTATAAAAATAATTAAATTTATATCATTTTCTCAAATATTTGTTTCAAAAACTAAAGCAAAATCACTTCCTTTGTGCTATAATGCAATCAAAGGAAGTGATTTTTTATGATTAAAAATGATGAATTATATACAGTTGTTCCTATTTCTATGGATCTTGATTGGCCAACCAAAGAAAGCGTTATTGGAGAAATTTTAGAACGTTATGAAAATTTCGGCTTAAAAAGATTTGCTTTAACTTGCCCTTCGGGAGGATTCAGAAGCATTGGATATCCTTCTAAAGAACGTTATCTTGCGTTTGCCGAATTGTTTAAAGAAATTAAAAATGAATTAAGTGTTTATAAAGAAATTGAACTTTCCTGGTGGGTAACACTTACAATTAAAAACGGCGGCGATTTTACCCGTATTATTAAATATAACGGTGAAGAACATCAGTTTGCATCCTGTCCGTTAGACCCTGCTTTTATTAAGCGCTTTTCTGAAGATATTGCAATGTTTGCGGCTATTGCAAAACCTGCGTTTATTGTTACTGAAGACGATTATTCTATTCTTGCTTCAGACGATTGCTTTTGTAAGCATCATTTAGAAGAATTTTCACGCCGTATGGGAAAAACTTATACTCGCGAAGAAATTAAAGAAAATCTACACGCAAGAGATGAAGCAGGTATTGCTTTTACTAAAAAGTGGCGAGAGTTAAGGCGCGATTCTTTGGTGAACCTTGCAAAAGCAATAAGAACCGAACTTGATAAAGAAAGCCCCGAAATACCTATAGGATATATGCAATCGGGTTATGCTTTGGCCGACGGCGACGTTACCGAGCCTATTGCACGTGCTTTTTCGGGGGATAAACACAGACCGTTTGTGCGTTTTCACGGCACGGGCTACGGTAATTTTGACCCAAGAAAAATACCTTATTTAATGTATTCTCCTTTGTTTGAAAAACAGCGTCTTGCGGACGACTTTATTTTCCTTCACGAATCAGACACTTTCCCTCATACAAGATTTTTCCGTTCAGGCAAACAAATGGGCGCCTTAATGTCTAACATTTTCAGCCTTGGTTATGATGGCTCCATATTTATATGTAATCAACTTCTTGATGATGGCGGCGAAGAAAAAACCTATGCCAAAATGTACAAAAAAGAGGAAAAACGTTTTACAACCGTAAGTAAAATAGCGAAGCAGTGCGAAATAAGGGGCGTTCAACTTTCTATGGATTCCTTTTATAACACACTTGTTCCGTATGACGGCTCTAACTATCCTTATTGGGCATACAGCGTTGGCAGATTTGGGATTCCTGTTTCTACCAAAGAAGAACCTGTTGCATTTTGGGATGTTAATAACGGTCGTTACAGCGATGATGAAACTGTAAAGAAATACCTTTCAAAAACTATTTTCTTGGATTGCCTTGCCGCAAACGAACTTTGTAAACGCGGATACGGTAAATATTTGGGTGTAAGCGTTGGCGAACCCGTTTTAGATATACATAAAAGACTTCGTTTTGACCTTGGTGCAAGAGAAGTTATTCGCGAACCGTATTCTGAACTAAGTGAAGGTAAAAATATGCCGTCAACACATATGTATTCTCCCGACGGTATGGGATTTGAACTTGACATTAAAGTGACAGACGTAGATTGCAAAGTTGTAAGCGAACTTGTTTCTTACGATAAAAAGGTTGTTATTCCCGCTATGACTTATTTTGAAAACGAACTTGGCGGTAAAGTAATTGTTTTTGGCATGAGCATTACTTCTGCTAATAAATCGCAAGCGCTTTATAACTATCGCAGACAGCGACTAATTCAGCATTTTATTGCTACTGCAAGCGATGAATACGTTATTGTTAAAAATGAGCCCGATATCGTTGTTGTTCAGAACGAATCAAAGAATGAAAAAGAAGCGGGCTTTACTGCTATGCTTACCTTAACCAACCTTTGCGATGACGATTTAGCAGATATTAGTTTAATTTTGCCGACAAAATACAGAAATAAGAACTATTTGAAAATGAACTTACAGGGCGAATTTGAGCCGATAGAATTAAAAATAACCGATGACGGTATAACACTTTGCGAAGAATTCTCAGGTCTTGAAACAAAGTATATTTTAATTAAGTAAAAAATATAGGCTATGGATCGTACTCTAAAGGAGAGTAATTTAAAAAAGCAGAAACAAGTTTTTGTTTCTGCTTTTTGTTGTATTATCTTAAAAGATAAATATATTTTGCGATATATTGCTTCGCAACGATAGGTATATTGAAAATCCCAAAAGGGATTTATATCGTTGCGTTGTATCCTTTATTTTTATACCGTTTTGTGATATGATATAAATATAATAAGGACTATTAATAATTTAGTTGTATAAGTAAGTGAAAGGAGAGTGTGTTATATGGGAAACGGTGAAAGTAGCTACCGCCGATTTCTTAATAATGAACAAGATGCTTTTGATGAAATTGTTGAACTGTATTTTGATAATCTTGTGTTGTTTCTTAACCGTTACTTAAATGATATTTATGCAGCGGAAGATATAGCAATAGACTCTTTTGCTTACGTTCTTGCAAACAAGTATAAATATAACTTTAAGGTTAGTTTTAAAACTTATTTGTTTATGATAGGAAAAAGCCGCGCTTTAAATTACATAAAACATAAAAAGCGCATTAACATAACAAGTTATGAAGAAAACGAAAACACGCTTTGTGACCTTCGTTCGCTGGAAGAAACGGTTATAGATAAGCAAGAGAAAGAATTGTTATATAAAGCGCTTGAAAATCTGCCCGATTCAATGAAACCTGTGTTGCATCTTGTTTATTTTGAAAATATGACTTATGCTCAGGCGGCTAAAGTTCTGGGCAAAAAAGAAAAACAGATAGATAATTTGATTTACAGAGCGAAAACAATACTTCGCGAAAAATTAGGAAAGGAAGGCGAAATGTTGCTTTGAAAAGTTTTGAAGAAAGAAAAATGCTTATTTACGAACGAAGCGAAGAAATAAAAAAGAAGCAAAAACTTAAAAGAAACAGCGCGGTTTCGTTAATTTGTATTAGTGTTGTTTGTATATCAATTGCCGTTATTACGCGTTTTTCAAATAATGTTAATAATGCGCCCGATAAACAGTCGGGACATACCGAAGAATCAGTAACACTGGGCAGTCTTACCGCTGATGATACCGATGGTACAGGCGAAAACTACGGATATTGCGGAAATACAATGACAACCGTTACATCACTTTTTAATGAAGGTGAAGAATACTCCTTTATGGGCGGTGATTCTATTACTATTACCGATATGCTTTTAAGGCTTGATTACAAAAAAGAAGATATTTGCCGTTGTGCCGGACACTATTTAATTGAAACAGAGTTTGGAAAATACTATGTGAATTTAAACGAAGCTTATGCAAGAAACTCTCAAGGTCAGGCAACGCTTAACAGTGAACAAATAAAAATTATAGGGGATATAATTGAACGCGCAAGAAATAGTAAAGGAGAGTAACCGTTATGAAAAATTTACGCACTATTTTATGTTTTATTTTAATTTTTTGCCTTATACTTTGTATTTCAGGTTGCTCGGGTAGCGTTAATTTAAGCAATGATATTGCTAACAGCAAGGTTGAAGGTAAAATACCAAACGAAGAATTTATTGCTTCGCAAATGGAAGTTTATACTAAACTTTTTAAATCTATGGCGGAAAATCGTAAAAATAAAAATTTGCTTGTTTCTCCGCTTAGCATTCAATTAGCGCTTTCTATGGCGGCAAACGGTGCGGACGGCGAAACAAAACTTGAAATGGAAGAACTGCTTGGCGGCGAAATAAACGAATTAAACAAATACTTATGCGGTTACGTAAATACTTTGCCGCAAGGCGAAAAATATAAAACAGATATTGCAAATTCGGTTTGGATAAAAAACGGACTGAAAGTTGAAAAAGATTTTTTACAGAAAAGTAAAGATTATTATTCAGCCGAAGTTTATGCTTGTGATTTTAGTGGTAATACCGTTAAAGATATTAATAAATGGGTTAAAAAACATACCGACGGTATGATTGAAAAAATAGTTGAGAATATAAATGCGCAAACCGTTATGATGCTTATAAACAGTGTTCTGTTTGAGGCTGAATGGGATAGTATTTATTATGCAGAAAATGTAGACACCGCAACTTTTAAAACCTATGAAGGAAACGAAAAACAGGTTGATATGATGTTTTCAACCGAAAGTAATTTTATAAAAAGCGAAACTGCAAAGGGCTTTATAAAGAATTATAAGGATGCAAAATACGGTTTTGCGGCAATACTTCCGAATGAAGGGATTGACATTTACGAATACGTTGATTCTCTGGATGCAAATGCTATTAGCGAGATACTTAATTACAGCGAAAACGGCATAGTACAAGCGGGTTTGCCTAAGTTTTCGTTTGAGTATTCATTAACTATGAATGACGTGCTGAAAAATCTTGGAATGCCACTAGCGTTTGATATTGACAAAGCGGATTTTGGCAAAATGGCAACAAGCGAACAGGGGAATATTTATATTGGTGAAGTGCTTCACAAAACCAATATAATTGTAGACACAAAAGGTACAAAGGCCGCTGCGGTAACAAAGGTTAATATGGATTGCGGCAGTTCTTACGTAGAGCCAAAAACGGTAATACTTGACCGTCCGTTTGTCTTTATGATAATTGATAATTCAACTAAATTACCGATTTTTATGGGAATAGTAACAGATATCTCTAAATAATAAAAGCCGCCGAGAAGTTAAACGCTTCACGGCGGCTTTTAATGTTCTATTTTTTCTTTTTAAATATAAAACTTCTAAATAGTATTAAGTTCATCACAATAAAGAAAATTAAAAGTATTACAAAAGTGAATATTGGCTTTCTCGGCGCCAACGTTGCAAGAAGCATTAATGGGAAACCAAAGACAATAGCGGGTAAGTTCTGGTATACCATATTATCGGAAGCGGGAGATTTGAAATCACCGTCTATTTCACGAAGCAGAATAATACCTGTACTTGCCGTACCTGTAAGCATTCCGTACATCATTAAAAACTGCTCTTGCACGTAGTTCGGGAAAAGTTTTTTTGCAATAAAGTAGTTGTAGAAGTGAGTAATAAAAGCGCCCACTACACCCAAAATAAGAATTATTCCCCAGTAATTCTGTAGCATATCAAGTCTTATAGCGGCTATGCCTGCAACAACCATAATATCAAAAAAGAAGTTACTTGCTCTTGTTAAAAGGAAGTTATTTGTGTATTCTTTCTTTATGATTTTTTTCTTTTTAAGAACGTTCATAAACAGTTTAATAAGAGTAGCCGAAATAACACCCAAAAGGAAGTTAAAACCGTAAATAACCGATTTCATACCTGGGAACGCTTTTGATAATAACCACATAAGAAGAAAAGTGATCATATATGAAACGGCAATAATAGCAACCTGAACAGTGAACTTATCAATACTTTCCTGCATTGGTATTTCATTTGGCGATTCTATTTCTTCGGCATTGAGTTTGTCTTTTGTGTTGCTTAAAACTATTTTACCTTTTTTCTTCATAATGTTTAGGTGTATAACACCGCCTATTGCCGCGCTTAAAAAACCGAGCGCCGCTATGGTAAGACCGAAACTTTTACCACCGACAAAACCGAAATCGGCTTCGTAAATATTGCCGTAGTTCATAGCCTGACCTGTGCCCTGACCGTATCCAAAGGGGAGAAGTACGCCTGCGGCTGAGAAAAAATCTTTAATAACAAGCGAAGCAATAATAGTTATACCAAAACCTACAACCGCCTGTAAAAGATAGGTTGAAACGGTTGTAACACCGGTATTGAAAATTTCAATGCTTCTTTGCTTTGTAAGTTTGTTGTTAGAAGTTTTTAAAGTAGAAGCAATAAAACCTAATGCTAAAGTGTGATATGTAATTGTTTCAAGTACCGAATAACCCTTGCCGCTGAATATGGCTGTGTTAAAAAATAATTCACCTGTTATTGCCTTATAAACAACCGCAATAATAAGTAAAATTCCACCGCCTAAAACAGAGGTTGGAATAAGGGATTCCTGTAAAAAGGGAATACCTTTTTTAAGCATATTTGCAACAAGTAAACTTGCAAGTAATACGCCTATAATAAGCCACGTGCTCCACACACTATAATCCCAAAAACTTTCCATAAGCGAACTCCTTTTTTGTGTCTTTATAACAGTTGAAAATATTTACGTATTTAATGGCGTTAAATCGTTTATCGCCCTTTAATTGATAAAGTTTGCCGTCTTTGTAAATATTAAGTTTGTTTTTTCCAAGTACGGTTACCGCAGAAACGTCGCTAAAGTTATAATCTTCACCGTTAATGGTTATTTTATCGCCGTAAAGTTCAACCTTTGCGTATTTGCAAAGTTCTGTTTTACGGTCATAAACTATAACTTCGCTTAACTTGGCTGTATCGGTGAATAAAATGCTGTTAAAATCTTTTACTTCAAGATTTCTTACGTAATCGCACTGGTAATCATACCATTCGCCAACAAAATTAAAAGGGAAGTCAAACCCTATTCCAACAAGGCGTTTGTTCGGCAAATGCCTTACTTCTTTTGAACATTTTTTGCATTTTATAATGTCGTTATTACTTTCAAAAACCGAAAGTTTGCAAAACGGACAAACGTATAAAAGACGTTCTAAAAATTCAGCTTGTTTTGGGTGTTTATATTCCCCCATATCACAAACTTCGTTAACGTAAAGTTCTTCCTTTATTAAATTAAAAAGTTCTTCATCGGAAAGTTTTAAATAATCTTCAGCCTCTATAACGCGTGAAACGTAGGCTTTGCTTTTGCCTTTTCTTACAACGTCGCTCCAACGCGGCTGAACACCGTATCCGCCTTCTATTCTGAAAAAGGCAATAGGTAACTTTAACATTTTTGCCATTGAAGCAATTGAAGAATTCATATAAACGGGTTTGCCGTCATAAGTGCGGTTGCCTTCGGGAGCAATAACAATGCTGCCGCCTTCTTTTGCAACCCTTATGCAGGTTTTAACAGCCTTAATATCGGTTGTTTGTTTTTTTATAGGGATGGGCGCAACGGCAAATGTTAGAAGTTTAGAAATAAAACCTTTTGAAAATAAATCTTCACTTGCTAAATAATACAGTGCTTTTTTAAAGGCAATTCCTACAAAAAACTGGTCAAATGCAGTCTGGTGATTAAGTAAAATTAAATATTGACGCTTACGGTCTTTAAAAGGAACTATTTTTGTGCCGTACTTAAAATATGTATACGGCGCAATAATCAAAAAAGCAAGTGCTGTTATAATACTGTGCCGCAATTTTATCCATTTGTTCTTCTTTTTCATAAAATCGCCCTCCTGAAAAAGCAACCTTAAAGATTATACAAGAAAATTGTTGTTTTTGCAACATCTTTGTTGAAAAATACGTCAGATAAAAATAAAATCTGTATCCCAAGCGGGTAAGCAAGGGGTATGGCGCATATATATTTTATAATCACTGTTAAATTCTAACACTTTTCTTGGAATCGTAAAAAGATCTTCGCTGCGGTGGTATGCCGCAATACACATTTTCGGCTTGTGTGTTGAAATTGTGTTTTTTGCGCCTTCAATAGCAGGCAGTTCATTTCCTTCAACGTCAAATTTTATGTAGTGAATACTTTTTTTGCTGGTTATACTGTCTACACATACGCTGTCTATTTCGCATCCGCTTTGCGAAAGCGAAGAACCGCGCCCTTTTTTATCGCCGAAAATCAATGTGCCGTCTTTATTACTTGCACAGGCGAAAAGATTTTTACAAAACGGAATATGCTTTGTGTTTTCACAAAGTTTTCTAAAAGAGCGCTTGTCGGGTTCAACGGCTGTAATTTCTTTTAAAACGGGGGATATACCGTAAAGTTCGCAAACGGTATCACCGTTATAGGCGCCTAAATCTATAAAACTTTCTATTGTTTTTGCATTTAGTAATTCAAATATTTCTGCTCTTTGAGTTTCACAATTAAAAAGATAATCTGCTTTGCCCGTTATTTTGTACATCACAGTATTTTCAAAACATTTTTTAGATGCATCATCGGCAAGGCGGTTATAAACGAATTCAAGTTCTTTTCTGTGTTTAATTGCAAAATCCAACGTGAAAAGATTATCTCCGTAAACGGGAACGTCGGGTACGTAAAGTTCTTGTTCAGCCATAATTCTTTTTATATTATCAAGCACGTTTTCAAGCGCGCTACCAAAAGAAACAAGTACGATCATATCGCCAAAAATTTCTTTTGCAGTCTTGTAATCATAAATTTGCATATTATGAAAAGTTTTGTTTCTTACAAAACCGTCTGAAACAAAAATACCTGTAATTTTTATATCATATTTTTCAGCGTATTTAATTATTTTGTCGGCGCCGTTACCCATACCGTAAAGTACAATAGGTTTATTGGCAGATGCAAGATAATGCCATAAATCATTCATAAAAAAGTTCCTTTGTATATTATTTTAAATATATAATACAACAAAATATAAACTATTGCAATAAAATAAGTTTTATGCTATAATAACTTTGGCCACGTATGCTCCAAGGGCTTAGTGCGCCTGAATTATAGTTTATTTAAGAATAGGTGTTGTTCTGTTATGCGTAAAATTAATTTTTCCCCACCTGATATAACCGAAGAAGAAATATCTGCCGTTGCTGAAGCTTTGCGTTCCGGTTGGATAACCACCGGACCGAAAACAAAAGAGTTTGAACGGCAGATTGCTTTGTCTTGTAATACTGAAAAAGCGGTTTGTCTTAATTCCGCTACCGCTTGTATGGAACTTACTTTAAGACTTTTAGGTGTTGGCGAAGGCGATGAGGTTATTGTTCCCGCATATACATATACAGCCACTGCAAGTGTTGTGTGTCATGTTGGTGCTACTCCTGTTATTGTAGATACCGAAAAAGATGCTTTTAATTTTGATTACGAAAAATTAGAGGCTGCCATTACCGAAAAAACAAAAGTAATTACCCCTGTAGATCTTGGCGGTGTAATGTTTGATTACGATAAAGTTTTCAGCGTAGTTGAAAAGAAAAAAGCATTATTTAAGCCTGCTAATGATATTCAGAAAGCATTTGGCAGAATTATAGTTATGGCAGATGCCGCGCATAGTTTCGGCGCTAAACGAAACGGTAAAGTAAGCGGCGAAATAGCCGACTTTACTTCTTTCTCATTCCACGCTGTTAAAAACCTTACAACAGCCGAGGGCGGCGCTATTGTCTGGAAGAATATAAACGGCATTGATAACGAATATATTTACAAGCAATATCAGTTGTTATCACTTCACGGTCAGTCTAAGGACGCCTTAAGTAAAACTCAATTGGGTGCTTGGGAATATGACGTTGTTGCACCAAACTACAAATGCAATATGACCGATATTATGGCGGCAATAGGTCTTGTTCAGTTAAAACGTTATAGCGGTATAATTGCAAGAAGAAAAGAAATTATTGAAAAATACAACAACGCATTTAAAGATTTACCTATAAGTGTGCTTGAACATTTTAACGATACTATTACTTCCTGCGGACATCTTTATATTACCAGAGTTAACGGTATAACACTTGAACAGCGCAACGAAATAATTATAAAAATGGCAGAACTCGGCGTTGCTGCCAACGTTCATTTCAAACCGCTTCCGCTTCTCACTGCCTATAAGAATTTAGGCTTTGATATTAAAGATTATCCAAATGCTTACGAAATGTTCAAAAACGAAATTACGTTACCTCTTCACACACTTTTAAGTGACGATGACGTTGATTACGTAATTGAATGTTACAAGAAAGTTTTATCTGAGGTGATTTGATGTATAAATTCTTTAAAAGATTAATTGATATTTTAGTTTCACTTATTGCGCTTCCGTTTGTGCTCTTAGAAATTCTGTTTTTGGCACCGGTTATTTATTTTACCGATAAAGGACCTGTCTTTTACAATGCAGAACGAAGAGGAAAAGACGGTAAGGTTTTCAAAATGTACAAGCTTCGCAGTATGTATGTAAACTCTCCTAATTTAAAAAATGCCGACGGTTCTACATATAACAGCGATGATGATCCGCGTGTTACTAAAATAGGCAAATTAATGCGTAAAACAAGTCTTGATGAATTTCCGCAGTTCTTGAACGTTTTAAAGGGTGATATGAGTCTTATAGGTCCAAGACCTACATTGCCTGGACAAAGGATACCGGTAAGCGAAATGGACGAAATAAGACAAAAACGCTACAGTGTACGTCCTGGTATTACAGGTTATGCTCAGGCATATTACCGAAATTCTATTACTCAAGACGAAAAATTCAAACACGACGCTTATTATGCCGATAATATGTCGCTTATTATGGATATCAAAATTATCTTCGCAACAGTATTTTCGGTGCTTGGTCAAAAGAACATAAACGTTGCGCAGTCTTTGAATAGTGAAGACGTAAAAGAAAAAGAAACTGCTAAAACGGAGTAATTTATGAAAAAACTTTTAATTATTGGCGCTTCAATATTGCAACTTCCTGCAATAAAAAAAGCAAAAGAAATGGGTTTTTACGTAGCAGTTGCCGATTACGACCCGAATGCTGTCGGTATTGAATATGCCGATGAATACTTTAACGTAAGCACTATAGATATTGAGGGTGTTGCCGAAGTTGCTGCAAAGTTTAAACCTGACGGTATAATGACACTTGCGACCGATATGCCTATGCGTTCTATCGCGGCGGCAACCAAGACCTGTGGCTTACCGGGAATTTCTATGGATACCGCAATAAAGTCTACCGATAAAGGTGAAATGATAAAGGCTTTCCGCGAAAACGGTGTTGAGCATCCGTGGTTTTATATCCTTAAAACTAAAGAAGATCTCGAAACAGTTGTTGATAACTTAACTTTTCCGTGTATAAGTAAGCCTACCGATAATTCGGGAAGCCGCGGCGTTATGCTTATTAATTCTATAGAAGAACTTAAAGCGGCGGTTGAATATTCAAGTTCTTGCGGCCGCGGTGGCAGTGTTATTGTTGAAGAATATTTAAGCGGTAGCGAAGTAAGCGTTGAAATTATTGTTTTAGACGGTATTGTTAACGTCTTACAGGTTACCGATAAAATAACAACAGGCGCACCGCATTTTGTTGAAACAGGTCATACTCAGCCTTCGCGCTTACCGCAACGTGATGTTGATGCTATTAAAGATTTAGCAAGCCGAGCAGTTAAGGCGGTAGGTATAGAGAACGGCCCTGCCCACGTTGAAATAATGCTAACAAAAAATGGGCCGCGTATGATAGAACTCGGCGCACGTATGGGTGGAGACTGTATTACTACACATCTTGTTCCGCTTTCAACAGGTGTAGATATGATAAAAGCGGTTATACAACTTTCTTGCGGTGAAACCCCCGATATAACGCCTAAGTTTAATAAGGGCAGCGCGATACGGTTTATAGATGCCAAACAAGGTGTTATAAACGATATTAAAGGCGTTGAAGAAGCAAGAAACGTTGAAGGTATTAGAGAAGTTTCGCTTACAAAAGGCGTAGGTGATAAATTAGAAGGTATTAAAAGCAGTACCGACCGCGTCGGCTTTGTTATAGCGCAAGGCAGTTCGGCAGATAATGCTGCCGATATATCTGAACAAGCAATCACAAAGATAAGTGTTGAAGTATAGTTTGGAGGAGAATGTATGACAGATGTTAGCAAAAGAAAGCTGTTGATACTAGGCGATACAAGCGCAGTACTTGATGTTATTCGTTTCGCAAAGGATATGGGTGTTACGGTTTACATTACCGGTTTAAGCGATTATTTGCCTGCCCAGCAATTAGCAGATTATAAAGTTAGAATAAGCACAACTGATATTAATGCTTTAACCGAATTTATGGAGAAAGAAAAAATTGACGGTTTTATGACCGGTGCAAGTGAATTTAATATAAGTAATTGTATTCGTCTTTCCGAAGCTTCAGGCAAAAACTTTTATACTACTAAAGACCTTTGGGATTTGTGTGCCAACAAAAAGTCTTTTAAAAATCTTTGCAGAACAAACGGTGTTCCAAGTGTAAAAGAGTTTGATTCTGAAAAAGAAGAATTATTTGAATATCCCGTGATTGTAAAACCGGTAGACGGTTGTTCGGCAAGAGGAATATCCGTATGTAGTTGTAAAGAAGAATTCGAAGCCGCAAGACAAAAAGCGCTTGAGTATTCTGCATCTAAAAAAATAATTGTGGAAAAATTTATTGAAAATGACGGCACGACAATATCGTCTAAATATATTTTGCGTGACGGCGAGATATATCTTCAGTCTATGGGAGACCGATTTGTACTAGATGCAGAAAAAGGAAAATCACTCATCACTTGGGCAGCTCTTTATCCGTCAAAGCATTTGGATTATTATATTGAGAATATAGATAAGCCCGTAAAGCAGATGTTTAAAAATGCAGGGCTTAAAAACGGATGTCTTTTTATGGAGGCAATGCCCGATAAAGACGGTATACATTTTTATGAAATGGGTTACCGTATAAGCGGTGGTATGACATATAAGATTACGGAAATCACAAACGATGTTAATGAACTGAAAATGCTTATCAGCCACGCTATAACCGGTGAGATGTGTGAAGAGTCTGACTTAAGCAAAATAGACCCGTATTTAAACGGTAAAGCTGCCTGCGTTATTACTATACCGCTTGAATGCGGTACTATATCGCAAATAAGCGGTATGGAAGAAATACAGGCTATGAAGCAGGTCTGTTTTACTACACAGTATTATAGTGTCGGTGATCAAATTATCAGCAAGCATTTGGGTACATTAGATCAGCTTTTTGCAAGATTTACTATTATTGCCGACGGTAAGAAAGAACTTGCTGAATGCATAGATAAGATAAATTGCGTTTTATCTGTAAAAGACGAAAATCAAAAAGAAATGTATTTAAAGCGTTTTGATTCAAAAAGAATATTTTAAAAAGGTGTATTAAATGAAAATAGGTATTTATTCTGTCAGCAGTCAGTCGGGAAGAGCATACCTTGCAGATATGCTGATGAAAGGACATAGTGTATATGGTTATGCAAGAACTTCGTCTCACGGGACAGAGTTTGTAAATGCAGTAAACCAAAACGGCGGAATTAGGCTGGAACGTCCTGTAAACTCAAATGGAGAAAGTAATACTTTTTTGAATTTTAATGACGACAGCTCGGTTGGTCATAGCCTAAAAGAATTGATTGATTATTCCGAGGTTATATTCCTTGCAGTTCCTTCGAACTATTTGCCCGAAACGGTACAATTATTAAAGGATGCCGGAATAAAAGAAAAGAAAATCCCTCTTATAACAGCTCCGCCGCGTTCATTTGCAACTCCGTATTTATGGCAGACACTCGGTCATCTGTATCCAATAGTGTCTTTTTCTACTTGTCCGTACTCTTGTAAAGCACCTGCTGCAGGTGTAGCCTATATAAAGCGCAGAAAACGTACTTGGTTTGCTTCCTTTGAAGGAACTTTTACAAAAAAACAGATATCAGATATTAAGGCTTTATATCCGCAGGTAGTATTTAACTCTTCACCTCTTACCACAACCCTTGGTAACATAGGTGCGATTTTTCACCCTGCAACATATCTTTTGAATTACGAAGATATTTTAAAAGCGCAAACCGAGAACCGAATTTTCTCTTTTTATATGGACGGTATTTATAAAAAATCCGATGTAGGCAGAACGCTTGAACAAATAGATCAAATACGTCTTGCTATTGCCGATAAATTGGGTGCTCAAACTTACGGTTTAGAAAATAAACCTAACGAAGAAGAATGGCAAGAACTTACAAAATCTCTTTATGATGAGAATATTGGTAATACTTCTGATCTTCATGCTTTACATAAACTTAGGCATGATGTTTTAAACAAAATAGGCAATGCGGTTGTATCATCTCAGCATTGGTTGGATTACACCTATGGTGTAAAGAGAATTCCGGGTGAAACACTCAGCGATGCAATTGGCCGTACTCCTACTTATCAAAAGAATTCGGTTCCGCAAAGCAGATATGTAACAGAGGATATACCAAGCAGCCTTGTGCCGCTTTCGGCTTTTGCCAAAAGATTAGGCATAGATTCAAAGGCTATGGATGATATTATCTCTTTATATGAAAGCAGGTATGAAAGGCCTGAGGGTGCGCAATGGCGTGATTTGGAAGGCTTTAGTACAGAGTATCTTATAGATTATTTAAACGGTTGTTTCTTTGAAGAAATTTAACAACGAAAGGATTTAGTTATGAATCGTTTTTTCTTAGGTTTAACATTAGGTAATGACCCTCATACAGTGGGTATTTATAAAGCCGGTCGTATTGCCAAGCTCGGCGGTATAGAGTATGAGGTATTATCGCCGGATGACACAGATGAACAAAAGCTTAATAGAATATCAGAATTGAATCCTGAGTTCTTAGGGCTTAGTTACCGTTTAAGCCCTGACAAAGCTGTTGAAGAACTCAAGAAATTTTTAAAGAAACTCGAAAATGCCGGATTGCTCAAAAATGACCAAAACAAAAAAATGAAGATTTGTTTTGCCGGACTCTTGCCTACTCTAAAGGCTGTACATAATTTGGGTTTAGACCAAAAATATTCAATTAAGCTTATGGGGTCTTATGAAAACCTCAGAAAAACTACCGAAAATACTGTTTCGTTTTTTGAGTTTAGCGAAAGCAAAGCAGAAGAAATAATAGAACTTATTTTAAGCGAGTCTAATCCTCCTCGAATTGAAATATTAGACCAGATTGCAAAAAAAGTTATAGAAAACGATGCCTATCTGCTTGAGCCTGCGTTACCTATTCCGAGTAACGAAGCACGGAAAAACTTTACGGTTAGAATGAGTGAGACCGATATTCCGGTTATTCGTTCTCATTTCGGTATTCCAAGCGATTCTATTCAGCCCACTATAGAAGGAATTATGAAGATAGCAGATGCCAGAGTTATAGACGAGCTTTCCTTAGGTTCATCAGATCTTTCTCAGCGATTTTTCGGAGACCCTAAGGCGTTCGAAGGCGTTAAAAACGACGGCGGTGTTCCTTATAAAACTAAAGCTGACCTTGTTGCGCTTAAAAGTGCGACTTTAAGAGGTAATTATCCCTCTATTAAGCCTTACTGTCATGTAAACGGAATACTTGATTTTGTGGACACCTGTCTTGAAACCGGAATGCTTGTGGGCGCACATCAGGCAGTGCCGTTGTTCTGGTTCTCCGAGCTTGACGGCAGAGGCCCTATGACAGTAGATAATGCAATAGATGAACACAAAAAAGCAGTTTCATATTTAGTGGAAAAGGGAATCCCCACCGAAATGAATGATCCTAACCAGTGGTCTTCCCGCTATGCACACGATGCTGTTTTTGTTGCCGATTATGCACTTATAGCTTCGGTTATGTATACTGCAAAATCTCCTGATATGATATTTCAAATGCAGTTTAATAAACCTGCAGATACAGGTGATTATGCCGACCTTGCAAAAATGCTTGCTGCAAGAGAACTAATAGAAGAAGTCCGTCCTTTAGGAAATACAAGCAGAATATATATCGAGACCCGTGCTGGTATTGAGCATTTCAGTACTGATCTTAATCGAGCAAAGCTTCAATTGGCAAGAAGTACTATGCTGCAAATGCTTTTAAATCCTTCTATAATTCACCTTGTAAGCTATTGCGAGGCTGATCATGCAGCTACCCCTGACGATGTAATAGAAAGCTCTAAGATTCTAAGAACGGCAGTTAGAATGTTTAAGGAAAATGAAACCGACATACGTGCGGCAGCAAATCATCCTTTTGTTCAAAAACGCAAGCAGGAGCTTAAAGAAGAAGCATGGTATTTGCTTGATATTATAGGAAAATTAGCTACAGATGGCGAATTCTATACCCGCGAAAATGCTGCACATTTTCTGTCGGACACAAAAGCGCTTCAATTAGCAATGAAATATCGAATTATGGCGGCTCCCGGTATTTCTGCCGCAAATTATACATGCCACGAAATGATGACACATGCGGGTAAATTTGGTGAGATAAACTGCTACCGCAATTGGAATGATGTTATTCCGATGACCGAAAAAGAGCGCCTTGATATGCTTAAACTCTATATGGAGGATGAAAAATGAGAGCTTCGATGAAAAGAATTTTAGTTTTATCTGATTTGGGTGGTTTTATAAGGCTTTTAACAAGTGAGAAAAAGGCTTTAAAAAGAATTCCGTCCTTAAAGAAAGTATCTGTTTTTAAACGACTTTCCTGCCTTTTAAGCGGATTTAATTCAGACAAGATTGTTTTCTACGACTTTGACAAATACGACAAAAAGCTTTATATTAACGATTATGAACGCTTTCAAATATGTGAACGTCTTTGCGGAGAGTCTTGGTATATTGCTAATGATAAACTTATTTTTGAACGGTTGTTTAAAAATAAGGTTGCAATGGTTAGCAGTATCGGACACATATTAAACGGTATATTTTATAAGGAAGATGAAAATTGCGCCATAAATAGCTTTGAAGATTTGTATGATGAAATACTTGCTAGTGGAAAAAGTGTGTTCTTAAAACCGCGAGACGGCGGAAGCGGACGCGGAATACTTAAAGTATGTGCCGAAAATGATGGCGTTACTTGTGAAAACATAAAATATAATAAGTCTTCTTTTGCAAAATTTTTGAAAAAACTCAACAATTATATTGTTCAGTGGCAATTTGTTCAAACTGGTTTTTCTAACGAAATTTCGCCTTATTCGCTTAATTCCATTCGCGTGGTTACCTTGCTTGACCCTGATACCTATGAGCCGTTTGTAATGCAGGCTTTTCACCGTTTCGCAAGAGAAGGCGGGCATTTGGATAATGTTGCCTCGGGTGGTGTGTTTGCTCCTATTGATGTTGAAGACGGTCGTTTACATAAGCTTAGACAGTATCCGGTTACCGGAAAAAAGATCTATTACGAAAAACATCCTGATACAGGTGTTTTGGTTGAGGGTGTTAAAATTCCTTACTGGGATAAAATTTGTAAAACAGTTATAGATTTGCATAAACAGTTACCGTTTTATAAAATTTGCGGTTGGGATGTAATTCTCACGGGTGACGGTGAAATTGTAATTCAGGAGCTTAACTATAATCCCGATACCTATGTAGGACAGATGGATACACCGGCGCTCTTAGATAAAAACACAAAAAGATTTTATGATGCATTTATAAAATAAGAAAGCAGGTTTAACAGCTTTGAATAGGATTAAAAGTTTTATATACAGTCTTTTTTTGAAGTATCATTGGCTTCATTTAACCAAGATTCTTAAAACAAGAATGAAGAAGAATTCACCAAAAAATATATTGAGTAAAGAACAGAAAACAAAAATCCAATCTTTTTGGGCGCCTTATACTAAAGTGAATACACTTTCTCATAATTTTTATACCGACAAAACCAAAACTTTTGACGAAAAAATTATACCTAATGAAGTGTTTGATTGTAAGATAGAACCTTATTTTAATCCGCATAGAATAGGCGAGGTCTTAGACAATAAATGCCTTTATGCACAATTATTTTCTGGATTTCTACAGCCCAAGACCGTTGTTAAAAGAATGGGTACAATATGGCTTGATGCGGATATGAATGTCATAGACAGAGCAAAAGCTATAAAAGTTATTCTTGAAAAACAGGCGGTGTTTATAAAAGCTGCCTGCGAATCTATGGGCGGCGAGGGAGTAGCCTACATCGATTGTCTTAAAGAAAACGCAGCAAAAAGTATTGACTCGGCAATCAAAAAAATCAAGGGCGACATAATTGTTCAGCTTCCCGTGAAGCAGCACGAAAAAATGTCAGCAATTAATAGCAGCAGCGTCAATACTATTCGAGTATTAACATTATTGGAAAACAGCGGTGTTTCAAAAATTTCTACGGTTGTCAGAATGGGCGCCGGCGGTTCAAAAGTAGATAACGCAGGTCAGGGCGGAATTTCTTGCGGTGTTAAAGACAACGGTAAATTAAAAAAATTTGCTTACACAAAACCCGGTGAAAGAATCGAAATGCATCCTGACAGCAATTTGGTTTTTGAAGATTATGAAATTCCTTCGTATGAAGAAGCAGTAGAATTTTGTAAAAAAGCTCATCTGCGAGTGCCGCAATTTAGATTGGTATCTTGGGATATTGCTATTAACGAAAGCGCTGAACCGTTAATGATAGAGGCTAATTTATATCGTGGCGGTCTTACTATTCATCAGCTTAATAACGGCGGAGTCTTCGGTGAACGTACAGAGGATGTCTTAAAAGAAGTGTTTTTGAAAAAGTAATTTTAGGAGAGAGTGTTTTGATAAGCAGGTTTAGAAATTATTTTAAAAAAACTGCAATAGGAAAGCTTTTTTGGCGTAAGCGGCTGATTACCAGAGCAAAAGGGGTTATAAAACAATTTAAAGGTGAGCAGTTTGTTTCTGATGAAGCTTTAATAAATGATCTTGTTGATTTAACAATGAATACTACATTTAAAATGGAAGAGTATTTTTTGTACAATTTCAGCGAAAAAACAACGGAAGAAAGAAATGCGTTTGCCTCTGATAAGGAGAGAATTATCTTTTCGGAAAAAGTAAATCCTGTTGAATATAGACAAGTTTTTAACGATAAGGTAATGACTTATAAATATTTTAAAGATTTTTATAAAAGAAAAATTTGCTATATACATAATGATTTCCAAAAAGATTTAAAAGAGTTTAGCGAGTTTTTAAAAACGGCAAAGGACAAATTTATTGTAAAAACTCTTGATGGCTCGTTTGGTAAAGGTGTAAAAATTTATACTGTTAATGAAAATGATACACCGTCAGACCTACTTAAGAGTATTTATGCTGAATATAATTGTAATTTAATTATCGAGGAAGTAATTAAACAATCGCCTGAAATGGCAAAATTCCATCCTTCTTCTGTTAATACAGTAAGAATGCCTACTATTTGTTATAACGATTCTACTAAGGTTATTCATCCGTTTTTCAGAGTCGGCAGAGGAAATTCAGTTGTGGATAACGCAGGCGCGGGCGGTATAATTTGCGCTGTAGATGTTGATACAGGTTTAATTATTGCTGCAGCCGATGAATTTGGCAAGAAATATGAGGTTCACCCCGAAACAAAGCAACAATTAGTTGGATTTAAGATTCCTTATTGGAATGAAGCTGTAGAATTTGCAAAAGAGTTGGCGCAGGTATTGCCTGATAATGTGTATTCGTCTTGGGATATTGCCTTAACCGATAACGGATGGGTAATGGTAGAAGGTAATTACCGCGGTCAGTTTGTTTGGCAAATCCCTACTCAAGTGGGATTTAAAAAGGAATTAGAATTAATTTTACAACAAATAAGTCATAAGGGTGATAATATATGAGTTTGGTTGGTTTTCTTTACACTTCTTTGCCTAAACTTCAAAAAATTTATTTAAACGGTTATGTTAAAAGGTTGCATCGCAACGCTTTTAATAAACTTGCAAAGAGCGGCATAGAACATAAAAAACTATCTAAAGAACAGAAAAGACAAGTGGATGAATTATGGAAAGGCAAAGTAACCGATTACTCAACTCACGAACTTGTACTTTCTGCAACCGGCAACTTCGATCCAAAAGTATGCTCGATGAAGCTGTTAAGAACAGAAATAGAATATATTTTAAACAATCAAAAGTTCAATGTTGCTTGGGCAGACAAAAATTATATAAACCGTTTTCTTCCTGATATTAAATTCCCTCATGCATTTGTACATAATATATCCGGTGCTTTTTATGATGAGAATTATAAACTTATAACAAAGGAACAAGCATTTGAACTAATATCAAAAAGAGAAAAGTTTATAATTAAAAAATCTTATGACAGTATGGGCGGAAGTAATATAGAGTTGGGCAAAAACGGCGATAATATCGAAAAACTACTTTCTAAGTTCAAAAAAGATTATGTTATACAGGATTTGCTTGAGCAGTGCGATATGTTTAAAAAATTCAGTCCGGCTTCTGTAAACGTTATGCGAATAATAACCCTACGTATAGGTAACGAAATCTTTGTTGTTAACGCCGCTTTCCGTGCAGGAACCGGTGGCGCTATAACTGATAACTATGTGAGTGAAGACGGAAAAGGGATGATCATTATAGGTATTAATCCTGATGGTACTCTCAAAGAAAAAGGTTATTATTCCTGCGGCGAAACAACTGATACGCTTTTTGGAAATCTAAAGTTCGGTGGTATGGAAATACCTAATTATCACAAGGCAGTTGAGCTTGTTAAAAAGGGACAGGAACAGCTTGCATATTTTGGCTTGGTAGGTTGGGATGTTGTGATAGATAAGGATTTAGAACCTGTTATTATGGAGTATAATATCAAAAAAGCAGGTGGTATTTATTATCAATGGGTAAATGGCTCATTGTTCGGCGATAAAACTGAAGAAATAGTAAAACTCTTATCTTAATTATAAAAGGTAAATTGATTATGAAACTTTTAAAACTTTCTCCTTATTGCTACCCTGAACAGATAGCAAGCAGCCATCTTTCAAAGGACCTTAATGAAGCTTATTTGAAGGAAGGCATTAAAAACGAAATATTTTGTCCTACTCCATGCCGTGGCATTGATGAGGAAACAAGAAAAAAGTATAAAAAGATAAAGTACGAAGAGCGTCATAACGGTCTTACGGTTATTCACCGTTTTTCTATGTTCAAAGAGGGTAAAAATCCTATTCTTCGCGCTGCTCGTTATGTGCTTGTAAATATCTTGCAGTATTTTAAAGGCTCTAAGGCAGAGGATATTGATATCGTTTATGGCGCAAGTACACCGCCGACTCAGGGTGTTTTGTGTGCGCTTACTGCTAAAAAGCTTTCTAAACGCTATAAAAAAAGAGTGCCTTTTGTTTTTAATCTTCAGGATATTTTTCCCGATTCGCTAATTCATACGGGGCTTACCAAAAAAGGCTCGCTGATTTGGAAAATAGGCAGAAAGATTGAGGATTATACGTATAAAAACGCTGATGTTATAATAGTTATTTCCGAAGGCTTTAAGCGTAACATTATGGCAAAGGGTGTACCTGAAGAGAAAATTGTTGTTATACCTAACTGGGTAGATGAAAATCAGGTTGTATACGTAGAACGTGATAAAAACCCGCTTTTTGACAAGTATAACCTTGATAGAGAAAAGTTCTATATTTGCTATAGTGGTAATATCGGCCATACGCAAAACCTAAATTTACTTGTTGACGCGGCGGCAAAATTAAAGGATAATAAGGATATAGGTTTTGTTATAATAGGCGAGGGCGCTGAAAAAGAGAAGTTAGAGCAACGAGTAAAGGAAGAAAATCTTACTAATGTAACATTGCTTCCTTTTCAGGATTACAGCGATATTGCCTATGTTTTCAGTCTTGGCGATATGGGATTGTTAATATCTAAAAAGGGTGTAGGTAATAACTCTGTTCCAAGCAAAACCTGGAGTATTATGTCGGCTTCGCGCCCTGTGCTTGCTTCTTTTGATAAGGGTAGCGATATTGATGAAGTAATAAACGATATCGGTTGCGGCATTTGTGTAGATGCCGATGACTGCGATGCGCTTGTTAACGAAATTCTAACCGCTTACCAAAATAAAGAAGCCCTTGCTGAAATGGGTAAAAAGGGCCGAGAGTATATAGAAAACTTTGCCAATAAAGCAAAATGCACAGGTCAGTACGTAGAAATCTTGAAAGGTGCGATAGCTACTAATGAAAAGAATGCTTAAACTTATACGTTTTTTTGTTTCACACAAATTACGTGCTGTTTTTGATAAAAAAATTGCTTTTTCAAGTAGTTCTGTCAATAGTATTATTCACAGAACTTCAGCTGTGCATAAAAAAGTCCGTTTTTATTACAGTAGTCTCGGAAAATATTCTTATATTGCTAGAAATACACTTGTTCAAAATACTGAAATAGGTGCATTTTGCTCGATATCGGAAAATTGCAGTATAGGTATGCCGGCGCATCCAATTAACTTTTTGTCAACTTCGCCGGTGTTTTTGAACGGACCTAATCCTTTGCGTAAAAAGCTTGCAAATAACAGATTTAAAAATTGTCCTAAAACCGTTGTTGGTAATGATGTTTGGTTAGGCACTGATGTTAAAATTAAAAGTGGGATAACCATTGGCACGGGAGCTATAATAGGTGCCGGAGCTGTTGTTACAAAAGATGTTCCGCCTTATGCTGTTGTGGGTGGAATTCCTGCTAAAATATTAAAATATCGTTTTGATGATGAAACAATTGAAAAATTGTTAGCTTCTAAATGGTGGGAATTAGAAGAAACTGAAATTATTAATAAATTTAAAGAATTTAGTGGTTCCCAGGAATTAATGTAGGTGTGGTTTAATGAGAATTTTACATATTGACGAAACTTTTCATCCATCTTTTGGATATCAGCTCAATTCGCTATCTAAATATGAAGCTAAAGCAGGAAACGAAGTTTATATTATAACCTCTTGCTACGAAAAACTTCATCCGGCTTTTAGCTTTACTAAAGATAATAAAAGGCTGATGGAGTATGATGAAGCCTTCGCTAAACAAAATAATGTTAGCATAATACGTACAGAGGTGAAAAAATTTATATCAGGAAGAGCTATTTATAATTTGAAAAAACTCTTCAAAAAAATAGATGAAATTTCGCCGGATGTGGTTATGGTACATCAAGTTGAAACTTTTGCTGCCATAATGTATATACTAAAGGGTTATTATAAAAAATATCCTACTGTTTTTGATTCTCACATGCTAAGTATGGCAACGGCGAACAAGTATGTAAAGATATATAATTTTTTGTATAAAATCTTTGTAACTTCTAAGATAAACAAAAACCAATTAAAAGTTGTTCGTACGCAACAGGATAATTATGTAATAAAAACGTTGGGTATTAGCGAAAAGTATTCTCCGTTTATATCTTTTGGAACTGATTTAATGTTGTTTAGCTCAAATGAGGTGTCGAGAAAAGAATTTAGAAAACAAAACAACATTTCTCAGGACGCTTTTGTTGTTGTTTACACGGGTAAGATGGATAAAGCAAAAGGCGGCCTTTTGTTAGCTGAGGCTTTAAAAAAGAAGTTTGAAATTAAAAATGGCAGAGAAATTGTTTTTGTTGTGGTTGGTAATATATACGATAACGAATACGGCAATAAGGTTAAAGAACTTTTTGAAAATAGCGAAAATCGTGTTATACGTTTCCCAACACAAAAGTATGTTGATTTGCCAAAGTTTTATCAAGCGGCTGATTTAAACGTATACGCTAAGCAATGCAGCTTGAGCTTTTATGATGCACAGGCGTGTGGGTTGCCTGTTGTATCTGAGGATAACAACATAAATGTTGAACGTAACTCAAACGGAAACGGACTTTGCTTTAAATCAGGCGATGTTGATGATTTTAGAGAAAAGATAGATTATTTTTATTCTCTATCCAATCAAGAGTATTTACAGTACAGCGAAAATGCTGTAAAATATATTGTTGAAAACTTTAATTATGCAGATATTTCTGCTAAATATGATGAGTATTTGAAATTAGCAATAACTAAATTTAATAATAAAAAAAATAAGGAGAATGTAAAATGATTAATGTAATTGGACTTGGATACATCGGCCTTCCTACTGCGCTTATGTTGGCATCTCACGGTGTTGAGGTAGTTGGTACCGACTATAACGCACAACTTGTTGCAACCTTAAATTCGGGAAAGACAACATTTAAAGAAGACGGGCTTGACGAACTTTTTGACGAAGCGGTTAAGGGTGGTATTAAATTTACTACCGAGTATCAAGTAACAGATACCTACATCGTTTCTGTTCCTACACCTTATGATAAATTTAGCAAAAAAGTAGATGCTTGTTACGTTGTGTCAGCTGTAAAAACAATTATGGATGTTTGTCCTAAGGGGGCCGTGGTGGTTGTAGAATCAACTGTTTCTCCTGGAACCATTGATAAATATGTTCGTCCTGTAATTGAAGAAAATGGATTTAAAATAGGTGAGGATATACATCTTGTTCACGCTCCCGAAAGAATCATTCCAGGAAATATGGTTTACGAACTTTTGCATAACAACCGTACCATAGGTGCCGATAATACTGAAATTGGCGAAAAAATAAAAGAGGTTTACGCTACCTTCTGTCAAGGAGATATAGTTGTTACCGATATCAGAACCGCAGAGATGACTAAGGTTGTTGAAAACACTTTCCGTGCTGTTAATATTGCATTCGCAAACGAACTTGCTAAAATTTGCCGTCACGATAGTATGGATGTATATGAAATAATCAAAATCTGTAATATGCACCCTAGAGTAAATATTCTTCAACCCGGTCCTGGCGTTGGCGGTCACTGTATCAGCGTTGACCCGTGGTTCTTGGTAGGTGACTATCCAAGTCTTGCAAAAGTTATTGATGAATCTATGAAAACAAACGACAGTATGCCCGATTTTGTTTTGAACAGGATTTATGAAATTATGAAAGAAAACGGTATTACTGATTTCAACAGAGTTGGTCTTTACGGTCTTTCTTATAAAGAAAATGTAGACGATAGCCGTGAATCCCCAACATTACAGCTTCTTGAAAGTCAGGAAAGACATTTGGCAGCTCCGCTTAAAACTTATGATCCGTTTATTACACAGGATATAGTGCCTAATCAGTATCATGATTTAGATGAGTTTTTAAAGGATACCGATTTAGTTGTAATTATGGTTAATCACAACGAAATCAAGGAAAATCTTGACAAATTAAAAGGCAAGGTCGTTTTTGATACACGTAAGTGTTGCGATCTGCCCGGTACTTACAGACTTTAATTGAAAAGAGAAATTTTATGAAAATAGTTATGTTGGTCTTCGGAACAAGACCGGAAGCTATAAAGATGTGCCCTCTTGTAAACGAGTTAAAATCAAGAGAAAACTTAAAAACCGTTGTTTGTGTTACGGGTCAGCATCGTCAGATGCTTGATCAGGTGCTTGATGTGTTTTCCGTAGTCCCTGATTATGATCTTTCAATAATGAAGGATAAGCAGACGCTTTTTGATATTACTACTAATATTTTGTGTAATATTAAGGCGGTTTTAGAAGAAGTTAAACCCGATGTTGTGCTTGTCCATGGCGATACTTCTACTACTTTTGTTACTGCACTTGCGTGTTTCTATCTGCAGATACCGGTAGGGCATGTTGAAGCGGGGCTTAGAACCTACAACATTTATAGTCCATATCCTGAAGAATTCAATAGACAGGCTGTATCTATAATTTCTCAGTTTAACTTTGCTCCTACCGAGCTATCTAAAGCAAATTTAATTAAGGAAGGCAAGGATAAAGGTACTGTATATATCACAGGCAATACAGCTATTGATGCTTTGAAAACCACAGTACGGGAAGATTACACTCATCCTGAACTTGATTGGGCGAAAGACAGCCGTCTTATAATGATAACAGCACACCGTAGAGAAAATCTTGGTGAGCCTATGCACAATATGTTTAGGGCTATAAGACGTGTTATGGAAGAAAATCCCGACGTTAAAGCTATATATCCTATTCATATGAATCCTATTGTAAGAAAAGCTGCGGAAGAAGAATTAAGTGATTGCGATAGAATACATATAATAGAGCCACTTGAAGTACTTGATTTTCATAACTTCCTTGCGCAAAGCTTTATGATACTTACTGACAGTGGCGGTATACAAGAAGAGGCTCCGTCGTTGGGCAAACCTGTTTTGGTAATGCGTGATACAACAGAGCGACCAGAGGGTATAAAAGCCGGAACGTTAAAGCTTGTTGGTACAGACGAAGAAACTATATATGAAAATTTCAAGTTACTGTTAGAAGATAAACAAGAATATGAAAAAATGTCAAAGGCAAGCAATCCTTATGGTGATGGCTTCGCAAGTGAACGCATAGCTGATATACTTGAAGAAGCTTTATAAAACTTATTTATTATTTTGCGGTGGTAAACGTAATGTACGAAAAAAACTTTTATGGTGAAAAACTTACAAAAGATGAAGGCGGCACGAACCGATTTATAAATTTTTTAGTAATCTTTTATTTTGCTGCTTGTTTTATTGAACCTTTTGCTAATCTTTGGATAGGTTCTTCGGTTTTTAAATATTATATGCTGTTTTTATTGGCTGTGGTTTTCCTTTTTAAATTTTCCAATATATCTGTTTCAATAGAGCATTTTATGATTTTGGGCTGGCTTATTTATATGATTACTTCTCTCTTGTGGAATTCACCGGCAGAGGGTATGAGTACTGTTCGTTCTCACTTTATCTCGCAAATAGGCATGGTTTTCATATATATAGTTTTAACAAGTGTTAAATTTTCATCAAAAACAATAGAAAAAATTGTGTTTTGGTCATATATTACAAGCTTTGTTCTTTGTATATTAGCTTTGTTTTTTTCTGAAAATCAAACGGGAAGCGACAAGGGTAGATATTTGCTTGTTTTATTTGGAAAAACAATCGACCCCAACAATCTTGCTTCTATGTATATTTTTTCTGTTGCGGTAGCTTTAAATTATATATTTTTTAAACGAGAAAAGATATTGCTGAATGCAATAGCTTTGCTTGTTGCAGTGGCTGCGATATTGTTTACTTCTTCAAGAGGTGGCTTTGTTTCACTTTTATTAGTTGCACTTGTATCACTTATTTTTATGGGTAATAGCGGCTACTTCAAACATAAAACCTTAGCATTCTTGATTTTTGTTATCATAATTGCACTAATGTTTGTGATCTTACCAAAGGTGGTTCCACAAGATGCTTTAAGTCGAGTGTTTGATTTTGAATCATATGAAGGTGGTTCGAATCGTTCTCGAATTTGGAAAAAGGTTTTTGATAATATTATGCAACATCCTCTGTTCGGTAATGGCTGGGGTGCTTACGATTTAGCTGATCATAACACTTATTTAGGGATATTACAAAACGTGGGTATATTTGGGTTTGTGCTTTTTAGTGGAATGATAGTAAAACCGTTGATACTTGCAATTAAGCAAAAAAATATCTTGGCTGTTTTAATATTAGTGTCCGGTATGGCTCCGGCATTCTTTTTTGAAGCTATTAACAAAAGAATGGTTTGGAATGTTATAATTATTGCTACTATGTTGGTAAAAGAAAAAGATTCTATATTTAGTAATACACCAACATTCGAAAGAGGTGGACTATGATAAAAGTTTTGCATGTAATTTCCGGATTGAATTTCGGCGGGGTTCAAAAGGTTGTTCTTAATTACTATAAGAATATTGATAAAAATGAAGTTCAGTTTGACTTTGCTGTTATGGATGATAAAAGCGGAGAACTTGAAACAGTTGTGCAAGAATTAGGAGCAAAAATTTATCGTTTTCCAAGTGTGTATAAGCGACCTAAAGAATTTTCTAAGAAGTTTTTAAACTTTTTGAAAGCGCATAAGGAATATAAAATTGTTCATGCGCATATGAATTTCCAAAATATATACATTTTAAAATGCGCAAAAAAAGCTAACGTTAAAATGCGAATATCACATAGTCACAGTGCTTATAAATCTGCCAACAAGCTTGTTGAGTTTGTAAAAAAAATTGTGAAAAAGAGAATTGTTAAATATGCTACAAATTGTTGGGCTTGCTCTAAATTAGCGGGTGAGTGGCTATATGGAAATAGTGTTAATAATAAGAAATTTTGTGTTATAAAAAATGCTATAGATATTGAAAAATACAGCTTCTCTAGAAATGATCGTGACGAGATCAGAAAAGAATATAATATAAATGATGAGATTGTGTTTATTCATACCGGTACTTTTTATGCTGCTAAAAATCATGAATTTTTATTACGAGTGTTTTACCAATTGCAAAAAAAATTAAATTGCAAACTAATGTTGGTTGGTGATGGCCATTTAAAACTAAAAATTGAAAGTCAAGCAAAAACACTGGGCATTTACGATAAAATTCTTTTTGTTGGAGCTCAAAGTAATGTTTCTAAGTTTCTTTCGGCGTCTGATGCACTAATCTTTCCGTCAGTATTTGAAGGATTGCCTATGTCGGTTGTAGAAGCTCAGGCAAATGGTTTAATATGTTTTCTGTCTAAAGTTATTCCAAAAGAAGTTGTTTATACTGACAATTGTTTTTACTGTGATGATTTTGATGAGTCTTTATGGAGAGATTATATTATTGATACTTTAAAAAACAAAAAAAGAAGTTGTAATAGTTTTTCTGAACTTTGTGAATATGATATTAAAAATGCATCGGCTAATTTGCTTAATTTATATAGGAGAGGTATAGATGAAACGATTGATTATAATTAATTATCAAAGAGAGATTCCTCCTTTTTTAATAAACGATATTAAAGTTGCAAGAAGATTTTTCGATTCTGTTGATTTTATTACCCCCGTGCTTTACAAAGATAATTCTGATACTATCAAAACCGATAATGTCTCAATTGTTCAGTGTAAAAGAAAAAATAAATTTCTAGATAAAATTAAGGCTGTTTTTATGCTTTTGCGTTCGGAAATTTTGAGCGAAATATTTTGCTCTATACAAGAACACCGTTTTTCTTTGAGATTCCTTAAACATATGAGTACGTATACATATACAAGTTTATTAGTTTTAAATAAACTTCGAAGATTAATAAACAAATACAAAAACGATGAAGTAGTTGTTTTATCTGCTTGGTATAGCGTAGAAGCTTATATTTTATCTAGGTTAAAAAGAGCTTTTCCGTTTATTAAATCAGTTTCTTTTGCTCATTCTTTTGAAATAGATAATAAAAAGAATGCCTTTGTTGGCCTATCTCTTGATTCATATAAAGCTAAAAATATTGACAAAATTGTTTTTATTTCAAAGACAATGCAAGAAATTTATAATAAAACAACAAATTATAAGTTTGAAAATAGAAGCAAAGAAATTATGCGATATTTGGGTAGTATGAAGCTTTTTGATGAAACGAATCCGTCAATAAAAGATGATTGCTTTAAAATTTGCAGTTGCTCAGGTGTTATTCCTGTAAAACGAATTGATCTTATTATTGAGGCGTTAAAGAAATGGGATGGTCCGAAAATACATTGGACACATCTTGGTGGTGGACCATTGCTTGAAGAAATGCGATTAAAAGCCAACGAAATAAAAAATAATAACGTATCGGTAGATTTTCTCGGTTGGCTTACAAATCAAGAGGTGCAAAAATATTACACAAAACATCATTTTGATTTATTGGTAAATGTTAGTGCTTCCGAAGGATTGCCGGTTTCAATTATGGAAGCTTGTTCTTACGGTATACCTTGTTTGGCTACCGATGTTGGTGGAACAAGAGAAATAGTAGATGAGAAAACAGGAGTTCTTGTTTCCGAAAATATTACTTCTATTGATCTTAAAAATGCTGTTTATGAGTTTTTAAGCAGAGACGAAGAAGTTAGGAGCAATATTAGGAAAAACTGTGTGTCTCGTTGGGAAAAATGTTTTGATACAGAAAAAAATGCTACTAATTTTTATAAAAATTTATAAATTTTATAATGAAATGTGATTTTTTACAATAAAACATAAGGTGATGAAAAAAGATTGAGTATAAAATCTAAATTGAAAGGAACAACAGCAGATTCTTTTTTTCTTATTTTTGTGCGGCTGGTTTCTACTTTAGTAACCCTTATAATGACAAGAATTGTTGCAGGACATTTTTCAATTCTTGACTACGGCACTTATTCTCAGGTTTCTCTTTTAGTATCTACTATTACAAGCATTACAATACTTGGAATGACTGACGGTGTTAATTATTTCTTTTGCAGAGAAAATGATATAAAAAAGAGAAATGAATATGTTTCTTCTATATTTTCGCTACAATTATTTGTAAGTTGTATTGCTGCTATTATGTTGTTTTGTTTGGCTAAACCTATCTCTAAGGCATTTAATAATGAGCAAATTGAAAATTTGATCTTTTTTCCGTTGTTTATGCCGTGCATGGGAAATTTTTTGACAATGCTTCAAACGTTATTTTTTGCTATTGGTAAAGCTAAAACTATTGCTGTTAGAAATTTAATTTTATGCGCCGCGAAATTAGGCGCAAGAATTGTTGCTTGCTATGTTTTTAATAATATTTTTGCAATTTTAGTTTTTGCAATGATTTTTGAAGTAATACAGCTTGTTTATTTTATTATAGTTTTAAAAAATAATGGCCTAAATATAAGTTTATTTAATTTTAATAAAACTTTGGCTAAAGAAATTATATTCTATTGTCTACCTATGGGAATGTTTGTTCTTGTAAATTCTCTTAATCGCTACTTGGACAAATATGTTATTACGGCTTTTACAGATGTTGAAACATTAGCTATTTATACAAATTCTGCAAAAGCTTTACCTTTTGATATTATTACATACGGTTTTATTACTATCTTAATTCCTTATCTAACGCGAGCAATTGCTAATAAGGATTTTGAAAATGCAAAAAAAATATATAAAACTTTTTTGGAAGTTTCTTATGTCATAACCGGGATTTTGACAATGGCAGCAATTTGTGTTGCTCCTGAGTTTATGCAATTCCTATATACCGAAAAGTATTTATCCGGTGTGGGGATTTTTTCGATATACATAGTTGTTGATTTGTTAAAAATTATGGGTATGACATTAGTGTTAAGTTCCTCTGGTAAAACAAAAAGCATTATGTACTCGTCACTTTGTTGTTTAGGTGCTAACCTGATTTTGAATATTATATTGTTTAAATTAATAGGTTGGTATGGCCCGGCTGTTTCAACTGTTATTGTTACAAGTCTTAATGGTTTTGCAATACTTTATTTGAGCGCAAAAGCAATTAAATGTAAATTAAGAGATATATTTGATTTTAAGTTTCTTGCTTTGTTTATTTTAGAAACGGTCGCCACCTTAGCATTGGTTACTGTTATAAAACATTTTATAAGCAAATACATCAGCCATTATTTCTTAATTATGGTAGTGTGTGCTGCTGCGTTTGGCATAATAATGCTATTGTTGAATATTAAGCGCTTATTAAGCGATTTTTCTATAATAGATAAAAATACAAAAAAAGAAAGCAAGACTTAGTCTTGCTTTTTTTATGACTTTACACCGTAAACGGTGATGCTTGTTCCTTCGGGCAAGAAAAGTTTTTCTTCTTCACCGCAAGATACTCGAAGTGACGTAATATAATCTACATCGGTCAGTACATAGCTGGTGTTCCATGAATGACCGTATACTGTGGAGCAGAACTGAGAAGTATCTGTTTTCCATATACCTTTTGCAATTCTTTCGGAATATAGCCTGAAGTATTTTGTATTAATATTTGCTTGTGTGACCGCCAAGGCACTTCCGGAACCGCTGAAAGTATTTACATAACAACTAAATGAGCCTAAATTTTCTGATAAAGGATTTTGAGTGTTTATTGAAATATATATTTTTTTTAGCGGTTCAATATTTCTTAAATAATGATTCTTAGTTTTGCCATCGCATATTATTCTGCCAATAAGTTGAAAATCCTCGGCAGTTTTAAGACGCTCAATCTCAGCCTTTGCAGATACCAGTTCCTGCTGTGTTTCTGCTAAAAGAGCAGTGGTTTCTTCAAGTTCGGTTCTGTCAGCTTTTAACCCTTCAAGACGCGCATCGGCATTTCTCATTTCGTCCGAAAAATAAGATACCATTGCATTTACAAGTTCTTGAGTAGCCTTTGCGGATGCATATTTGGTGTGGTCGGGAAGAACGTCTTGCATTAGGTTGGTTTCCTTGTTTGTTACGTCTTCTTTACTTGTAAGCAGCGCTTCTGCCTGTGCTTTAGAATTGGCGGCATCGTTTGCGGCGTTAATAGCATTTACAGCCGCGGTTTCTGCTGCATTTTTTCGCTGTTCACATTCATCAAGAGTGTTCTCATTTTCTTCAACTAACTCTTGCATAGTAGCAATTCCGTTTTCAGAAACACTGTTAATTTCTTCTAAAACACCATTTGCCGTATTAATTGTTTCACTCTTTATTGTATCTGCTTTTTGTGTTGCTTGGTTTAAAATTTCGTTTGCTGTGTTGTTTGCCTGTTCTAAAACGGTTACCATAGTGTTATAAACTTGCACTTTATCGGGGTTTCCGTCACACCCTTTTTCAATTACAAGGTCTAAGGGTAGGGTGCACAGCGTTAAATTCTCGCTTTCAAAAACAAGCATAACGGTAATTTTACCGTCACTCATTGTAAACGCATTTGTAATTGGTAAGCAAAACGAATTTTCTTCATTTGCAACTTTGTTTTCCAAAACAAAATGTTTGTTTAAAGCGTCGGTTACTTCAAATCTGTAATAAAGAGTATTATCTGCAATTTCTTCCCTGATTGCTGAAAGTAATTCGTTACTTACGTTAAAGATAACCGTTGTTGCACCTGTTTCGCCGCAAACACCCGAAAAAGTGCCATTCGTACTTTCTATTTTTCCTGCTCTGTCAACATTTACTTCAATTTTTCTTATCATAAAAAACTTCCTTTCTGTCTTAAACTGACACTATAATTGTAACGATTTAATTTGCGACATTCACCGACATCTTTTGAAAAGTATAAATTATTGTTGATTTTTTTGGTACAATGTTATATAATTAATTAAATTATAGTTAAAATTTTGTGTAAGGAGATGAAGAAATGCGGCAGTTCACATCTAATGATAAGGCTTTTTTTGATTTAGTTTCCAAAGCACTTTTTGAAAATAAAATTAGTATTGATACTTCTGTAGATTTTAATGTAATTTACAATGAAGCGCGTTATCAGGCTGTCAGGTCGCTTATTTTCGATGCCGTATCTTCTTATTTAGATAAATCTTCCGATATATATAATGTTTGGTACAAACATACACTGCACACAATTTCAAATAATTACAAAATAGAATATGCTCATAATTACATAGGTGAAATTTTAAGCAAAAACAACATTGAATACACTATTTTAAAAGGTTGCCGTTCTGCTTATTATTATCCTTATCCCGATAAGCGTTCTTTAGGCGACGTTGACTTTCTTGTAAGAAATTGCGACGTTGAAAACGTCTGCAAAATTTTAGAAGATAATGGTTTTGTTAAATACAAGAGTTCAGACGAACACGAATTCCACATTATTTACATAAAAGATAAAGTGTGTTATGAACTTCATTACCGTTTTGATGATACATTAAACGATGACAGTGAAAAATTTACCGAGAATCTTATAAAAACTGCAGTTGAAATTCCTGTTTTAGACGGAAAAGGCAAAATTAAGGTTTGCAATGAGATAAATCATGCTTTAATAATGCTTATCCACATGAAACGACACCTGAACGGCGCAGGACTGGGTTTAAGGCATTTGTGTGATTGGGCGGTTTTTGTTAACAGATATACAAGCGGCGAATTTACTGAAAAATTTAAAGAAGCAATTGAAAGTAAAGGTCTTTGGAAATTTGCCTGCGCCTCAAGTTTAGTTGCTAATAAGTACATTGGTTTGCCTTATAAAGAATGGTTTGGTACTGCCGATGATAACGTTTTAGATTGGCTTATAGAATATATATATTCAAACGGTAATTTCGGTAAAAAAGACGTATCATTCGCTCCGCTTCTTTCTCAAAATACAAATATAGGCGCGTCAAAACCTTTTGTTCAGTTTTTAGTTTCAATTAAAAATATTGTTTGTACGCACTGGAAAAAAGCCGAAAATAATATATTTTTGTTGTGTGTGGGGTTTGTATATTTTCCTGTTAGATACTTAATTAAAAGTATTTTTGGAAAACGTAAAAAAGTTAAGGTTATCGAAACTATCAAGGTAGGTTCCGAAATTAATTACGTTTTTAAACAACTTGGTTTTTATGAAAAATAAAGCAACCAAAGCCATATTGCTTTTGGTTGCTTTTGCATATCTTTTAGTGTATAATATATACAATTTAAACTTTAGGAGATATTATAGTGTTTGCTACTGTAAAAAGTATTGGTTTATTTGGAATGGATTCATATATGATAGAAGTGGAGGCTGACGTTTCACGTGGGCTTCCCGGTTTTGATATTGTAGGACTTCCCGACGTTGCTGTTAAAGAAGCGCGTGACCGTGTTCGCTCTGCAATAAAAAACAGCGGTTTTAAGTTTCCTAATTCAAAAATAACGGTTAATCTTGCTCCTGCCGATTTAAAAAAAGTTGGCTCTGCTTACGATTTACCCATAGCACTTGCTTTGCTTATTGCTTCGGGACAAATTAAAGCCGATGTTAAAGATTGCGTATTTATTGGCGAACTTTCGCTTGACGGCAGAATAAGAGCCGTTAACGGTATTCTTGCTATGGCAATTACTTCGCTTAAAGAAGGTTATAATAACTTCTTTTTGCCAAGTGAAAATGCTTGTGAAGCGGCAGTTGTAGACGGTCTTAACGCATACGGTTGCAATTCATTAAAAGAACTTTTAATGCACCTTGTTGGCGTTAGATTTATTGTGCCTGAACAAAAGCAAACCGATGAAGAAGTTACTTTTAATGAAACACTTGATTTTAGTGACGTTAAAGGACAAGCACTTGCTAAAAGAGCAATTGAAGTTGCAGCAGCAGGCGGTCATAATATTTTACTTATCGGCCCTCCGGGTTCGGGTAAAAGTATGCTTGCGAAACGCATTCCTACAATACTGCCCGAAATGACATTTGATGAGTCGGTAGAAACCACAAAAATACATTCAATAGCTGGTGTGCTTGATAAAAAGCATCCACTCATTAAGCAGCGCCCGTTCAGAAGTCCCCATCACACAGTTTCGGCAAACGGTTTAACAGGCGGCGGAACACTTCCAAAACCCGGTGAAATTTCACTTGCGCATAACGGTGTACTGTTTTTAGATGAACTTCCCGAATTTTCCCGTAACGTTATGGAAAGTCTTCGCGCTCCGCTTGAAGATGGAAAGGTTACTATTTCTCGTGTTGCGGGTACGCTTACATATCCTAGTTCCATAACTCTTGTTGGGGCTATGAATCCTTGTCCTTGCGGATTTTTCGGTCACCCTACAAGAAGTTGTATTTGTTCTGAAAATGCCGTTAGAAAGTATTTAAACCGTATTTCGGGACCAATGCTTGACAGAATGGATTTGCATATTGAAGTTCCGCCTGTAGATTACGAATCGCTTAATAATTCACACTCAGAAGAAACTTCGGCGGTTATAAGAGAACGGGTAAACCGTGCCCGTGAAATTCAGACAAAGCGTTATTTTGGAACTGGTATTACTTGTAACGCAAGACTAACTCCGTCACTTTTAAAACAGTTTTGCGTATTAAGCAGTGATGCTTCCAATATTTTAAAAGCGGCATTTGAAAACTTGGGAATGTCTGCCAGAGCATACGATAGAATTTTAAAGGTTGCAAGAACAGTTGCTGATTTAGAACAGAGCGAAATAATTGAAGTTAAGCATATAACCGAGGCAATACAATTCCGCAGTCTTGACAGAAAGTATTGGGGTGTGGAAGATGAATAATAAGTTTGACGTTATTGTTATTGGCGGCGGCGCGGCAGGACTTTGTTTTGCCGTTTCTCTTGCTAAGAAAAACAAAAATTTAAGTATTGCCGTTCTTGAAGCGCTTGACAGAGTCGGCAAAAAGTTATCGCTTACTGGCAACGGACAGTGCAATATTTCAAATAAAAACTTAAGCCTTAATAATTACCACGGAAGCGACGTTTCTTTTGCGAAGTATGCCCTTAGTAATTACGGTTTTGAATACAGTAAGTCGTTTTTTCAAACAATAGGTATAGATATTGTTTGTAAAGAAGACGGCAGGGCATATCCGCGCTCTTTTCAGGCTTCAAGTGTGGTAGATGCCTTACGTTTTGAAGCCGAAACTCTTGGTATTAATACTATTTGCGCAACAAGGGTTAAGGAGTTTATTAAATTAAATAATGAATTTAAGGTTGTAAGTGAAACCGAAACTTATTTTTCGCGTTATCTTGTTGTAGCAACGGGATTACTTTCGGGCGGAGATAAAATGGGGAGTTTTGGTGATGGCATTAAAATGCTTGAAAAACACGGTTTTTCACGTGTTAAAATGACACCGGCGATTGCTCAATTAAAAGCAACGAATGATTACTTGCGCCGTTTAAAAGGAATAAAGGTGGATTGTACGGCAACCCTTAGCATAAACGGCAAAGTGTCAAGAACCGAAAGCGGGGAAGTGCTGTTTACAGAATACGGACTTTCAGGACCTGCTATACTTCAGTTATCTCGCGAAACCGCAAGAACTGATAAACCGTGCGAAATTTCACTTGATCTTATTCCAGAGTATTCTTGTGAACAGTTATTTGAACTATTATTAAAGCGCCGTGATAATTTAAAATTTAGGTCTAACGATCAATTTTTAATTACTTTACTTCAAAACCGCCTTGCTCAGACAATTCTTGTATCGTTAAAAATTCCGCTTAGTGAAAAAATATCTTCACTCAGCGATAACCAGATTAAAGATATTGTAAAAGAAATCAAATCATTTAAATTTACGGTAACGGGCAATACAGGTTTTGTTAATTCGCAGGTTACGGCAGGTGGTATTAATACAAAAGATTTTGAAAGTAAAACTATGCAGTCGAAAAGCATAAAAAATCTCTTTGTTTTGGGTGAACTTCTTGATATTGACGGTGATTGCGGCGGATTTAATTTAGCATTTGCTTTTGCAACTGCTTTTACTGCGGCCGAAAAAATAGCGGAGGAAACAAAATGCTTTTAATTAACAATTTGTTGTTGCCGCTTGATACCGATTTTTCTTTACTAAAGGAAATTACCGCTAAACAGTTAAGAATTTCAACCGATAAGGTAATAAGCGCACGTCTTCACAAAAAATCGGTAGATGCAAGAGATAAAACCAACGTAAGATTTTGTGTAAGTATAGTTGCCGATGTTTTTGGAGATACTAAAAAATACCTTAAAAACAAAAACGTAAGCGTATATAATGAAAAGGAATATAATCTGCCCGTATGTAATGTAAAAAGCAAAAATCGGCCCGTTATTGTAGGTTTCGGACCTGCGGGAATGTTTTGCGCTTTAATTCTTGCAAAATGCGGTTTAAATCCTATTGTTATTGAACGCGGTAAAGATGTTGATTCAAGAATAAAGGACGTTGAAACATTTTTCGGCGGCGGGAAACTAAATACCGAATCTAACATCCAGTTCGGCGAAGGTGGCGCAGGTACTTTTTCCGACGGTAAACTTAACACAGGAATTAAAGATATCCGTTGCAAAGAAGTTTTAAGAATTTTTGCCGAACACGGCGCAAATAAAAATATTTTGTACGAAGCTAAACCGCATATAGGCACCGACGTGCTTGTAAACGTTGTAAAAAGTATAAGAAACAAAATAATAAGTTTAGGCGGCGAAGTGCGTTTTTCCACAAAACTTTCCGATATTATCATTAATAATTCAAAAACAACTGCCATAGTTACCGAAAGCGGTGAAATAATAGAAACCGATGCCGTTATTCTGTGCATTGGTCATTCGGCAAGAGATACGTTTTCGCTTCTTAAAGAAAAAGGAATCGGTATGGTAAAAAAACCTTTTTCGGTAGGTGTAAGAATAGAGCATTTGCAAAGCGAAATTAATAATGCTCTTTACGGCAATTTTGCCGATAAACTCGGCGCGGCAGATTACAAATTGGCTGTGCATTTAGAAAACGGTAGGGGAGTTTACACTTTTTGTATGTGCCCCGGCGGTGAGGTTGTTAATGCTTCAAGTCAAGAAGGCGGTATTGCCGTAAACGGAATGAGTTATTCTGCAAGAAACGGTGTAAATTCAAACAGCGCTTTGCTTGTTGGTATTGAGCCTGATGATTTTAGCGGTGACGACGTTCTTGAGGGCTGTCGTTTTCAACGTAATATTGAAGAAAAAGCGTTTAAACTCGGCGGCGGCGCTGTTCCCGTAACTACCGTGGGTGCTTTTCTTAAAGATAGCGAACCGGTGCTTGGTGAAGTTAAACCGTCTGTTCGCCCAAATTTTAAACTATGCGATATTAAAGAAATTTTTCCCGATTTTGTAGTTGATTCCTTAAAAGAAGCAATTGCTGCTTTTGGCAAAAAAATAAAAGGTTTTGACAGCAGTGAAGCAGTGTTAACCGCTCCCGAAACCCGAAGTTCTTCTCCAATAAGAATATTAAGGGAAGAAAACGGTATGGCTGTAGGTATTAAACAACTTTTTCCTTCTGGCGAGGGCGCGGGTTACGCCGGGGGAATAATGTCAGCGGCTGTTGACGGTATAAAGACTGCCGAAGCGGTTGTTAAATACTACAATAATGAATAAAAATTAACGTGTATTAAGGGTTTTTATTGTTGTTTTAAACTAAGATTACTTTCTTTGATAAAAAATTAACAAAAACTCTTGAAAAATTAATCATTTTCGGTTACAATAACATTTGTAAAAAAAGTAATTATTTTTAGGAGGTAATTCCAATGGTAAAAGTTGCTATTAACGGATTCGGCCGTATCGGTCGTCTCGCATTCCGCCAGATGTTTGGCGCTGAAGGTTACGAGGTTGTTGCTATTAACGACCTTACCAAGCCCTCTATGCTTGCTAACCTTCTTAAGTACGATACTGCTCAGGGTGGTTATTGTGGTTATATCGGTGAAAACCGTCACACAATCGCTGCTGATGATGAAGCAGGTACTATCACTGTAGATGGTAAGACTCTTAAAATCTACGCAGAAAAAGACGCTAAGGATCTTCCTTGGGGTGAAATCGGCGTTGACGTTGTTTTAGAGTGCACAGGTTTCTACTGCTCTAAAGAAAAGAGCCAGGCTCATATTGATGCCGGCGCTAAGAAGGTAGTTATTTCTGCTCCTGCAGGTAACGATCTTCCTACCATCGTTTTCAGCGTAAACGAAGGTACTCTTACTGCTGAAGACAACATCATTTCTGCTGCTTCTTGCACAACAAACTGTGTTGCTCCTATGGCTAAGGCTCTTAACGATTATGCTCCTATTCAGAGCGGTATTATGAGCACTATCCACGCTTACACCGGCGACCAGATGATTCTTGACGGTCCTCACAGAAAGGGTGACCTTCGCCGTGCACGTGCAGGTGCTGCTAACATCGTTCCTAACTCTACAGGCGCTGCAAAGGCTATCGGTCTTGTAATTCCTGAACTCAACGGCAAACTTATCGGTTCTGCTCAGCGTGTTCCTGTTACTACCGGTTCTACAACTATCCTTACTGCTGTTGTTAAGGGTGCAGACGTTACTAAAGAAGGCATCAATGCTGCTATGAAGGCTGCTGCAAGTGAATCCTTCGGTTACAACGAAGATCAGATTGTTTCTTCCGACGTTGTTGGTATGCGTTACGGTTCTCTCTTCGATGCAACTCAGACAATGGTTTGCAAGATTGCTGATGACCTTTATGAAGTACAGGTTGTTTCTTGGTATGATAACGAAAACAGCTACACCAGCCAGATGGTTCGTACAATTAAGTACTTCGCTGAAATCTAATTAAAATATTTAAAATTTTCCCGATGTCTTATGACATCGGGATTTTTTTGTTGAAATATTTTATTTAATGTGTTATATTATTAAGTGGCTTATTATGTTTAAAGGAGGTGCCGTGTTATGGATATTGCTTTTTCCAATACTTTTAAGATATTGGCTAACTACTTACTTGATATCCCACTACACTCGCTACCTTCTTTTGATTTGGAAAAATCCTATAAAATTGCTATGCACCACGAAATGACTACTGTCTTTTGTGCTGCTGTTCTTAAACTTTGTAAAAGCGGCGTTTTAGAAATTGAACCTGACAAACAAAAGCAACTTCGTTCTTTGCTGGTTAAAAAGAGTATTAAAAACGGCGAGAATTTTGAAAAGATAAACAAATTTTTGAAAGATAATTTTAACGGTAAAATTAACTATGCAATTATAAAAGGTTATTCGCTTACAGAATTTTATCCTTACGAAGAATACCGCGAATCTTGTGATACCGATATACTTATTGACGTTTGCGATGAAACTAAAGTGTTGAAATTATTAGATGCTAACGATTTTATTGTAAAAATGCGTGTCGAAGGCGGTAATCACAGCAAGTGTTATAGTAGGGAATACGGTCTGTTAGAACTTCATATTTCGCTTTTTTACGAAACCGTTAAAAATGAATGGTTTGGCGGTTTTGATGCTGATTTGCATAATTTAAGATACGTTAACGATATGCCAACTTTGAATATTAAAGATAGTTTTCTGTTTTTGGTTTTTCACAGTTATAAACATTTTGTTTCGAATGTATTCAATTTAAAACAGTTTTTCGACATAATACTTTTTTTGAAAAAGTACAGCGGCAAATTAAATACTTTCGAAATTAACGAATTTTTGAAAGAACTTAAAATTGATAATTTTCTTAGCGCGGTGCTCACAATAGCGAAAAATTGCTTGGACTTAAATGTAAAAGACTGGTATTATTTTGAAGACAGCGCTTTTTATGAAGATTTAATTGAAGATATGTATGCAGGCGGCTGCTATGGCTTTGAAAAAGAAAAGCACGGTGATATGTTTGAAGTGTTTTATTATGAAAAACTTCAAAGCAGTAAAGGAAACAGCGCAAAAAAAACTGCAACCGATTGGCGTAGAAAATGTGTTTTGAAAACAGCGTCTTTTTCGGTATCAAATATGAAAAAAAGGTATTCCTTTGTAAACGAAAAAATTTATATGTTGCCCGTTGCGTGGTTTAAGCATTCAGCGTATATCATCAAAACGGTAACAAAACGGCCTAAATTACTTTCGGATAGCATTAATTACAGACCTAAAGAAATTGATGATTTGCAAGAGAAAAGATTAGAAATTATGAAAAAAATGGGGTTGTTTTAAATTGAAAAGAGGAAAACGGATACTTAATTTTGCATTATTTTCTGTTTTAGATATTTTAATTATGTGGGTTTCCTATTACCTTGCTATGATTTTAAGGCTTGGGGGACTCAGTGAGTTTCATAACGGTGTTTGGTTTGAACGTTTTATAAAGGCTTCGCCTATTTTCGTTCTGTGCTTTTTTGTGGTTATGGTTATTGGCGGTACCTACAAAGTTTTGTGGCATTTTATGGGTTTGGGAGAACTTGTTAAAACTACGGTTCTTTGTTTTTCGGGCGCTGGTTTAAGTTTCTTGCTTTTTACAGTCTACACTAAATCTTTTCCTGGTTCATACATTACAAATATGTTTTACTTGCCACGTTCTATTTTTATTGTAGCGCCGTTTATTGCAAGTATATTTATTTGTTTTTCAAGAATTATTCTTAGACACGTATATATCAAATACCGCAAAAATAAAAATGTGTCTAAGCTTAAAGCAAACGCCCTTATAATCGGTGCGGGTTATGCAGGCGCTATGCTTGTTGAAAGTATTCAGCATAACGATTATATGAAAGATGTAAATATAATTGGTATAATTGATGATGACCCTTCAAAACACGGCGTATATATTCACGGTGTAAGAGTTTTGGGGGATAGAAGTTCTATTATTCCCATTGTAAAAGAAAAACAGGTTGATACTATTATTTTTGCAATTAATACCTGTGATAAGGAAGAAAAGCAAAAAATTCTTAAAATTTGTCAAAGCACGGGTTGTGCTTTAAAAACTGTTTTGCCAATTTGGCAGTTGGAAAATTATAAAGATTCTAAAAATAAACTTGTACGTGACATTGAAATTACCGACCTTTTAGGCAGAGAACCTATACAGGTTGATATTGATAAGGTTGCGGGTTACGTTACAAATAAGGTTGTGCTTGTAACAGGCGGCGGCGGTTCAATAGGTAGTGAACTTTGCCGTCAGATTGCAGCGCGTGAACCCGAAAAACTTATTATTTTTGATATTTATGAAAACAATGCGTATGAAATTCAAAACGAACTAAAGCGCAAATATCCTGCACTTAATCTTGTCGTGCTTATTGGTTCTGTTCGAGATTCTAAGCGTCTTGAACAGGTTTTCAATAAGTACAGACCCGATGTTGTATATCACGCCGCTGCTCATAAGCACGTGCCGTTAATGGAAGATAGCCCTAATGAAGCAATTAAGAATAACGTTATAGGTACGTTAAAAACGGTTCGTGTTTCGGATAAATACGGTGTTAAACGCTTTGTTATGATATCTACCGATAAGGCGGTTAACCCAACAAATATTATGGGCGCTTCTAAGCGTATATGCGAAATGATAGTACAGTCCTACAATGCGCGCAGTAATACCGAGTTCGTTGCAGTAAGATTCGGTAACGTATTAGGCTCTAACGGCAGTGTAGTTCCGCTATTTAAAAAGCAAATAGAAGCAGGCGGCCCTGTAACAGTAACCGACCCTGATATTATTCGCTATTTTATGACTATTCCCGAAGCGGTTTCACTTGTTCTTCAGGCGGGTGCAAATGCTAAAGGCGGTGAAATATTCGTGCTGGATATGGGTAAGCCTGTAAAGATTTTAGATATGGCAGAAAATATGATACGCCTTTCGGGTTATACTCCTTACGTTGATATTGATATCAAGTTTGTAGGACTCCGTCCGGGTGAAAAGAAGTTTGAAGAACTTTTAATGGATGAAGAAGGTCTTGAAAAGACCGAAAATAACCTTATTTATATAGGCAAACCCATTGTGTTTGATGAAGAACCTTTCTGGAAAGAAATAGAAACTCTTGAAAGCGTAATGTACGACGATGAAATTGATCTTCGTACAATGGTAAAGAATATTGTTCCTACTTACAGAATACCGAATAATTAAACAAAATGGCTCTTTTAAAAGAGCCATTTTAATATTCAGAAATATACTTAATTATTCTTGACATTTAATATGTGAAAAGTTATAATGTTACTTGCAGTTTGTACTAATAATATGCGGATATGGCGGAACTGGCAGACGCGCTAGATTCAGGTTCTAGTGAGGGCAACTTCATGCAGGTTCGATTCCTGTTATCCGCACCAAAAATCCGTCGACTTTGTCGGCGGATTTTTTATTCAAGCCGATAGGCTTGGTATATCATCACGCTTTAGCGTGCATATCATTGCCTCATTTATGCGGCGTATATCATCACACCATAGGTGTGCATATCTCTATCGGCTTGATGAGATACAGTGGCTTTGCCACTGATGATATGCAAAACTTAGTTTTGATGATATACAAGGCTTCGCCTTGATTTTAAAACCCAGTATTTATGCGGGTTTACGCTTGATTACTATAACGCTACTCCGCACCAAAAATCCTCATTCGTAAGAATGGGGATTTTTACTTTTTCACGAAAGTTGTATAGTAGGGTAAAGCGAAAAATCCGAACCCGCCTCAAAGCGGTATATTTCGGCGCTTTTTACTCAATTCATTCTTGTAAGGCGATAGCCTTACTGCAACTGTATTAAATAAAAATCACTCAAAATCTTCTCTCTTTGAGGTCAAAGATTTTAAAAAGGCAGATTTTTGTTCAGACAAGGCACGAAACGCAGTTAATCCTTGACGGATTAACGAGTATTTTAACAAAGAATGAGCGAAAATCTGCCTTTTTAAAACGGAGTTCGGATTTCTCGCTTTACCCTAAAAAAGGACTGTCCATAATTGGACAGTCCTAAAATTTTATTCATCATTGCAAGTGTTAACGTAAATGTCTTCACAACGTTGTAGCGCTTGTTTTAACTTTTCAATAACCTCCTCAGTTTCTTTTAGTAATTCTATATACATTTTCTTGTAATCGGGCATATTTAAAAATCCTTTCTTAAAAATAAAAAAGTGCACAACACAGGGCTGCGCACCGAAAAATGCAGCTCTGGACATTGTCACACGTTCCAACTCTTTCCGCAAAGGTATGCTTAAGATGAGCATGCATTTTTACCAAAAGGTGAAATGCATCCTTTGCCTAAAAAGAGTAATTAAATTCGCTCGAACGTGTGACAAGTGTATTATAACATTAAAAAATAAAAAAGTAAAGAATTTTCGGTTGACATATTTCGACAATTCGGGCGACAAAAAAACGACACACGGTTTTCCGTGTGCCGTTTTACAATTAATACTGCTGTTGAGCGCTGTTAAGTTGATATCCTAAAGGAATAGATGTGTAGCCTTTACCTTTAAATAAATCATCAACAGTTACAAATTCATAACCCTCTTTTTCAAGTGCGGGAAGTATTATTTCCAAAGCCTGTGCAGTTTTTTCGGTAGAGTGCATTACAAATATTGAACCGTCAGCCGCGTGTTGTATAACTGTATTTGCAACCTCTTCGGCGGTAGTGGTAGTACCGGACCAGTCGGTAACACCAAAACCTGCGATGAGCGGTATTCCTGCTTCTTTACAGGTTTGGTAAATAAGTTCGTTTCCGCTAAGACCGGGAAGACGTGCCATTGTGGTTTTTACACCAACAACGTTGTTAAGCGCGATGTTAGTATTTTCAAACTCGGCAAGAACTTCTTCCTTGCTTGTGCTGTTAATTAAAGAACCGTCGTGCTTAAAGGTGTGACTTGCTAACTGACATCCGTTATCAAGTGCGTGGTTAAGGTAAGCTGTTTGTCCTGCATTAATATTCTGTCCGATAAGGAAGAATGTACAAGCACCGTTGTATTTCTTAAAGGAATCAACAATAGGGAGCATAGAAGCATTAGGACCGTCATCAAACGTTAAAGCAATTAACTTTTTATAGGGTTTAGCGCATTTATGCTGAACGCCGAGCGGAATGCTGTCATAACCTTTAATCTCAAAGAGCTCGCTTCCTGATACGAATACGTAGCCGTTTTCGTGAAGTTCTGCGAGAAGTTCGTCAAGCATATTTGCGGTATGCTCAATAGCGTGTAAGCAAATAATTGCGCCGTCGTAAGCGTTGTTAACAATATTGCTTACAACTTTGTCAGTACCTTCACCTGTAGTGAAAGCGTTACCAAACATAGGAAGCTTCATTTCTATCATGGCTTCCTTAACAACGTCGTTAATACCAAAGTTGGGAAGACGTGCTATCTTCATATCGTAGCCGACTTCATCGTAAACCCTTTGCCAAGCGTTCTGCATCTGATTCTTTACTGCTTCTTTATCAGTATAGGTTTGCATATTCGGGTGATTCATAGAATGGTTACCGATTTCAAAGCCCTGGTCAATAGCATACTGTAAATGCGGCTTTGTTTCAGCGTTAAGATGCAAGTAGTCGGTGATTAAGAAGAAGGTGGCTTTTCCGTTATATTTATTAAAACTGTTAACAATATTGGTGAAATAAACACTCGGACCGTCGTCAAAGGTTAAAGCGATATATCTTGTGGGTCCTAAAATTGTTTTTAATCCGGCAATTTTTTTCTTTAATGCGGCAAGGTCAGCGGCATTAATTGTGTTATCATTTGTAACTTCTGCGCCAACGCTGTTGCATTCTTCAATGCCTGAAATATGTTTTTTCATAACAGCAAGGTCACCTGCGTTTCTTAGTCCGTCTTCATCAAGGTCGCCGTAAAGCACCCATTTTGCATAGTAAGTTTTTCCGTCCTCATATTTTTCGCCTGCGGGAAGAGTAAATTCAGCATCATAGAACCAACCGTCAAAAGCGTAACGGTAACGGTAAGCAGTTTCGGGAAGTTTTGGCTCTTCGCCTATAATATACTGTTCGCCGATTGGCGATTCGGTCATATCGTAATCCTTAAATCCACCGTTATATTCCATATAGCTTACGCCATATTCAATATCAGCTTTTTCAAGCTGAATGGATTTAATTTGAATTTCGCTTCTTACACCGTCGGTAAGACCTGCACTGTTAGCAAAAATGCCTGCAAAAGGAACAATACCGTTAAGTGAACCTGTTTCAAATTCAAAGCTTGTAGTCTGCCATTCGGTGTTAACTTCGTTGACTAAAATTTCTTCGGCATTAAAAGTAAATCCTTTGTTAGAAAGGTCGGTAACAAGGTTAGGTGTAAGACCGTAACCTAATTTAAAGAGTACCTGTTTACCCATAGTCTGACTTCTGTAGGTAACAGTCATTGTGTATTTTGAATAAGGCTTTAATACAACTGCATAACCTTCATCGTCAGTAGCAAAGGTAAGACCGCCTTCACTCCAGGTGTTATAAGCGTAGAAACGGAAGGTGCCGTCGGTAACGCCTTTTGCACCCCAGCCTTTATGGATAAAGGTGGGATAGAATTTACCGTCGTAATTTAAGGGGTATAAAGCTTTGCCGCCTATTTCGGCAAAAATAGAATCGGTGTAGGTATCGTAATAATTTCTGAATACACAGTAAAGATTACTTACGCCGCTTTCAAGAGTTGCAGAAGTAAGCATTCTCTTACCTGCGGGGTCTAAAGAAAGACCTGCAAAGTATTTGCCTTCGGGTGCTTCAGGAAAATCAAAGGCGGGAATGTTATCGCCAACGTTTAAGCCTTCTATAGTCTTATAAAGTTCATTACCGTTGTAAATTCTTAATTTACCGTCGCTCGGTACGTCTTTCTGAACAGAAATATAATCAATTATAATGTTACAGGGGGCACCGCTTGGAGCAAGACCTCTGATTCCAGAAAAAACAATGTTTATATAAGGGTCGTAAGTAAGCGAGTATGTATCGGTACCGCCGTTTTCGGTGTTGTCAGCAGTTGCAAGCATTCTGCCATACTCATCGGTTTCATAATCGGGGGTATTAATGGTATATGTGGCAGTCTTGCAGTTAGCACCCGTGTAATCGGTATATTCTGCGGAATCGTTAGTGCCTGCCCAGAAGTTAATTGCACTGTAAAGCGGAACGTTTAAACCTTTCTTTGAATTTTCGGTAATTTCGCCGTTAAGGGCGGTAACGTTACCGTCAAAGGTATAAACTTTGCCGCCGTAGGCGGGTTGGTAATCGACATACTCAAATAGTTTGGAATCATTTCCGTAAACTTTAACGGTGTCTTCACCGTCTTTTTGCTTTGTGGCAAGTGTACCCGCACCAACGTAAAAATTGGTGTGTGCGGGAAGAAAGTTATAATACCATTTAATTTCAACTTTATATTTTGAATTTGGCTCTACAATAAAAGGTTCGCCATCTTCATTTGTGGGAATAATCCTTACGCCGTCTGCCCATATATTCGAGTTAGACGGATCTTTATAACCTTCAAGTTTAAGACCACTTACGGTTTTGCTTCCAACCTGAATTTCGGTAAGTTCATATTTTGCTGCTGCAGAATTATGTCCTACGCTGTAATTGAAGGCATAAAACTCGTTTCCCTTACTGTCGGTTGAAGCTTCACCCAAACTAAAAACGGTAGAGTCTTCGCTTGAAAAATCGTAAAAAGCGTTTTCGGGGAGTGTTGTTTTAGCTTCTGCCGTAATTCCTGTCGGTAATATACAAACCGAAAGAATTAATGCTAACATTAAAACAATGCTAATTATTTTTTTCATAAAAATTCACCTCAAATATATTTTACAATAATAACAAATAAATGTAAATGGAATTTTGTGAAAACATTATGGAATTTTGTTGTACAAAAGCATTTACAGATATCCGTTTTATTTTATTATAAATTCTAATAAAGTGTTATCAACATTTTATGCTATTTATTAGAAGTCTTAATTAATCGGAGAAAAACATTACCTTTAATAATAATGATTGTAGTTAGTCGAAACGCTTAAAAGCGTTCCGACAAGCCACTTAAAAAGTGGCTTTCGCAAAATTAAATTCTAATATTTAATTTTGCACAACATTCATTGCAATGGGATAGGACAAATTTTTACTAAAAAATTTGTCGCAAAATCAAAGATTTTGTGGCGAAACAAAATTGTTTCGCTTAACCTATGCCATTATGAAAATGTTATTACAGTTCTTATGTTAACATAATTATACCATAATTATAATTTATACGTCTAGCAGATATTTGTAGAGATGTAGCAAATTTTTATCTCAATATGAAACACAATTGTTCTTGCAATATTTTACATTGGTGGTATAATTAAAAAAAAGAGCCAAGAAAGGAAGTTTTTTGTGTCGTACGATATTACAAAGGTTGATAAAAACTTTATTGTTAAAGATAAGATTGATAAAGAAGACGTTAAATTATACAACGTTAACGAAGCGCCGTTCAAAGTTTACGGTGTGCAGTATCTTGACGGTTGTTTCCGCCGTTTAGATGAAGAAGTGGCAAAAAGTGTAAGTGAAGGGGTACACGCTCACCATAAACACGCTGCAGGCGGTAGAATTAGATTTAAAACAAACAGCCCATATATTGCTATTTACGTTAAACTTGCAAATGCGGCTAAAATGCCTCATTTTGCATTTACGGGTTCAATTGGTATGGACCTTTATATTAAAGTAAACGGTAAGGAGCGTTACGTTAATACCTTTGTTCCTAAATTAGAAATCCGTGAAGAATTTGTTTCTGTATTGAATATAGGATTTGCGGGAATGAACGAATATACAATTAACTTGCCGCTTTACAGCGGAGTTAAAGAAATGTACATAGGCCTTGCCGAAAACACAACCGTTTTGGAAGCCGAACCTTATAAATATGAAAAACCTATTGTATTTTACGGTTCTTCCATCACTCAGGGGGGATGCGCTTCACGTCCCGGTAACTGTTATACAAGTATGGTATCAAGGCGTCTTAATGCCAACCATATAAATTTAGGCTTTTCGGGAAATGCAAAAGGCGAAGACGCAATTGCCGAATATATTGCAGGTCTTGATATGTCGGTATTTGTTTACGATTACGACCATAATGCGCCTACAGTTGAACATTTAAGCGCTACTCACGAAAGAATGTTTAAAATAATTCGTGAAAAGAATCCTGATTTACCGATACTTATTATGTCAAGACCGCGTTATGTTTGGGATGAAGCAATTACACAGCGCTACGAAGTTGTAAAGAATACTTTTGAAAACGCCAAAGCCAACGGAGATAACAACGTTTACTTACTTGGCGGTAAAGAATTGTCAGCCGCCTGTAAAAATGAAGGCAGTGTAGATAACTGTCATCCTAACGATTGGGGATTTGCCGCTATGGCGGATGCCGTTTATAACGTTTTGAAGGATGTTCTTAAATGAGAGATGATATTTGTACAATACCGATAAGTGAGGTATTTGAAGAAGTTGACGGTTGTCCTATATGCCGTATGTACAGAACGGTTGAAGAACATATAACCGATTACATTATGGGCGCGGCTATGATGGAACCCGACGTGCGAATGGTGACCAACAAAACAGGCTTTTGCGAAAAACATTTCAATAAAATGATGAAAAAACGCGGAAGATTACAGTTGGCGCTTATGATAGAATCCCACGTAGATGATATTAACAATACCGTTTTAAAGGATAGTTTGTTTGCGGGAAGTAAAGCAAAAGGCGAAAAGGTGAGAAGAGTAACTCAATCTTGCTTTATTTGTGACAAAATAGAGTGGGGAATGAGCCGTATGCTTGAAACCCTTTATCGTTGCTATGAGACCGAAATGGATTTTCGCAAAATGTTCAATGAACAAAATATGTTTTGTATGCCTCATTACGAACGGCTTATGGCAGGTGTTGATAAAAAGAAAATGCGCTCTTATATGGGCGAGTTTGTGAAAAATCTTAACCGTATTACAAAAGATTATTCTGTATCTCTTCACGATGACGTTAAAAAGTACACAACAATGTACGATTACCGCAATAATACCGAAAATGCCGATTGGGGTAATTCACGTGATGCAGTTGAACGCGCAGTAGCGTTTCTTACCGGAAATGAAGTTGAAAATCTGTAGATTCTTTGTAAAAGGTGATTAATTATGAAAAAAATAGTTTCAATATTTTTAACTTTAATTTTATTAGTATCTGTTTGTCCGTTTGGTACATTTTGCATTACTGCAAGTGCAGAAGAAACTGCAACAAACGGCACAACAAGTGACTGTTATTGGTCTCTTGACGGTACTGTTCTTACCATCAGAGGCGATGGTTATATGGAGCGTTACGACAGTTGGGAAAACCTTGCACCCTGGGGAACTTCAATAACGCAAGTTATTGTTGAAGAGGGTGTGCTCGGAATAAGTGAATACGCTTTTTATGATTGTTCGCTGCTTAACAGTGTAACTCTTCCCAAAAGTTTACAAGAAATAAGTAGCAATGCTTTTTCAAATTGTATAAGTCTTGAAAAAATTTACATTCCTGAAAATGTGTATTATGTAAGCACTTATGCTTTTTATAATTGTAATAATTTTTCTGAATTTGTTGTAGATGAAAACAACCGAAGCTATACTTCTGTTTCGGGTGTGCTTTTTGATAAGCGCTTAACTCGACTTTATTATTATCCTTGTGCAAAAAAAGACACAAGTTATGTTGTTCCAAACACTATAACAACTATTGAAAATTCGGCGTTTGCAGACTGCACTTCATTAGTAAGCATTGAACTGCCTGAAAATTTAACTTACATAAATTCATATGCGTTTTCAAATTGTACAGCTCTTGAAACCATAAATATTCCGGATACTGTAAAAGAAATCGGAAGCGACATATTATCCAACACTGCTTATTACAACAATGAGAATAATTGGGAGAACGATGCGCTTTACAACGGTAAATTTTTAATTAACGTAAATTTAAGCGGTGACAGTTTTACTGTTAAAGATGGCACCACAACTATTGCTTCTTATTCGTTTTCGTGGAATAACTCATTAAAGACAGTAATTCTTCCTACGTCTGTTGTGAATATTTGCGGCGGTGCCTTTTCTGAATGCTCAAATCTTAAGGACGTATGGTATCAGGGGTATTCTGAAGAACGGGCGCGTATTGAATTTAATTACGGCAACGATTGTCTGGTAAATGCAAATTGGCATTTGGGCTCTTGCACTGACCAAAACACACACGTTTTTAAGAACAATTGTGATGCTACTTGCGAAGTCTGTGGTTTTACACGCTTAAAAGTTCATACGTATTCCGATATTTTTGCCGATAGATGTAATTTATGCGGATTAAAAAGGGAAGTTAACATCCCAGTGCAGTACAATATTATAAACGGTGAGGCTGTTATAACAGGATGTGATTCGGAATTTTCCGGTGAAATTGTTTTGCCAAGCGAAATTGACGGTTATCCCTTAATAAAAATAGAAGAATATGCTTTTTCTTGGTGTAGTAACGTTACAAATATTGTATTACCTGAAACAATTAAAAGTATTGGTTCTCGTGCGTTTTACGGTACAGCTTTTTATAACGATAAAAACAATTGGGTTAACGGTTCTTTATATGTAGGGAATTATCTCATAAGCGTTGAAGAAGGTTTTGAAGGCAAGTTTGAAATTAAAGAGGGAACGGTTCTTATTGCTGATGAAGCGTTTGCGTATTGCAACGGTATAACCGAAATTAATATTCCTTCTACCGTTGAAAATATTGGAAAAAGAATAATCAGCGGTTGCAAGAATATCAGGGTTGTTAACGTTGATACGGCAAATAAATTTTTCAAATCGGTTGACGGTGTAGTTTATGATTATTCTTTAGAAAAATTAATTGTATATCCAACCGCAAGTGAAATTACTGAACTTGAATTGCCCAATACTTTAAAAGAAATATCTTCGGGCGCGTTTATGTATAACGCTTCACTAAAAAAGGTGAAAGTTCCTGAAAGCGTTACAGAAATTTCTTACTATACTTTTGAAGGTTGCACATCACTTGAAGAAGTTTCTTTACCCGAAACCCTTACTACTATTAAAGATCGCGCTTTTAACAACTGTACTTCTTTATCAAAAATTAACATTCCAAAAAGCGTCACAACAATTTCAAACGGCTGCTTTATGGATTGTGATTCTCTTGAAGAAATAGATTTATCGGGAGCGCTTTCAATAGAGGAACTTGCATTTTATGGGTGTGATTCACTTAAAGAAGTTATTTTTAGTGAAAATTTAACTTCAATAGGCAGTTCGGCGTTTTCATATTGCTATTCAATGGAAAGTATTAACCTTGGCGATAACGTTGTTTCCTTGGGTTCAAATACTTTTGAAGGTTGTACTTCGTTAAAATCGGTTCAAATGAATAGCGTTACACAACTTGCATATTTTATGTTCAGGGATTGTGTGGCTCTTGAAAGCGTTTCACTTCCGGATAACCTTATTAAAATACGTTCGGGTGCTTTTAGTGGATGTTCGGCTTTAAAGAGCATTGAACTTAAAAACGGTGTTGAAATAATTGAGGATTATGTGTTTAGTGAGTGCGAAACTCTTGAAAACATAACTATTCCCAATACCGTTCAGTCGTTTGGAAATTATAACCTCGGTGGTACCGCCTTTGAAAGAAATGCATCGAATTACGAAAACGGTTTACTTTATATAAATAATTTCCTTGTTGGATCTCAAGAAAATTTATCGGGCAAAGTTGTTGTGAAAGAAGGGACTGTGGGTATATGCGGCGGCGCGTTCGATAATTGTGAAAACGTAACGAATATTGTTTTACCAAACAGCGTTACCAATATTGGTTCTAACGGATTTGCAGGACTTACTAAACTTAAAAACATTACTTTGGGAAGCGGTATAAAAAATATTGCTGACGGTGCGTTCTGCTATTGTGAATCACTTGAAAGCATAACAATTCCTAAAGGCGTTACGTCTCTTGACTGGGGAACCTTTGAAGGTTGCACCTCGCTTCAAGAGATTAATCTTCACGATAATTTAACTCATATCACAGATTATGTGTTTGAAAACTCAGGCTATTATAATAGCGAAGAAAATTGGGATAACGGTGTGCTTTATATTGGGAATCATTTAATTAAAGCAAATACAAGTGTTTCCGGATCATATACCGTTAAAGAAAATACAGTTGCTATTGCTGAAAGTGCATTTGCCGATTGTGCTTCAATTACAGAAATCACTATTCCAAGCAGTGTTAAATATATTGGTGACTATGCGTTTAGCGATTGTAACAGCCTTGCCGATATCAACGTAACAGACAGTGTTGAGTATATTGGAACCAACGCTTTTTACAACACCGAATTCTTTAATAACATAGATAACAGAGAAAACGGAATACTGTATGTAGGAAGACATTTAGTGGATGCCAATGAAAATATATCGGGTAAGTATGTTGTTAAAGACGGTACTTTGTCAATTAGCCCGTATGCATTTTTTAATTGTTCATCTCTCACCGAAATTTCCTTGCCCGACAGTGTAAAAAGTATTGGCAGCGATGCTTTTACATACTGTTCCGCGCTTAAAACCGTATCTTTAGGAAAAGGTTTGAAAAATATTGGAAGTTATGCTTTCTCATGTTGCAAAAATCTTACCGAAATCGTCATACCAAACGGTGTTGAAAATATAGCTGAACAGACTTTCGATAACTGTTATGCTCTTAACAGTATAACTTTACCAAAAAGTTTAACCTTTGTAGGAATTAGCGCATTTGGCTATTGCTATAATTTGAAAAATGTGTCTTTTGACGGTAATGAAAAAGATTTCAAGAAGATTATAGTTAATAGCGGAAACGATTATCTGTTATTTGCTAATTGTGAATTTTCCGGTGCTTCAGTAGGTGATGTTAACGGCGACGGTACAGTTAACGTTTCTGACCTTGCGCAGTTAAAGAAATATATCGCAGGTCTTTTAAACGATACTGAAATTAATGAATGTTATCCGGATACAGACGAAAACGGCATTGTTAACGTTGCTGATTTAGCGCAACTTAAAAAGATGCTTGTCGGCCTTGCTTAATTGAATATTCTTCATTAATAAAAACAGTCGCACTACTTTTAACAGGGTAGTGCGGCTGTTTTCTGCTATTCTATTAAATTTTAACTTTTTTTGAAAAGTCTTCCAAAAAACTCTTGACATAAATTTCATCTTGTAATATAATATAGTTTCGATAATGATGGGGTATTGTGGCTCTTTATATATTTTTATGCGGTGAAAACGCTTGATATTACAGGGCCCGACATCTCAAGTTTTTATACGGCAAGACCGTAAAATTTTTGGAGGAGTGATTATAAACCTATGGAGTCAACAGTTAAGGTTAAACCTGTACAACTGGGTAAAAACACTCGTATGACGTTCTCCAAGATCAATGAAGTTATAGATATGCCTAACCTCATTGAGATTCAGAAGGATTCATACAAATGGTTTGTGGAAGAAGGATTAAAGGAAGTATTCCGCGATATGTCGTCTATTACCGACTATACCGGTAACTTGGTTCTCGATTTTATCGATTACCGTTTAGATGAAAAACCGAAGTATGACGTTACTGAATGTAAGGCGCGCGATACGACTTATGCTGCTCCGCTTCGTGTTACAGCACGTCTGCTTAATAACGAAACAGGCGAAATTAAAGAAAGCGAAGTGTTTATGGGCGATTTCCCGCTTATGACAGAATCGGGTACGTTTGTAATTAATGGTGCTGAACGCGCTGTAGTTTCTCAGCTTGTTCGTTCTCCCGGTGTGTATTACGACGTAACTGCAGATATCAAAACGGGTAAGAAACTTTATTCTTCTACAATTATACCTAACCGTGGTGCATGGTTGGAATACGAAACGTCTATGAACGACGTTATGTATGTTCGAATCGATAAAAATCGTAAGATCGCTCTTACCGTTTTTCTCCGTTCATTAGGTCTTGCTACCAACGAACAGATTAAAGCAGTATTCGGTTCTAATGAATGTCTTTTAGCAACATTGGAAGCCGATAATATTTCTACTAAAGACGAGGCTCTTATTGAACTTTATAAGAAACTTCGTCCAAGTGAGCCTGTAACCGTTGAAGGTGCCGAAAACTATCTTGCACAGTTGTTCTTCGATGCAAGACGTTATGACATTTCACGTGTTGGCCGTTATAAATATAATAAGAAACTTGCTATCGGTGCCCGTATAGCAGGTCATACTGTTGCTAACGTAGTAGTAGACCCGCTTACAGGTGAAATTCTTGCAGAACCCGATGAAGTTTTAACCAAGGAAAAGGCTCTTCTTATTCAGAAGAAGGGTGTTAACAGCGTTGATATTTATACTGTTGACGTTGAAGGCAACCGCTATGATGTACGCGTACTTTCTAACGGTATGGTTAACATTTACGATTACATTGATTTTGACGTAGCCGACCTTGGTATTAATGAAGAAGTTTCTTTTGCTTGTCTTAAAGAAATTCTTGAAAATAATTCGGACAAGGAGTCTATTCGTGAAGCAATTGCCGCTAACGTAGACGTTCTTATTCCTAAGCATATAACCGTAGACGATATTTTTGCTACCGTAAGTTACTTTATAGGCCTTAACTACGGTATAGGCAGTGTTGATGATATTGACCATTTAGGTAACCGTAGAATCCGTTCTGTAGGCGAACTTTTACAGAACCAGTTCCGTATTGGTTTCTCTCGTATGGAACGTGTTGTACGCGAAAAAATGACATTGCAGGCTCAGGACGTTGATAACGCTACTCCTCAGTCACTTATCAACATTCGTCCCGTTGTTGCTGCTATTAAAGAATTTTTCGGTTCATCACCGCTTTCTCAGTTTATGGATCAGACCAACCCGCTTTCCGAACTTACTCATAAGCGCCGTTTGTCTGCATTAGGTCCCGGCGGTCTTTCCAGAGACCGTGCATCCTTCGAAGTTCGTGACGTTCATTATACCCATTATGGCCGTATGTGTCCTATTGAAACTCCCGAAGGTCCTAACATTGGTCTTATATCTTACCTTGCTACCTACGCGCGTATTAATGAATACGGCTTTATTGAAGCGCCTTTCCGTAAGGTTGATAAGGAAACAGGTAAGGTTTTGGATGAAGTTGTTTATATGACAGCCGATGAAGAAGACGATTATTTTGTAGCACAGGCTAACGAACCGCTTGATGAAAACGGTTACTTTATTAACTCTAAAGTAAACGCCCGTTACCGCGATGGCTTTATGGAAATTGAAACCACACGCGCCGATTATATGGATGTTTCGCCTAAGATGGTTGTTTCTGTTGCTACCGCCATGATACCCTTCCTTGAAAACGACGATACCAACCGTGCGTTGATGGGTTCAAACATGCAGAAGCAGGCAGTTCCGCTTCTTAAAACCGAAAGTCCTATCGTTGCTACAGGTATGGAATACAAGGCAGCGGTAGACTCAGGCGTTATTGTAATTGCTAACAGAGCAGGTGTTGTTGAATACGTTTCGGCAGACCAGATTAAAATCAGAACCGCAGGTGGCGAGGTGGATGAGTATAACCTCATTAAATTCCTTCGTTCCAACCACGGTACATGTATAAACCAACGTCCTATAGTTTCTGTAGGTCAGCAGGTTGCCGAAAGAGAAGTAATTGCCGACGGTCCTGCTACAAACAACGGTGAAATCAGCCTTGGACGTAACGCTCTTATTGGCTTTATGACTTGGGAAGGTTATAACTACGAGGACGCTGTTCTCATTAACGAAAAACTAGTTCGCGATGATATGTATACTTCTATTCACATTGAAGAATATGAAGTTGAGGCCCGTGATACAAAACTCGGCGCTGAAGAAATTACACGCGATATTCCTAATGTAAGCGAAGATGCTTTGCGCAACCTTGACGAACGCGGTATTATCCGTGTTGGCGCTGAGGTTACCGCTGGTGATATCCTTGTTGGTAAAGTTACTCCTAAGGGTGAAACCGAACTTACCGCCGAAGAACGCTTACTCCGCGCTATTTTCGGTGAAAAGGCAAGGGAAGTAAGAGATACTTCGCTTCGCGTTCCTCACGGTGAATACGGTACAATTGTTGACGTTAAGGTGTTTGACCGCGAAACTTCTTCTGAATTAAGCCCTGGCGTAAACCTTGTTGTACGTTGCTATATCGCTCAGAAACGTAAGATTTCTGTCGGCGATAAAATGGCAGGTCGTCACGGTAATAAGGGTGTTGTTTCCAGAATTCTTCCCAGTGAGGATATGCCGTTCTTAGCCGACGGTACACCGCTTGATATCGTTCTTAACCCGTTGGGCGTTCCTTCCCGTATGAATATCGGTCAGGTTCTTGAAGTTCACTTGGGTTATGCGGCAAGTAAACTTGGCTGGAAGATTTGTACACCTGTATTCGACGGTGCTCACGAATCCGATATTATTCAGGCATTTATGGATGCCGGTGTTTGCCGTGAAATCTTATTTAATAAGGAAAACGGCAAGTTCTTAGAGCCTCTTGGCGGTAAACTTCTTGTTGAAGAAGTTGTATCGGAAGACGGCAGAAAAGATATAAGAAGAATTGATGATGATTTAAGAGATAATCTTGAAGCATTAACCGAATTGGCTATGCAGGATAAACTAAAAGTTGTTGACGGTAAGACCTTCTTACACGACGGCCGTACCGGTGAACGTTTTGATAACCCTGTAACCGTTGGTTATATGTATTACCTCAAACTTCACCATCTTGTTGACGATAAGATTCATGCTCGTTCTACAGGTCCGTACTCACTTGTAACACAGCAGCCGTTGGGCGGTAAAGCTCAGTTCGGCGGTCAGCGTTTCGGTGAAATGGAAGTTTGGGCGCTTGAAGCATACGGTGCAGCATATACACTTCAGGAAATCCTTACCGTTAAGTCTGACGATGTTGTTGGACGTGTTAAGACTTACGAAGCAATTGTTAAGGGACAAAATGTTCCGCAACCCGGTGTTCCTGAATCCTTTAAGGTTCTTATTAAGGAATTACAGTCGTTGGCTCTTGATATTAAGGTGCTTGACGCCGATAATAACGAAATTGATCTTAAGCAGTCGTACGATGAAGATGACGATATCGGTTTACCGTTTGTTCCTGTAGCCGAAGAAACTCTTGAAGAACAGAACGTTGTTGAAGGCGAACTTACAGGCTATACACTTCAGGATGAAAACGGCGAAGATATAGTTGAAGAAACTTATGAAGAAAATTATGATGATAATATTTAACGGAGGCAAAAAGAATGGATAATAATATTGAATTTGAATCTATTAAGATCGGTCTTGCGTCTCCTGAACAGATTCGCAGTTGGTCTTACGGTGAGGTTACAAAACCCGAGACTATTAACTACCGTACTTTAAAACCCGAACAGCACGGTCTTTTCTGTGAACGTATTTTTGGCCCCACTAAGGACTGGGAATGTCATTGCGGAAAATATAAACGTATTCGCTATAAGGGTAAGATATGTGAACGTTGCGGTGTTGAAGTTACCCGTGCTAAGGTTCGCCGTGAACGTATGGGTACGATTGAACTTGCTGCTCCTGTTTCTCATATCTGGTACTTCAAAACAATTCCTTCCCGTATGGGACTTGCTTTGGATATTTCTCCAAAAGCGCTTGAACAGGTTCTTTATTTCTCGCAGTATATTGTTACCGACCCCGGTAATACACCGCTTGAAAAGAAGCAACTTCTTAATGAAAAACAGTACCGTGATATGCGCGAAAAATATGAAGATGATTTTACCGCAGAAATGGGTGCTGAAGCTATTAAGAAGCTTCTTTGTGAAATTGATCTTGAAGAAACTTGCGCAGAACTCCGTACAGAACTTGAAACTGCAAGCGGTCAGAAACGCGTTCGCGTTTTAAAACGTCTTGAAGTTTTAGAAGCATTCCGTGCTTCGGGAAACCGTCCTGAATGGATGATTCTTGACGTTCTTCCTGTAATTCCGCCCGATATCCGTCCTATGGTACAACTTGACGGTGGACGTTTTGCAACAAGCGACCTTAATGATCTTTACCGTCGTGTTATTAACCGTAACAACCGTTTAAAGAGACTTCTTGAATTACACGCTCCCGACATTATTGTACGTAATGAAAAGCGTATGCTTCAGGAAGCGGTTGACGCTCTTATTGATAACGGACGTCGCGGTAAGGCTGTTACAGGTCCTAACAACCGCGCATTAAAATCACTTTCCGATATGCTTAAAGGTAAGCAAGGACGTTTCCGTCAGAACTTACTTGGTAAGCGTGTTGACTATTCGGGCCGTTCGGTTATCGTTGTAGGTCCTGAACTTAAAATGTATCAGTGTGGTCTTCCTAAAGAAATGGCTCTTGAACTCTTTAAGCCGTTTGTTATGAAACGTCTTGTTGAAGACAAAAAGGTAACAAACATTAAGGCTGCCCGTAAGGCTGTTGAACGTGCAAGCGGTGATATTTGGGATGCGCTTGAAATTGTAATTAAAGAACATCCCGTTCTTCTTAACCGCGCTCCTACACTTCACCGTTTGGGTATTCAGGCATTTGAACCCGTACTTGTTGAAGGTAAAGCGTTAAAACTTCATCCGCTTGTATGTACAGCATATAACGCCGACTTCGACGGTGACCAGATGGCTGTTCACGTTCCGCTTTCTGCCGAAGCACAGGCCGAAGCAAGATTCCTTATGTTGGCTGCTAACAACCTGCTTAAACCGTCTGACGGTAAGCCTGTTGTTGTTCCTACACAGGATATGGTTTTAGGTTCTTACTATCTTACCATTGTTAAATCGGAAGAGAAGGGAACTAACAAGGTATTCCGCAATAAAGAAGAAGCAATTATGGCCTATTATGACGGACTTGTTGGACTTCATGCTCCTATTCGTGTACGCTTTGAAAAAGACGGCGTATCCCGCCTTGTATGGTGTACTGTAGGTTTCATTCTCTTTAACGAATCTATTCCTCAGAACTTAGGTTTTGTTGACCGCACTAAAGAAGGCCATGAACTTGATCTTGAATGGACTTTCAAACTTAAAGATGAAACCAAAAAGTTCATTGAAAGCAACGATGATATTATTCAAAACAAAGTTGGCAAGAAACAGCTTGGTAAAATAATTGATAAATGTATTGCAGTTATGGGTACCAGCGAAGCTTCCATTGTTCTTGATAACGTAAAAGCAACCGGCTTTAAGTATTCAACACAGGGTGCAATTACAGTTGCAGTATTCGATGCCGTTATTCCGCCTTCAAAACGCGAAATTATGTCATCTGCCGAAACCGAAATTGATAAGGTTTATAAGAAATATCGTCGCGGTTTTATGAGCGATGATGAAAGAAGCCGTCACGTTATTGAAATTTGGAACAAGGCTACAGAAGACGTTGCCGATGCTCTTAAAGATAACCTTGATGAATTCAACCCCATCTTTATGATGGCAGATTCAGGCGCTCGTGGTTCTATGAGCCAGATCCGTCAGCTTGCAGGTATGCGTGGTCTTATTGCCAATACCGCAGGTAAGGTTATTGAAGTTCCTATTCGTTCTAACTACCGTGAAGGTCTTAACGTACTTGAATACTTCATTTCTTCGCGTGGTGCGCGTAAAGGTCTTGCCGATACCGCGCTTCGTACTGCTGACTCAGGTTACCTTACACGTCGTCTTGTTGACGTTGCTCAGGAAGTTATTATCCGCGAGGATGATTGCGGAACCGATGAGGGCCTTGTAATCAGCGAAATTAAAGACGGTAATCATATTATAGAACCTTTGGCAGAAAGACTTGTAGGACGTTATCTGCTTAATGATTTTGTTGATGAGCAGACTGGAGAAGTTATTGTTCCTGCTGATAAACTTATGACAAGTGATGATGCAGATAAAATTTGCAAAACAGGTATTACTGAAATTGCAATCCGTTCCATTCTTTCTTGCTGTTCCGATCACGGTGTATGTAAGAAGTGTTACGGTGCTAACCTTGCAACAGGCAAACCTGTTACAACAGGCGAAGCAATCGGTATTGTTGCTGCTCAGTCTATCGGTGAACCGGGTACTCAGCTTACAATGAGAACCTTCCATACCGGTGGTATTGCAAGTACCGAAGATATCACACAGGGTCTTCCTCGTGTTGAAGAACTCTTCGAAGCACGTCGTCCTAAACATCACGGACTTATTGCTAAAATCAGTGGTCAGGTTAACGTTGTAGATGAAAAGAAGGCTAAGAGTGTTATCATTAAAAATGATGATTCCGAAGAAAAGGTTTCAATTCCTTACGGCGTAAACTTGCTTGTTGATGACGGTGATTACGTAACTGCAGGCCAGCTCCTTATTTCAGGTTCTAAATATCCGCAGGATATTCTTGAATCACAGGGCGCTGAAGCTGTACAGCATTATATTATAGCTGAAATTCAAAACGCTTACCGTACACAGGGTGTTGATATCAACGATAAGCATATTGAAGTTATTGTTCGCCAGATGATGCATAAACAGGTTATTACTGATCCCGGTTCTACAGACCTTATACAGAACGTTCGTTATGATATTGAAGATGTAAGGGCTGCCAATGCCGCAATTCAGGCAAGACTTGATGCAGGGGAAACAGGTATCTGCAAAGCTACCTATCAGCCCACATTACTTGGTATTACCAAAGCATCTCTTGCTACTGAATCCTTCTTGTCGGCTGCTTCCTTCCAGGAAACAACAAGAGTTCTTACTGAAGCTGCTATTAAGGGTAAAGTTGACCCGTTATTCGGTATGAAAGAAAATGTTATTATCGGTAAACTTATTCCTGCAGGTACAGGTATGAAATCTGCCGAAATTAACCCTGTAGAAGATGCATTTGAAGAGTTTGAAACTCCCGAATTTGCAGAATCGGTATAATATTCCTTAAAAATCCTAAAATATTTTTGTCAATCTATTGACAAATTAGTGTTTTGGTGATACAATTTGATAGAATGTGATACTTATGGTTATCACGTTATTATAGATATAACGCAGGCAGAAGAAATTCTGTCTGCGTCATATACATTTTTAATTAGGAGGTGTGTTATGCCTACATTTAACCAGTTGGTGCGAAACGGACGTGAAACTGTAGAGAAAAAGGCGAAGGCTCCTGCGCTTTTAAAGGGTTACAACTCTATGAAACGCAAACAGACCGACAACGATTCTCCACAGAAGAGAGGCGTCTGCACTGCAGTTAAGACGGCTACTCCGAAAAAGCCGAACTCTGCGCTTCGTAAAATTGCCAGAGTACGTCTTTCTAACGGTATCGAAGTTTCCGCTTATATTCCGGGTATTGGTCACAATCTTCAGGAACATAGCGTTGTTTTGATCCGTGGCGGCCGTGTTAAAGACCTTCCTGGTGTGCGTTACCATATTATTCGTGGTACACTCGACGCCCAGGGTGTTGCTAATAGAATGCAGTCCCGTTCTAAGTACGGTGCTAAGCGTCCTAAGAGCAGCAAGTAATTGAAGACGAATCTCTGCTGCATAGTACAAGCAGCGGTGTATATATATACGCCTTGCTTGGTGCTAACGGGAAATTTGTCACTCGAGTACCTGTGATATCATTATTATGAAGGAGGGAAGTAAAGTGCCAAGAAGAGGAATTATTGCTAAGCGCGATGTATTACCGGATCCGGTATACAATTCCAAGGTTGTTACACGTCTTATCAACAACATTATGCTTGACGGTAAGAAGGGTGTAGCCCAGAAGATTGTTTATGGTGCTTTCGATATTATCACTGAAAAAACAGGAAAAGAAGCCTTAGAAGTATTCGATGCTGCTATGGAAAACATTATGCCTCAGCTCGAAGTTAAGGCTGTTCGTAAGGGCGGTGCCACCTATCAGGTGCCTTTTGAAGTTCGCCCCGAAAGAAAGCAGACTTTAGGTTTGCGTTGGCTGACTAACTACAGCCGTTTACGTTCTGAAAGAACAATGAAAGAGCGTCTTGCTGCTGAAATCCTTGATGCCGTTAACGGTGTTGGCGGTGCAGCTAAGAAGCGCGAAGATACGCACAAAATGGCAGAAGCAAACAGAGCTTTTGCACATTACAGATGGTAGTTATAAACTGCTGATATTTTTTGCAGTCTTAATTAGACTACAGGAGGTTATTTATGGCAAGAAAAGTTTCTCTTGAAATGACCAGAAATATTGGTATTATGGCTCACATCGATGCTGGTAAGACCACCACAACCGAACGTATTCTTTTCTACACAGGTAAGAATCACAAAATGGGTGAAACCCATGACGGTGGCGCTACCATGGACTGGATGGAACAAGAACAGGAAAGAGGTATTACAATTACTTCTGCTGCTACTACTTGCTTCTGGAAAGACCATCGTATCAATATTATCGACACCCCTGGTCACGTTGACTTTACTGTTGAAGTTCAGCGTTCTTTGCGTGTACTTGACGGTTCTGTTACCGTAATGTGTGCAAAGGGTGGTGTTGAACCTCAGTCTGAAACAGTATGGCGTCAGGCTGATGAATATAAAGTACCCCGTATGATCTATGTTAATAAGATGGACATTATGGGTGCTGACTTCTACCATGTTTTAGATATGGTTAAGGATCGTTTGCAGTGTAATGCCGTTCCGATCCAGTTACCTATCGGTGTAGAAGATACTTTCCGCGGTATTGTTGACCTTGTTAATAATTGCGCAGAAATTTATTATGATGATATGGGTAAGGACGTTCGTATTGAAGAAATTCCGGACGATATGAAGGAACTTGCTGAAAAGTATCGTACAGCTCTTATTGAGTCTGTTGTTGAACAGGACGATGAGCTTATGGAAAAATACTTTGAAGGCATAGAACCTACAGTTGAGCAGATTAAGAAGATTATCCGTAAAGCTACCATTGATAACAAAATGGTTCCCGTATGCTGTGGTACTTCTTACCGCAATAAGGGTGTTCAGCCTTTGCTTGATGCCATTATTGATTATATGCCCGCACCTACCGATATTGAAGCTATTAAGGGTGTTAACCCTGACACAGATGAAGATGAAGTTCGTCACTCTTCCGATACCGAGCCTTTTGCAGCTCTTGCTTTCAAGGTTGCAACTGACCCGTATGTTGGTAAGATTTGTTACTTCCGTGTTTATTCGGGCTCTGTTGATTCGGGCGCTACCGTTTACAACTCTGTTAAGGATAACAAGGAAAGAATGGGACGTATTCTTCAGATGCATGCTAATCACAGAGAAGACCTTGAAACCTGCTACGCAGGTGATATAGCTGCTGCTGTTGGTCTTAAGAACACCACAACAGGTGATACTCTTTGTGATGAAAAGCATCCTGTAATTCTTGAATCAATGAACTTCCCGGATCCCGTTATCCGTGTTGCCGTTGAACCTAAGACCAAAGCTGGTCAGGAAAAAATGGGTATTGCTCTTGCAAAACTCGCTGAAGAAGATCCTACATTTAAGTGCTATACCGATGAAGAAACAGGCCAGACAATTATTGCCGGTATGGGTGAATTACACCTTGAAATTATTGTTGACCGACTTCTTCGCGAATTTAAGGTTGAAGCAAACGTAGGCGCTCCTCAGGTTGCTTATAAAGAAACAATCCGTCAGAGAGTTGATCACGAAACCAAGTACAAACGTCAGTCTGGTGGTTCAGGTCAGTACGGTCACGTTAAGATCATTCTTGAACCTAACGAATCCGGTAAGGGTTATGAATTCATTAACTCTGTAACCGGTGGTGCTATTCCTAAGGAATACATTCCTGCTGTTGATACAGGTATCCGTGGCGCACTCAATTCGGGTGTTCTTGCAGGTTATCCTGTTGTTGATACTAAGGTTACACTTTATGATGGTTCATATCATGAAGTTGACTCTTCTGAAATGGCATTCAAGATTGCAGGTTCTATGGCTTTCAAAGAAGCTTGTCGCTTGGCAGATCCTGTTTTGCTTGAACCTATTATGAAGGTTGCTGTTAATGTTCCTGAAGATTACTTCGGCGCTGTACAGGGTGACCTTATCGGACGCCGCGGTGAAATCCTTGGCTTCGAAGACAGAGGCGGTATCAAGCAGATTAACGCTCACGTTCCGCTCGCAGATATGTTTGGTTACGCTACCGACCTTCGTTCCAGAACACAGGGACGCGGTCAGTATGTAATGGAACCCGACGGCTACAAGGCTGTTCCTAAGAGCGTTGCTGAGAAGATTATTTCTTCTCGCGCTAAGAAAGATTAATTTATTAAAATTTAATTAAATTATATCTTGAAATTTTGTTAAAAATTTGTTAAACTATAGTTAGCATTAACTATTAATTTAAATTTAGGAGGAAACTCAAATGGCAAAAGCTCATTTTGAACGAACAAAACCGCATGTAAACATCGGTACTATCGGTCACGTTGACCATGGTAAGACAACTCTTACCGCTGCAATCACAAAGTATCTTTCTCTTAAGGGTCAGGCTTCTTTCGAAGATTATTCTAACATCGATAAAGCTCCTGAAGAAAGAGAACGTGGTATTACAATTAATACTGCTCACGTTGAGTATGAAACTGACGCTCGTCACTATGCTCACGTTGACTGCCCGGGCCACGCTGACTATGTTAAGAACATGATCACTGGTGCTGCTCAGATGGACGGTGCTATCCTTGTTATCGCTGCTACTGACGGTCCTATGGCTCAGACTAAAGAACACCTTCTCCTTGCTCGTCAGGTTGGCGTTCCTTACATCGTAGTTTTCATGAACAAGACAGACTTAGTAGACGACGAAGAACTTCTCGAACTCGTTGAAATGGAAATCCGTGAAACTCTTGACAAGTATGAATTCCCCGGCGATGATACACCTATCATCAAGGGTTCTGCTTTCAAGGCTCTCGACAGCGCTTCTACAGATCCTGCTGATCCTGTATATGCTCCTATTAAGGAACTTATGGATGCAGTTGATTCTTACATTCCTACTCCTGAACGTAAGGCTGACCTTCCTTTCATCATGCCTATCGAAGACGTTATGACTATTTCCGGTCGTGGTACTGTTGTTACAGGCCGTGTTGAACGTGGTCAGTTAAACGCTGGTGATGAAGTTGAAATCATCGGTCTTACCGAAGAAAGAAAGAAAACAGTTGTTACTTCTATGGAAATGTTCCGTAAGACTCTTGACTACTGTGAAGCTGGTGATAACGTTGGTGCTCTTCTCCGTGGCGTAGGCCGTGAAGAAGTTGAACGTGGTCAGGTTCTTTGCAAACCCGGCTCTATCAACCCCCACACCAAATTCCATGGTCAGGTTTACGTTCTTACCAAAGAAGAAGGCGGCCGTCATACTCCTTTCTTCAACAACTATCGTCCTCAGTTCTATTTCAGAACAACTGACGTTACCGGTGTAGTATCTCTTCCTGCAGGCACAGAAATGTGTATGCCTGGCGATAACATTGAAATGCATGTTGAACTTATCACTCCTATCGCTATTGAAGAAGGTTTACGCTTCGCTATCCGTGAAGGTGGCCGTACCGTTGGTTCTGGCGTAGTTACCGCTATTAACGGTTAATTTCAACCTAACTTTTAAAAACAGACAGGTTCGCCTGTCTGTTTTTTTATTGTTATATCGTTAAAAAATAAACAAAGTTTTATGGAAAAATCTAAAATTAGGCGAAAATATTGTTAATTTTCTCACAAATTTACTTGACAAACCAAAATTTATGTGCTAAAATCATTTCATACTTTCAATAATATTACTAAATTTAATATTATTGCATAAATATTATATATAATTTTTTTGGAGGAATTATTATGGCAAGAGTATACAATTTTAGTGCAGGTCCTTCTATGTTACCTGAAGAAGTTTTAAAAACTGCTGCAGCAGAAATGCTTGAATATGGAGCAACAGGTCAATCAGTTATGGAAATGTCCCACCGTTCCAAGGAATACCAGGCAATCTTTGATGAAACAGAAGCTAACCTTCGCGAAGTTATGAATATTCCCGATAATTATAAGGTTCTTTTTTTACAGGGTGGTGCTTCCACACAGTTTGCAATGGTACCGTTTAACCTTATGAATAAGAATAATAAGGCCGATTACATTATTACAGGTCAGTGGGCCAAAAAGGCTTACAAAGAGGCTGCGCGTTATGGTAATGCCCGCGCAATTGCTTCAAGCGAAGATAAGGTTTTCTCTTATATTCCTAAAATCACTAAAGATATGATTGACCCCGAGGCTGACTACGTACATATTTGTATGAATAATACCATTTACGGTACAAAGTGGCACAACTTGCCCGATACAGGCGACGTTCCGCTTGTTGCAGATATTTCAAGTTGCATTCTTTCTGAACCTATTGATGTAACAAAATTCGGCGTTTTATATGCCGGCGCGCAGAAAAACGTTGCACCTGCAGGTCTTACTATTGTAATTATCCGCGAGGACCTTATTGGTAACGCTATGGATATTACTCCTACAATGCTTAACTATCAGACTCACGCTGATAACGGTTCTATGTTTAATACACCTCCTTGTTATACCATTTATATTGCTGGTCTTGTATTTAAGTGGATTAAAGAAATGGGCGGACTTGAAGCAGTTAAGGCTGTTAACGTTAAAAAAGCAGAACTTCTTTATAATTTCCTTGATAACAGCAAGTTATTTAAAGGCACCGTTGTTGCTGAAGACCGTTCTCTTATGAACGTACCGTTTGTAACAGGAAACGATGAACTTGACGCTAAGTTTGTTGCCGCCGCTAAAGCAGCAGGTTTTGTAAATATTAAAGGTCACCGTTCAGTAGGCGGTATGCGCGCTTCTATTTACAACGCTATGCCTTTATGCGGTGTTGAAAAACTTGTTGAATTTATGAAGAAGTTCGAAGAGGAGAATGCGTAATGTATAACATTAAAACTTATAATAAAATTTCCAAAGTAGGTTTAAACGAATTTGACGAAAAGTATACTGTTGGCGACGATGTAGAAAATCCGGTGGGCGCTATTGTTCGTTCTGCAGCGCTTCACGATGAAGAATTTCCTAAATCACTACTTGCTATTGCACGTGCTGGCGCAGGTACCAATAATATTCCGATAGAGCGTTGCAGTGATGAAGGTATTATTGTTTTTAATACCCCCGGCGCTAATGCCAATGCAGTTAAAGAACTTGTAGTTGCAGGTTTGCTTTTGAGTTCCCGTAAGGTAATTCCCGCTATTGAGTGGGCAAAAACCTTAAAGGGTAACGGTGATCAGGTTGGTAAAATGGTTGAAAAAGGCAAAAGCGCCTTTGCTGGTCCTGAAATAAGAGGTAAGACAATTGGTGTTATCGGTCTCGGTGCAATTGGTGTATTAGTTGCAAATGCAGCATATTCGCTTGGTATGAAGGTTTACGGCTATGATCCGTATTTATCACTTCAGAATGCATGGAATCTTTCGCATAAAGTAAAACAGGCAACCGATATTAAGGAAATTTACGAAAACTGTGATTATATTTCTTTACATATTCCGCTTACTAAAGACACCAAAGGCACAATTAACGAAACTTCTCTTGCAATGATGAAAGACGGAGTTAGAATTCTTAACTTTGCTCGTGACGGTCTTGTTAACAGCGCTGATATGATTGTTGCTCTTGAACAGGGTAAAGTTGCATCTTACGTGGTTGACTTCCCGACAGATGAAATGATTGGCGTTAACGGTGTTATTTGTATTCCTCACCTTGGAGCATCTACTCCTGAATCAGAAGAAAACTGCGCTGAAATGGCTGCAAAACAACTTGTTGATTACATTGAAAATGGTAACGTTGCAAACTCTGTAAATATTCCTAATATTTCAATGCCGAGAAGCGGCGAAAAGCGTATTTGCATTATTCATAAAAATGTTCCTAATATGCTTACTGCAATTACAACAATTTTTGCTAAGGACAACATTAACATTGAAAACCTTCTCAACAAATCAAAAGGTGATATTGCTTACACAATGCTTGACGTAAACGATGTTGATGATAACGTTGTTCTTAAAGATCTTTCTGCCGTTGATGGTATTGTTCGAGTAAGAATTATATAATTTTTAAAGTTTACCCGTAAGTTAGTGCGACTTACGGGTAATTTTTGTTAAAAATCAATTGATTTTTAAGCAAATAAGTGTTATTATATAAACATATAAATACTTGGAGGAATTATTATGAAAAAAATAGTAACCTTTGGTGAACTTATGTTAAGACTTGCTCCTAACGGATATCTTCGTTTTGTGCAGTCAGACCAACTTCAGGCAACCTTTGGCGGTGGCGAAGCAAACGTAGCTGTTTCTCTTGCCAACTACGGTATGGATGCGGCATTTGTATCAAAACTTCCTGCTCACGAAATCGGTCAGGCGGCTGTTAATTCGCTTCGTAAATTCGGTGTTGATACATCTAAAATTGTACGTGGCGGTAACCGTGTTGGTATTTATTACTGTGAAAAAGGCGCTTCTCAGCGTGCTTCTAAAGTAATTTATGATCGCGCCGCTTCTTCCATTGCAGAAGCAACTACTGCTGATTTTAATTGGGCTGAAATTTTTGAAGGCGTAGATTGGTTCCACTTTACAGGTATCACTCCTGCTTTAGGTGATAACGTTACCGCTATATGTCTTGAAGCATTAAAAGAAGCTAAAAACCGTGGTATTACTGTTTCTTGTGACCTTAACTACCGTAAAAAACTCTGGACAAGAGAAAAAGCAGGCGAGGTTATGGCACAGTTAATGCCTTACGTAGACGTATGTATCGCTAACGAAGAAGATGCGGCCGACGTATTTGGCATTAAAGCCGCTAATACCGACGTTACTACAGGTAAGGTTAACCACGAAGGCTATAAAGACGTTGCAAAACAGTTGGCAGACCGTTTTGGTTTCAAGGCTGTTGCAATTACTCTTCGCAGTTCTATTTCTGCTAACGATAACGATTGGGCTGCTATGCTTTATAAAGACGGCGAATATTATTTCAGTAAGTCTTACCATATGCATATTGTTGACCGTGTTGGCGGCGGCGATAGTTTTGGCGGCGGACTTATTTATTCAATGCTCAGCGGTAAATCTAATCAGGAAGTTATTGAATTTGCAGTTGCGGCAAGTTGTCTTAAACACAGCGTTGAAGGCGACTATAATATGGTTAGTGTTGATGAAGTTGAAAAACTTGCAACAGGCGACGGCTCGGGCCGTGTTCAGCGATAATAAACTTCAAAGACCTGCAGATACTTGCAGGTCTTTGTTTTATAAAAGGAGTATTTATGCGTTTTTCTAATTTACACACACATACGGTTTTTTCAGACGGTGCTCACACAATGCGTGAAAACGTTGAGTCGGCAATTCAAAACAATATGCTATCTCTAGGCTTTTCCGATCACAGTTTTACCCCATGCGATACAAGTTATTGCATTAAAGAATCTGCGTTAGATGATTACTATAAATCGGTTAATGCGCTTAAAGAGGAATATAAGGACATTATTCCGTTGTACTTAGGCCTTGAAATGGATTATTATTCAAAAATAGACCGTGAAAAATTTGATTATATAATAGGAAGCGTTCACTATATAATTAAGGACGGTATTTGTTATCCCGTTGATCATTCTGCGGTGCAACAGCACAACTGTATAGCCGATGCTTTTGGCGGTAACGCCGTTGATATGGCAAAGCATTATTACGAATCCGTAGTTGAACACGCCCGAATTAATAAACCTACTTTTATCGGTCATTTTGACGTTATTACAAAGTTTTCGGTGTTGCCCGAAAATGATGAAGAATATAAAAAATGCAGTTTAGAAGCATTAAAAGAGGTGCTTAACTACTGCAATTATATTGAAGTCAACACTGGCGCTATGTCGCGTAAGGTTAAAGATGCGCCGTATCCAAACAGATTTTTGCTTGAAAATTTGCTTAAACTCGGCGGTGAAGCGGTACTTGGAAGCGACAGTCATAATAAGGCTAATCTTATTTATGCATTCGACAGTACGGTTGAATTACTTAAAGATGTCGGCTTTGACCACATTTCAGTATTTAACGGTAAAGATTTTGATAAAGTAAATATATAAAACAAAAGCGGTTGCAAATGCAACCGCTTTATCTTTTAAAAATGTTTCCGCCGTAACTGTCTATTCCAACAACCAAGGGGAAATTCTCAAACTCTAATTTTTTAACCGACTCGCAACCTAAATCATCAAATGCAACAACATCGCATTTAGTTATATGTTTTGCGGCAAGAGCGCCTGCACCGCCAATAGCGCAAAGATAAACAGCTTTATTCTTAATTATAGAATCTATTACTTCATGGTTTCTTTCGCCCTTACCAATCATACAGCAAACGCCTAAATCTAAAAGTCGGGGTGAATAACAGTCCATTCTTGAAGAAGTGGTAGGTCCGCAACTTCCAATAGCAATACCGCTTGGGGTAGGAGTAGGCCCAGCATAATATATTACTGTATCCAAAAGGTTATATGGCAGTTCTTCTCCACTGTTAAGCAACTCAAATATGCGTTTATGAGCAGCATCGCGCGATGTATAAACAGTGCCTGAAAGATAAACTTTATCACCAAATCTTAACTTTGGTATATTATCGCGAAGCGAATTAGTATTCAGGTAATGGATTTTCATTGATTTAAAGCCTCGCTGAATTTCCTTAAAGCATCGTCTGAATCGCTTTTATTTGTATTTATTACTTCTTTCGCGGTTTGCAGACAATCACTAACCGAATCAACTTCCTTTGTATAAACATCGGCGGTTTTTACAACCTGAGATTTTAATTTGCTTAATGCCGATTGAACTTCTTCAAGTGTGTTGATGTTATTATCTATTTGTACCTGCAATACTTTACAGTTTTCTTCGGTGTTATCCATAATTGCTTTTGAGCTTGCTTTAGTTGTAATATAAAGTTTGCTCATTTTTTCGCACATAGCATTAATTTCGTTGCACTTCTTTTCAAATTCAGCAAGTCGCGAACTTAATTGTAGGTTTGTTTCTTCAAGAATTTTGTTTTCTTTAACTTTAGAATCAATTTCACTAAGCAGTTCGGTTTCACGCTGTTTCGCAGTTTCAGAAGCCTTTTTTACATACTCAATAACATCGTTTTGGTTAAAGCCGAATAAACTTTTACGAAATCCTGCAGACATATTCTCATTCCTTTTTTACAATTATTATCAACATTATATCATTTGTTACAAGAATTTACAAGATTAAAGTTTTTTTGCATAAAGGAATACTTGAAAAATGCATAATTATGCGTTATAATATATTATGATTGATTATGAGGTGATAGTTATGACAAGAACAGAAGCAAGAGAACAGGTTTTTATTCTTATTTTTGAAAAAATTTTTCGTGATGAACCTGTTGAGGTTATATTGGAAGATGCTGAATTGGTAAGAGATTTAGAGCCTGAGGAATATATTCGCCGTGTATTTTGCGGTGCTGTTGAAAAAAGCGAAGAAATAGATGGAATGATTTCTTCTGCTGTTAAGGGATGGAGTATTAACCGTATTTCTAAAACAGTCCTTGCAGCAATGCGCCTTTGCATTTATGAAATGCTTTACTGTGATGATATTCCTGTTTCGGTTTCTATAAACGAAACCATTGAAATAATTAAAAAATATGCAACTAAAGAAGACGCAACTTTTGCTAACGGTATTTTAGGTACAATAAGCCGAAATAACTTAAACGGTGAAAAAGCGTGAACTTAAATAACTCTAATGCAGTTCTTTCAGTAAAGCAACTTAACTTTTACGTTAAGTCACTAATTGAATGTGATGCAAAACTTATGTCAATATGTGTTTGCGGTGAAATTTCCAATTTTAAACGCCACTTTTCAAGCGGACATTGTTATTTTACCTTAAAGGATGAAGCCGCTTCTGTAAAATGCGTAATGTTTAAAACTGCCGCTTTAAGAGTACCGTTTGATGTATGTGACGGTTTAAAGGTTATTTGTAAAGGCAGAGTTTCGCTTTACGAAAAAGACGGTAATTATCAGTTTTATTGTGATAGCATAGAACCTGACGGGGTTGGTTCAAAAGCCCTTGCGCTTGAACAGTTAAAACAAAAACTTGCCCTTGAAGGATTGTTTGATGCTGCTTCAAAACGCAAACTTCCTGCCTTTCCTAAAAAAGTTGCTGTTTTAACTTCAGGTAGCGGTGCTGCTTTACAAGATATTATCAACGTTATAGGCAGACGGTATCCTATTTGCGAATTAATTGTTGCAAGTGTAAGCGTTCAGGGCGAAAAGGCTGTCGCTGAAATAGTAAATATGCTGAACAGGGTATATAAAATAGACGGTATTGATACAATTATTTTAGGGCGAGGCGGTGGCTCTGCAGAGGATTTAGATGCTTTTAACAGCGAAAAAGTTGCAAGAACTGTTTATGAATCGCCGTTTCCAATAATTTCTGCGGTTGGTCATGAAACCGATTTTACCGTATGCGACCTTGTTGCCGATATGCGCGCACCTACACCTTCGGCGGCGGCTGAACTTTCCGTTCCTGATCTTTCTGCGGTTAAAGCGTATAGCGAAAACTTAATTAAAAAAGTTTCCTCTTTTATTGAAAAATCACTTGACGTTGCTTTTGCACGGTTGACCGCCGTTAACAATCTTTCGGTTTTCAGAAAACCCGAAACAATATTTGAAGCGCGAGTTATGTATCTTGACAAACTGTTTGAGAATATTAAATATTCTTTTGAAAACGTTGTTAATGCAAAAGATAAACTTTTTGTTTCGCTTGTTTCAAAAGTAAACGCGTTAAGCCCTCTTAATTGTTTGGCGCGCGGTTACAGTGTTGTTTATAAAAACGAAAAAACTTTAACCGACGTAAATGAAGTTAATATTAACGATGAACTTAATATAAGAATAAATAACGGTAAAATTGTTTGTAATGTTACCAATAAGGAGCAGTTATGAATTTTGAAGACTCTATAAAAGAATTAGAAAATATAGCGCTTAAACTTGAAAGCGGCGAAGTTTCTCTTGATGAATCGCTTAAACTTTATGAAAAAGCGGTTTTACTTTCAAAAGAATGCGGAGATTTGCTTGAAAAGGCAAAACTAAAAATAACTAATATTAATGATATTAAGGCGGAAGAAAAATGAAAGAATTAGAACAGTTTTCTGCTTCGTTTGAAAATTTTGTAAATAATTCTGTTATTTGCGAAGATAACGATTATAAATTACTAGCCGATTCTATGCGTTACTCATTACTTGCCGGCGGTAAGAGGATTCGCCCGTTTTTGCTTGTTGAATTTTTTAAGGCTTGCGGCGGCGAAGAAAAATATGCATATAATTTTGCGTTAGCTTTGGAAATGATACACACTTATTCACTTATTCACGATGATTTGCCTTGTATGGATAATGATGATTTTCGTCGCGGAAAACCTTCTAATCATAAGCAGTTCGGCGAAGATATTGCGCTTCTTGCAGGTGATGCACTTTTAACCGAAGCGTTTTGTGTTGCGGCAAAAACAGTGGGCGTGTCTTCAAAGGCAATTGTTAAGGCAATATGTCTGCTTTCAGAATATGCAGGTTACAGAGGAATGGTTGGCGGTCAGGTAATTGATTTACAAAGTGAAGGCAAGGCGGTTGATATTTCTACTATAGAGAAACTTAATTTGCTTAAGACAGGCGCACTTCTTAAAGCAGCTTGTGAAATAGGCTGTGTTCTTGCAGATGCTGATGACGGAAAAATTAAAGCAGCAGGGGAATACGGCGAAAAAATAGGTCTTGCTTTTCAACTTGTAGATGATATTTTAGATGCCACTGCCGATGAAAAAGTTTTGGGAAAGCCCGTTGGAAGCGATGAAAAGAACAATAAATCTACCTTTGTTTCATTAAAGGGAATTGACTATTGCAAAGAAACGGCAAATGCTTTGACTAATCAGGCTATTTCGGCGCTTGATGTTTTCTGTGAGAACGGTAGCGTGTTAAAAGAAACAGCACTTATGCTTGTTAATCGTAATTTTTAAGGAAGTATTAATTTGGAATATAAAATTTTAAATAAAATTGAAAATCCTCAGTTTCTTAAAGAACTGAACTTAGACCAACTTAATATTTTATGCAGTGAAATAAGAGACTGTCTTATAAACACCGTTTCAAAAAACGGTGGACATCTTGCGTCCAATTTGGGAACTGTTGAACTTACCGTTGCGCTTCACCGTGTCTTTAATTCGCCCGATGATGCTATTGTTTTTGACGTAGGTCACCAATGTTATACCCATAAATTACTTACAGGCCGTTATAATAGGTTTAACACTTTAAGAACTCAAGGCGGTATTTCAGGATTTATGCGCCCTGACGAATCAGAGCATGATCCCTTTATAACGGGACACAGCAGTAATTCAATTTCGGCGGCATACGGAATTTATAAAGCAAAGGTTTTAAATGGTGAAAGCGGTACTGCAGTTGCAGTAATAGGTGATGGCGCCATGACAGGCGGTATGGCTTATGAAGCGCTGAATAATGCAGGTGGCTCAAAAAGCCGCTTTACGGTTATTTTAAACGATAATAGAATGTCTATTTCTAAAAACGTCGGCGCTATGGCTAAGTATCTTAACAGAATACGCGCAAAAAGAAGTTATCATACTTTTAAAGATAATTTAGAAATTTTTCTTAAAAAGATTCCTGTTATTGGAAAACCTTTGCGAAATAAACTGTTTTCTTCAAAAACAATGCTTAAGAACGCGCTTTATCACAGTAATATATTTGAAGGTCTTGGTTTCAACTATTTAGGTCCCGTTGACGGTCACAATATAGCAGAAATTGAAAATATATTAAGAATTTCACAAATGCAAACCAGACCGACTATTATTCACGTTGTTACCGTTAAGGGAAAAGGTTATACTTTTGCCGAGAATAAACCCAACGTTTATCACGGTGTTTCGGGTTTTGATGTTAGCGTAGGGGCTACTGCAAATTTTAAAGAAAACTATTCTTCCGTTGTTGGCAGAAAACTTTGTGAAATGGCAGAAAAGGATAATAAGGTTTGCGCCGTTACCGCCGCTATGACCGAAGGCACGGGCCTTGATAACTTTTCCGATTCATATAAGTCGCGTTTCTTTGATGTGGGAATTGCAGAAGAACACGCCGTTACGTTTTGTTCGGGACTTGCAACAGGCGGTATGAAACCGTATTTTGCAGTTTATTCATCCTTTTTACAACGCGGTTATGACCAGATTATACACGATGCGGCAATTGCTAAAACAAATTTAAGGTTGCTAATTGACCGCGCGGGCATTGTGGGCGAAGACGGTGAAACACATCAGGGGCTTTTTGACGTTTCTTTTCTTTCAAGTATTCCGGGTGTAAAAATTTATTCTCCTGCTTCGTATAATGAACTTGAGGGTATGCTTGATTCTTCTTTAAATAATAATGGTGTTATTGCAATAAGATATCCTCGCGGATGTGAAGGAGAAAACGCTGTATTCGAATATACAGGTAATAATTATGATATCTTTTTTGAAGGTGCAAACAGCGTTGCCGTTAGCTATGGCAGAATTTCGGCTAATGTTTACAATGCTGCTGAAAATAACGGAAACATTACTTTTGTTAAACTTAACAGAATATACCCAATATGCCCTGAATTAATTAAAATGCTTTCAAACTTTAAGAACGTTTATTTGTTTGAAGAGGGCATAAAATCTGGTGGAATAGCAGAAAAAATTTCTTCTGCTTTAATTGAAAACGGTTATACTGGGAAAGTGGTAATAAGAGCGATAGATAACACCTTTGTAGGCTGTGCTACGGTCAATGCATCGCTTGAAAAATTCGGGTTAGATACCAATTCTATAATAAAAACTTTCGGAGGAAATTAAGTTGTCTGAAAAAAAACGACTTGATCTTGCGGTGTTTGAGGCGGGTTACGCCGAAAGCCGCGAAAAAGCCAAAGTGCTTATAATGGCAGGGCTTGTTTATGTAAATAATCAAAAGTGCGATAAAGCGGGCACTAATATAAAATCTGATGACGTTATAGAAGTCAGAGGCGCAAAATTAAAATACGTAAGCAGAGGCGGCTTAAAACTTGAAAAAGCAATGCAGGTTTTTCCAATTTCGCTTGAAAATTGTGTCTGTGCCGATATTGGCGCTTCAACGGGCGGATTTACCGATTGTATGCTTCAAAACGGTGCAAAGAAAGTTTATGCAATTGACGTAGGCTATGGGCAACTTGCTTGGAAACTTCGTTGTGATGAAAGGGTTGTAAACCTTGAACGCACCAATTTTCGCTACGTTACTAAAAATGAAATTGATGAAGTGCTTGACTTTGCTTCGGTAGACGTTTCATTTATTTCACTCTCACTAATTCTTCCTGCGCTTAATCCGTTAATGGTTAACGGTTCAAAAGCGGTTTGCCTTATTAAACCACAGTTTGAAGCAGGGCGTGAAGGCGTTGGCAAAAAGGGCGTAGTTCGGGAAAAATCGGTACATATTGCCGTTATTGAAAAAATAATAGATGTTGTGCTTAGCAACGGTTTTTCGCTTTTAGGACTTGATTTTTCGCCAATCAAAGGACCTGAAGGAAATATTGAGTATTTGTGCTATATTGAAAAAAGCGAAACTGCGCAAAATCTTTGTAACGTTTCTGCAACACAGCTTGTAGAAGCATCTTATGTTGAATTGAACTAAAGTTCAGAAAGGGAAATTTTATGGTAGTAGGTGTTTTACCGAATTTCGACAAACGCGGCGCTGTTGAAATTGTAGAAAAAATGAGTGTTATTTTCCGTAATAACGGCATTACCGCGCTTTTGCCCGATAACGTTTGCGCTTCGGGGTATAAACTTGTACCTAAAGATGACGTTTGCAAACTTGCCGATATTATCATTACGGTAGGCGGTGACGGTACTATAATACGATATGCCAAAATTGCCGCGCAGTATGATAAACCTATTTTGGGTATTAATGCCGGAAGACTTGGTTTTCTTGCAATGCTTGAAAGTAATCAACTCGATTTACTTAACCGCCTTATAACAGGGGAATACAAGGTTGAAGAACGCATTTCATTCGACGTTTCAGTAACCGAAAACGACCTTGAAATTGGTAAGTACAGCGCTCTTAACGATGTTGTTGTTACAAGCGGCTTTATTTCACGTCTTATTGATATTACTGCGTATATAGATAACGATTCTATTGCATACCGTTCCGACGGACTTATAATTTCAACCCCTACCGGTTCAACAGCTTATTCAATGTCAGCAGGCGGACCTATAGTGGATCCTACTACCGATAATATAATTCTTACACCTATTTGTTCGCATTCTCTTAGTGCAAAACCCATAATTTTAAGTGCTAATAAAGAAATCAGTGTAAAAGCAACAACAAACAAGCGTTGCGAAATTTATCTTTCGGTAGACGGAAGAAAAGCGCTTAATATTAAACCGGGAATGCTTATAAAAATTAAAAAATCGCAAAACAACGTTAAACTAATAAAACTAACCAATCATTCATTCTACAGCACTATTTCAGAAAAATTTAAGTAGGTAAAATGTTATGAAAAATAAAAGACAAGATGTAATTTTAGATTTAATAAAAAACGATGTTTGTGTTACGCAGGAAGACTTACAGGAAAGGCTTAATAAAATGGGTTTTTCAGTAACACAGTCTACTGTTTCAAGAGATATAAAACAACTAAGAATTATAAAGGCTCTTGATGCAAACGGTAATTACAGATATATGGCTCCTTCAACACAGCCTGTAAGGTCTATGCAGACGCACACGGGTGAACAGTATTTAGATTTGTTTTCTCATTCCGTTATAAGGGTTGAAAGCGCCTATAATGATGTTGTTGTTAAATGCTATGCGGGTATGGCTTCAAGTGCTTGTGTTGCAATTGACGGCCTTTTTGCTGATAAAATAGTAGGTAGTCTTGCAGGAGATGACACCGTATTTATTATAACCAAAACTCCTCAGATTGCTGAAGAACTGTCGGTTTCATTAAATAAACTTTGCGGAAAAGGTTAAGAAAATGCTTAAAAGTCTTTATATTGAAAACATTGCGGTTATAGAAAAAACTGCTGTAGACCTTGGCGCTTATTTTAACGTATTAACGGGTGAAACAGGCGCAGGTAAATCAATAATAATAGATGCAATTAATGCCGTGCTTGGCGAACGCACTTCTAAGGAACTAATTCGTGCGGGATGTAAAAATGCCGTTGTAACAGCGGTTTTTTCATCGGTAAGCGGTGCGGCTTGTTCTGCTTTGTCTGAAAACGGATTTACTGCCGATGAAAACGGCGATTATACCATTCAGCGAATTTTAAGCAATACTTCAAGTACAATAAAAATTAACGGACAACCTGTATCTGCAAATACACTTCGTTCTTTTGCGGGGCTTCTTATAAATATTCACGGTCAGCACGATAATCAGGCGCTTCTGCAACCCGAAAATCATTATAAATATTTAGATATGCTTGCCGAAAACGCTGATATTTTAAGCAATTACCTTGCTGAATTTAATAATTTTAATTCGGTGCGTTCTGCACTTAAAAAACTTGATATTGATGAGGATGAGAAACTACGCAAAATCGATCTGCTTAAATATCAGATAGATGAACTAAAAGGCGCTAATATTACCGTTGGCGAGGTAAACCGTTTAAAAGAAAACCTTGAAGTAGCCAAAAATGCCGAAAAACATAAAAACAAATTAAGCGAAATTGTCTATATTCTTAACGGCGATGATACTAACGATGGCGTTTTGGCTTCTATAAACGAAATTTCGCGTATACTTTCAAAACAAGATATTAATAAACTAAACGAATGTAAACTTCCGCTTGATAACAGTTATGATACTTTGTTTGCGCTTAAAAACACGGTGGAAGAATGTATTGAAGATTTAAATTCTTCACTATATAATGCCGAAGAAATTGGGGACAGACTATCTTTACTTTCTGCTTTAATGCGAAAATACGGCGATACCGAAGAAAAAATGCTGGAATTTCTTGATAACGCCGAAAAGGAATTGAAACAAATTGAATTTAACGATGATGAAATATTCCGCCTTGAAAAAGAACTTGAACTTTCACAGAATCGGCTTATTAAACTTGCCGAAAAACTAACCGCTTCACGAAAAACAGCGGCTCAAAGTTTTGAGAAACAGGTGGCAGATGTTTTAAAAGAACTTAATATGCCAAACGTTAAATTACATACGCAAATAGAACAAGGCAGATATACAAGAACAGGTTGCGATGAAATTCAGTTCTTGCTTTCTGCAAATGCGGGTGAAGACGTAAAACCGCTTTCAAAAATTGCTTCGGGCGGTGAACTTTCCCGAATTATGCTTGCAATTAAAAGTGTACTTAGCGAAAAGGATGACGTTGATACTCTTATTTTCGATGAAATAGATACGGGAATCAGCGGTCTTGCCGCCGATAAAGTCGGCATTCAACTAAAACGTGTTGCAAATAACAGACAAGTGATTTGTGTAACCCACTTGGCGCAAATTGCCGCCTGTGCAAATAATCATTATCTAATAGAAAAAAGTGTAAACGACGGCAGAACATATACGAAAGTAATGCTTCTTAAAGATGACGATCGTATAAATGAAATCGCGCGAATAATGGGTGGATCCAACGTAACCGAAGCGTTGCTTTCATCGGCAAAAGAAATGCTTATTAATAAGATAAGTATAATTTAATAACGCAAAAAAACTCTTCAACATTTGTTGAAGAGTTTTTTAATATACTTATATTATCTTAACCATTATAACCCCGTTGGTTTTTCTTATTTCCCTTATTAATTCTTCAAGCGAAAGGGAATTGTTATCAAGTCTTACCGAAAGCGAAACGTTCGCTTTATTATCTACGGGGTGGTGTTGGTTAATTGTAAGCAAATTTACGCCTAACTTGTATAATTTTTCCGTAAGTGCAGAAAATACACCTGCGCGGTCATTAAGTACGGCTTCTAAATTTATTATTTTACTACTTTCTTTTCCGTCAAAGGCGAACACTTCGTTGCGGTATTTGTAAAACGCACTGCGTGAAATTTGCGCCTTTTTAACGGCATCACTCACGTTTGAAGCACCGCCGTTTGAAAGCAATTCCTTAGCATAAACCACTCTGCTGAATACTTCGGGAAGAGATGCAGTTTTAACAAGTAAATATTCATAACTTTTCATTAAATGTCCACCACACAAATACAGTTTTGCTTATTATACACCCTATACATAAAAAAATCAACTTAAAAGTGAGTTTCATAAAATGCAGATTGAAAAGAAGAAAATATTTTTAATACACGTAGCCCATATTTTTGTTGTTTCAGCGTTGTTTTATTTTGCTTTAAAATTTTGTCTTGGTTATGTTTTGCCTGTAATAATAGGATTTGTAGTTGCGTTTGGTGTACAGAAACCCGCCTTTGTCTTAGGTAAAAAAATAAAACTTAAGCAAAGCACTTTAGCACTTATTTGTGCTGTTTTGACATACTTAGTTTTGCTTGGTGTTTCAGCGGCTCTTGTATTCTGGCTATATTTGAAGTTTGCCGATATTACTCCCAACCTGCCTGATTATTTTAAAAATATTTATAATTCTTTTAACGATATTGCTTATAAAGTTAGAAATTTTTCTGTTCGTTTTTCCGAAACGGCTTCCAATACACTTTATTCTTCCTTTAATTCTCTTTTACAGGGAACTCTTACGAGTATTGCTGAAAAAGTTTCTGCTTTTATTGCTTCGTTTGCTTCTGTAATACCAAAATTTTTGTTTGGTTTTTTAGTGGCGGTAATAACAGGATGCTACGTAGCAAAAGACTTTAATAAACTAAAAAACTTTTTAGAAGAAGCGTTGCCGAAAAAATATATAAAGTCGTTATTGCTAATAAAAAATATAACCGTAAACAACACTTTCGGAATTATTAAAAGTTATATAAAAATTGCGCTTATTTCTTTTGCAGAACTGTTTGTTTTATTTTTAATTTTCGGCTTTAAAGGTGCTTTATTTAAGGCAATTGTAATTTCGGCTGTTGATATGCTGCCCGTTATAGGTGTGGGTACTGTGCTTATTCCGTGGGCTGTTTTTGCCGCTGTAACGGCAGATTTTTCTTTATGTTTTAAACTTATTTTTATTTATTTGCTTGTTACTATTGTAAGAAATATGGCAGAGCCTAAAATTCTTGGTAAACAAATGGGATTACATCCTGTTATAACCTTGCTTACAGTGTTTGTTGGTCTTAAACTGTTTGGTGTTATCGGAATGTTTGTCTTACCGCTTAGCGTTACGGTGCTAACAGAGTATTTCAAAGAACAGTATAGACAAGGTGACAAATTAAAAGAAAAAGCATAGTATATTAATAAGCCGTAACCTATTGCGGCGAAGATTTATAATCGGTATTAAGCAAAGTGAAATAAAAATGGACAGATATGTAATTGCAACAGGAACAATAACACACGCCATAAAAGGCAGGGATTTATTAAAAAGCAGGGGAATAAAAACGCATATAGAGCGAATGAAACATTCAGCAGAAAAATACGGTTGCGGATACGCTTTATTAGTGGTCACTAACAATATTTCTTCTGTTGAAAATCTGCTTAAAACCAATAACGTTAAAGTATTAAATGTCAGTAAAATTTAATAGTTAACTCAAAAATGCACAGGTCTCCTGTGCATTTTTTAAAAAGGAGGGATATTATGATATATCTTGATAATGCCGCAACAACAGGCAAAAAACCGCCTTTAGTAATAAATGCATTTAATAATGCTATAAAATATTATTGTGTTAATCCCGGCAGAAGCGGATATTCACTCTCTATAAGAGCAAGTGAAAAAATATACAACACAAGGCAAAAAACGGCTGATTTTTTTGGCTGTCAACATCCCGAAAACGTAATTTTCACCCTCAACTGTACTCATGCGCTCAATACGGTTTTAAAGGGGATTTTGTCTTACGGTGACCACGTCATTATTTCTAATTTAGAACATAATGCTGTTGTACGCCCGCTTATGGAACTTGTTAAAAATTACTCGGTTTCTTTTGACACTTTTGATGCTTTTGCAGATGATATTAAAACTGAACTTAAAAGCAAAGTTAAAAGTAACACAAAATTAATAGTTTCAACCCACGTATCAAATGTTTGCGGCAAGGTGTTGCCAATAAAGGAAATAGGGGAGTTTGCAAAAGAAAATAATATTTTGTTTTGTGTAGATGCCGCGCAATCGGCAGGCGTTTTGCCTATTTCTGTTAGCGAAATGAATATAAATTATTTGTGCGTTGCGGCGCATAAAGGACTGTATGCGCCTATGGGACTCGGGTTGCTTATTATTAACGGTGTAATTCCCAAAACGCTTGTACAAGGCGGAACTGGAACGAATTCAATTGAACTTACCCAGCCAAGTGTTCTTCCCGAAAGTTTTGAAAGCGGAACAATAAATCTTCCTGCCGTTTTATCTCTCGGCGCGGGTCTTGATTTTGTTAAGAGTAAGGGAATTAAACAAATATTTCTGCACGAAAAAAATCTGTGTGATTTTTTTGTTAATTCACTTAAAAATAATAGAAAAATACAGTTTTTTGGGCTTGGTGAAGATAATGCGCCCGTAATATCTTTTAATATTAAAGACCGAACTTCTGAAGAGGTAGGAGATTATTTAAGTAAGCATAACGTTGCTGTAAGAACGGGGCTTCACTGCGCGCCAATTGCTCATAAAACGTTAAATACGCTTAAAACGGGAACCGTTCGTATTTCACCGTCTGTGTTCAATAATTTTAAAGAAATTGAAAAAACGGCATATTTATTAAATAATATATATTAATTTGTTGTAAATTATTTAAAAAAGTATCTATTTATCTATTGATTATAATAAATTATTATGATAAAATAACATTGAATAAATATGTTATGTAAAGGGATGATTCCGTGACTAATTTTTTTAATTCTTTATATTCGCTGTGGAATCAAATTATTTTTGCAATTTCTAATATATCTGTTTTTGATGTGTTGGATATTCTTATTATTGCTTTTATAATTTATAAAGCATTTCGTTTTTTGCAAGAAAATCGCGGCGGCCAACTTGTAAAGGGCCTTTTTCTGCTTTTAGTTGTTTACGCATTTTCTGTTTGGTTTGAACTTGTAACTGTTAACTGGTTGCTTTCAAAGGTTGTTGATTGGCTTGTTATTGCATTGGCAATTATTTTCCAGCCCGAACTAAGAAGAATGCTTGAACGTTTAGGCAGAAGTAAAATAGGTCGCCTTGGCAGGTCTCCGGAAATGGACGGTGAAGCCGTTAAACGCTGTATTGAAAGTGTTTGTGTTGCCGCAAAGAATATGCAAGACCAAAAAATCGGCGCTCTTATTGTGTTTGAAAGAACAACACAGCTTGGCGATATAATTAATACGGGAACTGTTATTAATGCTGACATATCTTCTCAAATGGTAGGCAATATCTTTTTCCCGAAATCCCCGCTTCACGACGGCGCGCTTATTATTCGTGATACAAAACTTTGCGCAGCAGGTTGTATTCTTCCGCTTACTTCAAATGAAAATTTAAGTGCGCAACTCGGTACAAGACACCGTGCTGCAATAGGAATGAGCGAAGTATCCGATGCGGTTGTTCTTGTTGTTTCAGAAGAAACAGGAATGATTTCGTTAGTACAAAACGGAAGCATTGAACGCGGTTTTACTCAAATTCGCTTGCGAGAAGAACTTTATAAACTTTTAACTTATGAAGAGCAAAATGAAACCGAATTGTCATTGTTTAACAAACTTAAAGATATCCTTAATTCATTAAAGTTCAAGAAAGAAACCAAGAAAGAGGAAAACGAATGAACAAATTAATTTTGTGGCTTAAAAATATGTTTGCTAACAGGCGTTTTACCATTGCGTTTTCTTTAATTGTTGCATTTGTTGCATGGTTAGTTATTACTCTTGATCAAAACCCTGTACGCGAAGCGACTTTTTCAAATATGGCTATTCAGATTGACGTTACAACTTCTGCTGTTGGGGAAATGGGACTTGATATTGTCTCAGATGATTATGCTAATGCCGCAACAGTTATAGTGCAGGGGCCAAACTATATAGTAAGTGCGCTTAAAAACAGTGATATTTCGGTATATGCCGATTTAAGCGAAGTAACGCAGGCTGGTACTTACGTTATTCCGCTTAAAGCTGAGCGCCTTAACGGTACAAGCGGCTACAATATTTTAAGCGTTTCGCCAAGTACAATAAAACTCACTTTTGACTATATAGATACAAGAGAATTTCCTGTTGTAATTAAAGCTGATGGTATAAGCGCCTCAAGCGGTCTTATTGCCGATGAAGCGGTTGTAAGTTCAACCGGCGATGCCAAACTTACTATAAAAGGCTCAAAAACCAAACTTGATTTAATCGGTTCGGTAGTGGCATTGGTAGGCGAAAAAGAAACAATAGACGCAACTAAGACTTATGATGCCGATATTCTTGTTTATGATGCAGAAGGTAATATGCTTAATACTTCTGATTATACACTTTCGGCACAACAAGTTAAGGTTACGGTACCTATATGCAAAAAGAAAGTAGTACCTGTTAAACCTACCTTTATTAATGAACCGGTAAGTAATTTCGGTAATTCTTTGATTTCAAGCACTTCGGTTGATTCGGTAACGCTTATCGGTCCACCTGCCGTTATTGATGACCTTGAGTATGTAGAACTTTCTAAAATAGATTTTAGTGAAATTTCAACCGAAAAACGTTCATTTGATGTTTCTTTCTCTTTACCTGACGGTGTTAAGGTTTTAGATGGCGGAGAATTTGTTACGGTTAATTTAAGTCTCAGCGGTTATTCTACCAAAACTTTTACCGTAAGTAAGGATAACATTAGTTTTAAAAACGTGGCATCGGGCTGTTCTGCAAAAACCAATTCCAGTCTTAAGAACGTCGTAATTTGCGGGCTTTCAAAAACTCTTACAAATCTTAAAGCAGATGATTTGTACGTTGAAATTGATCTTTCGGGTAAATCTGCAGGCGAATACACCGTAACGGCAATTGTTAAGAATAAAAACGATTTAGCCGTTTGGCAGGTCGGAAGTTATAGTATTACCGTAACTATTAGTTGACAATATGGGCTTCAATGAAGCCCTTTTGTCATTTTTATAACATTGGCATATTATACTAAGAGGTGATATGCTGTGTTAAAAATTATAATTTGTGTTTTTGTCTTGTTCTTTGCGTCGGTTGGATTTAGCGTACTTATTGGTAAATTGTGGCTATGTATGTTAAAACCAAAAAAAGTAGGGAATGCCAATTTTGTGGTTGTGTTAGAAGATGGCGACGATATTGCACAAATGGAATATTTTATTGAAAAATTTATTTGGTATGGCGCAGAGTTTGCCGATAAACTATATTTTGTTTGCGAAAATGAAATATCTAATGAATGTAAAAAACTATGCGAAAATAAAAGCAATATATATTGCTGTTCTAATTATAAAGTATAAAACAGAGGTTGTATTATGGAAAACGGCAGTTTAAAGGATGAACTTTGCGGAATAGTACATAGAATTACATATCAGAATATAAGTAACGGATATACTGTTGCGGTTCTTAACACGCCTGACGGTGAAATAACTGTTGTTGGCACAATGCCGCTTATTGTTGAAGGTGATAACCTGAAACTTACTGGTTCTTATGTAATTCATTCCGCATACGGCAGGCAGTTTTCCGTTTCTTCTTTTGAAAAGCAAATGCCCACAACTGCGGCGGCAATTCTTCGGTATTTATCGGCAGGCGTTATTAAAGGCGTTGGCCCAAGTACCGCTAAAAACCTTGTGGAAATGTTTGGTGAAAAAACTCTAAGCGTTATAGAAAACAACCCCGATGAATTAACAAGGGTTAAGGGCATTTCTAAAGAACGCGCCTACAATATTTCTAACAATTTTAAAATGCAGTTTTCTATACGTGACGTTATGCTTATGTTGGGCGAATATAAAATTTCACCCGAAGATTCAATAAAGGTTTATAAAGTGTTGGGTCAAAATGCCGTAGAAATAATTAAGAACAATCCTTATGTACTTTGTAAAGATAATATAGGTTTTCCTTTTGAAACAGTAGAAGATATTGCTGCCTCATTTAACGTTGAAAATAACGATCCCATGCGTATATGTTCGGGCATTGAATACGTGCTTAGAAAAAATCTTTTAAACGGGCATACTTGTTTGCCTAAAGATAAACTAATTAAGGTTTCGGCATCTCTTTTGGATTGCACTGTGGAAACAGTTGAAGAAATACTTTATAATATGCAACTGTCGTTTTTGGTTGAAAGCGAAACAGTAGATAAATGTGAATATATTGCTTTACCAAATTACTGTGCGGCTGAGCGTTTTGCGGCGGCGAAACTCTGCGCTATGGATTCATATGACCAAGCACGGCTTAATTTAAGCACAAACGAACTTGAATTTGTTGAAAAAGCCATAGGTATAACTTTAGATGAAAAACAAAAAGAAGCAGTTTTTGCAGCATTTAACAATGCAGTATTCGTGCTTACGGGCGGCCCCGGAACAGGAAAAACAACAACCCTTAAAGCAATGATAGAACTTTTTGAATACAGAGATATGCATATAGAACTTGCCGCGCCTACAGGCCGCGCCGCAAAAAGAATGTCAGAACTCACAGGTAGAGAAGCCAAAACTATTCACCGTTTGCTTGAAGTTTCCTGGACCGATGATAACGATACGCCAATATTTTGCCGCGATGAACAGAATCCGCTTGAATGCGACGTTATTATTGTAGATGAAGTTTCTATGGTTGACGCTGTTGTTTTTGAAAGTTTGTTGCGCGCTTTAAAAATGGGCTGTAAAATTATTTTGGTAGGCGATACCGATCAGTTGCCAAGTGTTTCGGCGGGGAACATACTAAATGATTTAATTATGAGTGAATGCTTTAGTTGTGTACGGCTCACCAAAGTTTTCAGACAAGCGCAACAAAGCGCAATTATAACAACGGCACACTCTATAATTAAGGGCGAAATTCCCGATTTAAGTATTAGAGATTCTGATTTGTTTTTTATTGAAAAGTACGATGAAGACAATGCAATAGATACTTTGTGCAGTTTGTGTGAAGGCAGACTTGAAAATGCTTATGGATTTGATTCTTTTAAGGATATACAGGTGCTGTGCCCTTCAAGAAAACTTCCGCTTGGAACCGTTAATATTAATGAAATTCTTCAAAATCGATTAAACCCCAAAACGGCAAAAACCAATGAGTTTGTTTATAAAGGATATACTTTAAGGACCAACGATAAGGTAATGCAAATAAAAAACAATTACGATATAACTTATACTAAAGATAACGGGGAAGTAGGTTGCGGCGCATTTAACGGTGACGTTGGAACAATTGAATCTATTGATTTGCGAAACGATAAAATTAAGGTGCGTTTTGATGACCGTATTGTTACTTATTCTCGCGAAGAAGCCTTTCAACTTGAACCCGCCTATGCGGTAACTGTACATAAAAGTCAGGGAAGCGAGTTTGAATGTGTAATTCTTCCTCTTTTATCTGTTCCCGAAAAACTGTGTTACCGTAATCTTCTTTATACGGCGGTTACACGCGCTAAAAAACTTTTAATAATTATTGGCAGTAAAGATGTGTTCAAGGCAATGACCGAAAACGACCGTAAAACTTTAAGATATACGTTGCTTAAAAAATTCTTAAAGGAGAATATGGTTTGAATTTGTTAAAAAACGTATTTTCCGCTATTTTGGATTTTTTCTTTCCAAGCCACTGTTTTGGTTGCGGTAAATCAGTAAGCGATGGCAGAACAATATGCGAGAAATGTCTTGAAGATATAAAAAGAATGCCTGAAAAGGTATGTCTTAATTGCGGTGAGCCGCAAAATACGTGTAAGTGTGCCGATTACGTTTTTTATTTTACTAAATCGTACAGCGTGTTTTATAATACCGAAATTGCTCAACGCGGTATATATTCATTAAAGTTTAACGGTAAAACTTCAAATGCTCGCTTCTTTTCAAATGAAATGGCAAAAAGCGTTAATGAACATTTTTCCAACGTTAAGTTCAACATTGTGTGTAACGTTCCTGCGCACCCGCTAAAAAAACTGCAAAGAGGTTTTGACCAATCGCATTTACTTGCTGAAAGTTTAGCCGATTTACTTGATATACAATACTGTGAAAATATACTTAAGAGAAAAATTATAAGTAAAACCCAACACAAGACAGATAGCGTTAGTAACCGATTTGAAAATGCCTACAACAGTTTTTACAGCAAAGCAAAACTCAATAATAAAACCGTTTTGCTTGTAGATGATATTAAAACCAGCGGTGCTTCGCTTAGCGCTTGTGCAAGAAGTTTGCTGTATTCGGGCGCAAAAGAAGTATATTGTATAACTGCTTTGGTTTCTCAAAAGCCAAACTAACAGTTGAAATTAATAATAAATTTTTATATAATATTTTTGGTGATTAAAAATGGCTACAGAAATTGGAATAGATTTAGGTTCTTCAAAAACTGTTATTTTTTCGGGTTCGAAAATTGTTTTAGAACAACCAAGTATGGTTACAGTTGATTCCGAAACCTACAAGCCCGTTTATTTTGGTGATGATGCAAAACAGACTTTAGGCAGAACACCTGATACTCTTGAATGCATTATGCCTATACAACACGGTCTTATTGCCGATTACGATATTGCGCAGTCTATGCTTACGCATTATATGACAAAAGCGTTTGGCAATAAAATTATAAGACCAAAAGTAATGGCAACTCTTCCTACAGGCCTTACCGAACTTCAGCACCATTCGGTTTCTAACGTTGTTGTTGCGGGTGGCGGCAGAAGTGTAAGCGTTGTTGAAACTCCTTTGGCTGTTGCTATTGGGCTTGGACTTGATTTCGATTCTCCGCACGGTCATTTAATTGTAGATATCGGCGCAGGTACCACCGATATTGCCGTTCTTTCCTTGGGCAGTATTGTTACTTGCGATTCATTTAAAACTGCTTCTTACAGTTTTGATGAAATTATTACAACTTTTGTGCGCAGAAGCCGAAATATCGCAATCGGAAGCTTAAGCGCCGAACAAATAAAAATGCAAATAGGTTGCGTTTATGAACGTCCTATAGAAGTTACGGCAATTTCAAAGGGAAGAAATCTGTTTACTGGGTTGCCCGAAGTTTTTGAAATTACTTCAAGCGAAGTTTATAACGTTATAAAACCTTGCGCGCTTTCAATTTGTAATGCAATAAGAAAGGTGTTAGAACAAACCGAACCCGATTTGGTTGCCGATATTAAAAATGACGGGCTGTACCTTGTTGGCGGCGGTTCAAAAATTTTCGGAATGAAAGATTTACTTGAAGATTACCTTGGACTTTCAGTTAATACGGTTGATGATCCCGAGTATAGTGTTGTCAAAGGCGCGGCAGCGGCATTATTGCATCCGCAAAAACTTAAAAACATAAATTACCAACTTCGTTCTATAAAAGAATTAGAAATTCATTAAAAAACACTTGACATTTTGAAAAAAAGTGTTAAAATATGTTAGTACAATAAAGTAGAACACACCGTTCTCACCCTCATTGGCAAGCTCCTAAAGGGTCAATAACTTTAAAGAATTTAGCTTTGGCTATGCTTTGTTGTTATGCGTGAACGGTTTTCGTTCACGCTTTTTGTTTATTAAACGGAGGTGCGTAACCATTAGCAGTAAAGAAGTAGCAATTAACGAACAGATCCAGTTTAAAGAGGTTAGAGTAATCGATACCGAAGGCGGTCAGTTGGGTATTCTTCCTATTAAAGATGCCGTAGCAGCTGCTTATGCAAAAGATTTGGATCTTGTCTGCATTTCACCGAACGCTGTTCCGCCTGTTTGTAAAATTATGGACTACGGAAAATATCGTTTCGAGCAGACAAAACGTGAAAAAGAAGCAAAGAAAAATCAAAAGGTTATAGATGTTAAAGAAATCCGTTTGGGTCTTAGCATCGATACTCACGATTTTGAAACAAAGGGAAATCACGCTATTCGCTTTTTAAAGAGCGGAGATAAAGTTAAGGTTTCTATTCGTTTCCGTGGCCGTGAACTCGGACATCCCGAAATTGGTCTTGAAACTATGACCCGTTTCGCTGAGTATTGCTCTGAATATGCTACGGTTGAAAAACCTGCTAAAATGGAAGGCAGGAATATGCTTATGTTCCTTGCGCCGAAGTCATCAAAATAATGGTATTTTAAGGAGGATTAACTATGCCTAAGATTAAAACTCACAGTGGTGCAAAAAAGCGTTTTAAACTCACCAAAACCGGTAAGGTTAAACGTGCTCATGCATTCAAATCGCACATTCTCAACAAGAAGACATCAAAGCGTAAGAGAAACTTACGTAAGACAGTTGTTGCTGACGTAACAAACGTTGCAGCAGTAAAGAAAATGGTTCCCTATAAATAAGGAACATCTTAAAAAAGATGGAGGTTTAGTAAATGGCACGTGTTAAAGGTGCGTTAGCTACGCGTAAAAGAAGAAAAAAAGTATTAAAGCTCGCAAAAGGCTATTTTGGAGCTAAGTCCAAGTTATTTAAAACTGCGAAAGAAGCAGTTATGAAATCGGGCAATTATGCCTATATCGGTCGTCGTCTTAAAAAGCGTGATTTCCGCCGTTTGTGGATTACCAGAATTTCTGCTGCTGCAAAAATGAACGGTATGAACTATTCTACATTTATGAACGGTCTTAAGATCGCCGGCGTTCAGATTAACCGCAAGATGCTTGCCGAGATTGCTGTAAGCGATCCCGCTGCTTTTACTGCTCTTGCAACACAGGCTCAGAAGGCTTTGAAGAAATAATTTCTGTCGTCCAAGATATTTTTATCTTGGACGAATTTTTTAATATTATCCGGAGGTGAAGTTATGCAGTTTGTAAATATAACCAGCAAAGAAAACAGTAATGTTAAAGAAATAAAAAAACTTAATACTTCTGCAAAATACCGCGCTGAAAAAGCGGCTTTTGTTATTGAGGGTGTAAGAACTATTGAAGATGCCTTAGATAACGGTATTACTTTTTCTCATTTATTCTTTACAAGTGATGCAGAACGTAAATTTTCAGATTATATTAAAAAGTTCGTTCCATACAGTAACGAGGTCTATATTTTAAGTAACAGTATTATGTCTTACGTTAGCGATACCAAAACTCCGCAAGGGGTTATTGCTATTGCTAAAATGCCTGAAAAACAGTTTGCTGTAGACAAGTGCGGAAAATATTTAGCGCTTGAAAATCTTCAAGACCCTTCGAATCTGGGCGCTGTTGCAAGAACCGCCGAAGCGCTTGGAATAAGCGGTATTTTTGTGTCAAGCGATAGTTGCGATATATATAGCCCTAAGGTGTTGCGCGCTTCTATGGGTACAGTTTTGCGTATGCCCATTTATATTTGTGACGACTTACTTAAAGAATTGAAAAATAGTAATCTTACAACCTATGCTTGTGTTGTACACGGACAAGCGCAAAGCCTTAGTGATGTAACTTTTGAAGAAGGCAGTGTTGCGGTAATCGGCAACGAAGGCAACGGTTTAAGTGAAAATATGATTAACAGTTGCGACCGAAGAATTACTATACAAATGCAAGGCAAGGCTGAATCCTTAAACGCGGCAACTGCTGCGGCTATTGTTATGTGGGAGATGGTATCACCTTGAAATATTGGGTATGGTTGCAAGAAGTATTAGGACCGGCAAGTGATTTTGCCGGTAAATTACTTTCTGAAGGTATAAGTGCAGAGTATGTTTATAATCATAGAAACAATGCTTCATTGTTGCCTGAATCTGCGCATAAAAAAGCATTAGAAACCGATCTTGCCTTCGGTGAAGAAATAATTGATAAATGCAATATCAACGGAATAAAAGTTACTTGCCCGTTTAGTATTGAATATCCAAAATCGTTGCTTAATATTTCGAACCCACCGCTTGTGCTTTATTATAAGGGCGAATTGCCTGATTTTGATAATATCCCAACAATTTGTATTGTAGGTCCTCGAAAGGTTTCAAACTTCGGTTATAAATGCGCGTATTCTTTATCTGCAAGGCTATCATTAGGCGGTTTTACAGTAATAAGCGGCGGTGCTGTGGGCTGTGATTATGCTGCTCACGATGGCGCTTTGTGCCACGGCGGTTTAACTGTAGCAGTGCTTGGCAACGGACTTTGTAATGATTATTTGAAACAGAATGAGAAATTAAGAAACAGAATTGAAAACAGCGGGTGCCTTATAACGGAATACCCGCCCGATACACCTGCCTCTAAGTTTACGTTTCCCAAAAGAAACAGGCTTATGGCTGCGCTATCAGATGGAACAATTCTTGTTGAAGCACCAAAAAGAAGCGGTGCTTTAATAACTGCATCCCTTGCGGTTGAATATGATAAGGATTTGTTTGTAATTACGGGTAAACCTGGGGATGTGAATTATGAAGGTTCAAACTTGTTTTTGCGTGATGGCGCTAAACCGTTAATTGAAATTAGTGACGTATTCGGTGAATATTTGTGGACCTATCCTGATAAAATTAATATCGAAAGGGCATATAACGCAGTATTGGTTAAACCCGAAAAGCAAGAAAACGAATCAGAAAAACCGAAAAAATGCTCTGATTTTTCTGAATTAGAACCAAAAAGTATGTTAAAAGGCGATAATAAAGCCGTTTTTGAGGAAAATATTGAAAAAAATAAAAAAATATTGCCCGAAAACCTTTCCAAAAACGCAAAAATAGTGTATAATTATTTAGATAAGCAAATTTTTTCAATAGATGATTTGCTGAATTGTGAATTAAATGCATCCGAGATTACTTCTGCTTTAGGTGAACTTGAAATATTCGGGTTTATCTGCGGTATTCCAGGCGGAAGATATTCTCTTAAATAAAGGAGTTATGATATGTCTAAACTTGTTATAGTTGAGTCACCCGGAAAAATTAAAAATATCCAAAAGTATCTTGGTTCAGACTATAAAGTTGTTGCTTCAAAAGGTCATATTCGTGACCTTCCGAAATCTAAAATGGGTATTGATTTCGATAACGATTTTGCTATTCAGTACATTGAAATGCCCGACAAAAAGGAACTTATAAAACAATTGCGACAGGCGGCAGCAGACAGCGAAATAGTTTATCTTGCAACCGACCCTGATAGAGAGGGAGAAGCTATTTCGTGGCATTTAGCGCAGTTGTTGGCGCTTGATATGAACGCGCCTATTCGTGTTTGCTTTAATGAAATTACACGTTCGGGCGTTGAAGCGGGAATGAGTAATCCGCATAAAATAGATTTAAACCTTGTTGATGCTCAACAGGCAAGACGTGTGCTTGACAGAATAGTTGGTTATAAACTTAGCCCGTTTTTATGGAAGAAAGTTAAAAGAGGATTATCTGCAGGCCGTGTTCAATCGGTTGCTCTTAAATTAGTTGTTGACCGTGAACGTGAAATTGAAAAATTTGAACCGAAAGAGTTCTGGACAATTGATGCTAAACTTTTTGCAAAACGAAATTTTGTGGCAAAGTTTTACGGTCTTGCAGGTTCAGATAAATTAGAAATTACCGATGGCGAAACTGCTAATAATATTGTGTCTGAACTTACTGACGCTGTCTTTACTGTAAGTGACGTTAAGAAAGGCGTTAGGAATAAACAACCCGCACCGCCTTTTATTACTTCAACTTTACAGCAGGAAGCATCTCGCCGTTACAGTTTCACAGGTACCCGTACAATGCGTATTGCTCAGCAACTTTATGAAGGTGTTGAAATACCCGGTATTGGCTTTACAGGTCTTATTACCTATATGCGTACCGATTCTCTTAGAATTTCACAAGATGCAAGAACTTCTGCGGCAAAATATATAGGTGAAACTTTTGGTGAAAAATATCTTCCAAAAAAGGAAAGATTCTTTAAAACCAAAAATGATGCACAAGATGCCCATGAAGCAATAAGACCTACCATGATTGAACTTTCGCCCGATAAAATTAAAGATGCTTTGTCGGCGGAACAGTATAAACTTTATAAACTTATATGGGAACGTTTTATTGCAAGTCTTATGGCTAACTGTGTGCAAGATACCGTTTCTGCCGATATTACCGCGGGTAAGTATTTATTTAAAGCAAGTGGCTATTCGGTTAAATTTGACGGATTTACTGTTCTTTATGAAGAATCTAAAGATGATGACGTTGAAAAGGAAGGCAATTTGCCCGAACTTAAAGTTGGCGATACTCCTAAGTGTAAGGAACTTTCTCCTAATCAGCACTTTACACAACCGCCCGCAAGATACACCGAATCAAGTCTTACTAAGGCTCTTGAAGAAAACGGTATAGGCAGACCTTCTACTTATGCGCCTATTATTTCAAATATTTTACAGCGTGATTATATTGAACGTGAAAAGAAGTCGCTTAAACCAACAAAACTCGGTATGATTGTTACCGACGTTATTAGTGAATACTTTAAACGTATTGTTGATGTTAAGTTTACAGCGGGTATGGAACAGAATCTCGATAAAATAGATTCTGGTGAATTTGGCTGGGTAGACGTTATAGATAACTTCTATAAAGATTTTGCCGTTACCATTAAAAAAGCCGAAGACTCAATGAATGGTGTTAAAGTAAAAGTACCCGACGTTGAAAGTGACGTTGTGTGTGAAAACTGCGGCAAGAAAATGGTAATTAAAAACGGTAGATTCGGAAAGTTCCTTGCGTGTCCCGGTTATCCGCAGTGTAAAAACGCAAAGCCTTTGCCCGAAGAAGAAATTACACAGCCTTGCCCTAAATGTAATTCAAAACTTGTTCGCCGTGCTTCTAAAAAGACTGGCAAAAAGTTCTATGGCTGTTCCAATTATCCCAAGTGTGATTTTGCTGCTCCCGGTTTACCAAGCGGTGAAATCTGCGAAAAATGCGGAAGTTTTATTCTTCTTGGCACAAGAGGAAGAAAATTCTGTATGAATGCTGAATGTGAAACCCGTACTACTAAGGGTAAAAAGGCAAAATAATGGCTGATTATATTAACGTTTTAGGCGCAGGACTTGCAGGTTGCGAAGCGGCTATGCAAATAGCGTGTCAGGGAATAAAGGTGCGCCTTTATGAAATGAAACCGCTAAAAAAGACTCCTGCGCATAAAAGCAATAACTTTGCCGAACTTGTTTGTTCTAACTCACTTAAAGCAAGTAGAATTGATTCTGCGGCAGGGCTTTTAAAAGAAGAAATGCGCCGTTTGAATTCTGTATGCTTAATGGCGGCTGACAAAGCAAGTGTTGCGGCAGGCGGCGCCTTGGCGGTTGACCGCGATGAATTCAGCGAAATAGTAACAAACGCTGTTAAAAATCATCCGCTTATTACCGTAATTGAACAGGTGGTAGAAAAAATACCCGAAAATGAAATTACCGTTATTGCAACAGGTCCTCTTACCGATGGAAAACTTGCTGAACAAATTTCTAAATATTGTGAAAACGATAATTTAAGTTTTTACGATGCCGCAGCACCTATAGTTACAAAAGATAGCATTGATTTTTCTAAAGCATTTTACGCTTCGCGTTATGATAAGGGCGGCGATGATTATATTAATTGCCCAATGAACCGCGAAGAATATGAAACTTTTCATAATGAACTTATTAATGCTGAAATTGCGTTACTTAAAGATTTTGATAAACCTATAAAGGTTTATGAAGGCTGTATGCCTATTGAAGTTCTTGCCAAAAGAGGCAGTGATTCCATACGTTTTGGCCCTTTGAAACCTGTTGGACTAAAAGACCCACGCACTATGCACAGACCTTGGGCTGCCGTTCAACTGCGCAGAGAAAATAATGACGGCACTTTGTTTAATATTGTTGGTTTTCAAACAAATTTAAAATTCGGCGAACAAAAAAGGGTGTTTTCTATGATACCCGGACTTGAAAATGCTGAATTTGTACGTTACGGTGTTATGCACCGAAATTCTTTTATTAATTCGCCAAAACTGTTAAATCCCGATGTTTCTTTAAAGAAAAACAGTAACATATTTTTTGCAGGGCAACTTTCGGGAGTTGAGGGATATATGGAATCTGCGGCAAGCGGTATAGTTGCAGGCAGAAATGCGGTTTCACGTTTTAGGGAAGAAGAAACTCTTGTTTTGCCAAAGTTTACTATGATAGGCGCGTTGCTGAATTATATAACCGATTTATCGGTTGAAAATTTTCAGCCAATGGGCGCAAATTTTGGAATTTTACCACCGCTTGAAAATCATATAAGAGATAAAAAAGAGCGCTATATGGCATTAGCCAATAGATCGCTTGAATGGTTTAATAATAACTTTTAAAGGGGAATATATATGAAAATTGTTGTTGATGCGTTTGGCGGAGATAATGCTCCCTTAGAAATTATTAAAGGCGCTTCACTGGCTGAAAAAGAATATGGCGTTGATATTATTCTTACAGGCGATGAAGAAATAATAAAAAAGTGCATTAATGATAATAATATTTCTTTTAATAACTTAGAAATAGTTCACGCAAGTGACGTTATTTCTATGCACGACGAACCTACTTCGCTTTTAAAGGCTCATAAAGAAAGTTCTATGGCAGTAGCGTTTAATGTTCTTGCTGACGGTAAAGCAGATGCTTTTGTGTCGGCAGGAAGTACTGGCGCTGTTGTTGTTGGCGGTACTTTTATAGTTAAGCGCATTAAAGGTGTCAAACGCCCCGCACTTGCTTCTATGATACCCGCGCCCGATTCTTCTTATATGCTTATGGATATGGGCGCAAATGCTGAATGCCGTCCTGAAATGCTTTGTCAGTTCGGTGTGCTTTCAAGTCTTTATTTAGAGCACGTTGAAGGCAGAAAGAACCCAAGTATTGCGCTTCTAAACATTGGTACTGAAGATACAAAGGGAACCGACCTTCAAAAAGAAGCATACAAACTTTTAAGCGAAGCCCCAATAAATTTTGTTGGTAACGTTGAATCACGCGAAATGCCTAAAGGTGTGTGCGATGCAGTTATTACCGACGGTTTTTCGGGAAATATTGCCTTAAAACTTATTGAAGGTACTGCAAGTACAATGTTCAAAATGATTAAAGGCGTATTTTATAAAAACGTTTTAACAATACTCGCGGCTGGAATTCTTAAAAAAGGTCTTTACACCATTAAAGACAAAATGGACAGTTCACGTGTTGGCGGTGCATTATTATTAGGTGTTAAAAAACCGGTTATAAAGGCCCACGGCAGTTCAAATGCCGTTGCAATAAAAAATGCAATCGGTCAGGCAGTGCGTTTCAGTAAAAGTGACGTTATAGGCACTATGACCAATGCTATTGCCGGTATGAACGTTGAGGAATGATTATGCAAGGTTTAGAAAAAAATTTAAACTATACTTTTAAAAACAAAGAACTGCTAAAGAATGCTCTTTGCCATTCTTCTTACGCTAATGAAAAACATCTTGCTCATGGCTCAAACGAGCGCCTTGAATTTCTTGGCGATGCTGTGTTGTCGGTTGTAGTGGCAGATTATCTGTATGCAAATTTTTCTTCTATGCCTGAAGGTGAACTTACAAAACTTCGCGCTTCGCTTGTTTGTGAAAAAACACTGTGTGGTTTTTCAAAAGACTTAAATCTTGGTGAATATTTGCTTTTTGGCAAGGGTGAAGAAGCCAACGGCGGACGTGAACGCCCGTCTATTCTTGCCGATGCTTTTGAGGCGGTTTTGGCAGCTATGTATCTTGACGGTGGTATGGAAGTCGCAAGAAAACACATATTACGTTTTGTGTTAGAAGAACTTAACTGCCGACAGGAAGATTCTTTTAAAGATTACAAAACTACACTTCAGGAAGTAATTCAGAAGAATCCTGAAGAAAGACTCACTTATGTTCTTATTGCTGAATCGGGTCCTGACCACGATAAACAGTTTACGGTTGAAGTTCATCTTAACTCAAACATTATAGGAACTGGTGTTGGCAAAAGTAAAAAACGCGCTGAACAAAACGCCGCTAAGGATGCGCTTAGTCTTATGGGTGTAGTTAATGAGTAAACACGCAAACATTTCTGTTTTTGTTCCGCATATAGGATGTTCGCACCGATGCAGTTTTTGCGATCAGAATTCTATAACAGGGCAAGTTTCTGCAGCAACAAAAGAAGATGTTATAAATGCTGTTGAAACTGCAATGAAATCGAAAAATTATTCGCCAAATACTACCGAAATTGCGTTTTTTGGCGGAAGTTTTACTGCAATAGACAGAAATTATATGATTTCGTTGCTTGAAACTGCTTACCATTATGTTAAATTAAAAGTTGTTAAGGGTATCAGAATTTCAACCCGTCCCGACGCAATTGATACTGATATACTTTCTTTGCTTAAAAAGTACGGCGTAACTGCTATTGAACTTGGCGCACAAAGTACAGATAATACTGTTCTTGAAGCTAATAACAGAGGACATTTAAAAGAAGGTATTTTTAATGCTTCTTTTCTTATTAAAAAACACGGTTTTTCATTAGGTTTGCAAATGATGACAGGGCTTTATAAAAGTAATAACGAAACCGATATTAAAACTGCGGAAGATTTTTGCCTGTTAAAACCCGATACCGTAAGAATTTATCCTACTGTTGTTTTGGAGAGTACATATTTAGCGTATTTGTATAAAAACGGCGAATATACTCCTCAGTCAATTTCTGATGCCGCAGAACTTTGTTCTTATCTGCTTGAATTGTTTGATAGAAATAATATTAACGTTATTCGTTTAGGACTTCACAGTATTAACGAAGATTCCTTTGTCGCTGGACCGTGGCATCCATCGTTCAGTGAGCTGTGTTGGAACCGTATTTATTACAAAAAAATTCTTAATGAATTAAAGGATAAAGCAAATTATACTGTTTTTGTTGCAAAAGGTGAAATTTCAAAGGCTGTAGGACAAAACAGGGTTAATTTAATTAATTTAAAAGAGCAAGGGTTTACTTGCAAAATTATGGAAGATGATTCACTTCTTCCAAAAGAAATTAAAATTATAAAGGATGTGTGAAATATGCTGTTGCGCTCTATTCAAATACAGGGCTTTAAATCGTTTGCCGATAAAACCGAATTAAAGTTCGGTAAAGGTATTACCGCGGTTGTCGGTCCTAACGGAAGCGGCAAAAGCAATATTTCCGATGCTGTTCGTTGGGTTTTAGGTGAACAGTCAACAAAAAATTTGCGCGGACAGTCTATGGAAGACGTTATTTTCGGAGGTACTGCGCTAAGACGTCCTCACGGTTTTTGTGAGGTTACGCTTAATATTGATAACAGTGACCGTTCGCTTAATTTTGATAATGATAATGTTTCGGTTACCCGCCGTTATTACCGTTCACACGAAAGTGAATACTTAATTAATAATGTTTCTGTAAGACTTAAAGATATCAATGAACTGTTTATGGATACTGGCCTTGGCAGAGACGGTTATTCAATGATCGGTCAGGGTAAGATTGATAATATTATCAGTTCAAAATCACAAGAACGCCGTGATATATTTGAAGAGGCTTCGGGTATTTCTAAATACCGTTACCGTAAAATTGAAGCCGAAAGAAAACTTGCTTCTGCTGAAGATAATCTTTTAAGACTACACGATATTTTAAAGGAATTGAGCGGACGTGTCGGTCCTTTAAAAGAGCAAAGCGAAAAGGCTGAAAAGTTTTTAGAACTTGCTGAATCTAAAAAGCAACTTGAAATCGGTCTTTGGCTTTATACTCTTAATAATTCAAAAGATGCTTTAAGAGAACAGGAAAATAAGATTACAATTGCAAGAAGCAAATATAATGAAATTGATGAAGAATTAAAGAATTTTGATTTAATTACCGAACAAAACTCAAAGGAATTTGCTTCTCTTACTGCGGATATTGAGGCAAAACGCGCTGAAATTTCTGCCATTAACGAAGATATTGTCCGTGCAGGCGGCGAAGTAAGCGTTATTGAAAATAATATCGCGCACAAAAAGGAATCAATTTCCCGTTTGGGTGAAGAAATTGAAGCGCTTAAAGTTGATGATGATTCCGCAAAGGCTGAAATAGAATTTAAACAATCGGTTATTGAGGAAAAAACAAACGTACTTGCTTCTTTAAAAGAGAAACTTTCTTCTTTCGAGGCTGAACTTAACGGTCTTTTAAGCGATAGTGAAAATATTTCTCGTCAAATTGAAGAATTATCACGTCAACTTAACAATATTTCTTCTAAAAGCGCAGAACTCAGAGTTTCTATGATGTCGGCTAATACTTCTGCTGAAGAAACTAAGGCGCGACAAGGCGTTGTTGAAGATATTTTAAACGATAAAAACGTTGAAAAAGAATCTCTTGAAAAAGAGTTTTCAGAAAACAAGAAATATCTTGATGAAATTGAAGAAAAACTTACGGGATTTAACAATTCCTTAAATGGGTACGAACTTCTTGTTTCAACCCGCCGTGAAAAGGCTGACAAACTTAAAACACAATGTGAAGAATTACATCTTGATATTGAGGCCAAAAAGAGAAGAATACAGATTTTAAGTGAACTTGAAAGAAACTACGAAGGCTTTAATCATTCGGTTAAAGAGGTTATGTCTTTGGCTGAAAGCGGTGTTCTTCGCGGTATTCACGGTCCTGTTTCTAAAATAATTTCGGTTGACAAAAAGTATTCTGTGGCTATTGAAACAGCACTTGGTAACACAATTCAGCAAATTGTGTGCAATACCGAAGGTAATGCTAAACACGCTATTGAAATGCTTAAAAAAAGCGAAAAGGGAAGAGCAACGTTTTTACCAATTTCTTCTATTAAAGCAAGAGAATTTAAGGAATCGGGATATGAAGAAATGTATGGTTATATAGGTCTTGCTCCTGAACTTATTAAGTGCGAAGAACAGTATAAAGAAATTATTGGTTACTTGCTTGGTAATACAGTTGTTTGTGAAGACCTTGACAGCGCTGTTGCTATTTCAAAGAAATTCTCTTACCGTTTTAAAACCGTTTCGCTTGACGGACAGGTTGTAAACGCAGGCGGTTCGCTAACGGGCGGTTCGCTTATAAGAAATTCAGGTATTTTAAGCCGTGCAAGTGACATTACAAGACTAAAATCTGAAGTGGATAAGTTAAACGCTTCTTATGAACAAAAGTCTAAGGACCTTGAAAATGCAGTAAAAGATTACAATAAAATTGAATCTGATATAACTGCTGTTAATGCTGAAATTCTTAATGCAAATGAAGATAAAATCCGTGTTCTCGGTGAACTTAAACGTCTTAACGATATTAAGGATGCAGTGTCTTCCAACATTAAGGAATTAGAAGAAGAACGCGAAAATTCTGCTAAGAAGATTGAGTCTTTGCTTTCTGCGGCAAATAAGGATGCTGCCGAAATAGCCGAACTTGAAAACCAAAAGAATAAAATTCAGCAACAGATAGATGAAATGACAGGCGGCAGAGATAATATTTCTGTTAAACGCGATGAAATTTCTAATTCTATTACTGCTGTAAGAATTGATATTCTTGATAACGAAAAAGATATTGAAAACTTAAAATCAATGTCTGCTTCGTTGTCCGTTGCTATTGAAGAGCGTGTTAAACGCTGTGAAATGCTTAACGCACAAATATCTTTGCTTTGTGATGCTTGTAAGGCAGACGAAGAAAAGATTATATCTCTAAGGAAGTCTGACGGCGATTTTGCCAATAAGATTGCTGAATGTGAAAAGGCTATTGCTGATATGACAGAAAAACGTAATCTTATTGAAAAAAGCGGTATTGAACTTCGTAACAGCGAAAAAGAACGCACTTCTGAACGCGAAAAAATAAGCGGCGATCTTGCCCGACTTTGTGAACGTAAGGAAGTTATGCTTAAAGAGTATGATGACGTTATACGACTTCTTTACGATGAGTATCAACTTACTCGCACACAGGCTGAAGAAACGGGCATTTCTATTGAAAAACCGAGCGAAGCAAAGAAAAATCTTTCCGAGATTAAATCTAAAATTCGTTCTCTTGGTAATGTTAACGTTTCGGCTATTGAGGAATACAAGGAAGTTTATGAAAGATATACATTTCTTTCAGAACAAATTGCCGACGTTGAACAGTCGCGTACAGAACTTAACAAAATTATTAATCAACTTACTTCCCAAATGCAGGAATTGTTTGTTACAGGATTTAAAAAGATTAACGAAAACTTTGCCCATACGTTTACTGAATTGTTTGGCGGTGGCAGTGCTCAACTTCTTTTAAGTGATCCTGAAAACATTCTTGAAAGCGGAATTGATATTGACGTTAAACTACCCGGTAAAACTGTTCCGAGTTTGTCGGGACTTTCGGGCGGTGAAAAAGCGCTTATTGCGTTGGCTATTTACTTTGCAATTATGCGTGTTAATGCGCCTCCGTTCTGCTTCCTTGATGAGGTAGATACTGCTCTTGACGATATTAACGTAGATAGAGTTGCCGATTATATGAGAAGACCTGACTTTACTACACAGTTTATTTGTGTAACCCACCGTAGAGGTACTATGGAGGCTTCTGATATGATTTACGGTGTTACTATGCAAGAAAAAGGCATAACAAAACTTTTGGAACTTGATGTAGCACAACTTGAAAAGCAATTAAAAATTGAAAATGGGTGATTTTTAAATGGGTTTGTTCAGCAAAATAAAAAACGGTTTAGCAAAAACTCGTAATGCTTTAAGCGAAAACGTAACCCGAATTATAAACAGTTTTACAAAAATAGATGAAGAACTGTTTGATGAACTTGAAGAAATTCTTATAATGTCGGATATCGGTTATGCAACTGCCGAACACATTTGCAGTGAACTTCGTGCTAAGGTTAAAGCCGAAGGTGTTACTGATCCTGCATTAATTAAAGAATTTTTATGCGAAATTATTGAAAATGTTATTGAAGGCGATGATAGTGTTAATTTATCTACCAAGCCATCAATAATACTTGTTATAGGTGTAAACGGCGTTGGTAAAACAACCTCTATCGGCAAGTTGGCTGCTCAACTTAAAGAACAGGGCAATAAGGTGCTTCTTGGTGCTGCCGATACTTTCCGTGCCGCTGCTATAGAACAACTTGAAGTGTGGGCTGAGCGTGCAGGTGTTGAAATGATAAAAAGTGTTGAAGGTACCGACCCCGCATCGGTTGTCTTTGATACTATTGCAGCAGCAAAAGCAAGAAAAAGCGACGTTATTATTTGTGATACCGCGGGACGTTTGCATAATAAGAAAAACCTTATGGATGAACTTGCTAAGATTAACAGAATTATTAATCGTGAATTACCCGATGCCGCTAAAGAAACTTTTCTTGTTTTAGATGCCACAACGGGGCAGAATGCAGTTAATCAGGCAAGAGAGTTTAAAAATGTTACCGATATTACGGGTATAATTCTTACAAAACTCGACGGCACTGCCAAAGGCGGCGTTGTGCTTTCAATTAAAAACGAATTGCAAATACCTGTTAAATTTATTGGTGTTGGTGAAGGCATAGATGACCTTCAGCCTTTTAATTCAAAAGAATTTGCACAGAGTATTATTGAATTTTCGGGAGAATAATATGAAACTTGTAGTTGCTACAAAAAATGCTGATAAATTAAAAGAAATGCAACGAATACTAATTCCGCTTGGAATAGAGGCTATTAGCGAAAACGAGTTGGATTTTCAACTTCCCGACGTTTTGGAAGACGGTGCTACTTTTGAAGAAAATGCTTTAATTAAAGCAAGAAGCGCTACTCGCGCAACTGGTATGCCTGCAGTTGCAGACGATTCGGGACTTTGTGTTGATGCGCTTGGCGGACAACCCGGTATTTACACAGCTCGCTATGCAGGGGAACCAAGCAATTCACAAAAGAATAACGAAAAACTATTATATGAAATGCGAAATGTTGCAAAAGAAGACAGAACTGCAAGGTTTGTTTCGGCGGTGGCATGTACGTTCCCCGATGGCAGAGAGTTTTGTGTTCGCGGTGAATGTGAAGGACATATTGCGTTTGAACTTTCGGGAGACGGCGGCTTTGGTTATGACCCATTGTTTGTGTGTGAACTTGGTTGTTTTGCTGAAATTACTCCAAAGCAGAAAGATAGTGTTAGTCATCGCGGAAAAGCAATGGAAATTTTTAGCGAGGAAATTAAAAAATATATTTAAAATGAGGTATTATTGTGTTAAATAGCAGACAACGTGCGCAATTGCGCGGTATGGCAAACACCTTTGAAACAATTTTTCAAATTGGAAAATCGGGTGTTTCTGAAAATTTAATTGAACAGGTATCGGCTGCTCTTTATGCAAGAGAATTAATTAAACTTAAGGTTCTTGAAACAGCACCCAAAAGTGTCAGAGATACCGCTGAAGAGGTTGCCGCAGGTTGCGGCGCTGATGTTGTTCAGGTTATTGGTTCTAAGTTTATTTTATATAAGCACAGCAATAATAAGGATATTACTCCTATTAAATTGGTGAAGTAATATGTCGGGTATTGCTGTTTTCGGCGGAACCTTTAATCCTATTCATAATGGGCATATTCAAATTTTGCGTGAGGTTTCAAAGTTAAATTTTGTTGAGAAAATTCTTGTTATGCCCGATAATATTCCACCTCACAAACAAACAAATTTTCTTGCTGACAATAAGCATCGCGCCGCTATGTGTGAAATAGCAATAAAGGGCATAGATAAAGCCGTTCTGGATTGCAGAGAAATGAAACGAGGCGGAAAAAGTTACACTTATCATACCGTTTTAGAGTTAAAAAACGAATATAAAAATAACGATATTTACTTTGTTTGCGGTGGCGATATGATTATGTCGCTTGATATGTGGTATAATTCTGAAGAATTGTTTAAACTCACAAAGTTTATTGCGTTTTCAAGAAGCGGTATTGATAAGAAACGGTTTGATGATAAATTGGCGTTTCTTAAAAGTATTGGCGCTGATATTTATTTTATTGACTGTGATATTATTTCGGTATCTTCTACAAAAATTCGTGAAGAATTAACGCTTAACAAGAATTGTTCTGTGCCCGAAAATGTTTATAACTATATTATGGAGAATAAGGTTTATTTTTGAAAAATGTATTCTGAATATATTAATTTATTGAAAGAAAAACTTGATGATTATAGATTTACTCATAGCCTTGCTGTGGCAGACCAAGCGAAATATTTAGCCGAGAAATACGGGTGTGACACTGAAAAAGCCTATCTTGCCGGATTACTGCACGATATTACCAAAAACGAAAGTAATGAAAGTCATTTGCAATTATTTAATAAGTTTGGTATAATACTTTCCGAAACCGAAAAGAATTCGCCTAAACTTTGGCACGCTATAAGCGGTGCGGCTTATATAAATAACGAGTTAAAAATTGCAGATAACGATATTATTTCGGCTGTAAGGCATCACACAACGGCTAAGAAAGATATGACGTTGCTTGAAAAAATTGTTTATATAGCCGATTTTACTTCGCGTGACCGAAAATACGGCGATGTTGAAACTGTAAGAGCATTGGTTGAAGTTAGTCTGGAAAAGGCAATTATCTATGCTTTAAAATATACTATTAACGATTTAATAAAGAAAAATATGCCTGTTCACGAAGATACTTTAAAGGCTTATAATTTTCTTGTTGTCAGGGAGGATTAGTTTTGGAAACAAAAGAAATCTTAAAAATAGCTGCTAACGCCTTGAATGATAAAAAGGCGCTTAATATAAAAGCAATTAAAATAGGCGATTTAACAGTTCTGTGCGATTACTTTTTGTTAGCAACCGCTACTTCAAGCACACACGTTCGTTCGCTTTCCGAAGAAGTTGAGTTTAAACTCAGCGAAACGGGGGTAGAACCGCTTAGAGTTGAAGGAAAGTCTACTGGTTGGATTTTGCTTGATTACGGAAGTGTTATTGTTCACGTTTTTACAAGAGAATCGCGCGAGTTTTACGGTCTTGATCAAATGTGGGCAGACGGTGAAGAAACAGAACTTGAAAATATGCTCAGTTTAGGTGTGGAGGAAGAATAATGGCAGAAAAGTATAATTTTTTAGAAATTGAGAAAAAATGGCAGGATATTTGGGATGAAGAACAACCTTTTGCTGCTAAGAACGATTATACGTTACCTAAGTTTTACGGTCTTGTAGAGTTCCCGTATCCATCGGGACAGGGTCTTCATGTTGGACATCCGCGTTCTTATACAGCGCTTGATATTGTTGCCCGTAAAAAGCGACTTCAGGGTTATAACGTATTATATCCAATGGGTTGGGATGCATTCGGTCTTCCTACCGAAAACTTCGCTATAAAGAATCACATTCACCCCGAAATTGTTACTAAAAATAATATTGATAATTTTAAACGTCAGCTTAAATCATTGGGATTTTCCTTTGATTGGAACAGGGAAGTTAATACAACCGATCCTTCTTACTATAAGTGGACTCAGTGGATTTTCCTAAAATTGTTTGAAAACGGTCTTGCTTATAAAAAGAAAATGGCTGTTAACTGGTGTACTTCCTGTAAATGCGTTCTTGCAAATGAAGAGGTTGTTAACGGTGTATGTGAACGTTGCGGTAATCAGGTTATCCACAAAGAAAAGAGTCAGTGGATGCTTAAAATTACTGAATATGCTGGTAAACTTGTTGATGATTTAGATACTGTTGATTTTATTGACCGAGTTAAAACTCAGCAGGAAAACTGGATTGGTCGTTCCTACGGTACTCAAGTTAAATTTAATTCTACTTTAGGCGACGAATTTGAAATTTATACCACACGTGCTGACACTTTATTCGGTGTTACATATATGGTACTTTCTCCCGAACATCCGCTTATTGAAAAGTGGGCAGATAAAATAGTAAATATCGATGAAGTTCGCGCTTATAAAGAATTAGCGGCTCAGAAATCAGATTTTGAACGTACCGAACTTTCAAAAGATAAAACTGGTGTTCGCCTTAACGGTGTAAAGGCTGTTAACCCTGTTAATAACACTGAAATTCCAATTTTTATTTCCGATTACGTGCTTATTTCTTACGGTACAGGTGCAATTATGGCAGTACCGGGACACGATACCCGCGACTGGGAATTTGCTAAGAAATTCGGCTTAGACATTATTGAAGTTGTAAAAGGCGGCGACGTAGAAAAAGAAGCGTATACCGATTGTGGTACCGGTGAAATGGTCAACTCGGGCTTCCTTAACGGAATGAGCGTTGAAGAAGCAAAGGTTGCTATTCAGCAGTGGCTTACTGAACGCGGAATTGGCGAAAAGAAGACTAATTATAAACTCCGTGACTGGGTATTTTCGCGTCAGCGCTATTGGGGTGAACCAATTCCTATGGTTCACTGTGAAAAGTGCGGATACGTTCCGCTTCCCGAAAGCGAACTCCCGCTTTTACTTCCTGTTGTTGATTCTTACGAACCTACCGATAACGGCGAATCTCCACTTGCTAAAATGACCGATTGGATTAATACTACTTGTCCTAAATGTAACGGCAAAGCGTTAAGAGAAACCGATACAATGCCTCAGTGGGCAGGTTCTTCGTGGTATTTCTTGCGTTATTGCGATCCACACAATAAAAAAGAACTTGCTTCTAAAGAAGCACTTAGTTATTGGGGCCCTGTTGACTGGTATAACGGCGGTATGGAACACACTACGCTTCACTTGCTTTACAGTCGTTTCTGGCATAAGTTCCTTTACGATATCGGTGTTGTTCCTAATCCCGAACCCTATGCAAAACGTACCAGCCACGGTATGATTTTAGGTGAAAACGGCGAAAAAATGTCCAAGTCACGCGGTAACGTAATTAATCCCGATGACATTGTTCGTGATTACGGTGCCGATACAATGCGCCTTTATGAAATGTTTATCGGCGACTTTGAAAAGGCTGCTCCGTGGAGTACATCTTCAATTAAAGGTTGTAAGCGTTTCTTAGATAGAATTTGGTCGCTAAAAGACAGCGTTATTGAAGGCGAAACATATCGTGAATCCCTTGAATCGGTTATTCATAAGATGATTAAAAAGGTAACCGAAGATATTGAAGAACTTAAAATGAATACCGCTATTGCTACAATGATGGCATTCATTAATGAAGCGCAAGGCGTTGTAAATAAGGCCGAGTATAAAACTTTGCTTGTCTTACTTAATCCGTTTGCTCCGCATATTACCGAAGAAATTTGGGAAGAATTAGGTTATGAGGGAAGACTTAATCAGACTAAATGGCCTGAGTACGATGAAGCAAAATGCGTTGAAAACACCGTTGAGATTGCTGTGCAGGTTAACGGCAAAATTAAGGCAAGAATAGTTGTTGCTGCAGACATTTCTTCTACTGATGCAATTGCAGTTGCAAAAGAACAGGCTGCAGTTGCTGCTATGCTTGACGGTAAGACAGTTATTAAGGAACTTTATGTTCCAAAAAAACTTGTAAATATCGTAATTAAGTAATTATTTTTGAGGGGCGAAAATTCGCCCCTCAAAAATTAAAAATATTGCTTGACAAATGCACTTCTCTTTGTTATAATATCATAGTCGCAACGATCCATTAGCTCAGTTGGCAGAGCACTTGACTTTTAATCAAGGTGTCCGGAGTTCGAATCTCCGATGGGTCACCATAAAAAACGGTACGCTTTTGCGTACCGTTTTTTGTTTTATAAAATGAACCTTTAATTCTGCTTTTTGATGAATTTTTTTACAATTATTGATTTTATAAAAAATATATTGTATAATTCTTTTAAATAGTATAAAAATGGGGGAGAAAAAATGAATAATAGTATTAATTATTCGTATGAAGAACTTAAACGTTTTTGCACTGATGCTTTTATTAAATTTGGGTTTTCAAAAGATGAAAGCGATATTATTGTAGATGTGCTTTTAACAAGTGATTTGTACGGAATTGAATCGCACGGTATGCAAAGATTGGTAAGATATCACAAGGGTATTGAAAAAGGACTTATAAAACCTGATGCTAAGCCTGAAATTGTATTTGAAACACCTGTTTCTGCTGTTATAGAGGGTAATGACGGAATGGGACAACTTTTAGGCTATAAGGCTATGAATATGGCTATTGAAAAAGCGAAGCAGACAGGTATGGCAATTGTTACCGTAAGGAATTCAAATCATTATGGAATTGCTGGTTATTATGCAAAAATGGCTTGTAAAGAAGGACTTATTGGTATGTCAATGACAAACTCAGAGGCAATTATGGTTCCTACTTTTGGCAGAAAAGCAATGCTTGGAAGTAATCCTATTGCTATAGCTATGCCGGCTGAACCTTATGATTTCTTCTTTGATGCGTCAACAACTGTTGTAACTCGCGGAAAACTTGAAATCTATAATAAATTACAAAAGCCGCTTCCTGAGGGTTGGGCGCTTGGCGCGAACGGAAAAGGTAGTTCGGATGCAGCTGACGTACTTAAAAATATAGTGGCAAAAGCAGGTGGAGGAATTGTTCCGCTAGGCGGCGAAATTGAGCAAAGCGGTAGCCACAAGGGGTACGGTTATGGTATGCTTTGTGAAATTTTCACTTCAATTTTGTCAATGGGACTTACGTCTAACCACACTCATATTGGCGGAAAGGGCGGAACTTGTCACGGTTTTATTGCAATCAATCCTGCGGTTTTTGGTGATGCAGATGCTATCAAAGAACACCTTTCAACGCTTTTAAAAGAACTTCGCGAATCACCGAAAGCAGAGGGTGCAGAACGTATATACACTCACGGAGAAAAAGAAGTGTATGCTTATGAAGATAGGCTTAAAAACGGTATTAACGTTAATATTAATACCGTTGCTGAAATGGTAGATTTATGCAATTACTTAGGAATGAACGTTAAAGAGTATTTGGGCGAAGAAGCGTTAAAACTTGTTCTCAAACAAAGTTCGTACGATATGTAAGAATGGAGAATTTAAAATGGATATCAGACAGAAAGCATTACAAAAACATAAAGAGTGGCGGGGAAAAATTGAAGTTGTTTCAAGAACTCCCGTTAAAAACAGAGAACAACTTTCAACTGCGTATACCCCAGGTGTTGCAGAACCGTGTTTAGAAATACAAAAAGATATTGATAAGTCATACGAACTTACAAGAAGGCATAACCTTGTTGCTGTTATTACTGATGGCTCCGCCGTTTTAGGTCTTGGTGACATTGGTCCCGAAGCAGGTATGCCGGTTATGGAGGGAAAATGTGCGCTTTTCAAAGAGTTTGCAGATGTTGATGCATTTCCGCTTTGCATAAAATCAAAAGATGTAGATGAACTTGTAAGAACAATTTATCTTCTTTCCGGTAGTTTTGGCGGAATTAATCTTGAGGATATTGCGGCACCTAGATGTTTTGAAGTTGAAAGAAAACTGAAAGAGTTATGTGATATCCCTGTTTTTCACGATGATCAGCACGGAACGGCTATTGTAGTTGCGGCGGCTTTACTAAATGCGCTTAAGGTTGTAAAGAAAAATATTGAAGATATTAAGGTAGTTATAAATGGCGCGGGTAGCGCAGGAACTGCAATCGGTCTACACCTTATGAAACTTGGAGTTAAAAATCTTGTGATGGTTGACAGATTTGGCATTATATGTGAGGGTATGGAAAACTTAAGTGATGCGCATAAAGAACTATCTAAAATCACAAATAAAGAACATATCACAGGTAAACTTTCAGACGCGATGAGAGGTGCAGATGTATTTATCGGTGTTTCTGCGCCTAATATTGTTTCGCCTGAAATGGTAAGCACAATGAACAACGATGCTATTGTTTTTCCAATGGCAAATCCCGTACCGGAAATTTTACCCGACCTTGCAAAGCAGGGCGGTGCAGCTGTCGTAGGAACCGGTCGTTCTGATTATCCAAATCAGATTAATAATGTTTTGGCATTTCCCGGTATTTTCAGAGGCGCATTAGATGTTCGTGCTAATGATATTAATGATGAGATGAAGATGGCAGCGTCTTACGCTATTGCAGGTCTTGTTTCCGAAGAAGAATTGAATTGTGAGTACATTCTTCCAATGGCTTTTGATGAAAGAATAGGAAAAACTGTAGCTAAGGCGGTTGCAGAGGCTGCAAGAAAAAGCGGTGTAGCAAGATTGTAAAATATGAAAAAGTATGCGCTTTTCGTTAAAAGTTAGCGCATACTTTTTATATAATATAACTTTTTCTTGCTTTATTTACCGTTTTATGGTATCATATTACATATTTTTATTTAGGGAGTGTTTTAACTATGAACAGTCAAACTATTCAGATTTTGGTTGCAATGGTTGTTTATATGGCGGCCGTTATTGTAATCGGTATAGTTTTTGCAAAAAAAGCAAACAAAAACTCTGAAAACTATTTTTTAGGCGGACGTTCACTTGGACCTTGGGTTACTGCTATGAGTGCTGAGGCGTCTGATATGAGCGGTTGGCTTTTAATGGGCCTTCCGGGCGTTGCTTACTGGTGCGGTCTTGCCGATGCTTTTTGGACAGCATTCGGACTTGCGGTTGGTACATATCTTAACTGGTTAATTGTGTCAAAAAGGCTTCGCCGTTACAGTGTAAGAGCAAATAACTCTATTACTTTGCCAGAGTTTTTCTCTAACCGTTTCCGTGAGAATAAAAAGGTTATTATGACACTTGCTGCATTGTTTATTCTTATTTTCTTTACGGTATATGCTTCAAGTTGTTTTGTTACTTGCGGTAAGTTGTTTTCTACTTTGTTCGGTTTACCGTATATGACTATGATGATTGTTGGCGCTGTATTTGTATTACTTTATACTCTTTTAGGCGGTTTCCTTGCCGAAAGCGCTTCTGACTTTATGCAGGGTGTCGTTATGATAATTGCATTAACAGTTATCGTTGCAATAAGCACCGTTAAAGCTGGCGGTTTTGGCGCTGTTATTGAAAATGCACGTCAGATTCCCGGTTTCCTTGATTTCTTCGGTCTTGCTACTCCTGTTCTTGAAAACGGTGTACAACTTGTTGAAGCAGGTAAACCTGTGTTTGGCGACGCTTCTGATTACGGGTTCCTTACTATTTGTTCTATGATGGCGTGGGGACTTGGTTACTTTGGTATGCCACAGGTTCTCTTGCGTTTTATGGCTATCCGTAAAGAAGATGAATTAAAGCGTTCAAGAAGAATTGCTATGGTATGGGTTTGCATTTCTTTGGCTGTTGCAGTATTTATCGGTATTGTAGGCAGACAACTTTATCCGGTTGCTCACCTTACTAAATCAAGCGCTGAAAGTATATTTATTACACTTTCAACAAGTTTCTTGCCTCCGTTGGTTGCAGGTTTTGTAATGGCAGGTATTTTGGCGGCAACTATCAGTTCTTCCGACTCATATCTTCTTATTGCGGCTTCTGCTTTGGCAAAGAATATCTTCCAGGGTGTTGTTCATAAAAAAGCAACCGATAAACAGGTAATGCTTGTTACAAGAATTACTCTTTTGGTAATTGCTTTAATTGCTATTGTTATTGCGCTTGATGAAAATAGCGTAATATTCCAGATAGTATCCTTTGCGTGGGCTGGTTTTGGCGCTACTTTCGGTCCGTTAATGCTCTTCTCGCTCTTCTGGAAGAGAACAACAAGAGCAGGTGCAGTTGCCGGTATGGTAAGCGGCGCCGTTATGGTGTTCTTGTGGAAACTTGTAATCAGTGGTCTTGGCGGTGCATTTGCTATTTACGAATTATTGCCTGCATTCATTTTCTCAAGCATTTGTATTGTTGTGGTTTCACTTCTCACCAAAAAGCCCTCAGCCGAAATTGAGGAAGATTTTGAAGCAGTTAAAAACGGTGTAACAGAATAATTAAATCCATTATTTATAACATAAAGCGATAGAAGAAAATCTCTTCTATCGCTTTTTTATGTAGAAAAAGAGGTTTATATAACAATAAAAAATAACCCCTGAAACTTTGGGAAATGTTCTTAGCGAACATTTCCCAAAAGTTTTATTCGCCTTGCGGCGAGTTATATTGCTTTGCAGTGATATTTGGCTTTTAGCCAAGTGTTATTCGCTTCGCGAGTTTTAGAGGCGAATAAAATATCACTGAAACCGTAAGGTTTCAATATCACTTTTGCCTAGCAAAAATATCACTCCGACAAAGTCGGAATATCACTATACAGATAAAAAGAAAAAGAAGACTTGTTGAAAAACAAATCTTCTCTTTTTCTGTTGCTCTATGGGTTTGGGCTTCTGCCCGACTGCATTTTGTACTCACAAAGGCGATGCTGGTTCTATCCAAATATATTATTTTATGCCAAAACAAAAACTTCGCTATCTACATTACACATTAAATTTCAGGGGTTAGAAAACTAATTAGTTTTTGAACCGTTAAGAACACTTAAACGCTTGTAAATGGTAATGCTTAGTTTTGTAAGTTCACCGGATACAAGCACAAGTGAAGAGAGTAACAAGCACTTAATAAATAAAGAGAAGGGAATAGCAGTAAGACCTATTATACTGCCAAGCGAAGTAAGTGCCATTATAGTAACAAGTATTGGAACAATTATAAGCGCAACGTTAATGGTAGATTTTATGAAGTGTTTGCAGCGGAAAAAGTAAGTTTCGGTTTTAGCAGTAAACATATTAAATAACTGCGTAAATATAAGCGCTAAGAAGGTTGTAGTTTGTGAATAATCTGCATTTTCCGTTATTCCAAAAGCACAAGCAACTATTGTTACAATTGCTATAGTGATAGACTGAATTGCAATTGTTAAGGCAGATTTAGTGTTGAATATCTTAGCGTCGTTTTTAACTCTGCTAAGTGGAACATTGTTTTTAACAGAATCAGATATAATACTGAAAACAGGGAAAGAATCGGTAAGTAAATTTATAAAAAGTAATTGAAGCGCAATTACAGGGAACTTCTTAAAGGCAATTAGTCCTATAATTATAGCTAAAAATTCGCCTATGTTACAACCGAATAAATATGTAGCGGCACGTCTTAACGTGCAGATAAGTTTTTTAGATGCATTAATAGACTTAATAATAGAGGAATAACTGTTATTGTTAAGAATAATATCGGCGGCGCCTCTGGCAACGTCGGTACCCGATTCACCCATAGCGATTCCTACGTCGGCAAGTTTTAACGCAGGAGCGTCGTTAACGCTGTCGCCGGTAACTGCTACCAATTCACCTTTGTTTTTAAGTAAATTTACAATACGTTCTTTATCGGCGGGTGAAATTCTTGCAAAAACGCTGTATTTGGAAAGATTGCTTGATAGTTCATCATCTGATATTTCTTCAAGTTCCAAACCGTTTATAACTAAATTATCGTTCTTTAAAATACCTAACCGACGCGCGGTGGCTTTGGCAGTATCGCTATGGTCACCTGTAAGCATTTTTGTTTGAATGCCGTTTAGGCGACACTCTTCAATATTCCACACAATATCGTTTTGTAAATTGTCTTCAAGAGCAATAAGTCCAACAAACTGTAAATTGCATTCGAGTTCTTGTGAAGTGGGGTTAGCGGGAATTTCACTTAATCTTTTATAAGCAACCGCTATTACTCGAAAAGCAGATTCTGTATAAATCTTTATTTGCTCTTCAACGGCATTTACGTTGGCGTCAATACACATTGATAGCAGAAAATCAGGAGCGCCTTTAACAATTGCAACGGGGTTCCCGTCGATAACGTTAACGCTTGTCATAATTTTGCGTTCGGGATTAAACGGAATTTTGCAAACTCGCGGATAATCACTGTAAAAAGTATCAATATTTCCGTTAACAGCATCCATACAGCAATTAATAATTGCAAGTTCGGTAGGATCGTTATACATTACGCTGTCGCGGTCTTCGTTGGATTGATTTGTGCAAAGTGAAGCAAGTCGTAACAGTGAACAAGCGGCGCTGTCTTCTTTAATGTTGTCGGCATTTATATCAACAAGACCGTTATAAACGCTTACAACTGACATATCATTCTTTGTAAGTATGCCTGTTTTGTCGGCACAGATAACCGTAACGTCGGATAACTTGTTAAATACGTCAAGGTTTTTAATAAGTATGCCTTCGTTAAGCAACTGCAAAACAGAAAGTGAAAGTGAAATTCCTGCAACAATTGGTAAACCTTCGGGCAATACCGAAATAAGAAGTGCCGCAGAATTTAAAAAGGCTTCGGAAAGCATAACCGCGAATGTACCTGAAGAATGAAAATTAATTGCAACGCTTACAGCAAAAACAAGTATGCAGCAAAGCAAAAGCAAAATTCCCGTAAATTTGCCAATTAAAGTGAATTGTTCCTTAATTTCAATATTAGCAGAGTCAAATTCATTTAAAACACTGATTTCTTTACCAATTTGTGAATTCATACCCGTTTCGGTTACAATTGCTTTACCGGAACCGCTTATAACGTTTGAGCCGCAATAAACCATATTAATACGTTGTTTTATATCGGCAATATCTTCAAGAATGATGTTGGCATTCTTTTCGGCAGCAACTTCTTCACCCGTAACAAATTTTTCATCGCATCTTAGTTCATTGGCTTCAATTAGTCTTGCATCGGCTGCAACGTAGTCGCCTTGTTCTAAAATTAATATATCACCGGGAACAAGCATAACGGAATCTATTTTCTTAATTATACCGTCGCGAAGTACCGTAACTTTTGGCGTTGCTTTATGCTTCATTGTATCAATAACTTTTTCACAACGTTTTAGCGAAAAAACGTTCATAGCAATGTAAAAAGCAAGAACTGCCAAAGACAAAACAGGGAAGTACCATTTTGAATTATCATATAAAAGATAAACTACAAACGATAACAGTGAAGAAATAATTACAAGCATATTGCTGTAACTTTTAGTCTGGCCAATAATTGTATCTTTAAGTGAAGTTTTTTTAGTAACGTTAACTATATTTTGACCATACTCTTCTATATGTTGATCCGCAACGCCTGTAGGCAGACCTTTTTCAATATTTACGTTAAAATTTGCAATAACGTTTTCGGTTTCAGTGCTATGCCAAATCATTATGCAGAAACTCCTTTTTAAAATAATATAGTTATTATATAATAATTATATAAATAAATCAATAAAAAGGTTTGCAAAATTGAATTATTATGGTATAATACTTTTAATTGTTATATGGAGATGTGTTAGATGGATTGGTTTGAAATTATTATCAGCGTACCAACCTCCCTTACGGAAAAATGCGCGGGAATTGCCAATATGGCTGTTGATTACGGAATATATATTGAAGATTATTCTGACTTGGAAGAAGAAGCACAGAATATTGCCCATATTGATTTAATTGACGAAAAACTTCTTGATATGGACCGCACTAAGTCTAAAATACACATCTACATTGATAAACAGGAAAATGTTAATGAAGCGCTTTTTTACTTAGAAAACAGACTTCATGATGAAGAAATTCCTTTTGAAGTGTCTATTGGTAACGTTGCAGAAATTGATTGGAACGAATACTGGAAATCTTTCTTTCATACTACTTTAATTGGTGAAAGACTTGCTGTAGTTCCCAGGTGGGAAGAATATGAAAACACCGATAACCGCTGTATTTTAAAAATTGATCCGGGCGCTGCTTTCGGCACGGGAACCCACGCTACAACTTCTCTGTGCTTGCAAATGCTTGAAAGATATGTAAACAATAACAGTACTGTGCTTGATATTGGCTGCGGAAGCGGTATTTTAGCGGTTGCAGGTGTTTTGCTTGGCGCTAAAGAAGCATTTGGCGTTGATATTGATTCTGTTGCTGTTAAAGTTGCCGCCGAAAATGCAAAAATGAACGGAATTGATAATAAAATTCAATTCGTACAGGGTGACCTTGCTGATAAGGTTAGCGGTAAATACAGTATAATATGCGCAAACATTGTTGCCGATGTTATAATAAGATTACTTGCCGATGTTGATAAATATTTGGAAGAAAACGGCATTGTTATTCTTTCAGGCATTATTGATACACGTGCAAATGATGTAATTGAATCAATTAATGCAAACTCATATACTATTGTAGAAGAGATAAGGACTGATAATTGGTTTGCGTTTTTAATTAAAAAGGAGAGGTGAATAAATGCTCGAGCTTGAAGAATTAAAACTTAAACTTGAAGGTTATCGTGATGAACTTGTTGACCTTAAGGATGCCATTAGTTACGATGCTACACGCCTTGAAATAGATAAGCTTGAGTATAAAACTGCTGAAAACGGATTCTGGGATGACCCTGATGCTTCGGCGGTTGTACTTCAAAAATTAGGCGGTCTTAAGAACAAAGTTGAAGCGTATGATAAACTTGTTTCTAATTTTGAGGACACATTGGTGCTTATTGATATGGCAAATGAAGAAGATGACGCTTCTATGGTGCCTGAAATAGAAAATGCTATTGTAGAGTTTGAAAACGATCTTTCTGCTCAGAAACTTCAAACTTTGCTTACGGGCGAGTACGATAACAATAATGCCATTCTCACTTTCCATGCAGGTGCGGGTGGTACTGAAGCGCAGGACTGGAATCAAATGCTTGTGCGACTTTTCACCCGTTGGAGTGAACGTCACGGTTTTAAAACAAGTCTTGTTGATTTTCTTGACGGTGATGAAGCAGGATTAAAAAGCGCTACTTTAAGAATTGAAGGTATTAACGCTTACGGCTATTTAAAGAGCGAACATGGCGTTCACCGCCTTGTGCGTGTTTCTCCGTTTGATGCTTCGGGAAGAAGACACACTTCATTTGCTTCGCTTGAAGTTATGCCTGAAATTAATGATGACGTAGAAATTGATATACGTGAAGAAGATTTAAAAATAGATACCTACCGTTCAAGCGGTGCAGGCGGTCAGCATATTAACAAAACTTCATCGGCTGTTCGTATTACACATTTGCCAACGGGCATTGTGGTTGCCAGTCAGAGCGAACGAAGTCAGTTTCAAAATAAAGACACTTGTATGCGTATGCTTAAATCTAAACTTATTGAAATTAAAGAACGTGAGCATCTTGATAAAATAGAAGACATTAAGGGCGTACAAAAGGAAATTGCCTGGGGTTCTCAAATCCGTTCTTACGTATTTATGCCGTATACTTTAGCAAAAGACCATAGAACAGGCTTTGAATATTCTAATATAAACGCTGTTATGGATGGTGACATTGACGGATTTATAAATGCTTACCTGAAGGCTTCTGCCGCAGGAATTTTAAAATAAAAGGAGTTATTAAAATGAAAAGATTTGCAGCATTATTTATTTGCATAATTTTGGTGGTAACTTGTTTGGCCGCCTGCGGTAAGGGCAAAAAGTATGACCGTGAAAATTTAATTTACGGCACAGGGGAGTTTGTTGAACTTTGCGATATTGAAAAGTTTGAGTTCAGCGCACAGGATGAAAACTATACTAAGATTTTAAATGACATTATTAATTCTGATCTTTCCAATGCCGAAATTGCACAAAAAATTGAATCCGGAAAGGTTGAAGACGGTGATATTGCCAATATCAATTATGCCGGCAGTGTAGACGGTGTTGCTTTTACCGGCGGTACCGCTGAGAACCAAGATTTAACAATTGGCTCTGGCCAGTTTATTGAAGGCTTTGAAGAACAACTTATTGGTGTTGCTATTGGTGAAACCGTTACTATTACTGTTACTTTCCCCGACGGTTATAACGATTCTACCGATCTTGAAACAGGTAAGAATACAATTAAACTTGCTAATAAAGAAGCACAGTTCAAGGTTAAAATCAACAGTATAAAGAGACCGTACTCTGAGGTGAATGATGAGTTTGCCGTTGCAGCGGGTTATAAAGATGCGGCTGAATACAATGCAGAAACTGAGAAATCTGCCCTTGGAAATATGATTTACTCTTTTCTTTTAGAAAACTCTAAGGTTATTGATTATCCCGATGAAGACCAAGGAACTCCGTATTCTTATTTCAAAGATTATTACACAAGTTATGCGCAGCAGAACGGCGCTACTTTTGAAGATTTCTTAAAATATAATAACCTTACAGAAGAATCATTTAAGCAAACGTTGTTAAAAGAAGTTATTATTATGTATGCCGCCTTTGATACTTTAGGCCTTACTCTTGAAGAAGGCGCTGTGGATGCGAAAATTGAAGAACTTGCAACACAGTTCTCCGTAACAACAGAGGAAGTTACCAACCGTTACACAAGAGCATATATTGAATCGCAATTAGTTACCGAGAAAGTTATGACAACTCTTTCAGAACGTGCTTCTTTAACAGAATAATTCAAAATTAATAAAGACCTGTCGCGTTAATGTGACAGGTCTTATTTTATATAACAAGCACAGAAAAACTTTCTGCCTTTATGGTTAGTAAATTTTCTATAGGTGACTCACCGAAAATCACTTTAGAATTTACAAATTCTTGCGGTATTTCGCAAACTGCATCATCGCACCAACGGTTTACGCCAACAAGAACGGTGTTGCTTTCGCTTTTGCGCATATAAACTATATGTCCCATATTTGCGTAAATCGGAACAAACTCACCGCTTACAAAGCATTCATTTTCAGTTCTTAATTTGCCAAGTTTTTTGTAAAACTCAAGTAAGTCGCAGTTTTCACTACCCCAAGGGTAGGTTTTGCGGCAAAACGGATCAGAATAACCTTGTGTACCTGCTTCGTCACCGTAATAAATCGAAGGTACACCCGGTAAAGTGTATTGCAAAACTGCAGCCATTTTTAAAAATCGAACTGCTTTTTCATATTCTTCACCGCTAATAAATTGTGATGCTTGCCAATTTCGGTCGGGATTGGTTGAAAAACTGTCACTCAAGCGTGTAAGAATACGCGCTGTATCGTGCGTTCCTACGTGGTTCATTAACAGGTTTAACGCTTCTTTTGGATAGTTTTCGGTAATATCAAGAACCGTATCAACCAAATCTCGTGAATTACCGCCCTTTAAATAGGCTATTATTGCTTCTGCAAAGGGATAATTCATAACCGAATCAAGTTGTTTTCCGCGTAAAAAACGCCGCCTTCCGCCGTGGCTGAATTTATTGGTAGCATCTTCCCAGACTTCACCAAGCAAAAAGCCTTCGCTGTCTTCTGTTTTTATTGCTGTTCTTATGTTATCAAGAATACTATCGGGAAGTTCATCGGCAACGTCTAATCGCCAACCTTTAACTCCTTTTTTCATCCAATATCTGATAACACCGTTTTCACCCGTTATGAAGTCGTTGAAATTTTTATCGGTTTCAATAGTTTCGGGTAGGGTAGTAATACCCCACCATGACTGATATTTATGCGGAAATTCTTGAAACTTAAACCAAGAATAGTATGGTGACTCGGTAGATTGGAAAGCACCGAGCAAAGGATATCTGCCGTATTTATTAAAATAAATGCTATCATCACCAGTATGTGAAAATACACCGTCTAAAATAATATAAATTCCGTGTTCTTCGGCTTTTTTGCATAGACTTGTTAAATCTTCTTCGTTGCCTAAAAGACTGTCTATTTTTAAATAATCAGCCGTATTATAACGGTGATTGGAATGAGCCTCAAAAATAGGATTTAGATAAATAGCGGTTACGCCTAAATCTTTCAGGTAGTCAAGTTTACTTTCAATGCCTTTAAGATTGCCGCAAAAATAGTCGTTACCAAGATGTTTTATATCATTTGTTTGGGTATGTTCTGGTAAAGCATTCCAATTATTCTGAATGAATCTGTCGGAATAAGTTTGTACAGTTTCAGATGAATCCTTACAAAAACGGTCGGGAAAAATCTGATAAATAATTCCGCCTTTTAACCAATCGGGAGTTTTAAATTCATTGTCATATACTGTTAATTGCCACTTTTTTCCGTAAGTACTAACAGTTCCTAAAGAATGTTCCTGTTTTGTAACAAAAAATTCGCCGTGGGCGCTTGTATAACGAAAATCATACCAGTATAAACCCTCGTTTAAAACAAGTTCGGTATCGTAAAAACGGTATTCATCAAGCCATTCTTTGGGGTTTAATTCAATTTCTTCCATATTACCGTTTGCATCGTTTGTAATTCTTAAATATGCGTTATATACTGCAGCATCTTTATGTAAAAGTAACCGTAACCTCAGGTTTTCACCTGAAGCTACGGCTCCGTATACCGATTTGTAAATTTTGTTACGAGAATCAAATGGGTAATACTGCATAGTAAATTCTATCCTAACGGTTTAATGTTCCAGATATCCTCTGCATAATCCTTAACAGAACGGTCGGCAGAAAAAATACCCGAAGAAGCAATGTTTACAAGGGATTTACGGTTCCATTCATCACGCTTGTTGGTATAAATATCACTGGCAGTTTTCTGTGTTTTGCAATAATCGTTAAAGTCTGCCATTGCCATATACGAGTCAACTGTAGTGAAAGAACGGTAAAGTTCATCAAATGGTTGACCGCCGATACCTCTTCTTATAAACTCAAGTGTATCATTTAGTTTTGTGTTATTGGCAAAATATTCTCTTGGGTTGTAACCTTTTTGTTTAAGGGCTAAAACTTCAGGGGTGCGCATACCGAAAATAAAAATATTGTCGTCGCCAACCGCTTCGTGGATTTCTACGTTAGCACCGTCTTCGGTACCAATTGTCACAGCGCCGTTCATCATAAGCTTCATATTACCTGTACCGCTTGCTTCGGTAGATGCAAGTGAAATCTGTTCGCTTAATTCGGCGGCAGGAATCATAAGTTCGGCAAGAGTAACGCGGTAATCTTCAAGGAATAATACTTTAAGTTTATCGTTAACGGTTCTGTCGTTTTCAATTTCTTTTGCAAGGCGGCAAATCATATTAATAATCTGCTTTGCAAGTAAATAACCTGGGGCAGCCTTAGCGCCGAATATATAAGTTTTGGGAGTAAAATCGGCATTCGGGTTATTCTTTAAATATAAATAATCCGAAATAATATGCAAAGCATTAAGGTGCTGACGTTTATATTCGTGTAAACGTTTTACCTGCATATCAAACATTGAATCAGGGTCTAAGGTTATACTCATATTTTCTTTTAAATAATTTGAAAGTCTAACCTTATTGCCGTGTTTTATTTCATCAAGTTTCTTAAGAACGGTTTTGTCATCGGCAAACTTTAGTAAATCGCTTAATTTAGAAGCATCACTTATAAAACCGTCGCCGATAAGTTCTTTAAGATAAGAAGTAAGAGCGGGGTTTGCCTGACAAAGCCAACGGCGGTGTGCAATACCGTTTGTAACGTTGGTGAACTTTTCGGGTGTTAAACGGTAGTAATCGTTGAAAAGGGAATCTTTAAGGATTTCACTGTGTAAACGGGAAACACCGTTAACCTTATGAGAAGCTGCAACACAAAGGTTTGCCATTCTAATAACGCCGCCTTGAATAATTGCCGTTCTTTCAACTTCTGCAGCATCGCCGGTCTGTTCATAAATATGACGACGGAAGCGGTTATCAATTTCCTTAACGATCTGATAAATTCTCGGTAAACGATGACGGAACATATCTTCCTGCCAACATTCAAGTGCCTCAGCCATAACAGTATGGTTTGTATATGCAACTGTTTTCTGAAGAATGTCCCACGCTTTATCCCAACCGTAGCCGCATTCATCAAGGAAGAAACGCATAAGTTCGGGAATGGAAAGGGCAGGGTGCGTGTCGTTAATGTGAATAGCAACCTTTTCTGCAAGGTTATCAAGTGTATTATAGGTAGAAAGGTGGCGCTTCAAAATATCTTGAATTGAAGCGGAAACCAGGAAATACTGCTGACGTAATCTTAATGATTTGCCTTCGGCGTGGTTATCTTCAGGATATAAAACCTTACTGATAACTTCACTCATTGCCTTTTGTTCCATTGCTCTTACGTAATCACCTTGATTGAAAGCAGTCATATTAATTTCCTGACTTTCGGCGCTCCAGAGTCGAAGTGTGTTAACAGTTTTTCCGTCTTTTCCTGCTACCATAAGGTCGTAAGGCATAGCGTGTACTGTGTTGTAATCGGTGTAATCAATGTGATGGTAAGGACCGTCCCACCATTCATTAACTTTTCCGTCAAAGTATACGTCAACTGCAGAAGCAGGACGGGGTTCTAACCAAACACTGCCGCCCGGTAACCAGAAATCTGGCATTTCAGTTTGCCAACCTTCAACGATTTTCTGGCGGAAAATACCGTATTCATATCTAATACAATAACCCATAGCAGGGTAACCGCAACTTGAAAGTGAATCTAAAAAACATGCAGCAAGTCTGCCAAGACCGCCGTTACCAAGACCCGCATCGGGTTCTAATTCGTAAAGTTTATCAATTTTTACTTTATATTTTGAAAGCGCTTTTGTGAAGTTATCGGTTAAATCAAGATTAAAAAGGGTGTTTTTAAAAGAGCGGCCCATTAAAAACTCCATACTTAAATAATAAACAGATTTAGCCTCGTTCTTTTCGGTTTCTTCAACAAACTTTGTACGTCTTTCGTTCATAATATCTAAAAGAACTAAAGCCGATGCCTTGTAAAACAATTCATCAGATGCTTTTTCGGGTGTTACACCGAAGTTATGAGACAACTTCTTTTCAATCATTTCAGCTAAAGCCGAAGGAGTATATTTTGCCATTTAACATTCTCCGTTTCAAAATATATTTTATGTTTAGTATTACCAAATTTTTAAGTAAAATTACTCTTAGTATTATTTTAATAGATTTTGATTAAAAAATCAATAGTATTATTAAAAGTTATTTTAAAATAATTAATAATATTACACAAAATATTTTAAATATAAAGAAAAAACACACCAATTTTACAGCATATTGCACAAAAAACGGTGTGTTTTAAAATATAACTTACATTAAGGGTGAGAATAAATGTAAAAACCATTCCTTTGATTTTCTGAAGATTCCGCGTTTATTCCATTCAATAGCCTTAATTTCGTAACTTTCGTCACAAATTTTATTAAAGTGCGCTTTCATTTCGGCAATGGTTTCACTGTTAGTAAACCAAACACCGCATTCAAAATGAAATACAAAACTTCTGTAGTCCATATTAACTGAACCTGAAGTGGCAAGCATATCATCGCAGATAAATAGTTTAGAATGCATAAAACCCGGTTTGTACTCAAAAATTCTTACGCCGGCATCAAGTAATTCGGCATAATGGAACTGCGAAGCCGGATGCACGTAATTTTTATCGGGAATAAACGGTGTACATATTTTCACATCAATTCCGCTTCTGGCAGCCATAACAAGAGCCGCTGTCATATTGTTGTCTAAAATTAAATAGGGTGTAGCAATATAAACGTAACGGTGAGCAGTATTAAGAATTTGCATATAAAGTCCCTGTGCGGTGTGGTTGGTATTCATGGGACCGTCGCAATATGGGAAAACGTAACTCTCGTTATCTTCTTTTTGGCTAAGTAAATAATATTCAAGTTTAAGCTGTTCGTTTGTTATATATTCCCACATAATAGCAAACATAGCAACAAAACTGTCGGTAGCCTTACCTTTTATTAAAACTGCGTTATCCATCCAATAACCGAAACGTTTTTCAGCATTAATATATTCATCGCCAATGTTTATGCCGCCCGTAAAGGAAACGTTGCCGTCAATTACAACAAGTTTTCTGTGGTTGCGGTTATTCATAAACATATTAAAAGGCGGTTTAATGGGATTAAATGCAGCAATAGAAATTCCGTGCTTTTTCAATTTTGAAATAAAGCGCTTATTTTGGCGCTTCATAGAACCGAAGTCATCAAAAATTATTTTAATTTCAACGCCTTCTGACGCTTTTTTTAACAGAATTTCTTCAACGCCTTCCCACATTTTACCTTCGGCAATAATAAAAAACTCTATAAAAATATATTTTTTAGCCTTTTGCAACTCTTCTAAAAACCTTGGATAAAATACTTCACCGGGAGAAAGGTATTCAACGTTTGTGTTGCTGTAAACGGGGAATCCGGAATCATTAGTTAAAAACTGAGTGTGTCTTGAAAGAACGTTGCTTTCGTATGTAATCATTTCTTTCACAGCACTGTCTTCTTTTAAAGAGGGAATGAAGTGAGCCTCACAACGCGCCATTTTTTTCTTCTGATGCGGCAGAGTGCGTTGTCCGCCCCAAAGTAAATATACAAGAATGCCAAACACAGGCAAAGCAAGAATGAACACTATCCAGGCTATTTTATAACTTGGGTTACCTTTTTTGTTTACAATGTAGATTACGGTGGCTACACCAAGAAACTCAAAAGCGCTGTACAACCATAAAAAGTCTTTTTGCAGTAAGCCTGTTGTGAAAACTATAAAAAGAATTTGTATAATAATCATTAAAACCGTAATAATTACACGCCATGGCAGTTTGAAACGTTTGTTTTTAGGCATATCTTCACCTCTTTCTGTAAAATTCTTAAATAATATTATATCACAATATTTAACAAAATAAAGTTTTATTGTAAATTTTTTTAGTTTTTTAATTTTTTTGTAGAGTCTTTTGAATGTTTGTGTTATACTATACTTAATTTTAAACGGAGGAATTTTTATGCAACAAATTTTTAATGTTTCAAACGGTGTTGATGTGTCTTTTATTGAGAATAAAAGGTTTCCAACAACATTGGTTTCTTTTAATTTTTATTTACCAATTTGCAAAGAAAACGTCTCGGCGCTGTCTTTACTTTCTTCTATTCTCGTTACTTGTTCGGAAGAATACAGCGATTTCAGATTGCTTAATTTGGAATTAAGCCGACTATACGGAGCCGATATTTCAACAAACACAACTAAAGTAGGCGATAACCTTTGTGTTTCGTTTAAGGTATCAACAATTAAAGATGCATTTGCTTTTGAAGGTGATACTCCTGTTGCTGATGCCGTAAACTTGTTACTGAAACTCATTTTTGAGCCTAAAGTTAAAAACGGTGAGTTTTGCGAAACTGACATTAAACGAGAAAAAAGAATACTTATTGAAAATATAAACGGTGAACTTAATGAAAAACGTTTATATGCCCATAAGCGTTTAATTGAAGAAATGTTTGAAGATTCTCCTTTTGCACTTTACAGATTGGGTAATGTTGAAGATATAAGCAAATTAGACGGAAAAACACTTTATAAATTCTGGCAGAACCTTTTAGCCACCGCAAAAGTTAAAATTAATATTATAAGCGAAAAAATGCCAAACGGCATTTTAGAAAATATTAATAAACGTTTTGCCGGAATTAATAGGGATAACTTGGTAGATTGCAATATTACAGTACCGCCTGCTTTAAGAAGTGAAGTAAAATACGTAACAGAACGCCTTGATATTGCGCAGGGTAAACTTGTTATTGGCTTTAACGGACCTTTCGGCAACGATGATGACACCATAAACGCTATGGTAATGGCTGATGTTTTCGGAGGCGGTCCTTATTCGCGATTGTTTACTAACGTAAGAGAAAAGCAAAGCCTTTGTTATTACTGTTCTTGCCGTATTAACAGAACAAAAGGTTACCTTATGGTTGATTCTGGCGTTGAAACTGCAAACGTAGAAAAGGCTATAAAAGAAATTCTTAATCAACTTGAAATTGTTAAGAACGGAGATTTTGACGATTACGAATTTACTGCATCTAAAAAAGGTCTTTGTGATTCGCTTATTTCTGCAAATGACAGCCTTGGGGGAATTGATGCCTGGTACCGTTTAAGAGGTTTACAGACAAATGTTTATTCACCCGATGAATTGGCGCAAAAAATAAACAACATTACCAAAGAAGATGTTGTAAATGCTGCAAAACAGGTATCACTTAATACAGTATATATGCTGTTGCCAAAGGAGGAATAATAATGCTTAAAGAATGTATTAACAGTAAAATTGGCGAAAGTTATATAAAAGTCGTGTTAGATTGCGGATTACAGATATATGTTTGCGAAAAAAAGGATTATAATTCTTCCTACGCGCTTTTTGGAACAAAATACGGTTCAATAGATACAAAGTTTTCTCTTGACGGCGAAAATTTTACCGAGGTGCCCGAGGGTATTGCGCATTTTCTTGAACACAAACTTTTCGAAAGCGAAGACGGTGATGCTTTTTCAAGATTTGCCAAAACAGGCGCTTCGGCAAATGCATTTACTTCTTTTGACCGTACCTGCTATTTGTTTTCTTGCGGTGATAAAGTATATGAAAATTTAGAAATTTTATTAGACTTTGTTCAGCATCCTTATTTTACAGAAAAGACAGTTAATAAGGAACAGGGTATTATTTCGCAGGAAATTCGTATGTATGATGACAGCCCTAACTGGTGTGTTTTCTTTAATCTTTTAAAAGCGTTATATGTTAAACACCCTGTTAGAATTGATATAGCGGGAACAGTTGACAGTATTTCACAAATTACCGCAGAACTGCTATATGATTGCTATAATACGTTTTATGATTTATCTAATATGTTTATTTGTATTGCAGGAAACGTTGATGCGGATAAAGTATTTGATATTGTTGATAAGAATCTTATTAATGTTAGAAACAACAAAATTACAAGAGCAAAATTCAATGAACCTTTAGAAATATCTTCCACTTACGTTGAAAACCGTTTGGAAGTTGCAATGCCCTTGTTTTCAATGGGTTACAAATTAGATGCCGATTATATCAATGCATCTCTTTATAATAAAATTGCAATGAACGTAGCGTTAGAAGTGCTTTCGGGAGATTGTTCAATACTTTCAAAAAATCTTACTGAAAATGAATTAATAAACGACACTTTTGAATCGGAACTGTTTATCGGTAATGGCTACGGTGCGGTAATTTTTTCGGGCGAGTCAAACGATATTCAAAGTGTTAAACAAAATATTCAAAATGAAATCAATAGCATTACACAAAACGGTTTTGACATAGAAATTCTTAATGCTGTTAAAAGATCTATGTACGGCGATGCAATACGCCGTTTCGGAAGCACCGAAGCAATTGCTATGCAACTTGTTGAATGTGCTATGAATAATGATAATCTTTTTGAAGAACTTGAAATTATTAAAAAAATAAGTTATGATGATGTTATTAACAGTTTAAAAATGTTAAAAGAAGAACTGTGCGCGCTTTCGGTTGTTCTTCCTGTAATTAAGTGATTTAAGGAGTTTTTAATATGGATGTTACAATTTTCGGTATTGATTTGAAAATTAATCCTCAGGCATTTAAAATAGGCGATTTTACCGTGTATTGGTACGGTATTATCATTGGTTTAGGCTTTTTACTTGCAGTACTTTACGCAATGAAAAACGCAGAACGTTTTTCGCTTGATAAAGACCGTATGTTAGACGTCGTTTTGGTGGTTACACCCGTTTCTATATTGTGTGCAAGGGCATATTTTTGTTTTTTTCCTTACGAAAACGGTGCAAGAATAACCTCGTTTAAAGAATTTTTCGGAATCGGCTCAAACGAAGGTTTTCGCGGCCTTGCAATTTACGGTGCCGTTATAGGTGCGTTTGTTGCAGGATATTTAATGTGTAAAATACGTAAAGTAAAAGTTCTTGATATGTTCGATATTGCCGCAATTGGCTTTTTAATTGGACAGGGTATAGGCCGTTGGGGAAATTTCTTTAATCAGGAAGCGTTCGGCGCGCCTACTGGCAGTGAATGGTTTGGTATGATGAGCAAAAGCACAGGCGGTGTCAACGTTCACCCTTGTTTCCTTTATGAATCTATTTGGTGTATTTGCGGATTTTTCGTACTTAATTACTTTAGCAAAAAGCGTAAATTCAGCGGTGAAATGTTTTTAATGTACGGCGTATGGTACGGTTTTGGCAGATTCTTTATTGAGTATTTAAGAACCGACAGCCTTATGATTGGCAAAATGAAAGTTTCAATGCTTGTTTCAGCATTAATCTTTCTTGTTTGTCTTGCATTGCTTGTATTTATGTATAAAAGAAGCAAAATGGTTAGTTTACAAACCGAGTATACTTCATTGTTCAAGGAACAACTTGAAGAAGATGATGCTACAGACGAATCTGTATCTAACGAAGAAGTGGAAACCGAAGAATTTATTGAAAATATAGAAACAAAGGAAGAGGAAAATGTATAAAATAATAGACGGTAAGGCTATGTCTTTACAAATAAAAGATGAACTAAAGCAAGAAACTGCTGCTCTTAAAAATAGCGGAATTGGTGTATGTTTGGCTGTAATAATTGTAGGAAATGATCCTGCTTCCCGTGTTTACGTTTCTAATAAGGAAAAGGATTGCGCCGAACTTGGCATTGAATCACGTGAGTTTGCTATGCCTGAAGACACCACAATGGAAGAACTTTTATCGCTGATTAATGAACTTAATAATGATAACAACGTTAACGGTATTCTTTGTCAGTTACCGCTTCCTAAGCACTTAGATGAAAGGGCAGTAATTGCGGCTATTGATCCCAAAAAGGATGTTGATGCTTTTCATCCTGAAAACGTAGGTAAAATTATGATAGGCGAGTACGATTTTCTCCCTTGTACGCCTGCAGGTGTTATTGAAATGATAGACCGTATGGGGCTTGACGTTACCTCTAAAAACTGTGTTGTTATCGGCAGATCAAACATTGTTGGTAAGCCAATGGCAATGTTATTGCTTCACAGAAATGCAACCGTAACTATATGCCATTCTAAAACAAAAGACCTTGCAAGTGTTTGCAAACAGGCAGATATACTTGTAAGTGCGGTTGGTAAAGCAAAGTTTGTAACTGCTGATATGGTTAAAGACGGCGCGGTTGTTATTGACGTTGGTATGAACCGTTTTGACGGAAAACTCTGCGGTGATGTTGATTTTGACTCTGTTTGTGAAAAAACTCAGGCTATTACTCCTGTTCCGGGCGGTGTTGGCCCTATGACAAGAGCTGTGCTTATGAAAAACACGGTTTATGCCGCAAAAATGCAAAACGGCATTGGGTGATTTATGAAAAAGATTTTTTTACTTATTTTTGTTGTCTTGTTAACCTTTACCGTTCCATTTTGTACTTATGCCGTTAGCAGTGATGTTAATTTTGATAATACCGACAATGCTTATTTAATTTGCGAGCAAGGGAATATTAAAAGCGGTGAAGTTTTCGGCGTAACTGCAAAGGAATTTGAAAAATTTATGGATGATAACAATATGATGTTATACGGTACCGATAACAAAAACGTTGTGTTTAACCTTAGTTGTAATCAAACAGATTTTTCAAAAGAAATAGCAGATTTTGCAAATTATAACGACAACACCGTTCTTGATTTGGCTAAGAAATTAAATCAAACTAACCAAGGAATTATTATTGCTAATAACGTAAAATACGTTGTTGTTTCTTCGGTTTTGGAAGATAACGCTGAATTTTCAAATGCTTTGCAGTATATAACCGTTAAAAACGGCAATTTGTATGTATTTACGGTTAATTTTATTAATTCCGATAATTACGAAGATATTGGCGAAAGTTTGCTTAACCGTTTAATTTTAACGGATTCTGATACTTCAAACAGTTCATTTTTAATTGTTGCTTTAATTGTTATTATACTTTTAATAAGCGCGTTTGTTATTTATTTAATTTTTACTTTAATTAAAGATTTAAAAAAATAATTATGACATATTAGCCGCATAACTGAAGTTGTGCGGTTGATTTTTTTATTGCTTTTCTTAAAATAGTGTGCTATTATGCATAATGTTAATTAAAAATTTACATAATTAAAGATAATTTGTTATAAATTAATTATATGATATGTTTGTTATCAAAACAGTTTTAAGGAGAAAAATTTATGGAAAATTTTAATGATAATAATGAAAATTATAGCACTGATAATTCTTTTAATGACGTAATATTTAACGAAACTCCTCAGTTCTTTGAACAACCGGACAATAGTGAAAAATTTTCTGAAGAACCTAAAAGAAACGTTTACGAAGAACCTGTAAGAAATACTTATGAACAACCAAACAAGAACGTTTATAAAGAACCCGTTTCTAATAATAAGCAAAATTCTAAAATCGGCTTAACTTTGCTCTGTATTGTTTTGTCGGTTGTTGTAGGTGCCGTTTCTGGTTTTGTTTCGGCAAGTTATTTTAACAAAAACAACTCTAATCAGCCATCCGGCGAAAATTCATCGGGAACAAATAATATTGTAAATATTACTGTAGATGAAACCGTTAATTCTTCAATAGAGGCTGTTGCAGCAAAGGTGCGCCCAAGTGTTGTGGGAATAAGAACTACTGCCGCAATTCAAAGTTTCTTTTTTGGCAGTCAGGAATCTACAGGCGAGGGTTCGGGCATTGTTTATACAACCGACGGCTATATTATTACTAACTATCACGTTATTGAAAGCGCTGTTCTTACGGCTAATTCAAGCATTGAAGTTTTCTTTGAAAGCGATGTTAATACAGGTTATCCCGCAACCGTTGTTGGTTATAACATTTCACACGACCTTGCAGTTATTAAAATAGATAAAACAGACCTTACAAAAATTGAAATTGCCGATACATCTAATTTAAAAGTCGGTCAGTATTGTGTTGCGGTAGGCGCACCGGGCGGACTTGAATATATTGGTTCTGTTACAAACGGTGTAATAAGCGGCCTTAACCGAACTATGTCATCTTCTACAGAAGACGGAATGCAGCTTATACAAACCAACACGGCAATTAACCCAGGTAATTCGGGCGGTGCGCTTGTAAATATGCAGGGCGAGTTAATTGGTGTTAACAGTTCAAAAATAGTATCTGAAAGTTTTGAAGGTATGGGTTTTGCAATTCCCGCCAACACTGCAATTGATATTTGTGATAAAATTATCGCTAAAGAATACGATCCCGATCCTTACGTGGGTATTACCTTCAGCGAATCCTGGACACCCGAGCGTTTGCAGAAGTACGGTTATCCCGTTGGCGCGGTTGTTTCAAGCGTTGTAGATGGCGGTCCTGCTTTTGAAGGCGGTATAAGAAGCGGTGACATTATTGTTAAATTTGCAGATAGCGAAATAAATAATTACGAACAGTTTAACGATAAATTAAGCCAGTGCAAAGCAGGCGAAAGCGTTGTTGTTGAATTCTACCGTTCGGGCAGATATTATTCAACCGCCGTTGTTGTAGGTTCAAACAATTCACAGTAAGATAATACTTTCCAATTTCTAATGGGAGAACGGTTTGTTCTCCCATTATTTTTTATATTTATGTAATTTATATATTGAACTATTTTGTGTTTTAAGTTAAAATATAAATACAGTAAAAAACACAGGGGATAAAAATGACTGAAAACGAATTTATTGCTTTGCGAAAAAGCGTTATTGAAAAAGAATTTGGCTCTATGAACTCTAAGCAATTTGAAGCGGTTACCACTGCAAACGGTCCGCTTCTTGTTTTGGCGGGTGCGGGTAGCGGAAAAACCACCGTGCTTGTAAACAGAATTGCTTATTTAATTAAATACGGAAATGCTTATAACAGTAACGATTGTTTTGGTGTTAGCGAAACTGCAGTGCTATCGGCAAATGCATATTTAAAGGGCGAAGCGAATGCCGCGCCTTACGGATTCGGGGTTGATTGCGCTAAACCGTGGCAGATTCTTGCTATTACCTTTACCAACAAAGCAGCAGGGGAGTTAAAAGAGCGTATTGCTTTAAAATTAGGCGAAGATGCTAACGATATATGGGCAGGAACTTTTCACAGTATATGCGGTAGAATACTGCGCCGTTTCGGTGAGAATATTGGCTACAGTTCGCACTTTACAATTTACGATAGCGATGACCAAAAGCGAGTTATTAAAGAAATTGTTAAATCGCGCAATTTAGACGATAAGATTTTTTCGGCAAAATCGGTGCTTTCCGAAATATCAAGCGCTAAGGATAAACTCATTACTCCTGCGCAGTATATGGCGGAAAATCAGGGCGATTTCCGTAAAAAAGTTATTGCAGAAATATATGAAAGTTACAATAAACAGTTAAAAGATGCCGATGCAATGGACTTCGATGATATGATAGTTAATACTGTTTATTTGCTAAAAACTTTCCCCGACGTCGCTTTATATTATTCTAATCAGTTTAAATATATAATGGTAGACGAATATCAGGATACCAACCATGCGCAGTACGTGCTTGTTAAAACCTTGGGTGAAGTTCACCGCAACGTTTGCGTTGTAGGTGATGACGACCAGAGTATTTACCGTTTCCGTGGCGCTACCATTGAAAATATTTTAAGTTTTGAAGATGAATATACCGATTCAAAGGTTATAAGATTAGAGCAAAACTACCGTTCTACTTCTAATATTTTAGATGCCGCCAATGCCGTTATAAAAAATAATAAATCCCGTAAAGGCAAAGAGTTATGGACTGATAACGGCGAAGGTCAACTTTTAGAAGTATTTACAGCAAACGACCAAATGGATGAAGCAAGATTTGTTGCCGATTCTATTCTTGAATCAGTAAGAAACGGCGCCCGTTTTTGTGACCACGCTGTTTTGTACCGTATGAATGCGCAGTCTAACGCGCTTGAAAACGTTTTCGCTCGAAGCGGAATTGCGTATCAGGTTGTGGGTGGGCTTCGCTTCTTCGATAGAAAAGAAGTTAAAGATATACTTGCGTATCTTAATTTAATTAACAATAACCGTGATGATTTGCGGTTAAAACGTATTATTAACGAACCGAAACGAGGTATTGGTGATACTACAGTTAATAAGGCTCAGTTAATTGCCGATAACTTGGGACTTTCTTTGTTCGAAGTCTTCAAAACAGCAGATGATTATCCAGAACTTTCGCGCAGCGCTTTAAAATTAAAAGAATTTACCGCTATGATAGAAGAGTTTACCGCTTTGGCAGAAAATGCACCTTTGCACGAACTCGTAGAAGAGGTAACTTCGCGTACGGGTTATATTGAAGCGTTAATGCTTGAAGGCATACAAGGTCAGGAACGTATTGAGAACGTTAAAGAACTTACTTCAAGTATTGTACAGTATGAACTTGATGCTGAAGTGCCATCGCTTTCGGAATTTTTGGAAGAAGTTGCACTTGTAAGTGATATTGACAGTATGGAAGATGAATCTGACCGTGTTGTTATGATGACAGTACACAGCGCAAAAGGTCTTGAATTCAATAATGTTTTTCTTATTGGTTGGGAAGAGGGGATTTTTCCGTCTAATCAATCTATATATTCAGGTAACGCCGAAATTGAAGAAGAGCGCCGTCTTGCTTACGTTGCTATTACCCGCGCAAAAAAGCGGCTTTATTTAAGTAACGCTTATATAAGAATGCTTTACGGCAGCACTAACCGTAATCTTCCTTCAAGATTTTTAAAAGAAATTCCAGATGAACTTTGTAGGTTTTCGGGAATTAGTCAGAAGCCTAGAGAAAGTTTTGAAATTCAGCCAAGAAGAAGTGATACTTCATATTCTTTTACTTCGTCATTTACTTCAAAACCTACCGTCAACAACGTTAAGAAAACAAGTAGTTCGTATAGCATTGGTATGAAGGTTGAACATTCGGTCTTTGGTGTTGGTGAAATTAAAAAAACTATTCCTATGGGTAGCGATACCTTGCTTGAAATAGTTTTTGAAGACGGAACGCTCAAAAAGTTTATGGCTGAATTTGCAAAATTAAAAATTATTTAACTTATTAAGCGTTATGTTGTGTTAAAATAACTTTAACCTTAAATTTGGAGTTGAAATTTATGATTCAAACAAAGGCGGTTAAAGCAACTGCTAAAGCCACACTTAAAGGCAAATGGCTTTGGGCTTGTGTTGTTTCAATTATTCCTTTATTTTCCTTTGCAGCCAATTATTTGCTAGAGGCTGTGGCTTCGGTAATGATAGGCGATTTTGCAATTATTATTGGAACTTTATTAAACATTTTTTTGTCATCTGTTCTTGTTCTAGGCGCTTTGCGTGTTTATTGGCACGGTATTAATGGATATTACAGTTCGGTTGTTAACGTTTTTTATTATTTTTCAAATACAAATAACTATAAAAAGGCAATTTCCTTTGTTTTAAGAATTGTCATACCGTTATTTCTTAACGCTGTTTTGTTGTTTTTGCCTACAATAATTCTTAATTGGTTATCAAGCGGTAATTTTTTTGAACTTTTTAATTTGCCAATTCCGTTGTTTATTGGCGGACTTAAGTATCCTGCTATATTTTTTGCGGTTATTGCGGCTATCTTAGTTATTTATAAATTTCTAAATGTTTTTGTTTCTGCCTTTTTATTTGTAAGTAATGAAAATATGAGCGCTAAGGAATGTATTAATACTGCAATTAAAATATCTAAAAAAACAAAAAGTATGTACGTTTCACATATTTTTAGTTTCTGGTTCTGCATTTTAATTTCCTTATTTGCTTTACCGCTTGTATTTACCTTACCTTATTTAATTGTGTCTTATTTGGTTGATTGCAGGTTCTGTGTGTCATATTATAACCGTATGGGTTCAATGCAAAATTCCGCACCTGTTTACAGTTGCTGATTTTTTGGAGGGGTTATGAGTAAGAATAAGTTATTTTTAGCCATTTATATTCTGTGCGTTATAGTGGTTTTATTTAATTCTTTTTTCTTTATTAAAGATGAATTTTTTTACGATATGAACTGTTTGCCACAAGGTAAATTTGTATTTTCTTCACTATCACCAAATGGCGATAGATCTGTTTTACTTTACAGTATTGAGTCTCCTAAAGGCAATGCGGTGCGCGTTGAATTGGTTAATTTCGATACTGATATGTCGGTTAAAGAACAAAAGAATATTTATTGGGAAACCGGTAAAAGCAGTTTAACTATTGGCTGGGAAGATAATAACAGAGTTATTATTGATACCGTTTTGCTTGATATCAGCAAAAATGAAGTTTACGACTGCAGAAATTATTAAAGAGTATTAGTCGGTCTTGGTTAGATTATATCTAAGATCGGCTTTTTATTAAAAATAGTATGGTGTTTTATGGTTAAGAACGAAGAAATAGTTTTAGAAATAGTTAGTGTTGCTAATGAAGGTAATGGAGTGGGAAAATATAACGGTATTGCCGTTTTTGTACCGTTTGCTGTAGTTGGTGATATTGTAAAAGTTAAAATAGTTAAAGTTCAAAGAAACTACTGCTTCGGCAAAATTATTGAATTTATTAAAAAATCCTCACTTAGAATTAATGCCGATTGTCCTATGTTTGAAAAGTGTGGTGGCTGTGTTTTCAGAAATATTAACTATAGTGATGAAATTAATATTAAAACCAATAAAGTTTATGATTGTGTAAAACGTATTGGAAAAATAGATAAAAAGCCCTGCAGTACTGTTTTCGGTGCTGAACTACGATACAGAAATAAAGTTCAGTATCCTTTTGACTTAGATGGAAATATTGGTTTTTATTCTCTTCGCAGCCACAGGGTTATTCCGTTTGAAAACGGCAAGTGTTTGTTGCAACCGTCTGAATTTGATAACGCCGTTAGCGAAGTTTCAAAATTTTTAAAACAGAAAAACGTTAGTTTTTATAACGAAGAGTTACATAAAGGTCTTGTTAGACATTTATATTTGCGAAAAGCCTTTGCTACGGGCGAAATTATGGCGGTTCTTGTTATAAACGGCGAGAACTTTGAATACCGTGATGAACTTGTTGAGGTTTTAAAAAGTTGTTTCGGTGAGAAATTAAAAACTGTTTTACTTAATTATAATTTGAAAGACACAAACGTTGTTTTAGGTAATAACGGAAAAATAATTTACGGTGACGGTTATATAACTGATATACTGTGCGATTTAAAAATAAGAATTTCTCCCTTTTCTTTTTATCAGGTTAACCGTGATATGGCGCAAAAACTTTATGCAAAAGCGCAACAGTATGCCGAACCAAAAAACAAAACGGTTCTTGATTTATATTGCGGTGCAGGAACTATTGGACTTTCAATGGCAAGTACCGCGAAAAAAATTATTGGTGTTGAAATTGTAAAACAGGCGGTTGAAGATGCAAAATTCAATGCTGTTAACAATAAAATCACTAATGCAAGATTTATATGTGATGATGCCGCAGGTGCCGCCGAAAAATTATCCATTGAAGGCGTTAAACCCGACGTAGTTATACTTGACCCACCGCGAAAAGGGTGCGATAAGGCTTTACTTTATACCGTTGCAAATAAATTTATGCCAGAACGTGTTGTTTACGTTTCGTGTGATCCCGCAACTCTTGCAAGAGACTGCGCTGTTTTTAACGATTTAGGTTATAAACTTATTGAATACACGCCTTTTGATTTATTCCCGCGAACTGAACATATTGAAACGGTAGCTCTTTTAGAAAGGTGTAGCAATGAATAAAGATAAAAAAGATAAGGTTTCAAATACTGTTGCAGATGCCGTTGTGGAAATTGTACTAACGGTTGTCTTTTCGTTCATTGGATTTGTAGTTTGTCTTCTTTTGAAAAAGATTTTTTTCATTAAAAATGATAATTTTGACCTAAATTCTTATGTGCTTGTGGGTTTGATTTTTTCGCTTGTCGTAGTATTTTTTGTTTTACTAATCAGAATGTTTGTTAAAAAACACAAATAGTAGTAAAAAACACACTTCAAACTGAAGTGTGTTTTTTAGTTTTAATTTATTAGTGATTCAATTAAGTTTAAAATATCTTCTTTGCCGTTGCCTTTAAGTGCGGAAAAAGGAATTATATCTCTTCCTTCGCCCAATTCACCTAATTCTTCTTTTATTAAACTGAGTTGTTCTTCATATTCGCTTTTATTCAGTTTATCGCTTTTTGTAAGAATTATTGCGTACGGTATATCCATCTGATATAAAAAGTCAAGCATGGATAAGTCAAAATCGGTGGGTGAGTGGCGCATATCTATAAGCTGAAAAACAAGTTTTATGTTACGTCCCGAATTAAAGTAACCCTCCATTAAATCGGACCAACGGTCTTTTTCTGCAAAGGGAACTTTTGCATATCCGTAACCGGGTAGATCAACAAAATATACGCTGTCTGCGTTGTAAAAGTTAATGGTCACGGTTTTGCCAGGTTTGGTACTGACGCGCGCAAGACTTTTACGGTTGCAGATTTTATTAATTAGTGATGATTTTCCAACGTTAGAACGTCCCGAAAAACAAAATTCGGGAATTGTTGATTCTTCAAGTTGGGCAAAAGTGCCGAACGCTTTGTAAAAAGCAGCATTATTAAGATTCATAAATTAGCCCTCCTCAAATCAATGCGCGGTCTAAAACTTCATCTTCGTTTTTAACAGCAACAAACTCAATGTTATTCTTAACGTTTTCATCAATATTAGTTAAATCGGGCAGATTCTCAAAAGGTATAATAACGGTCTTAACGCCGCCGCGATATGCCGCAATTGATTTTTCTTTTAGTCCGCCAATAGGTAAAACTCTGCCGCGAATAGTAATTTCACCCGTCATGGCAATATCTCGCTTAACAGGGCGTCCTGTAAGAGCCGATACAAGGGCGGTAGTCATTGTAATTCCTGCACTTGGGCCGTCTTTAGGAATAGCGGCTTCGGTTGCGTGAATATGAATGTCTTTTTCTTTGTAGAAATTAGGGTTAATGCCTAATTTTTCACTTCTAGAACGAACGTAAGTAACTGCCGCTTCAGCAGATTCTTTCATAACATCGCCCAATGAACCTGTAAGAATTAGTTTACCGGTACCGTCAACAGCAGCGGCCTCAATTTGCATTATTTCGCCGCCAACACTTGTCCAGGCAAGACCGTTTATAACACCTATTTCGTTTTCTTGGTTAATACTTTCGGGACGGTAACGGTGAACACCCAAAAGTTTAATTACATCTTCGCTTTTAACCGCAACCGAAGTAGCCGTGCCATCAACAATTTGTTTTGCAACCTTTCTGCAAAGTTTACCAATTGTTCTTTCAAGATTTCTAACACCAGCTTCACGTGTATAGAAGTCAATTAAATCATAAATGGCTTTATCGGTTATTTTACATAATTTTGCAGTTAAACCGTGTTTTGCAAGTTGCTTTTTTATTAAGTGGCGCTTTGCAATGCTGAATTTTTCTTCACGTGTATAACTTGAAAGTTCAATGATTTCAAGTCTGTCTTTAAGCGCGGGCGGAATGGTATCGGTAGTGTTAGCCGTTGTAATAAATACCGCTTTGCTTAAATCGTAGGGCAAATCTATATAGTGGTCAGAAAACGCTGAATTTTGTTCGCCGTCTAGCACTTCAAGAAGCGCGGCGGCAGGGTCACCCTTATAGTCGTGACCCAACTTATCAATTTCATCAAGTAAAATAAGAGGATCAGATGTTTTTGCGTTAGTAATAGCCGATATAATCTTACCAGGCATAGCGCCGATATAAGTTTTTCTGTGACCTCTTATTTCGGCTTCATCACTTACGCCGCCCAACGAAATACGGGCATATTTTCTTCCCATACATTCGGCAATTGTCTTTCCAATAGAAGTTTTGCCAACGCCGGGAGGGCCAACAAGACAAATAATTTGTCCGCTTGTATCGGGTGCTAACTTGTATACGCTTAACATTTCAAGAATACGTTCTTTAACGGTTTTCATACCGTAAAAATCACGTTCAAGAATTTTTTCGGCGTGTTTTATATCAATCTTGGCATTGGTAAAAACGTTCCAAGGGAGATTTATACACGCATCAAGATAAGAGCGCACAACGGTTGCTTCTTGTGACCCTTGCGGCATTTTTATTAGTTTATTAACCTCGCCGATAAGTTTTTGCTTAATACTGTCATCAACATTAAGCATAGAAATTCTTTCGTAATATGATTCATCTTCGTAATCAAATTCGCCGTATAATTCGCTGTTAATTGCTTTAATCTGCTCTCTTAAATAATATTCTCTTTGGTTTTCATCCATTTGATGTTTAACATTTTCAGAAATAATATTATCAATTTTTAAGAGTTCGCATTCTTTTTCAAGAAGTTTTAAAAGAATTTTGCCACGGTTAACAGGGTTGGCTTGTTCAAGCACATATTGCTTATCATCAACAGGCGCGGGAACATTTGCGGCAGTAAAATCTGAAAGTAACCCAATGTCATCGCAACTTGCAACGTTGAGTTTTATTTCATCAGATATTGGCATTGGAAGCATTGAAGTGTAACGTTCAAATTCGTTTCTGATTTTACGTGTTAGCGCTTCTTTATATTTTTGGCTTTGTCGCGGTAAAATATCTTCAACCTCAATTACATCAGAAACCCACATTTTGCCATTGTTTCGGCTAGTTAACCTTTTTGCGCGGTACAGACCTTCAACAAGCACTTTTATATTGTTTTCAGATAATTTTAATATCTGTGAAATACGTGCAACACAGCCTATTGTGTAAATTTCGTTAACATTTGGGTCTTCAGTACGGATATCTTTTTGCGAAACCAAAAAAATCAGTTTACCTGTATCCATAGCGGTATTTATTGCATTAACGGTGAATTTGCGGCCTGCCTCAAAATGAAAAGGAGATTTTGGAAAAGCCACAGCCCCCCGCAAAATTATCATTGGTAAAGTATCGGTTTTCTTAAGTGACATTTAATATCCTCCGCTTTAAGAAAGTATCTTTTATATTATAAATTCATTTTACAATAAATGCAAGATGTTTTATATAAATATAAATAGCAATTTTTTGTATAAAAAATACTAAAAAGTAGTTAAGGAATGTTGACATAAGTCTGTTTTTAAGATAAAATAATAATATAATTTTTTGGAGATGTTGATATGGTTAAAATTTCACCTTCAGTACTTACTGCAGATTTTTTAGATCTTGACAGCAGTATTAAAAAACTTGAGGCGGCGGGTGTTGATATGCTTCATCTTGACGTTATGGACGGTATTTTTGTGCCGAATATTTCTTTTGGTGTTCCTATTATAAAATCTATAAAAGAGCATACAAAATTACCGCTTGACGTTCATCTGATGATTGACAGACCTCACCGCTATTTAAAAGAGTTTGCTATGTATGCCGATTATCTTGGTTTCCATTATGAAGCAGGTTCAAACGTTGCCGAAACGTTAAAGGAAATAAGAAATCTTGGCTGTAAATCTTGTCTTACAATTAAGCCTTGCACTCAGCCTGAAGAAATTTTTGAATTTTTAGAGCTCTGCGATATGGTTCTTGTTATGTCGGTAGAACCAGGTTTTGGCGGTCAGAAATTTATGCCAGGCGCCCTTGATAAATTGTCTGCTTTGCGTGAAGAATGTAAAATAAGAGGACTTAACGTTGAACTTGAAGTAGACGGCGGCATTAACGGTGAAACCGCAAAAAGTGCTGTTGACGCGGGCGCTACTGTGCTGGTTGCAGGTAATTACATATTCTCGGCTGAAAATATGGCTGAAAGAGTGCAGAATATCAAGAGTTTTTAAGTAAATATCCTATTTTTTCAACAGCATTGTTTGAAAGTAGTTTTCCGTATTCTTCCAACTTTGCTGTTTGATATTTATTTATTTGCAAACAAAACTCATTTAATTTTTTTGTGGTAAAAATTAAATAAAATTTTTTGTTAAATGAAAACAGTTTACTCTCTTTTATGTTCATTGAATAAAGTTTTTCTATTGTATTAAATAAGGTATTACAACTGTTTGTAGAAAAAATATACGTATTTATTTTCTTTTCTTTTATATGGCAGTTTAGTTGTTTTTTTACTGTAAATTTTTTTGCATTAGGACTTTTTAAAGTAATTTTAATTATTTTAATAACAGAAGACTTTTTCATATATAATTTCTTCATTTCGTTATCTCCTGAACTAAAGGTGTAATAATATAATAGGGTGATAATTGTGAATGATTACAATGATAAAAAGCAAAATACAAAACTATTTAAAAGGGCAATTTTTCTTACATCGTACAGTATTGTATTTTTTTTAATTGGTATGGCAATTGCTTCTTTTGTTTCGGGAAGGTAGAAAAATATGAGTTATTTAAAATTAAAAAGCGGCACCGACGTGCGAGGTATTGCAAGTGATTTAGGCGGCAAAGAGGTTGAACTTACCGATAAAGCCGTTTATGATATTTCGCTTTCTTTTGTATGTTATCTTGTTGACGTTTTAAATAAGCCTGCAGAAGAAATGGTAATTGCTGTTGGACACGATTCGCGTATTTCCGCTTCGCGTATTTCAAATGCCGTAATCAGCGCACTTACCGATTCAGGCGTAAGTGTTCTTAATTGTGAGTTGGCGTCAACTCCTGCTATGTTTATGACCACCGTTGATTTAGGCGCCGATGCTTCAGTTCAAATTACTGCAAGTCATCACCCTTTTGATAGAAACGGACTTAAATTCTTTACAAAAAAAGGCGGTTTTGACGGCAGCGACGTTGAAGCGGTACTTAAACTTGCCGATGATAATACGGCATATTTACCAAAAGAAAAGGGTAGTGTAAAAACTGTTGATTATATGAGTCAGTATGCCGCAAATTTGCGTAAACTGATTTGTGAATCTGTTGGTAAAAGCGAAACTGAACTTCCACTTAAAAATTATCACATTGTTGTCGATGCCGGTAACGGTGCGGGTGGTTTTTATGCTACAGAAGTTTTAGAAAAATTAGGTGCAGATGTTTCGGGCAGTCAGTTCTTAGAACCTGACGGAATGTTCCCGAATCATATTCCAAACCCTGAAAATAAACAGGCTATGGAAAGTATTTGCAGTGCGGTAAAGAACAATAATGCCGATTTAGGAATTATTTTTGATACCGACGTTGACCGTGCGGGTTGTGTTGGCAGTGACGGTAATGAAATCAACCGTAACCGTTTAATTGCTCTTGCTGCTTTAATTGCATCGGACGGTAAAGAAAACAGCACTATTGTAACCGATTCTGTTACTTCCGACGGCCTTAAAGTTTTTCTTGAGGATAAACTGAATTGCAAACACTACCGATATAAACGCGGCTATAAAAATGTTATTAATAAAGCCGTTGAATTATGCGAAAACGGAGTTTATGCGCCTTTAGCAATTGAAACTTCGGGACATGCTGCGCTCAAAGAAAACTATTTTCTTGATGACGGCGCTTACCTTGTAACAAGAATTGTTATTGAGTTAGCAAAAGGACTTAATATTGAAGAATTTTTAAGTGATCTTGAATTACCTTTAGAAGAAAAAGAATGCCGTTTGAACATAACCAAAGATGATTTTAAAGAATATGGTTTAAATGTTATAAGTGAATTTGAAGAGTTTTGCAAAGGTATTGACGGACTTGTTATTGCTGATGATAACCGTGAGGGAATTAGAGTTTCTACCTCTTATGGCTGGTTCCTTTTAAGATTGAGTGTTCATGACCCAGTTATGCCTATGAATTTTGAAAGCAAAAAAGAAGGCGGCATAAATGAAATGATAAAACTTGTAACGCCGTTCTTCAAAAATTATGAATATTTAGACTGTACTGCTTTGAAATGATTTTTTAAAAGCGTCCCTTTTTTGGGAGACACTTCGTAAGGAAGTGTTCTCCCAAATTTTTTTATATAAAAATTGATACTTTCTGTTTGAAAGTATCATAGTGGCTTACATACTTAAAAATATTACCTACCTAAAAGATAAAAATAATTAGTGATATTGTGAGACAGGTCTCACAGTGATATTTTTGATAAATCAAAAGTGATATTAATACCTTGCGGTTTTAGTGATATTTTATTCGCCCCTAAACTTGCGAAGCGAATAACACTCGGCGGAAGCCGAATATCACTGCGAAGCAATATAACTCGCCTTTAGCGAATAAAACTGAGGCGCACTTCCTTGCGGAGTGCGCCTCTTGGGACGCTTTTTTTATTCACAGCAACCGCAATCGTCGGGGGAAGTTGACGGTGGGAAGAAGTCGTCGGTTGGGAATTTAATTTTTCTAAAAACATCACAGGGTTGGTCTGCAGTATCATTGCACTGTTTTTCGGGAATACAGAAATCATATACCGGAATAAGCATTTGTACATTTCTTATAAGTTGTACTACCGAGAACAAGCCAAGTGTAACAAAAACAGTTTTGCTGTCGCAGGTAATACCACCGGGTACACAGCCGCCAAGAGCCTGTGCAACCGTTTCGGGAATTGCGCCTGGGGCATCACAACAACCGCCGACAACACCCAAACGTGCCGAAAGCGCAACAGGTTCTACCGTTTGAACTACACATTTCGGTGCATTTGAATTATAAGAATTTTTGCAAACTTCTTTGTAACGGCTGTCTTTATTAGAAAATACTTTAACATTACCCTCGCTTCCAAACAGTATTACTTTTTTGTTAAAAGAGGTGATACCGCGTACAAACTTCGGTGAGGAGTGGGGACAAGTAAATACTTCAAGATTTATTACGAAAAGGAACGTAAGATCACAACCGTAATAACCGCGGTTAAAGTTAACCTGTTCAACGTCTACGTAAACATTAAGTACTTCTGCGCTTTTTAATCTTACACTTATTGCTGAGTCAATTATCTCTTGCGCATCATCTGAAAAATAGCATCTTAGATCTTCAATACAATCTCTGTCACAACAAGAATCGTACACTCTGCCAACGTCTATACATACTGCTTCTCTGAAATCACAGCCGGCTGTATAGTTGTTATTTTCTTCTGCCATAATATAGCCTCCAAAATTAAATTTAAAATCGGTATTTATACCAGACTTCTATATTATTCTATGACAGAAGTGTTTTTGTGTGATAATAAAAAAACCTTTGAAGCCTGTAAAATGACTTCAAAGGTGAAATTTACCCAAATTATTAATGATATCGCTGTACATATATAAAGAGCCAAAACAAATAAGTGCATCGTTGTCTTTTTTGCTAATGCTTATTGCTTCTTTAAGCGCTTCACCTAAATTATCAAAAGGAGAAGCATTAACATTATTATTTCTGAAAATTTCTGCATAATCACTTGCTTTTAACGCTCTTGGATTATTAGGGGTTATACAATAAACGTTTTTTGCAATGCTGCTTATTTCTTTTGCAATAAACAAATAGTCTTTATCTGCCATAACACCGGTTAGTATATTAACTTTCCTATTTTTAAAATAGTATTTAATGCTCCTTACGGCTTCGCTTACACCTTGCGGGTTATGACCGCCGTCAAAAATTATTAAAGGAGTTTCACTTAATTTTTCAAATCTTGCGTGCCATACCGTATTTTTAAAGCCTTTTTTAATACTTTCGGTATTTATTTTATAACCATGTATTTTAAGATAATCAACGGCACTTAGCACGTTTGCTGCGTTTATAGGTTGATAAAGACTTAACAACGGTAAAGAAATTTCTAAATCCCTGTAGCAAAATTCTGTGCCGCTTAACGTAGCGCTGTTAATTTTTATTAATGAACGGTTAACAGAAATAATTTCGGAATTTTGCTTGAAGGCTTCGTTTTCAATAACTTCATATGCGTTTTCGTTAGTGCCGCACCATAAGCAGGGAATACCGTATTTAATAATACCTGCTTTTTCATAAGCAATTTTTTCTATAGTATCACCCAAAAAGTTTTGGTGGTCAAAATCAATTCCCGTTATAACCGAAAGAATAGAGGTGTTTATAATGTTGGTTGCATCAAATCTGCCGCCAAGCCCGCACTCAAGAACCACTATATCGCAATTTTTTCGCTTAAAGTATTCAAAACCAATTGCGGTAATTACTTCAAACTCTGTGGGTTTATCTTGCATTGAATCACAAGCGTTTTTAACATTATCGCAAATTTCGGCAAGAGTGCTGTCTTCTATAGGTATTCCGTTTACGGCAATACGCTCGTTGAACTTTAAAATATAGGGCGAAGTAAATGTTCCAACGGTGTAACCTGCTTCTTTTAATATGCTTGAAAGCATAGCGCAGAAAGAACCTTTTCCGTTTGTGCCTGCAACATGTACGAATTTCAGGCTGTTTTGCGGGTTTCCAAGAACTTCGCACAGAACCTTTATTCTGTCTAACCCAGGTTTACAGAAATAATTAGATACTGAATGTATATATTCTATTGCTTCGTTATACGTCATTTTCATACCCCGAAATCCTGTTTAACTGATTTGTAAAGGTTTTATTTTTCAGTAAAATTATCATAATTATATATTCTGCAAATAAAACAATAATATAGTTAAGTGTTCTTTGAAGTAAAGTTGCTTCAAACGGTAAACCGTACCAAATGCTTAAGCCAATTGATTTAATTAAAACAGAACCTACGCTATGGCAAAGCAGAAGTGTTATGAAACAGTTAAAGTGCAGGTTAGTCTTTCTGAATAAATTAAAAAACAGACCGGAACCGAAACCAATATATGCCGATGCTATTGTAAGAATAGGGTTAATTGCGTAACCTCTGAGCAAACATCCGATAAGATCAGCAACAATGCCGCAAAGTGAACCCATAACAGGACCGAAAAATGCGCCAATAATAATTATTGGTAGGTTTTCAAAACTAAAGCGAAGTGTATCACCAATATTAAACGCCAAAAACTTTCCGCAAATAATACTGATTGCTGAAAACAGTGCTGTAACCGCAAGTACCTTGTTACTCTTGAAATTTCTTAGTTTTAGTATGCTTTTTCGCATAAAAATACCCTCCTTGTTTAAGCTACAAGCAGGGTAGAGTAATAAACCTTGTTTGTAGCAGCGGGATGCGGACTTTGTATCGCAAATAATAATTTTTCGTCACTGCGGCAACTCCCCGTCCGCAGTGCACTTAACGCACAATAGTCCTACTCTGCATAGTTAGCATTATACTATTTCAGAATAATATTGTCAACATTAAAATATATTTAAGTTTCGGTTTGACATAAGTTGTTTTTTGTGGTAATCTTTAATAAAGGTTAGGTGTTCTTAATGAAAAAAATTCCTTTTATTAAAATGCAGGGCATTGGCAATGATTATGTTTATATTGATTGCTTTGATACCAAAATAGAAGAACCTGAAAAACTTGCTGTAACTGTTTCTAACCGTTCTTTTGGAATTGGTAGTAACGGACTTATACTTATTTGTCCGTCAGATGTTGCCGATGCCAAAATGCGTATGTTTAACGCTGACGGTAGCAAGGGAACAATGTGCGGGAACGGTATAAGATGTGTTGGAAAATACGTTTACGAAAAATTTGGCAAAACAAGTCTTACAATTGAAACCTTAAGCGGCATAAAAAAACTTGAAGTAATTCCAAAAAACGATAAATTGGCTTTTGTAACCGTTGATATGGGAACAGCAAAGGTGTCGTGCGCTGACGTTCCCGTTGTTTCACAATGCGAACAACTTATAAATTCACCTTTATTGATTAACGGTACATCCTACAACGTTACAACACTTTCTATGGGAAATCCACACGCTGTGGTTTTCGAAAACAATATTGATAAAATACATCTTGAGGAAATTGGACCGCATTTTGAAAAAAATCTTATTTTCCCACAAAGTGTTAACACCGAATTTGCTGAAATTATTTCAAGAAACGAAATTAAAATGCGTGTTTGGGAACGCGGAAGCGCAGAAACACTTGCTTGCGGCACAGGTGCTTGTGCAGTAGTTGTTGCTGCTTGTCTTAACGGTCTTGCTGATTATAACTGCGAGATTACCGTTCATCTTTTAGGCGGTGATTTATTCATTACCTGTGATAACGATTTAAACGTTATTATGAAAGGTGAAGCTGAAACTGTATTTGAAGGAATTTTCTATATATAAAAGTAAAAATGGGAATGAACAACTTGTTCATTCCCATTTTTATTCTTTTATTCTTCCACTATATAAAATTGTTACAAACCGTATTGAATTTATTTCGCATACAACCGAAGAAACGGGGTTAGTATTTAATTTTAAAACAATAAATCCTGCGCCTACTTTAATTAATTGGCCTATTTTTGTAACAATTTCATTTCCAATACAAGATTCAACCTTCATCCATCTTCCTAAGTTTTTAGAAAGAAAACCGGGTAAAAAGCAGTCATCGTTAAGTAATTGCGATAAGTAATTTTTGTTGTGTGTATCACTTAGCATTTTTTGTTTAAATAAACTGTCATCAGATAAAACGCTTAATCCGTTTTCTAAATCATTATTTAACATAAAAAGACTCCTTAAATAGTATTTATTACATACTATTCAAGGAGTAACTGTTTTGATATTTAAGTTTTTAAAGAGATGCAATTACATCATCCATATTATAAAGATTCGATTCATTGGTTTTTGCTAAAAAATCTGCGGCGCGCAGAGCACCAACTGCAAATATACGGCGTGAAGATGCTGAGTGTGAAATAGAAATAATTTCATCGTCTCCTGCAAAAATTACTTCGTGCTCACCAACAATTGTACCGCCGCGAACTGAGTGTATGCCGATTTCGTTTTTGCCGCGCTTTTGTCTTTTAGAATGTCGGTCAAACTCATATTGCATTTTGTTTTGCTTTGAATCATCAATAGCGTTTGCTATCATAATGGCAGTACCTGACGGAGCATCTAATTTCTGATTGTGATGTTTTTCAATTATTTCAATATCATAACCGTCGCCCAAAATAGTAGCCGCTTTTTTTGAAAGACTAATCAGTAAGTTAACGCCAAGTGACATATTAAAACTGAAAAACACAGGAACCGATTTAGAGGTTTCTTTAATTTTTTCAATTTGTTCGTCTGTATAACCTGTTGTACACAATACTAAAGGTGTTGCAGTTGCTTTAGCAAAAGAAAGCAGTGAATCAAGCGAAGACGAGTTACTGAAGTCAATAATTACGTCGGCTTTTTCCTTAACGTCGGTAATGTTTTTATAAACGGGGAATGAAGCGGCAGGATTATCAACAATATCAACACCTGCAATAATAGTAAAATCATTTTTATTCTCTACAAGTTCGGTTATGGCTTTTCCCATTCTTCCCATACAACCGCTTAATATTATTTTGCGTGTCATTTTTACACTTCCCGGAAATTAATTACTTAAGGCAACCGCATTTAATAAGTTCGGCTTTTAAAGCTTCTCTTGCGGAATCTGTCATAGGATACAAAGGAAGTCGGCAAGGACCAACGTCCATTCCCAAAATATTCATTGCTTCTTTAACGGGAACAGGGTTAACATCGCTGAATAATGCCTTAATAAGTGCAGTGTACTTAATTTGTGCTTTTGTTGCTTCAAGTGTGTTACCGTTCAAATAATCGGTGCACATTTTATGAGTTTCGGCAGGTAAAATATTAGATAAAACGGAAATAACACCAATGCCGCCGAGCGAAAGAATTGGAACAATCTGGTCGTCATTACCCGAATAAACGTCAAGGTCATCGCCACAGTAATATTTAATAGCAGCAACAGAAGCAATATCGCCGTTTGCTTCCTTTGTGGCAACAATATTCGGGTGCTTAGATAATTCTTTATAAGTTTCGGGCTGCATATTTACACCGGTTCTTGAAGGAACGTTATAAAGAATTATAGGTTTATCAACACGGTCTGCAACGTAATTATAGTGAGCAACAAGTCCGCGCTGTGAAGTTTTATTATAATAAGGTGTAACCATAAGCAAAGCATCGGCACCGCAATCAATTGCTTCTTGGCAAAGATTTACTGTATATTTAGTGTCGTTGCTACCTGTGCCTGCAATAATAGGAACTCGCTTATTACAGGTTTCAATTGCAGTTTCAATTACCTTTACGTGCTCTTTATAATCCAACGTAGATTTTTCACCGGTAGTACCACAAATTACCAAAGCGTCAATTCCTGCTTCAATTTGTTTGTTGACCAATGTTTTTAAATAATCAAAGTTAACGCTTCCATCTGCATTCATTGGTGTTACCAATGCAGTGGCAGCACCTGTAAAAATTCTGTTTTTCATAAAAATCGCCCTTTCTAAAATAAAAAACAAGTTTTACTTGCGTATAAACTTAAAATGCAATATAATATCTATATTATATTTTATAATAGCATCCGCAAGTGTGTTTGTCAAATACATTTTATGCTATGATTACTAATATTAAAACGGTGATTAAATGAAAAAAAGTGATTTTTATTATGATTTGCCTGAAGAATTGATTGCGCAAACCCCTATTGAACCACGTGATGCTTCAAGGCTGTTTGTTTTAAATAAAAATACTTCTGAACGTTCGCATACTGTTTTTTCAAAATTAACTGATTATCTTAAAGCGGGCGACTGTCTTGTTTTGAACAATACGAGGGTGCTTCCTGCACGTATTTACGGAAAACGTACAGATACAGGCTCTATAGTTGAATTTTTGCTTTTAAAGAATATAGAAAATACGGTTTGGGAATGTATTGCGGGTCCAGGTAAAAAGGCAAGAGTAGGGCATAGTTTTATTTTTTCCGAAAGAATGACGGCTCAAGTTATAGAAGTTCTTGAAAACGGCAACAGAATTGTAAGATTTAACTGTGACGGAAATTTTTATGAAGTGCTTGATGAAATCGGACAAATGCCGCTTCCTCATTACATTACTAAAGAACTTGAAGATAAAGAACGCTATCAAACAGTATATTCTGAAAATTTAGGTTCGGCGGCTGCACCAACTGCTGGACTTCATTTTACAAAAGAAATGCTTGAAAAAATAGAAAATATGGGCGTAAAAATTGCTTACGTAACACTTCACGTAGGTCTTGGAACTTTCAGACCTGTTAAGGCTGATGATATTAAAGACCACGTTATGCACACCGAACATTTTATGATTTCTAAGGAAACCGCTGATATTATCAATAGTACAAAAGAAAACGGCGGCAGAGTAATTTGTGTTGGTACAACCAGTTGCCGAACTGTTGAAAGTGCTGCATCTATGTATGGTGAAATTAAAGAATGTGAAGGCGATACATCAATATTTATTTATCCTGGTTATTCTTTTAAGTGTATGGATGCATTAATTACAAATTTTCACCTGCCTGAAAGTACACTAATTATGCTTGTAAGCGCTTTTGCAGGTTATGATTTCACAATGGATTCATATAAAATTGCCGTTGAAGAAAAATATAGGTTTTTTAGTTTCGGAGACGCAATGCTGATCGTATAAGTGAAGAGTTTAGTAGTGCATTCGGCACGAAAAATTAGAGGTAGAAAGTTAATATTGGAGTAATAATATGTTTAAAGTTTTAAAAACAGAAAATTCTGCCCGTAGGGGAGAATTTCATACTAACAGAGGAGTTGTTCAAACTCCGGCGTTTATGAACGTTGCAACTTCTGCAGCAATTAAAGGCGCTGTTTCGGCAGAGGATTTAAAAAACGTAAGATGTCAGGTTATGCTTAGTAATACATATCATTTGCACGTAAGACCGGGGGATAAGTTGATTAAAGAATGCGGCGGTATTCATAAATTCAGCACTTGGGACGGCCCGATTTTAACCGATAGCGGCGGTTTTCAGGTTTTTTCTTTGGCATCGCTAAGAAAAATTGAAGAAGAGGGTGTAACCTTTAATTCGCATATTGACGGTAAGCGTATTTTTATGGGACCTGAGGAGAGTATGCGTATACAAAGTAATCTCGGTTCTACTATTGCAATGGCTTTTGATGAGTGCGTTGAAAATCCCGCGCAGTATGCTTATGCAAAAGAATCCTGTGCGCGTACAACACGTTGGCTCAAACGCTGTAAAACTGAAATGGCAAGACTTAATTCTTTACCCGATACCGTTAATCCAAAACAGTTGCTTTTTGGAATAAATCAGGGATGTACTTTTAAAGATTTAAGAGTTGAGCATATGAAAGAAATTGCTGAACTCGATATGGACGGTTATGCTATAGGCGGTCTTGCTGTTGGCGAGCCAACCGACGTAATGTATGACGTTATTGAATCAGTTACCCCCGTAATGCCAAAGGATAAAATCCGCTATTTAATGGGTGTAGGTACCCCAGCTAATATTTTGAACGCAGTTGAACGCGGTGTTGATTTGTTTGATTGCGTTATGCCAAGCCGTAACGGAAGGCACGGGCATCTTTTTACCTGGCAGGGTATAATTAATCTCAACAATAATAAATACGAAAACGATATGCGTCCTATTGAAGAAGGCTGTCAGTGTCCTGTTTGTACAAGATACAGCCGTGCTTACATCAGACATCTGTTTAAATCTAAAGAAATGCTTTCTAACCGCCTATGTGTTTTGCATAACCTTTATTTTTATAATACATTAATGGAAAAAATAAGGGAACACTTAGATAACGGTACGTTTTCAAAGTTTAAAGCTGACGTTGAAAAAATAATTTCAACAAGAATATAAATAATAAGTTGCTTTTTTCTGCTTTTTAGTATATAATAATATTTATGAAATTATTGGAGGTATATTTATGAACCCGGTATATACAATTATTTATTTTGTTTTTATCATCGCACTTTTTTACTTTATTCTGATTCGTCCTCAGAAGAAGAAACAAAAAGAAGAACAGAAACTTCGCGATTCTATTCAGGTTGGCGATGAAATTTTAACTATCGGCGGTATTTACGGCAAAGTTGTTTCTATTAAAGACGATAGCCTTGTTATTGAATCTTCTGCAGATCATTCTAAGTTAAAAATTGCTCGCTGGGCGGTAAGCCAGAACTTAACTGTTCACGAAGACGCTGCTCCTGCTAAAAAGTAATAAGTTCTAATAAACATCCTCTCGGAATATTATGTTTCGGGGGGATTTTTATGCAATCATACAATAATTCAACAACAAATATTTTTAAGAATTATCTCATATCCTGTGCTATTTCAGTGGTAGTTTCACTTGGAGTTGCTGCTATTTTTGCTATGTTGATGACTTTCTTTTCAATAAGCAACGGTTATTCAGCAATTTTTTCTACGTTGTCTTATATTATTGGATGCTTTACGGGCAGCGCATTCTTTGGTAAAATTAATAAAAGCAAAGGTTTGGTATTTGGTACGGCAATTGGCGCAACTGTTTTTGTTATTTCACTTATTATTGCGCTTATTGTAAATAAATCTTCACTTTCTCTAATAACACTGTTTCATTTATTGGGCTGCTTGCTTTCGGGCGCTATTGGTGGTATAATTTCAGTAAATAAAAGTGCTAAAAATAAATATTTAAAGGGTAAATTTAAGTGAGAGTGTTTTTTTTAAAATGTAAGCCCATTAAAATTTTTTTAATTTTACTGCTTATTATAATTATTGCCGTGCTTTCTGTCACGCAACCGAAAAACGCTCTTGCAACAAATGCAAAAAGTAATAATACAATAACTGTTATTGTAGACGCAGGCCACGGCGGGTTTGACGGTGGCGCAGTTGCAAATGACGGTACTGTTGAAAAGGATATTAATCTTTCAATTGCTTTAAAACTTGGGGAAATGCTTGATATTATGGGGTATAACGTCGTTTTTACCCGTACTGTCGATAATGGTACTGATAATTTAGAAACCGGAAGTATTGCTTCGCGAAAAAAGGCAGATTTAAAAAACCGTCTTGAACTAATGTACGGATTTTCGGACGCTATATTTGTTAGTATACACTTGAATAAATTTACTTCGGGTTCGGCAAAGGGTGCGCAGGTTTTTTATTCGCCAAATTATGAGCAGTCAAAAGAACTTGGAACTATTATACAAAGTAGTGTAAAAAATCTCGTCCAGCCTGAGAATAGCCGTGTTTGCAAAAAGGCAGGTAAAGATATTTATTTGTTATATAATTCGCCTTTGCCAGCAGTTATTGTTGAATGCGGATTTCTGAGTAACTCATTAGAACTTAAATTACTAAAGGATGAAGATTATCAAACTAGTATGGCATTTTCGATCCTTTGCGGAATTTTAGAGTATTATTCAAGTTGAATTTTAAGGGAGATTAACAATGCAAAAGAAGTTAAAAACTGTTTATGAATGTAAAAATTGCGGTGCGCAGAGTGCAAAATGGTCAGGCAGATGTACCTCTTGCGGTGAATGGAACACAATTGAAGAAACCGTTGTTATGCCCGTTGAACAAAAAAGCGTTGGGCTACCTAACAGTTGCGCGGTTAAAAGCCTTAAAGATATTTCTATGAATAATGAAAAGCGTATTTTTACGGGAATTAACGAACTTGACCGTGTGTTGGGCGGAGGAATTGTAAAAGGTTCTGTTGTTCTGCTTTGCGGTGACCCAGGTATAGGTAAATCAACCATTCTTTTGCAAATGAGCAAATGTTTAGATAATTCACTGAATCTCTTGTACGTTACGGGTGAAGAATCTGCTGTTCAAATTAAAATGCGTGCAGAACGGCTTGGTGTTAATAATACAAACCTATCTGTTATGACTGAAACCGAAGTGCTAAATATTTGCGAATACATAAAAAGCGCTAAACCCGATTTTGTTATGATTGATTCTATACAGACAATGCAAATAAGTGATCTTTCTTCTTCGGCTGGCAGTGTTGTGCAAGTCAGAGAATGCACGAATTTACTACTTCGTTGCTGTAAAACTTTAAATATTCCAATATTTATTGTAGGCCACGTTAATAAAGGCGGAGAAATTGCAGGACCAAAAGTGCTTGAACATATTGTAGATACCGTACTGTATTTTGAGGGCGAAAGAAATCAGACTTACCGTATTTTAAGGGCAATTAAAAACCGTTTTGGTTCAACAAATGAAATAGGTGTTTTTGAAATGAACGAAAACGGATTAAGCGAGGTTGTTAATCCGTCTGCTATGCTGTTATCGGGCAGAGCAAAAGACGTTTCGGGAAGTTGTATTACTTGTGTTTTAGAAGGCAGCCGACCTATTCTTTCCGAAGTTCAGGCGCTTACAACTCAAACGGGGTTCGGCAACCCACGAAGAGTTTCAACAGGTTTTGATTTTAACCGACTAAACCTACTTTTAGCCATTCTTGAAAAACGCATTGGAATTAAATTTTCAACTCACGATGCTTATATTAACGTTGTCGGCGGATTAAGATTAGACGAACCGTCGGCAGATTTAGCAGTAGCATTGTCGTTAGTTTCTGCTTTCAAAAATATTCCTATTGATGCCGATACAATTGTTTTTGGCGAAATAGGACTATCAGGAGAACTTCGTTCTGTTCCCAGAATTGAAGCGCGAATAAACGAAGCAGAACGCCTTGGCTTTAAAACCTGTATTTTACCGCGCAGTTCGGCACTACAAATTAAAGGCAAACATAATATAGAACTTTTAGGCGTAAACAGCCTTGCCGAAGCGATAGCTCTTATAAACTAAAAAAGGAAACTGAATTATTCAGCTTCCTTTTTTTTGTAATTTAAATTTCGGTAATGCAACGATAACTCCAATTACCATTAGCAAAAACCAAACGGCTATTAAGCCTTTCCAGCCTATTGTTGCCGTTGCATTTGCAAATATCTTTGATGAAATTGAAGCCGCCATATAGCTTAAAAAGTCAATAAATCCTGTTGCGCTTGAAACCATTCCCGTATCGTAAAGGCTTGGACAATAACGGCTGAACAGCATTGTGGCTGCGCAGTTACAAGCTATAATTGCCAGAACTATAAATACTAAGTTGATTACCTGTACTTTTATAATAAATACTACTAAGAAACAAATCGCCGATGCTACAAAGGAAATAAGTATTGTTTTATCCATATCGCGTTTTAATCGTTCGTACATAAATACCGCAATAAAGGTTGCGCTTGAAATTGCAAACGACGAAACAGTAAATATCAGCGTAGAGGCTTTAGGAGTAAATTCCAAATATTGTGAGAAGTACGTAGGCAACCAAAAAACCACTGTTGTTCTTACTATTCCCGTTAATATTGAAATAAATGAAAACTTTATTATTTGCCTTTTTATTAATACTTTAAAATCTGAACCTTTATTCTGCTTTGATGAAAACTTATTATAAGCAACAAAACCTTTATTTTCAAAAAGAGTAAAAACAATATAACAAATTATACCCATTGCAACAAGAATAACACTTGTTGAAGAAACAACGCTTTTCCAGATTAAATAACTTGCAAGCAGACCTGTAATAGGAGAAGCTAAAAAAGAAGAAAAAGTATACCCAAGACTGCAACGCGTTGCATAAACCAATTCAACGTTCTCGGAAACGGTTTTTGTCATAGGGCCGTAAATCATTGAAAGGGAATATCCCGCAAGTGCATATGAAATGAAGGTTACAGGCAAACAGTTAAATGAATTTCCAAAAATAAAATGGAAAATACCGGCTAAAATCAGCCCGAAACTTATCATATATTTTCCTTTTATTTTATCGCCTAATTTTCCGTTGATTAACTGACCGAAAGCATACGTTATAAAAAATATTGAAGACAAAGTACCTACAGTTTCGTTGGTAACAACGCCACCTTCAATCATCTGTGGGGATATGGAGCCCAGTACGTTTCGTGCAATATAAACGGCAAGGTAAGAAAAAGAACAAAGTGTACCTATTAAAAATGCTTTTTTTGCGTTATCTGAGATTTTAAACATAAGTTTCACCAAAATTAAAAATTAACACAATGATTGTAGTACTTTTAATATTAAAAGAAAATGCTTTAATTCAGTTAAAAAGATGTCATTTTTTAATATCTATTTTAACGGTATTATAAGAGTAATCAGAACCGCATGGGTTGGGTGACTTAAACGCAAGATTATATAAGTCTGTAATATCGCTTTGTTTTTTGAAAACGTTTTCGGCAACACCGTTTAAAGATTGCGCTTGTTTTGAATTAATAATTATGGGCAGTGTGCTGTGTTTAGATATTTCTTTGACTAATTCTTCTCCGTTGTTATTAAAGCCGAGAACTCTTATATATGGTGGCAAAGCGGGGGAGTCGCTTTCAAAAATTCCAAGAGCGGCGTTTAATACAAGCCTTCTTATTCGACTTAAAGTGTAGCGTTTGGTTTTTAAAATTTCAAGAAGTTCATCAAAGCTTTTTGCTGATTGAACTGCTTTATAGAATCTGTTTTCAATTCCTTCACTTAAATCAGGAAGCTTTTTAAAATCTTCTTCGTTCATACCACGTAATTTAAACAGAATTGCGTTATGAAGCCTTGAAAAATCTGAAATATCAGAATTGTGATACAACTCTAAAAGCTCTGCGGGGATAAATTTTTCAACGTCTTCTAAGCTGTTTTGACGTATTTGTTCGCGAATATACGTTGCACTTGCAAAAGTTTCGGTTGTAAGTGAAGAATCGTGCGAAGTTCCAATACGATTTACGGTATTGATTGTGGGATTAAAACCGAGATTCAAGCAAGCGCGTATATATTCAATTGCTAAAATATTATTTCCGTCTTTAAGCATATCCTCGCTTATATTGAATTTGCTTTTAATTATCTCTTCACGGATTGTTGCAAAGGTTTTGTTGGTATTAAGACGATTTTTTATTTCCTCTTTAAATTCAACAGAGTTGAGATAATAGGCGATATCATTTATTAGTGATAAATTATCATCTTGAACGCCGAAAGTTAGTGAATTAACTATGTTTGTTGACTTTAACAGAAAAACGCTGGCAAGCGCAAATTTTTCAGCGCCAGACATAGACCAAACGGTAGGTAGTTCAATGACTAAATCAGCACCGCAAATCAGCGCCGCTTTGGTTCGTGTTGATTTATTGTAAATAGCACAATCACCGCGTTGTACAAAATCGCTGCTTAAAACAACAACTACTTTATCGCCTTTTTCTTTAGCAGTCTCGATTAAGTATTTGTGACCGTTATGAAGCGGATTGAATTCAGCAATTATACCCGTAACTGACATATTTCACCATCCAACGAAAATTATACTTGAAATTATACAATTTATCTATTATTATATATTAGATAGATTATGTGTTGATTTTATCACACTTTATTTTTTTTATCAACACAAAAAATTGCCAATCAGGCGGAATGGAGATTAAGTTATGAAAATTTTTGTAGTAAATGCAGGAAGTTCTTCTCTTAAGTATCAGCTTATTGATATGGAAACCGAAAGTGTTCTTGCGAAGGGTATTTGTGAAAGAATAGGTGTTAGCGGCGCTATTACTCATAAGGCTGCTGACGGTCGCGTTTATTCTAATGAAACCGATATGCCTACACATACAGAAGCATTTGAGGCAGTTGTTTATGCTATGACCAAGAGTGACGCGAAGGTTATTGACTCTTTTGATGAAATTTCTGCTATTGGTCACAGAATAGTACAGGGCGGCGCTGTTTTCTCTGGTTCTTGCCTTGTTACTCCCGACGTTATTGATAAAATTGAAGAATTGGGTGTTATGGCTCCGCTTCATAACCCTGCGCACGTTCTTGCTATTCGCGCTTGTATTAAAACGTTTGGCGATAAGATTCCGCAGGCAGTTGTATTTGATACATCTTTCCACCAGACAATGGAAAAGGAAGTTTATATGTATGCGCTTCCTTATGAATATTATGAAAAATACGGTATTCGTAAATACGGTGCTCATGGTACTTCCCACAAGTTTGTAAGCGAACGCGTTGCTGATATTAAGGGTGGCGCTGACGGCCTTAAGGTTATTGTTTGCCATATTGGTAACGGCGCTTCTATTACTGCTGTAAAAGACGGTAAGTGTTTTGACACTTCTATGGGCTTTACTCCTCTTGATGGCTTTATGATGGGTACACGCAGCGGTACTGTTGATCCTTCTGCTCTTACATATATTGCTGAAAAAGAGGGTATGAATGCTGCAGACGTAAATAAGATGTGCAATCATAAATCGGGTATGCTTGGTATTTCTGGCGTTTCAAACGATAACCGTGATGTATGCGCTGCTGCTGAAGCAGGTAATGAAAGAGCAAAACTTGCCGTTGATATGCAGCGTTATCAGATACTTAAATACGTTGGTTCTTACGTTGCTGCTATGAACGGTGTAGATGCAATTGCTTTTACAGCAGGTATAGGCGAAAACGATCCTGATCTTCGCGAATATGTTTGCGCTAACCTTGGTTATCTTGGTATTAAGATTGATGATGCTAAGAACCATATCCGCGGTGAAGAGGTTAAGATTTCTACCGAAGATTCCAAGGTAGATGTTTATGTAATTCCCACCAATGAAGAATTGGCAATTGCACGCGATACTTTGGCACTTATTTCTTAAAGTTATACGTTTGTTTGAAAGGGTTTTACTATGAACTTATGTGAATTAAAAAAGGCATTAGAAAGCGGTAGTTTCAATAATACGTTTTCTAATATGTATCAGGATACTGGCATTGCCGTTAAGCGCTATATAAAGGCTGTTGATGAATTTTCGGCACTTTTCGGTAATGAAGACGGCGTGAGACTTTTTTCTGCGCCCGGTAGAACTGAAGTCGGCGGTAATCATACCGATCATCAGCATGGCAGAGTATTAGCAGGCAGTGTTGACCTTGACGTTATTGCTGTTGTTCGTGCTAAAGAAGATAATATAATTCGTATAAAATCTGAAGGTTATGATCTTATAGAAATGGATCTTTTAAACCTTGAAATGAATGATGCCGAAGTAGGAAAAACCGAAGCGCTTATTCGCGGTTGCTGTGCTTTTTTTAAGGCTAACGGTTATAATATCGGCGGTTTTGAAGCCTATGCTACTTCTAACGTTTTGCGTGGTTCAGGCCTTTCTTCTTCCGCTGCATTTGAAGTTTTAATTTGCAGTATTTTAAACGGTTTATACAACGAAAACAAAGTTGACAGCGTTGATATCGCAAAGATTTCACAGAAAGCTGAACGTGATTATTTTGGTAAACCTTGCGGTCTTTTAGACCAAATGGCTTGCTCGCAGGGCGGTTTTACTGCAATTGATTTTGCAGATCCCACCAAACCTATTGTTGAAAGAATTAATTTTGATATAGCGGCAAAAGGTTATGTGCTTTGCGTTGTTGATACCCATGGAGATCACGCTGATCTTACGGGCGACTATGCAGATATAACCGTTGAATGTCGTGAAATCAGCCGTTATTTCGGCAAAGATTTCTTAAGAGAAGTTGATGTCCCTGCTTTCTATTCCGAACTTGCTAATTTAAGAGAAAAATTTGGTGACCGCGCCGTTCTTCGCGCAATTCATTTCTTTAATGAAGATAATCGCGCAGAGGAAGAAAAAATTGCCCTTAAACAAGATAATTTTGAACACTTCTTGGATCTTGTTAACGAGTCGGGAGATTCTTCGTATAAATATTTGCAGAACGTATATTCAACGTCAAATGTTAAAAGTCAGGGCTTGTGCCTTGCTTTGGCTCTTACTGAAATGTTCTTAAAAGGACAAGGCGCTTGCCGTGTTCACGGCGGTGGGTTTGCGGGAACTATTCAATGTTATATTCCTGCTGACATTATTGATGAATACCGCATAATGATTGACAGCGTTTTCGGAAAGGGAAGTTGTTGCGTACTTTCTATAAGAAGCGTTGGCGGTTGTGAAATTACCCTTTGATTAATTCGATAACACCGGATAACCGGTGTTATCTTTTTTTGCTTACATTATTTTGTAGAAATATATAATATTTTGTTGCTACAATCGCATATTTGGTAAATAATGGCATTTATGCGATAAAAACTCTGTTAATTGACAAAAAATATAGCGAAAATATGTTGAAATTTTTAGAAATTAGTGATAGAATATGATTACCAAAATTTAGGAGGTCATATTCAAATGAAAACAATGTACAAAGTGTTATTAGCAGATAATTCAACAGAATTCGGTAAATCGTGTGTAGAATTACTTAAGGAAAAGGGAATGGAGGTAATTGTTTGTTCAAAAGATGGGAAAGAACTTTTGGAAAATATTACCATTTCAAAACCCGATGTAGTTATTGCAGATTTATTTATGCCTAACCTAGACTTAATAGGAGTAGCTCAAACAGTAAAGAATTCAACAGTTTTTCAACCGTTGTTTATCGGTCTTTCAGCAAGTAACAATGCAATTCTTGAAAAAGAAATGCTTAATTGCGGAATTGCGTATTTACTAATTAAACCTATAGATATTGGTTTGCTGTGTGACAGAATTATTCAACTTATGTCGTGGAAAGTTATTAGTAATCCTTCAAAAGAAATAAACTTCATTAATGATACGCAACTTGAACTAATGGTAACCGAAATTATACACGAAATTGGCGTACCTGCTCATATAAAAGGTTATCATTATTTAAGACATTCAATAATTATGGTTATAAAAGATGCAAAAGTAATTAATGCTGTTACTAAACTGCTTTATCCGTCTGTCGCCAAATATTTCAATACAACATCCTCACGTGTTGAAAGAGCAATCAGACATGCAATTGAAGTTGCTTGGGACAGAGGAAATATAGACGTTTTGAATTCATATTTCGGTTACACAATTCAAAACGAAAGAGGAAAGCCTACTAACAGTGAATTTATTGCAATGATTGCTGATAAATTGCGCTTACAATTAAAAGCTGGATAAATAAAAAAAGACCTTATTTAAGGTCTTTTTTTGTAATATTAAGTTTTGAAATTAAGCAACAAATTATTAAGGTTGCCAAAGATACAATAACGATTGTTGAACCTGTTGGCGATGATATTAAATAAGATAAAATCAATCCTACACAGAAATTTATTACTGAAATAATCGCTGAAGCCAAAACAACGCCTTTAAAAGTTTTACAAATACGCATCGCAGAAATAGGTGAAAAAATAATTAAACTTGAAATAAGTAAAGTACCCATTAGTCGCATACCTACAACAATTGTTAATGCAGTTAGAATAGCAATCAAAGTGTTTAAAAAGTTAACAGGAATTCCTGTGGCTTTTGCAAATGCTTCATCAAAGGTAACAGCAAAAATTTTATGGTAAAAAAGTATAAATAATAAAATTACAATTACCGAAAGAACAATACAAAAATATGTATCAAAGGTACTAATTGATAATATACTGCCGAATAAATAATTAGACAAATCGGTATTTGAACCTGATTTTGATACAATAAATACGCCAATTGCAAGAGAAGAAGTTGCTATAATTGCTATGGCAGAATCGCCCTTGAGTTTGCCGCTTTGACTGATTCTAAGTAATAAAATTGCCGATACAATAACAATAGGAATTGAAAAAAGTAAGGGCGTGACGTTTAACGCGGCAGATATTGCTAAGGCACCGAAAGTAATGTGAGAAAGACCGTCACCTATCATTGAATATCTTTTTAACACAAGGCTGACACCTAATAATGCGGAGCAAAGGGAAACAAGTATTCCCACCACAATTGCTTTTTGTAAAAAAGGATATGTGAAAAATTCAACTAACTGATTAATCATTTTTTACTCCTAAGACATAAAACTTCTATATTCTTCGCTGTTTAAGTAATCTTCGGTAGTACCGTAAAAATATCCGTTTTTCTTTAAATGAAGAATATGAGTGGCATTTTTTAAAGCATTTTCAATATTGTGTGATACCATTATAACTGTTATTCGGTATTCTTTATTAAGTTTATCAATAATACGGTTAAATTCAGCAGAAACAATTGGGTCTAATCCTGTTGTGGGTTCATCTAAAAGCAATGCTTTGCTACTTGCGCATAGCGAACGCGCAAGTAAAACACGTTGTTGCTGTCCGCCGGAAAGTTCCTGATAACTTTTGTTTTTTAAATGTTCAATATTCATCAGTTCCATATTGTGCTTGGCTTTCTTTTTTTGCTTAGCCGTGTAGAAAGGTTTTAAACCGCTTTTATTTAAGCAACCTGAAAGCACAATTTCGTTAACACCGGCGGGGAAGTCGCGTTGTATATCGCTTTGCTGCGGCAGGTAGCCTATTTCGTTTTGTTTAAGTTCAGGACAATATTCAACAGTTCCGTTAATGGGTTTTTTTAACTTTAAAAGGCACTTAATAAGTGTGCTTTTTCCAACACCGTTTTCGCCCACAATATAGACAAACGAACCGTTATCAATTGAAAAGTCAATGTTAGATAGCACAACTTTGTTGTCGTATCCTATTGTTAATTTTTTACATTCAATTAATTTCATAATAAACACCTTTAGGGATTGCATACTTTGCACGGTTCATAACCGTAACTTATAAGCGCTTCGTAATCGGATTCAAGATATACGTTTTCTTCACTAATTTTCATAGCAAAAGCACATTCGGGCAAATGGAATTTTTTACTGTTTATATTAGCATAGTAGGTTATAGGTTCATTGTTTGAAACATTGTTGTTTTCTGTGCTTTCAACTGTAGAAGAATTTGAATAAATGAAAACAGAACTGTTGTCATTAGGATATTTAACAACTTCAACTGAAGGTGGCGTGTATTCATTTTTAGAACAGCCGCACAGCAAAAGAAGCATTACCGTTAAAATTATAATTTTACGCATTTTATCACCTATATTATATTAATACTAATTTTTAAAAAAATCAACCCTTGCAAAAAAATGAGTATATGATAAAATAATTTTAGGATAAGGGAGGTGCTATGATGAAAAACGAAAAAATTGCAACACTTAAGCGTAATGCAAATAGACTGCCGTTATTACCGGGCGTTTACATTATGTATTCGGCTGATAATAAAATTATCTATATCGGAAAAGCAAAAGCATTAAAAAATAGGGTTACTCAGTATTTTGGTTCCGAAAAAAATCATAGCACTAAAGTAAAAAGAATGGTTGAAAATGTAGACCGTTTTGAATACGTTGTATGCGATACCGAATTTGAAGCATTTATACTTGAAAACTCTTTGATTAAACAACATCAACCAAAATATAATATTCTGCTTAAAGATGATAAAGGTTACCATTATATTAAAATTAGTAATGATAAATGGCGTAAAATTTGCGCAGTTAAACAAAAAACAAATGATGGTAAATATATTGGTCCTTACAATTCAGGCGTTATTGTTAAAAATACTGTTGACGAGGCACTAAAGGTATTTAAACTTCCTACCTGTAACCGTTCTTTTGATAAGCCATCTAAACCGTGTTTGAATTACCATATAGGTATTTGCAGTGCGCCTTGTAAAGGCAATATTTCATTAAGTAATTATAATGAGCAGGTTGATGCCGCCGTTTCTTTTATTAAAAAGGGTGGATATACAGAAAAAGACCTTGCTGTTCTGAACGAAAAAATGCTTAATGCGGCAGAAAATTTAGATTTTGAATATGCCGCAAAAATACGAGACAGAATTTCGGCAATTAAAAAAATTACACAAAAACAAAAAGTTGTTAGCGCAACTTACGAGAATCAAGATATTTTGTGTAGTGTTACTTCAAAAAATGCACTTTGCATTCAACTTCTTAAATTCAGAGGCGGCAAACTTGTTGATCAAAATCACTACTTTTTTGATAACGATTTATCAAAAGCGGAACTTTATTCACAGTTTTTATCGCAGTATTATAACACTAATGATGACATTCCTCCGCGAATTTTTATAGATGAATTACCCGACGAGACTGAATTTTTAGAAAAATTGCTTAGTGAAAAAATAGGTAAGAAATGTGTTATTGCTGTTCCTAAAATCGGAGAGCAAAAGCAACTTGTGGAAATGTGCAGAAAAAATGCGGCTGAAAATCTTTCTAAAAAATTAGAACGCGGCGCTACAGAAACCAAAGCGCTTGATGAATTGGCAGGTTTGCTAAAACTTGGTAAGGCACCCGAATGTATTGAAGCGTATGATATTTCTAATACTCAAGGAAGTGAAAACGTCGGTGTTATGGTAACATTTTTAAACGGTGTGCCATATAAAAACGGTTATAGAAAATTTAAAATAAAATCGTTTATGGGACAAGATGATTTTCGTTCTATGGCTGAAGTGCTTGACCGCCGTTTTGCTGAATATGTAAAAGGTGAAGATGAAAGTTTCAGCAGATTACCCGATTTAATACTTCTTGACGGCGGCGAAGGGCAGATATCTGCAGTTTTGCCTGTACTTGAAAAATATAATTTAGACATTAATTTGTTTGGCATGGTTAAAGATAGTAAACACAGAACACGTGCTATTTCTTCAAGCGGCGGTGACATCGCAATTAAATCAACGCGTAGTGTATTTACTTTAATAACTAAAATCCAGGATGAAGTGCATCGCTTTGCTATTACTTACCATAAAAAAAGAAGTTCTGCTTCAATGCTTGAATCAAAACTTCTTAAAATTAACGGTATTGGTAAAACCAGAGCAAACGCTCTTTTGAAACATTTTAAATCTATTAGCAAAATTGAAAATGCTGATATTTCCGAACTTTTAACGGTAAAAGGTATGAATGAAGTATCCGCTAAAAACGTTTATGAATATTTTAAAAAATAAAGTGCCTGAATTTCGGGCACTTTATTTTTTTACTGTTGATTATTGTGGCAATATCCAACCGTATTCTTTGGGTGAGAACGGGTTTTTTGCAAGCATTTGATATCGGTATTCATCGTTTATCCAACGTTCGTTGTCAATTAAAATACCAAACTTTAACGGGAAAGAATCGTTCCAACCCGCAAGTTCTTTGTTAATAATAATACGCGTTCCAAAATCTTTATTTTCGGTTTTGTAAACGCTTTCGGCACGTTCAAGATTTTCTCCAAATAAAGAATGGTGAACTCTGTGCCATTCATTTGTTCTTAAAACCCCGTTTGTAAGATTCATTAAAGGACTTGGGAAGAAGAAATTATATTCAAAACTGAAAAGGGTACAGGTGTCCGGTTTCGCCGAAATATCCAAATAAAGATTTTCGCTGTCGTGGAACATTCTGAAAGCGCCTTTTTCACTTACTTTTTCCCAACCCGCATATTCTTCACTTGAATATAAGTTGTAACCACTATAACCGTCAGCAACAAAATAACTTATAGCAGGTTTACCGCTGATGATGTTGTTGCGAACTACTGCAAATTCGGTGTCTAATAAGACTTTTAACTTTTCAATTCTTCTTTCAATCCTTGACGGATAGAATTTATAGGCACCTGCTTCGGCGTGGTAACCCAAGCGACAATCAGCATTACATAGTTCAATCATTAATTTGGAGTTTTCAATTTCTTCAAGAACAATATTCTCCATTAATTTTAATATTTCATTTGCGTTGCCTTCGTTATAACCTAATTGACTACGTAATTTATAGAATTTTAAAATATTGGTACCGCTTTTGAAAAGCAAGTTAATAGCTTTTGAAACCGAAATAGTTTCGCCTGTAATTTCGGGTAAAATATTAACTCCGTTTTGCCAACCTTCGCACATTCTTTCGCAAAGTGTTATTGCTTCATCAAGCGTATGTCCGCTTTGTAAGGCATCGCCAAATCGGTCGCCGCCTAAGTCGTCCAAGAATCTCCAGGATCTTGGTAACTGCTCATTTTTTGGTATTAACGATAATTCCCAAGCAATTGAATCGTGCATTGGACCGTAGTAGCTGAACATCGCGTTAATCGGCATATTTCGGTAACCGTCGGAGAAACATTTCCATGCCTTTGCAACTTCTTTTGCATTTGTCTTTCCGTAAGTAATTGCTGCCAAGTATTCCATAAATGCGTTTTCATCGCTAAAGTCGGTAGTGAAAGAAAGTTCTCCTGCTGCTTTGCTCATAATTGAAGGATAATTGCCAATGTACCAACACTGCAAAACGCCTTCAACGTTGTATTTGTATGCCTCTTTATATTTTTCAAAAATTAAATTTGGTGTTGGTAAATAGGGAACAGAAGCAATTTCGTGAGAATTACATATTTGCATTTTTGCGTAAAGATGTTTACCATTCTTGTTTGCTTGTTTTGCAAAAGATACAAAAGTATCTGCAGGGCCTGGGTAAGATACCCAGTAGTCAACCGCCATTCGCTTTCTGCCAAGTTGTTCAGCAATTCCAACTTCTTCAAAATTAGGCATTAACATTACGTCGTTGGGGGCTGTATTTACATACTCAAGAATATCTTCTTTAATCCATTCACGGTGACCGTAAGTCCAACTGATAAATTCGGCTTTTGTGCCCGAACGGCGCATGCCTTCTTTAACTAAATCTACAACGTAGGAAAGATTTTCTCCGCGGCTGTATTTACTGCAACGGGGACAATTTACGTATCCCGGCACAGAGCAACAGGAAGAAACTCTTTCACCTGCAGTAATATCTATAAAACCGCCTAAATCAGGTAGTTCCGTGAACAAGCGCTGAGTAGATTCTATACAATACTCTTTGCCTTTTTCGGTTCTTGGGCAACAGGTAATGGTTCCGTCAAAACCGGGAACGCCTATCATATCCTTGTGGTTTTCTGCTATGTGTTTACGAAGACCTGCCGGTTCAATAGCAAATACGTAAACTTTAATACCGTAACGCGCACACTTTTTAATAACCTTTTTTAACTTTTCAATACGCTTTTCGCCGCCAACACCATACTCTTTAATAATATCACTTTTAACGTAGTCGGGAAAACGCGTATAAATCCAAACACCGTTGTTAGCGTCGTGTGCCAAGCGATTCAAATACTCATCCGGATAATAATCTACATCGTTTTCGAGTTCATCTATATTTAAAGGAAAACGGTTTGTTGGGCTAAAGCAACTTCTGGTAATTCGTGATTTTACCTGAGGCTTTCTTGTAATGCACATGGGTTTTAAAGCGGCAGTTTCACTTGCAATAATTAAATCTTCAAGATAATATATACCTCTTCTAATACCTTCAGTGTCAGCAGCAGAAATTTTAACACCGTTTTCGCTTACTTCAAGTGTGTATTCTTCAAAACAAGATGTTTCTTTGAAAATGGTTGTTACAGGGCAAAGTTTTCCGCCAATTTCATAAACATCTAAAAAAGTATTAAAGTCATCGTAAACGGTTTTCAAAAGTTTATCGTCATCTTCAAAATTACAAACCAAATACATACCGTTAAGGTTAATCTCTTCAGTTTCGATTTTTCTTTTGCCAAATAAATCGGGTTTTTTAGAATGATACGGTTTGCAGAGTTCGTCAATGAAACTGTAGTCGGGTTGATCCTTTAACAATTCCTTGGTTGGGACTTCCAGTTTTTCAAAATAATATTTGTCAAAGTTCAAAGATTTAATTTCATTCATCCACTTCATTGCGCAGGAATCAACAAGCCATTTATCGGGATTATTCCAAGTGTTTTCCATTATATACTGGCATACATCTTTCGCTTTTACAGCCGAAAGTGTTGCGTTTCCGCATTTAACTGTTGTAACAAAACCGTTTTTAATAATTTCGTTTTCAACAACATCTTTATTTAAATAAGGCCAGAAAAGGTTTTTGTTGTCAAGTAACGGTCGTAGTTCAAATGAGCAAATTTTGGCTTTATACTCATCATATCTGCCGTACTCCTTTGCAATTGACAAGGCTTTTTCTACAAGTGTGTATTCACATAAATGTCGAAAAGTTAAAGGTTCAAAGTCAACACCAACCATTACAACGGTTGCGTTTATGTCAAAAAGTTTTTGCCAAGGGGAATCGTTAGAAAAGGGAGTATCGCCGTAAATGCCATATCTTTTACCGGTTATACCGTGAGTTTTAGTTAAAAATTCTGCTTTTTCACCAATGGCTGCAACAGAATGGGTTGCCTGATTACTTCTTAATGCCTCAGGTCTATTTCTGAATACTTCAGTAATCAAACCCGTATCAGATGGTTTGTTAATATTCCAAGTATTATATGCTTCTCTGAAATTTTTCATAGCAAGGGTGGGTACAACCACCGTGCCACTGTCACCAACTGCACTAATAAACGCGTCAATAACATCATCGGCACCGTTTTCAACATTGCCGAAACTTTTCAGCGATGAATGAAATAAAACAGTATCACCATTATCTAACCCTAATTTTTTTAAAGAATTCAGTATGTCTGATTTCGTTACCATATAATTTGCCTCCCAAGCAGTTTTGTTGAGTAAATGATAGTTCAACGCCTATTAAAAGTCAAGGTAATATTGTCATATAAAATTGTACTTTTGTAAACAAAAACCGACTCAAAAGAGTCGGTTTAAAAGTTAATATAGTTTTACGTCAATCCATAAATTTTCGTAGTACGAGCGAATTTCGGGGTCAATATCCCTATAATACTCAGTTATAGGTGTGTTTTCAGGGGTTGGGTAAAGAATTTCGTTGCCGTAATAACAATAATCGGGATTATTTACCACCGAAGTGTTAGGAGAAGCATAACCTATGTATTCCGCATTGGCAAGTGCAATTTCGGGTTCAAGTAAAAAGTTAATATACATCATTGCCGCATCAAAGTTCTTGCAGGATTTAGGAATACAAACGGAATCTACAAAAATGTTAGTACCTTCTTTTGGATACACAAAAGCAAGATCTTCGTTTACATCATACATTGTAAGAAAATCGCCTGCATAATAGGGCGCAATAGCGGCTTCGCCTGTTTCCATTTTACCGTAAACTTCATCCATAACGTAGGATTGCAGAATTTTTTTCTGTTGTTTCAAAAGTTCGGCGGCACTGTCCCAATCTGCTTTGTTGTGAGAATTGATATCGGTACCGTCAAGAAACTGAGCAACCATAAAAGCATCTCTTGGATTATTAAACATAAGTAAATTATTCTTGTGTTGTTCATCCCAGAAATCGCACCATCCCGTTATAGGAGATTTAACGAGTTTTGTGTTATAAATTATTCCAACCATACCAACGTTATAAGCAACGGTGTACTTGTTTTCGGTGTCAAAAAATAAATTTTTATATTTTTCGTCAATTAAATCATAGTTGCTTATACTTTCCGTATTAATGGGCAAAAGCATATCTTCGTTTCTCATTCTTGCTATCATATAGTCTGAAGGAATAACAAGGTCATAGGAAACACCTGCTGTGCGAAGTTGAGAATACATTGTTTCGTTGCTTTCAAAAGTGGAATAATTTACTCTAATGCCCGTAATTCTTTCAAATTCCTTATTTACGTCAATACTGCCGTCACTGCCGTCAGAAATATATTCGCCCCAGTTATAAACGTTTAATACGGTACCTTCAAGCGAACGGTCATATTCGCCGCGAAGTTCTAAATCAACATATTCATAACCGCAACCACCCATAACGAAACAAAGAGATATAGAAATAATGAAACATAAAACAATACAAATTAGTTTTTTCACGAAATCATACCCCTTTTCTTGTCAGATTTGTTCTGAACTGTATTATATAGAATCATAAGGGCAAACACTGAAAAGAAGATAATTGTAGCAAGAGCGTATGTATCAGGAGTAACGGTCTTTTTGGTCATATTGTAAATAACAATAGGCAGAGTCTGATAATGACCGCAAGTAAAGTAACTGATTACAAAATCGTCAAGTGATAGCGTAAATGCCATAATAAAGCCTGTTGCAATACCGCTTGAAATTGAAGGAATTACAACCTTGAAAAACGCCTGAAGGGGAGTACAACCAAGATCTTGCGCTGCCTGAGATAGACTTGCATCGGTTTGTTTCAGTTTTGGAAGAACCGAAAGAATAACGTAAGGCAAATTGAAGGTAATATGTGCAATTAATACGGTTAACATACCAAGAGATTCGTTAAGCCTTAATAATTTTCCAAAAAATATAAACAAAAGCATTAACGAAACGCCCGTAACAATATCGGCATTCATCATAGGAATATTTGTTACCGACATTATTGCCGATTTTGTAAGTCGGTTTCTTATTCCCATAATACCAACCGAAGCAGCAGTACCTAAAATAGTTGAAATACAAGCAGAAAGTACTGCTATAAAGATTGTGTGTTTAAGTGCTTCAAGCATTTCAGTATTAAAGGCGAGGTTTGCATACCAGTCAAACGAAAAGCCTTCAAAAACCCAAACACTTGAACCGCTGTTGAAGGAAAAGAATACCATAACAGCAATAGGTGCGTACAAGAAGATAATAATAAGGGCAATATACAGTTTGGAAAGTATTTTCAAAGTATAACACCTCCGTCGCTGTCACTATCTGAAAAGCGGTTCATAATAAACATACAAACAACTATCATTAAGGTTAATATAATAGAGATTACCGAAGCAACACGGTAGTAATCGGGGCCTAAATTAAACAAATACTCAATTACGTCACCAATCATCATTGTTTTGTTTCCGCCTAATTTCTGCGAAATGTAAAAGGTACTTACCGAAGGTACGAAAACCATAGTAATACCTGAAGCAACTCCGGGAAGACTAAGCGGAAAAATAACACGTTTCAATACACTTGCTTTATTGGCGCCAAGGTCTTCGGCGGCCTGAGTAAGTGAACGGTCTATTTTGCACATAACAGTATAAATGGGTAAAATCATATAGGGCAAAAAGTCATAAACCATACCTAAAATAACCGTGCCCGGACGGTTAATTAATTGTAATGGACCTATTCCAAACTTACTAAGAAAAGAATTGATTATTCCAGTGTTAGAAAGTATGGTAATCCAGGAATATGTGCGTATAAGAAAGTTAGTCCACATAGGTAGCATTACAAGAATCATAAGCATTCTTTGTGAACTTATTTTGGTTTTAGACATAAGGTAGGCAAGGGGATATGCCAAAAGTAAAGTAATTACAGTTGCTGCAAAAGCGTATAAAATTGAAATCACAAACGCTTTTTTATAACGTCCTATTGTGGCAAAATTAGCAAGTGAAAATACACCTGCATCATCTGTAAGCGCATAATACACCATAATAAAAAGCGGAATTATTATAAAAATAGCAGACCAAACCACATAAGGCGAAGCAACAAGATAACTTGTTAAATGCTTAGAGGATTTCATTATTCATCCTCCTCAACAACACTTAACTGCTCAATTTCATCGCTGAAAGTGCTGTAGTCACCATATCTGCCCGAATATTCGGATTTTTTCATAATATGAATTGCATCTGGTTCAATAAATAAGCCGACTTTTTCATCAATGTGATGCTCATCAGTTGTCTGAATCATCCATTTAAAACCACCGATATCAACGATTATCTCGAAGTGAACACCTAAAAACGTAACAGAAGTTACGGTACCGGTCAGCATACCTTTATCAACGCTTACAATATCAACGTCTTCGGGCCTTACAACAACGTCTACTTTTTCATTTGGCTCAAAACCTGAGTCAAGACATTCAAAAATTTGTCCTGAAAACTGTGCTTTAAAGTCAGAAAGCATAACACCGTCAAGTATGTTGGATTCACCGATAAAATCGGCTACAAACGCATTTTTTGGCTCGTTGTAAATATCTTTCGGTGTGCCAACCTGCTGTATCTTACCGTTATCCATTACAACAACTCTGTCTGACATTGAAAGCGCTTCTTCTTGGTCGTGAGTAACGAAAATAAAGGTAATGCCAAGTTGCCTTTGAATCTTTTTAAGTTCATTTTGCATATCTTTACGAAGTTTTAAATCAAGAGCTGCAAGTGGTTCATCCAGCAAAAGAACACGTGGGTTATTAGCAAGCGCTCTTGCGATTGCAACACGCTGTTGCTGACCGCCCGAAAGATTATCTATTTTACGCTTTTCCATACCCGAAAGATTTACAAGTTTAAGCATTTCGGTTACTTTTTCTTTAATTTCATTTTCGGGTAATTTTTTAATTCTTAAACCAAAAGCAATATTTTCGAAAACGTTTAAATGCGGAAAAAGTGCGTAACGTTGAAAAATTGTATTAACGTTTCTTTTATATGCAGGAACGTCATTGATTTTTTTGTTTTCAAAAACAATATCACCATGGTCGGGTTCAAGAAATCCTGCGATAATTCTTAAGGTGGTGGTTTTTCCACAACCTGAAGGACCAAGTAATGTAATAAATTCCTTATCACATATATCAAGGCTTAAATCATCAAGAACAGTTTCACCCTCAAAGGCCATAGTGACATTTTTTAATTCAATTATTTTGTTGTTATTTTCCATTTAAGCATCCCCCTTTGCGGACACAAAGTGCCGACACAAGCATTAATCTGCTCTGCGCGATACTCGCAAAACTTTTGTCGGCTGCCCCCGCAAAGAGTTTTTCATAGAAGATAAATTCGACTATGGCAAAAGACTTCAGTTTTGCTATTCAACACAGATGCTGTAAACTTCTGGAATAAGTGTTTTGTATAGTAATAAAGAGAAAAAATCCCAATAAATATCGGGTAGTTGAAGTCCGATATTTAAGAGAATTTCACTACATTATTCGCACAAATTCCATATTCAGTTTTCTTAAATATATTGTATAATTGTGAAAAAGTCAAGATTTTTTTATTTTTTACATATTTTTACACATATTTTTCGTTATATTAATAAAAATTTAACGCTTTTACGTATACTTTTATATTGCTAAAATTTTAACTTTATGATATAATTCAATAGAATATGTTATCTTGGGGGAGTTGTATTGCGAATTATTGGTATTGACCCTGGGTATGCCATTATTGGATACGGCATTATTGATTACAAAGATTCAAAATTTTCAACAGTTAATTTTGGTGCCGTTACAACAAAAGCAAAAACGCCTTTTACAAGCAGACTTGAAATTATTTATAAAGATATTTCAAAGTTACTTGATACTTTTAAACCTGATGCGCTTTCGCTTGAAAAACTTTTTTTTAATACCAATACAACTACTGCTATTGACGTTGCTCAGGCTCGCGGTGTTATTCTTCTTGCGGCGCAACTTCATGGAGTACAAGTATTTGAATATACGCCTTTACAGGTTAAACAGTCGGTAACTGGCTACGGTCGTGCTGAAAAATCACAAATTATGGAAATGACAAGAAGGCTTTTGCGGTTAGAAAAAATGCCGAAGCCGGATGATACCGCTGATGCGTTGGCTCTTGCTGTTTGTCACGCTTACGTTGGCGGGTCTTCGCTTAACAAATTATCAAAAGGATGTTAAAAAATGATTGCTTCTTTACGCGGAAAATTACTTTATAATGATGCAAACTCTTGTATTGTTGAATGTGCGGGAGTTGGATATAAGTGTATGATTACTTCCAAAACCCTTGGTTACTTACCAAAAAAGAATGAAGAAGTGTTTTTATACACACATATGTCAGTTAAGGAAGACGGCATTGATTTATTTGGATTTAGTGATTTTGAAGAAATGCAGTGCTTTAAACTTATTACTTCGGTAAGCGGTGTTGGTCCAAAAATTGGTATTTCTATTCTTTCCTGCTTTTCTGCCGATCAGGTTGCGCTTTATATTGCTGGAAATGATGCTAAAGCTTTAACCGCCGCTTCAGGCGTCGGTCTTAAACTTGCACAGAGAATTATTCTTGAACTGAAAGATAAAGTTTCCGCGTTGCCTGTTTCTAATACCGAACAGGTAAGCGCTGTTGTTTCTGCTTCGGTAAATTCTGCTTCAAAAGAAGCCGTTGAAGCGCTTGTTGCTTTGGGATTTTCTCACAGCGAAGCTTCGTTAGCGGTTGGACGTTTAGATAGTTCTCTGCCCGCCGAATCTTTAATTAAAGAAGCACTTAAAAATCTTACAAGGATGGTGTAAATAATGATTGAAACTAATGATTTCAGTTTTGAGGAATCTGCGCGTATGGTATCTCCCGAATATTCGGGAATTGATGCCGATTCTGAAATTTCACTAAGACCTAAAAATCTTAATGAATATATTGGTCAGGAAAAAGCAAAAGAAAACCTTAAAATTTATATTGCCGCCGCCTTACAAAGAAATGAAGCTTTGGACCACGTTTTACTTTATGGCCCTCCCGGACTTGGCAAAACAACCCTTTCTGGCATTATTGCTAAAGAAATGGGCGTAAATTTACGAATAACTTCGGGCCCTGCAATTGAAAAACAGGGTGATTTGGTTGCTTTGCTTACCAACCTTAACGAAGGTGACGTGCTTTTTATTGATGAAATTCATCGCTTATCACGTAACGTAGAAGAAATACTTTATCCCGCTATGGAAGATTTTTCGGTAGACATTATTATTGGAAAAGGTCCTTCTGCGAGATCAATAAGATTGGATTTGCCTCATTTTACTTTGGTTGGTGCAACTACAAGAAGCGGTCAGCTTACGGCACCTCTTCGTGACAGATTTGGTGTTTTGTTGCGTCTTGAAATGTACACTACCGAACAACTTGCTCAAATAATTACCCGTTCTTCAGGAATTTTGGGTATTGGAATTGATAATGAAGGCGCTTTGGAAATTGCTTCGCGTTCTCGCGGAACACCGCGTATTGCAAACCGTTTGCTTCGCAGAGTACGTGATATTGCACAGGTTGAATTTGACGGTTATATTACCGAAGAGGTTGCTTCAAAAGCATTATCTCGCTTTGAAATTGATGAACTTGGCCTTGATGATTTTGACAGAAAAATGCTTTCAACAATTATTGATGTGTACGATGGCGGTCCTGTTGGACTTGAAACTCTTGCTGCTGCTGTTGGCGAAGAAAGTATTACCATTGAAGATGTGTATGAACCGTACCTTATGCAAATTGGTTTTTTAAGCCGTACACCGCGTGGCCGTTGTGTTACAAAAGCCGCTTACGATCATTTAGAAATACCTTACGGTAAGATACTTTGATTTTTAAGGAAAGATTTTAATGAGATATTTGACAGATTTTTCTGATTATGAACTTATTGACGCAACCGACGGTCAAAAGCTTGAAAGATGGAAAGATATTATTCTAATACGGCCCGATCCACAGGTTATCTGGCACCACGAAAAGACAAATCCTTTGTGGAATAATGCACATGCTGTTTATCACCGTTCTGCATCGGGCGGCGGTTATTGGGAATCACTGAAAAAAGTTCCCGATGTTTGGTGCGTTAACTACAATGAACTTACTTTTCGTTTAAAACCTATGGGATTTAAACACACCGGATTATTTCCCGAACAATCGGTCAACTGGAAATTAGCTGCAGAACTTATTAAGAAGGCCGAAAGACCTATTAAAGTGCTAAATCTATTTGCGTATACGGGCGGCGCAACTGTTGCTTGTCTTAAAGCAGGGGCATCGGTTACTCACGTTGATGCATCTAAAGGTATGGTACAGTGGGCAAAAGAAAACGCTGTTGCATCTGGACTTGAAGAAGCATCTGTAAGGTGGCTTGTTGACGATTGCCTTAAATTTGTAAAACGCGAAATCAGACGCGGTAATAAATATGATGCTATTATAATGGATCCGCCTTCTTATGGCAGAGGTCCCGGCGGTGAAGTTTGGAAATTAGAACAACAAATCAGCGAATTATTAAGTGAAACAGGGAAGTTGTTAAGTGAAAATGCGCTCTTTTTTATTCTTAATTCCTATACGGGTGGTCTTTCTCCCACAATTCTAAACTATATGGTCAAAACCTTAGTTGTTGGTGAACGTGGCGGAGAAGTTACAACCGATGAAATTGGTTTGAAAATTTCTGATATTGATATGGTTTTGCCATGCGGAAATACTACTATTTGGCAAGGAAAATGATTTTGGAGATACAATGGATAATATAATTGAAGTTAAAAATTTGTGTTATTCTTATGCCGATGAAGATAAACAGGTTTTATTTGAAGATTTTAATCTTTCAATTGAACGAGGTTCTTTTACGGTAATTTTAGGACATAACGGTTCGGGAAAATCAACTCTTGCAAAACTGTTTAACGGTTTGTACAAACCGACAAGCGGTTGCGTTTTAGTAGATAATATGTCTACTTTAGATGAAAAGTTCGATATCGAAATTAAAAGGCGCGTCGGTCTTGTTTTTCAGAACCCTGATAATCAGATAATATCTTCTGTTGTTGAAGAGGATGTAGCGTTTGGTCCCGAAAATTTAGGATTTTCTCCTGAAAAAATCAGAGAAAACGTTGACAACGCGCTAAAAACAGTTAGAATGTATGATTATAGGTTTTCGTCACCGCATAATCTTTCGGGTGGGCAAAAACAGAGAATTGCTATTGCGGGAATACTTGCAATGTCGCCCGAATGTATTGTTCTTGATGAACCAACCGCAATGTTGGATCCTGTTGGCAGACGCGAAGTAATTGATGCAATTACAGAACTAAACCGCGATTACGGAATTACCATTATACTAATAACTCATTTTATGGAAGAAACTGAAAACGCCGATAGAACAGTTGTGTTAAATAACGGCAAAATTGTTGCCGATGAAAAACCAAGCACATTGTTTTCAAAGTTAGACGTTATTAGAGAAGCAGGTCTTACCGTTCCGCAAACGGTTTTGTTGCTTAATGAATTAAAGAAAAACGGTATTAATATTGAAACCGATGTCATTTCGGTTGAAAAATGTTCACAGAAAATCTATGAACTCTTTAAATAAAAAACGGAGGTGAAAATATATGGACGTATTGAAAGTAGAGAATTTATGCTATGTTTATTCTCCTAATACTCCGTATGTTACAACCGCTGTAGATGATATTTCTTTTTCGGTAAAACAGGGCGAAATATTCGGTATAATCGGTCATACAGGCTCGGGCAAATCAACCTTACTTCAAATGCTTAACGGTTTGCTGAAACCTTCTTCGGGAAGAGTTTTGCTTAACGGTAATGATATTTGGGAAAACCCTAAACAAATGCGTAAAATTCGTTCTAAAATCGGCCTTGTGTTTCAGTACCCCGAGTATCAGTTGTTTGAAGATACAGTTATTAAAGATATTTCGTACGGTCCTAAAAATATGGGGCTTGATGCAAACAGTGCCCAAGATGCTGCTGTTAAAGCGGCTGAAACTGTGCATCTTTCAAATACGCTTCTTTCTAAATCACCATTTGATCTTTCGGGCGGTGAAAAGCGTAGAGTTGCTATTGCAGGTATTATGGCAATGCAACCTGAATTAATTGTTTTTGATGAACCAACAGCGGGACTTGATCCTGTTGGTAGGGAATTGGTGCTTTCGGCTATAATGAAATACCGTACCGAGCATAACGCTACGGTAATTATTGTATCTCACAGTATGGAGGATATGGCACTTATTTGCGATAACATTCTTGTGCTTAATGATGGAAAAAAAGTATTGCTTGATACTGTTGATAACGTATTTAACGATGCGCAACTTCTTGACAGTATAGGTCTTGCTGTTCCTTACGTTACAAGCGTTTTGCTTTCTCTAAAGCGAAAAGGTATTGATGTAAATACCAACTGCTACACGGTTGATTCTGCAGTAAACAGTATACTTGCTGCACTTGAAAAGGGTGGTGCAGTATGTTAAACGATATTACTATAGGCCAGTATTTTCCTGCCGATTCTTTAATTCACAAAATAGATGCAAGAGTAAAATTTGTTTTACTTCTCTTTATTTTATCGGTTTTATTCTTCTTTTCTTCTAACTATATTACTCTAACATTGTCTGCAGCGTTTATCCTTTTAACACTTTTACTTTCTAAAATACCCCTTAAAATGTATTTTAAAAATCTTAAAGCAATACTTCCTATAATAATTTTCACAGCTTTAATTAACACTTTTTATGCTAAAGGCGGCATTGTGCTTCTTGATTGGTGGATTTTTGAAATCACAAGCGAAGGCGTTTCCCGCGCTGTTTTTATGGCTGCAAGAGTTTGTTTGCTTATTTTAATCAGCGCAACGCTGACATATACCGTTACTCCAAATGATTTAACTGAAGCGCTTGAAAGATTACTGTCACCGCTGAAAATTTTTGGTTTAGGTTCTGCAATTCATATTTTAACTATGATGATGACTATTGCATTGCGCTTTATTCCTATTCTTATTGAAGAAACTGGAAAAATTATGAATGCGCAGCGTTCCCGTGGCGCTGATTTGGAATCCGGCGGATTTATTCAACGTATAAAAGCTCTTATTCCAATTCTTATTCCGCTTTTTGTTATGTCTATTAGACGTTCTTATGAACTCGCAGAGGCAATGGAATGTCGTTGTTATAACGGCGGAGAGGGAAGACAGCGTATGAAAATTATGAAACTTTCTGCACGCGATTACGTTGTTGTTATTATTACCGTGCTTTTCTGCGCTTTTTTAATTACTCTTAATTATATTTTGGGGTGATAACGTGTGCCGTTATTTACTGAAAATTGCATTTGACGGAACCGATTACCACGGTTGGCAAGTTCAGCCCAACGGTATTTCGGTTCAGGAAAAACTTCAGGATTCACTTGAAAAAATGTTTGACTTTCGACCTGCTGTTACTGGTTGTAGCCGAACAGATGCAGGTGTGCACGCAAATGAATTTTATTGCCATTTCGATTTAAACAATGATATTTCGGTATATGGTATTGTAAAGGGGCTTAATTCGGTTTTACCGAATGATATTCGTGCGCTTGAATGTAAAAGAGTAGATTCCGATTTTCACTGCAGATACAACGCTGTTGCAAAGAATTATATTTACCGAATTGATACCTCGGAAATTCTTTCGCCATTTGATAGCAGATATGCAATGCATTACGTTGGTGATTTGAATATTGAAAAGATGAATGAGTTTTGTAAAAATATAGTTGGTACAAAAGACTTCTGCGGTTTTTCTTCTTCAAAGAGGACTGTAACCGATACTGTACGAACTATTTATGAATGTTTCGTTTCAAAAAAAGATAATATTATTGAACTTAGTATAACGGGGAACGGTTTTTTATACAATATGGTTCGTATTATTGCAGGAACTGCGCTTGAAGCAGGTCAGAACCGAATTAATAGCGAAGATTTTGATAAAATTATTAATTCGCGTGATCGCTCCCTTGCGGGAAAAACTTTAGTTCCGCACGGATTGTTTTTAAATAAGGTATATTATTCAGGAGATGCACTAAATGTCGGAATACAAAAAGGCTAAACATCGCCGAAAAAAAATCTTTAAAAAGAAAAAACAAATATTTATGAAACCTAACAACAGTTCTTCTGTTGCAGAGAGCTATGATACTGAAGAATCACAGTTCAGGGTAATTTCTGGTAAAAAAGAATTAATTAAAAAAAGAAATTATATCGTTTTATCAGTTCTTTTTCTTTTAATTGTAGTTTTACTTGTTTTTTCTTTGCTTTCACCTACGGGAATTATTGAAACATCAAGCAATTATATTTCCGGTATTTCAATAAGGGATTATTTCCCAAGCGACTTTGAAGGTAACGAACTGTTTTCTGTAAACAGTATGGGTAATCATTTTTATGTGTTATCTAACCAGACTTTAACTTCATATAATTTAAGCGGAAAGCGTTTGTTTGAACAGTTTCACGGTTGTGAAAAACCCGTTGTAGCGCTTAGTGAAACACGTGCTTTACTTTTTGACCAAAACGGTACAAATGTCAGCATATTTAATGCTAACGGCAATATATTGAATGTGAAAACTGAATTTCCTATATACACTGCTGATATTTCACGTAACGGCTTTTTTGCTGTGGCATCAAAAGCTCAGAGTTATACTTCGGCTGTTACCGTTTATGATGATAAAGGAAAACTTGTTTATGAATGGTTTTCTCCCGAAGAAATAATTACCGCGGTTGCTCTTTCTCCAAACGGTAAACAGTTGGCGGTTTGCGGTATAAAAACAGTTAACGGTGTTTTTGTTTCTAACGTATATATTTTTGAGTTCAATGCTGTAGAACCTGTTTGGCGACAAACTTATAACGATATCGTTTTTTATGATATGATTTCTGAAGGATATTCTTATTTCTGTGTTGTCAGCCAGAATAAGTGTGAGTTTATAAACTGGAAAGAACACTCAATTGTTTCTCATACGACTGACAATAATATACATATGATTAGGAGTAATGGTAATAAAACTGTTATTTGCGAACCGCATAGTTCAGATACATATAAAAATAAATTTACGGTTTACGGTAAAAAATCCGAAGTTTTATTCCAATATGATTTTTCGGGCTATGTAGATGATTTTGCTTTTAAGAATAATTCATTATATGTTCTTAGCGGAAATAACATTTATCGTGTAAATAAAGACTCTGAAATTGCAAGTTCGGCTGAATGTAATTTTGGTACTGTAAGACTTGTACCGTCTTCAACTGAAAAAATAATTGCTGTTTCAGAAAGTTCACTAAGTCAAATTCATTTCAAATAGCGGAGGCAGTTTATGAAATTTATAATTGATATAATTTTAGTTGTAATTATTTTAATATCGGCGTTTGTCGGTGCTAAAAAAGGTTTTACAAAGATTTTTCTTTCGGTTGTTGCCTTTCTTTTAGCTGTGTACCTTGCGTACTCTTTTTCTCCAATAGTTGCAGAGTTTATACAAACTAAATTCGTTGCACCAAAAATTACTGAATCTATTAGCACAAGTATAGGTAACGGTACTGAACAGTTAAAAGATGCTATTCCGGATATTGTTGTTGCTAATGCCGATAAATTAGGTATTGATATTAACAGCTTTGTAAATTCTTCAGCTGAAGCTTCTGCAGATAACGCTTTATTAATTGCCGAGGATTTTGTTACAACTCACGTAAACCCTATAATGGTTAAGGCGATTTCTGCTATTGCCGCAATTTTGTTGTTTTTAATTTTGTCAGCAGTTTTGAATATTGTTGCAAGAATTATAAATAAAATAATAAAAGCTTCGCCTGCAAACGCTTTTAATAAATTTGGCGGATTTGCGCTTGGCTGTATAAACGGTTTAATTTTTGTTGCCGCTTTCTGTTTAATACTTTCAGTAATTTTAAGTTTTAACGGCAACGGATTTTTAATATTTAACAGTGAAAACGTTGATAATTCTTTCTTTTATAACTTTTTCACTAAACTGTTGTTTAAGTAATTTTGAAAGGAATTTAAAATGAAACTTTGTTATAAGTGCAATAAAAGACCTGCGGTTGTTTTTATATCTGATACTGCTAACCCATCTGCCGAGCCAAAGGGCCTTTGTCTGGTATGCGCAAAGCAATCGGGTATTAAACCTATTGATGATATGCTTAAGAAAATGAATATATCAGATGAAGATATCGAACAGATGAGCGAACAACTAACCGATATTATGTCTATGAACGGTGAGGATGATGAAGCCTTTGATTTAGGCACGGCACCTGCTTTCCCGTTTTTGAACAATTTATTTGGCGGCGAAACCCCAAACACCGAAAGTAAGCAGAGCGAAGATAAAAACGATACAAAAAATGATGATAAAAAAAGTAAAAAGCGTTTTCTTGAACAATATTGTACAAATCTTACTTCACGTGCAAAAAACGGAGAATTAGATGAAATTATAGGCAGAGACGAAGAACTTTACAGAACTATTCAGATTCTTTCGCGCAGAACTAAAAATAATCCTTGTTTAATTGGTGAGCCCGGTGTTGGTAAAACCGCTATAGCCGAAGGCCTTGCTATAAAAATTGCAAACGGTAACGTTCCTGCAAGATTACAAGATAAAGAAATTCATTTGCTTGATTTAACCGGCCTTGTTGCTGGTACACAGTTTCGTGGGCAGTTTGAAAGCCGTGTTAAAGGTCTTGTAAAAGAAATTAAAACTGCAGGAAATATTATTTTATTTATAGATGAAATTCATAATCTTGTTGGCGCTGGGGATAGCAGCGAAGGTTCAATGAATGCGGCTAACATTTTAAAACCTGCGCTTTCTCGCGGCGAAATTCAGGTTATAGGCGCTACAACTTTTAAAGAATACCGTAAGTATATTGAAAAAGATGCCGCGCTTGAAAGGCGTTTTCAACCTGTTATAATCGAAGAACCGTCTTTACTTGAAACAGAAAAAGTTTTGCGTGGTGTTAAGAAATATTACGAAGGCTTCCATAACGTAACAATTCCTGATTCAATAATTTCTAAAATCGTTCGCCTTTCAGAACGTTACGTTAACGATAGATTTTTGCCCGATAAAGCGATAGACTTATTAGATGAAGCCTGTGCTTGTGCAAGTCTTGCAAATACTGCAATTGACCAACTTTATGTCGTTAATAAAAAGATTGCCGATTCTCAGATTGAAATTGAAAAAATCGAATCTGACGTTGAGCATATTGATTACGAAAAGTTAGCTCTTGTTAAATCGGAACTTGAAAAATATAAGAAAAAAGCAAACGAACTGTATATTCCGGCTTCAGATAATACTGTTACCGAAATGGACGTTGCTAAAGTTATTGAATTGTGGACAGGTATTCCTGCGGCTAAGGTTCAGGAAAACGACATTAAAAAGTTGTCGGTATTAAAGGAAGAACTTTCAAAACGTATTATCGGACAAGAAAAGGCAGTTGATCTTGTAACTGCCGCAGTTAAGCGTTCTAGAGTGCAAATGACTGCTAAGCGCAGACCTGCTTCGTTTATTTTTGTTGGTCCTACAGGTGTTGGTAAAACCGAACTTGTAAAAGTGCTTTCAGAACAGTTGTTTGATACACCCGAAACAATGATACGACTTGATATGTCTGAATTTATGGAAAAACATTCGGTTTCTCGCCTTATTGGAGCGCCTCCTGGATACGTTGGATACGATGAAGCAGGACAGTTAACCGAAAAGGTTAGAAGAAAGCCGTACAGCGTTGTTTTGTTTGATGAAATTGAAAAGGCGCATCCCGACGTTCTTAATATACTGCTTCAGATTCTTGACGATGGCAGAGTTACCGATGCGCAGGGAAGAACCGTTAATTTTGAAAACACTATAATTGTTATGACTTCTAATGCGGGCAGTCAGCAACAAAACAGTTTACTCGGTTTTGAAAAGTCGCAAACAGATGAATCTGAAAATAAAGCGCGTAAAGCCTTGAAGGAGTTCTTGCGGCCCGAGTTTTTAGCAAGAGTTGATGAAATTGTTGTCTTTAAACCTCTTGATAAAAATGCGCTTTCAAAAATTGCGGAATTAATGCTTAACGAAACCAAAGAAGCTCTTTCCTTTAAAGGTATTAGTTTTTCTTTCAGCAATGTACTGTGTAATCATCTGGCAGATCTTGCTATTGACGGAAAATCAGGCGCACGTGAATTGCGCGGTATTATCAGACGTGAAATTGAAGACAAAATAGTTGATTTGCTTATTAACAACGAAACGCTGAATATATCTGACATTTCCGTTGATTATAATGATAAACAAATTGTTATAAATAATAAATAATTATTAAATTAATACTTGACTAAAGGCGACAATTGTGTTATTATAATTGTCGTCTTAAAGATGCGGGTGTAGTTCAATGGTTAGAATTCCAGCCTTCCAAGCTGGCTGTGTGGGTTCGATTCCCATCACCCGCTCCATTTTTTTGCTTCAATAGCTCAGCTGGATAGAGCAACCGCCTTCTAAGCGGTAGGTCAGGGGTTCGAGTCCCTTTTGGAGCGCCAAAAAATCCAAGTCCTTTTGGGACTTGGATTTTTTTATCCAAGCCGACAGGCTTGGTATATCATCACGCAATAGCGTGTATATCATCAAATGCGACAGGTCGCATTTGTATCTCATCACACCTAAGGTGTGTATTTCTGTCGGCTTGATGATATACAAAACTTTGTTTTGATGATATCCAATTCCTACGGAATTGATGATATACAATGCTCTGCATTGATTTACTGCCGCTTTTATGCTATAATACACTTAAAGGTCGGTGATGGTATGAAAAATATTTTGTTTGAAGCAACCTTTGAATTTGAATTTGCTTATTTGATTCCAATTTTTATGTTGGTATTTATTTCTTTATTTCCACTTATAATGAAAAAGTATTGCGAAAATAACGATGTCAGAATTAATTATAAGGTCGTAAGAATTTTCTGTGGATGTGCGTTTGCTTTTGTTGCTTTAATTTCTATAATTGCTGGTGTATTCCAGGTTAATATGTTTAATAAAACTGTTGGTGCATATAATAAAGGAGATTATGAAATTGTTGAGGGGTATGTAGAGAATTTTATTCCTATGCCATACGAAGGTCACAGCGATGAATCGTTTGAGATTAATGGAGTAAAGTTTTCTTACTCGGACTATTCTATCCAACCTGGATATAATAATTCAAAGTCTCACGGTGGGGTAGTTGTTGGTAATGGACAACATTTAAAAATCGGTTATGTTTATTATAATGAGGTTTATGGCAACATAATTGTGTATATAGAACAACTTTCTTAATTTTAATCCTCGGTTTTCTCCCGGTTCTTTTTTTGGACACGAACACTGTAAAATTCAAGTCCGAAGACTTGGAATTTTTTATTTATTGTAAAAGTAATGGCTAATTATAAGGAAATCTCGTTAACTCTACGATTAGTTTGTTTATTTTCTATTAAATAACAGTTATAATTTTCTTGAAAAAGGGGGCTTATATTATGGACCAAATTAAAATAGGAAAATTTATTGCTGAATTAAGAAAACAAAAGGGTTATACTCAGGCAGAACTTGCAAATGTTTTAGGGGTTACCGACAGAGCAATATCAAAGTGGGAAAACGGTAGGGGAATGCCTGACTTTTCGTTAATTGTTCCTTTATGCGATGCCTTGGATATTTCAGTCAGCGATTTTTTTAACGGTGAAACTGTTAAATCTGATAAGGAAAATGAATCAGGCATTATAAATTCGTTAGAATACTCTCAATATAAAGTTAAAGATTTTAAGAAAAAAATATTATTCATAATTTTATCCTTTATATTGGCATTTGTACTGTTAGTGTCAGCCTTTGCAACAGATATTGTTATGATGCGAAATAATAAACCTGTAATATTCAGTACGTGGGGATTTGATTACGCACCGCCGGTTGATTTTACTGATTACGAAATTGAATTAGCTATTAAGGATTATCTTATAGGTTTAGGAGATAGTGAATATCACCATAATAACGGTGTTAAAACTTTTGTAGCAACTAAAATTTATCTTATAGAAGAATATAAAGAAGATATTAATAATATTTATATTGTGTATGCCTGGGTTTTATCGGAACAGTGTTATTTAGAAAATAATGACGTTATGAATTATAGCAGTTATTCTGTTCCTCATAAATTTACCGTAAAAGAAGACCCATCTTATAAACCTTTTGAATATATTGTTGAAAAAGCAGAATTTCCGCGCGATGGCTTCTACAGCGAAGATATGAAATCGTTATTTCCAAAATCGGTTATAAAAGATATGGAAATGTTTCACAAAGACGGTTCTTTTGAAATTTTGCAAAACGAAATTAATGAACAGGTTAAATTGTATTTCAATAAATAGTTAGTGTGATGTTTTGAAAATTTTTGATTTACATTGTGATACTTTACTAAAATTAAGAAAACCTTATTATTCTATTAATGATAATAACGGTCATATTAGTGAAAAATCTTTAATAGATGGTGACTATTTAGCCCAATGCTTTGCAATATATATTCCGCCTGAAATTAGGGGTAAAAATGCATTTTGTTACTTTAACGAACAGTACGAACTGTTTAAAAACACCGTTAACAACAGTAATATTTTAGAATATATGAAAACGCAAAAAGATATTTATAAAAACAGTTACGATAATAAAGTTTCATGTATTCTAACAGCCGAAAATTCTGAATTTCTAAATAATGATTTAAACAATCTTAATTTAGTTAAGGAATATAATATAAAAATTTTAGGGCTTATACATAACGGTGAAAATTGCATTGGATTTCCTAACAGTTTCAATTCAAATGCCGAAATGTTGCCGCTTAAACCTTTTGGTAAAGATGTTGTTGAATCGCTAAACTCGTTTGATACTTTTATAGACGTTTCTCACTTGAATATCGGCGGTTTTAACGATGTAATAACTATATCAAAAAAACCTATTGTTGCTACTCATTCCTGTTGTAGAAATTTGTGTGATCACCCAAGAAACTTATATGATTATCAAATAAGGGAAATTGCAGAAACGGGCGGTTTAATTGGAATTAACTACTATTCAATATTTTTAAACGGCACCAATATTACTGATATCACCGATATAATAAGACATATTAGTCACTTAATAAAAATAGGTGGGGAAGACGTTGTTGCATTAGGCAGCGATTTTGACGGTATAGATAATTTGCTTCCGTTTAATAATTGCGGTGATATACAACTCTTGTGTGATGAATTAGTTAAAAATTTTGGTTTTTCAATTGCAGAAAAAATATGCTATAAAAATGCAATAGGATTATTTAAAACAGGCTTTTAGTCAAAAGTCTGTTTTTTTATTTGCTATAATTGACAATCACAGGTTAAAGTCGTATAATAAATCTGTTATATTAAAATAAGGGATGTATTTAATGAAAAGCATTGATAATTTAAGAAATATTGCAATTATTGCGCACGTTGACCACGGTAAAACTACACTTGTTGACCAACTGCTTAAACAAAGCGGTACTTTCAGGTCTAATGAACAGGTTAACGAAAGGGTAATGGACTCTAACGATCTTGAAAGAGAACGCGGCATAACTATTCTTTCTAAAACAACAAGCGTTGTTTATAAAGATATTAAAATAAACATTGTTGATACACCTGGACACGCTGATTTTGGCGGTGAAGTTGAACGTATTCTTACAATGGTAGACGGTGTTTTATTGCTTGTTGACGCTTTTGAGGGTTGTATGCCTCAAACCCGTTTCGTTTTGAAAAAGGCGTTATCTTTGGGCAAAAAAGCGGTTGTTGTAGTTAATAAAATTGACCGACCAATGGCAAGACCTTATGAAGTTGTAGATGAAGTTCTTGATTTATTTATTGAATTAGGGGCTGATGATGACCAAATTGAGTTTCCCGTTATTTTTGCTTCGGGCAGAGACGGTTATGCAACCTTAAGCCCTGATATAAAAGGCGAAAATTTACAGCCGTTGTTTGAAGCAATAATTAATGAAATTGATGCTCCTTGCGGTGATGTTGACGGACCTTTACAAATATTGTTTTCGAACATAGAATACGATGATTATTTAGGTAGAATCGGCGTTGGCAGAGTTGAACGCGGCAAAGTTAAAGTTGGTGAAAATGTTGTGTTAAGCCATCGTGACGGTTCAAAAAGCAACGTAAGAATACAAAAATTGTTTATTACCGAAGGTCTTAAGCGATTAGAGGTTGAATCGGCTTCCTTTGGTGAACTTGTTCAGGTGGCAGGAATTTCGGAATTAAATATCGGTGAAACAGCCTGCGCTCCTGATTGTGTTGAACCTTTACCGTTTATTAAGATTGACGAGCCTACACTTTCTATGAACTTTATGGTAAATAATTCACCGTTTGCAGGTAGAGAAGGCAAATTTGTTACTTCCCGAAACCTACGCGACAGACTATTTAAAGAAGTTGAAACTAACGTTAGCCTTAAGGTTGAAGAAACCGATTCTGCAGATACTTTTAAGGTATCTGGCAGAGGAGAGTTGCATCTTTCAATACTAATTGAAACTATGCGACGTCAGGGTTATGAGTTTCAGGTTTCGCCGCCATCGGTTATCTACAAACACGAAAACGGCGTTTTATTAGAACCAATTGAATTGTTAATTATTGAGGTTCCCGAAGAATATGTTGGTTCTGTTATGGAACGTCTTGGTAACCGCAAGGCAGAAATACGCAATATGGGTACACGTGAAGGCGGAACTTCACATCTTGAATTTTTAATTCCCGCAAGAGGTTTGCTTGGGTACCGTTCTCAGTTCATGACAGATACCAACGGTAACGGCATTATGAGCCATGTTTTCTACAGTTACGAGGAATACAAAGGTGATATTGAACACAGAAATACCGGTTCGATTGTTGTTCACGAAGACGGCGAAAGTACCGGTTATGGACTGTTTAACACGCAAAGCCGCGGCAGATTGTTTATTGGACCCGGTGTTCCTGTTTATGAAGGTATGATTGTCGGTGAAAACCCAAAGAATGAAGATATAGTTTGTAACGTTTGTAAGAAAAAACAAATGACCAATACTCGCGCGGCAGGTTCAGATGATGCATTAAGACTTACTCCTCCCAGTATTTTAAGTCTTGAACAATCTCTTGAGTTTATTAAGGAAGATGAACTTGTTGAAATTACTCCCGAATCAATTAGACTAAGAAAAAGAATTTTAGGAAAAGAAGCCAGAATGAAGGCTGAAGCACGGAAAAAGTGATGAATTATATTATTTTAGATTTAGAATGGGATAGCATTTATTCGGTTAAACATCACCGATTCGTTAATCAAATTATTCAAATCGGTGCGGTTAAATTAGATGATAATCTTAATATTGTTGATACCTTTGACGTTATTGTAAAATCTTCAATTGGTAAAAAACTCACAAAACGCTTTGTTGAACTTACAGGTATTACTGCGGAGATGATGGCTGACGGCATTTCTTTGACTGATGCTGTTTTGCGATATAATAATTTTGTTGGTAAAAATTATACAATGCTTACATGGAGTACATCAGATTTATATACTATTTTGGAAAACAGTAATTATCTTTTACCGAAAAATATCCGTTTTAAGTTTGGCAAGTATGTTGATTTGCAAAGTTACGTTCAAAACGAAATGAGGGCGCTGGGGTTTGAAATTAAATCACAAATTTCACTTTCCCATGCTGCCGAAATGCTTAATATTTCAGTCGAGGGACTTGAATTGCATACGGCAAAGGATGACTGTTTGCTTACTTATGCGCTTCTTAAACGCTTTTTTGATAATGAAAAGTTAGCCCCCTATGTAAAAAATACCGATGACCCCGAGTTTTTTAAACGTCTGACCTTTAAAGCATATACCCTTACAAACATTCGTGATGACCACATCAAGCCTACTGATTTAATTTTCAATTGTGATAAATGTAAACAGGTGGCTAAATGTGTTACGGGATGGAAATACCGCAACGGATGGTTTTCAGCGAATTTTAAATGCAGTGAATGTAAAAGAAATTTTATTGGAAGAATTTCTTTTAAAAAGACTTATGATAATTTAATTGTAAAACGAAAAATTGTTGATTTGAAGGCTGTTGAGAAAAAAGATGCTAACAAGCAAGTGCAACCTGTGTCCGAGAAAATGTAACGCACAGCGTTCTGAAAACGATAACGTTGATGGTTTTTGCCGTATGCCTTATTCTCCCGTAATTGCCCGTGCCGCACTTCACTTTGGTGAAGAACCCTGTATATCAGGCGAAAGGGGAAGTGGAACTATATTTTTCAGCGGGTGTAATTTAAAGTGTGTTTTTTGTCAGAACTATGAAATTAGTTCTTTAGGTGTTGGCGAAAAAATTACAGATTATCGCTTAGCAGAAATAATGCGTGAACTTGAACAAAAGGGTGCGCACAACATTAATTTTGTAAATCCGTCACACTACGTTTCGGCAATAAATAATGCTTTGAAACTTTATAGACCCAATATTCCGCTTGTCTATAATAGCAGTGGTTATGACTCACTTGAAGTTATTGAAAACGATATTTTCGATATTTATTTGCTTGATCTAAAATATATCTCAGAAGAAAGATCATTAAAATATTCGGGGGTTGCTGATTATTTTAGTGTTGCTTCTAATGTTATAAAAACTGCTTATAAACATACTGCAGAATGTGTTTTTGATAATAACGGTTTAATGCAAAAAGGATTGATAGTTAGGCATCTTATAATGCCGCTTGCAACCAATGAAGCAATTAATATTATTGATTGGTTTGTTAATAACACACCGAATGCATACTTTAGTTTGATGTCGCAATTCACACCGTACGGCAAATGTAATGAATATAAGGAAATTAACCGAAGAATTACAAAACGCGAGTATAACAAGGTATGCGATTACTTAATCAGTAAAAACATTAGCAACGTTTATTTGCAGGATTTATCAAGCGCTTCAAAAAAATTTATTCCCGAATTTAACGGTTTTGGTGTTAAAAGCCCTTGACACACCTGTTTTTTTGATGTATAATATTACAAAATTTTGAAAGGAGTACACATTATGAAATTGTTTGCTTATCGATTTTATTACTTTAATAAAGCGGACTGTGTGTGCTCTTATGGTAAATTATAATTTACCTTTAAGAATTTTATACAGCCCGCAATTTGTTATGCATTTTTTGTGTAATAAATTGCGGATTTTTTGTTAAGGAGAAAAGTATATGATAAACAAAAAGTATGAAGATTTAGGCAAAAACAGTTCATGTATTCGTGAATTGTTTGAATACGGTAAGAAAAGAAAAGCCGAAGTAGGGGATGAAAACGTATATGATTTCAGCCTTGGTAATCCAAGCGTACCTGCTCCGCAAATTGTTAAAGAAGTAATGTCAGATTACATATCTAACACCGATCCGGTTGCTTTGCACGGTTATACATCAGCGCCGGGTGACTTATCAGTGCGTCAAGCAATTGCCGATCATATTACTAAAAACAGCAATGTTGAATCTAAGGCAAGTCTTATATATATGACTTGCGGTGCGGCAGCATCGCTTACAATTTCGCTTTGCGCTCTTACAAACGCAGGTGATGAAGTTGTTGTTTTTGCACCGTTTTTTCCTGAATACAACGTTTTTATTAAAAATGCTAACGCTGTACCTGTTATTTGCAAGTGTAAAGAACCTGATTTTTCTATAGATTTTTGTGAACTGAAAAACTGCATTAGCGAAAAAACCTCTGCTGTAATTATTAATTCTCCCAATAATCCTACGGGTTCTGTTATAACCGAAGATGAAATGCAGCAACTTGCAGATTTTCTGGAAGTTAAACAAAAAGAGTACGGACATCCTATTTATTTAATAAGTGATGAACCTTACAGAGAACTTGTATACGGTAATGTTACAGTTCCTTATCCGTCTGTTTATTACAAAAACACCATTACTTGTTATTCGTTCAGCAAGTCACTTTCTCTACCTGGTGAGCGTATTGGTTATATTGAGGTATGCAGTAAAGCCGAATATTGTAATGATATTTTTGCTGCTATTTGCGGTGCAGGCCGTTCTCTTGGCTTTGTGTGCGCACCAAGTCTTTTGCAGTATACTGTTGCGAAATGTCTTGGCAAAACGTCAGATGTTTCGGTGTATGAAAGTAACCGTACTATTTTATCTGATTCCTTAAAAAATATTGGCTATGAAGTTGTTGAACCTAAAGGCGCATTTTATTTGTTTGTAAAAGCATTGTGTGAAGACGCTAATGAATTTAGTGAACAAGCAAAAAAGCATGACTTATTGCTTGTGCCAAGTGATAGTTTCGGAGTTAAGGGTTATGTTAGAATTTCTTATTGTGTAAGTGAGACTACTGTTAAGAATTCTATTCCTGCATTTGAACAATTATTCAAAGATTACAAGGTGAAAAACTAATGGAAGATAAATTGTCTTTAGCGCGTAAAGAAATTAACACAATAGATAAAGAAATGGCAGCACTGTTTTGCAAAAGAATGGAAGCAGTAAAATTGGTTGCCGAATATAAAAAGGAACACGGTTTACCTGTGTTCGATGCCGAAAGAGAAGCAAGTTTAATTAATAAAAACAGTTTGCTTATTTCTGATGATACGCTGAAACCTTATTATATTGACTTTTTAAAAAGCAATATGGAAATTTCAAAAAAATATCAGTATAAACTTAACGAAGGAATGCGCGTTGCTTTCAGCGGTGTTAAGGGGGCATTTGCTGATATTGCTGCACATAAGATTTTTAAAGATGCTATTAGGGTTGAACACTCTAACTTTAAAGAGGCCTATGAAGCTGCAGAAAACGGAGAATGTGATTGCGTTTTGCTTCCGCTTGAAAACAGTTATAACGGTGACGTAGGTCAAGTTATGGACCTTGCATTTTTTGGTTCGCTTTTTATTAACGGAATTTATGATTTTTCTGTTTGCCAGTGTTTACTTGCTAAAAAAGGTGCTAATCTTAAAGATATAAAAGAGGTTATAAGTCATCCGCAAGCCTTAGGCCAGTGCAGTTCTTTTATTATGAAACACGGTCTTATGTTTACTGAATGTAAAAATACGGCTGTCGCCGCAAGTATTGTTGCTCAAAGCCAACGTAATGATATTGCCGCCATTGCGAGTGAAGAAGCTGCATCAGAGTTTGGTCTTGAAATATTACACGGCGGTATTAACGATGATGCAACCAATACTACCCGTTTTGCGGTGCTTTCAAGACTTGATAAAAATGAACACAACAAAGATAACGAGTTTATTATGTTCTTTACCGTTAAAAATGAAAACGGTTCGTTAGGTCGCGCTTTAACGGTTATAGGTAATAACGGATTTAACTTAAGATCTTTAAAAAGTCGTCCAACAAAAGACCTGATTTGGAGTTATTATTTTTACGTTGAAGGCGAAGGCAATATTTATTCTGAACAAGGCAAAAAAATGCTTGATGAGTTAAAAAGTGTGTGCGACAATATTAAAATTGTCGGTTCTTTTGAAAAAAACAAGTAGGAAGTGTGTTTAGTTGATTATTCCTGTAAATTCTGTCAGCGGAAGTTACAATATTACGCTTGAACGCGGCTCTTTAAAGCGCGTTGGAGAAATTGTTAATCTTAAAAGAAAAACAATGATTATTACCGATGACGGTGTACCTTGTGAGTATGTTGAAACGGTTAAAAAACAGTGTGATTTTGCCGTTGTTATGAGATTTCCTCAAGGCGAGGCTACAAAAAGTTTCCGTGTTCTTCAAAAAATACTTAAAAATATGGTTACTAATGCTTTTGATCGAAACGATTGTGTTATTGCTGTCGGCGGCGGTGTTATTGGCGATCTTTCGGGTTTTGTTGCCTCAACATATATGAGAGGTATTGATTTTTACAATATACCGACTACACTTCTTTCGCAGGTCGATTCTTCAATAGGCGGTAAAGTTGCTGTAAACTTTTCGGGTTATAAAAATATAGTCGGTGCTTTTTATCCTCCAAAAGCAGTAATTATTGATCCTGACGTTTTAAAAACGTTACCGAAACGGCATATATCTAACGGACTTGCCGAAGCGGTTAAAATGGCGGTAACCTGCAATAAAAACTTATTTGAATATTTTGAAAAGAACGGAAATAATTTTGATTTAGAATACGTTATTGAGCATTCTTTAAAAATTAAAAAGTTTGTTGTAGAAAACGATGAAAAAGAACATGGTTTGCGAAAAGTTTTGAACTTCGGACATACAATTGGTCACGCTATAGAAAGCAGTATTAATATGCTTGATTGGTACCATGGTGAATGTGTAGCCGCAGGTATGCTTTTAACTTGTTCAAAAGAAGTTAAGGAAAGACTTTCAAAAGTTCTTATAACACTTAATTTGCCAACATATATTCCTTGCAGTATAACCAAAATGACTAATGCTGTTTCACACGATAAAAAGGTTAACGGAGAAAGCATTAGTGAAGTATTTGTTAATGAAATCGGCAGTTTTGAAATTAAAAATATAACTCAAGATAACATCAAAAGGTTAATAAAAACGGAGTACAAAATATGAAAAATTCTTTTGGAGAAAGCATAATTTATACTATTTTCGGTGAAAGTCACGGTAATAAAATAGGAATTGTTATTGACGGTTTAGCCCCTGGTATTTCGGTGGATAACAGCGAAATAAATAAGTATCTTTCTTTGCGTCGACCGAATGGAGCAAATTCAACTGCACGTGTTGAAGCCGATGAGTTTGAAATTGTAAGCGGCGTTTATAATGGAAAGACTACAGGAACTCCTGTTTGTATTATTATAAATAACAACAATAAAAAAAGTGAAGATTACAATAATATTTCTGCTCTTGCTCGTCCGGGGCACGCTGATTATGCCGCTTACTGCAAGTATCACGGTTTTGAAGACAGACGCGGCGGCGGTCATTTCAGCGGCAGAATAACTGCTCCCATAGTTGCCGCAGGCGCAATTGCCATAAATATGCTTAAAAGCAAAGGTATACAAATTGGTACTCATATTTCATCTATAGCCGGTATTAATGATTCAAATTTTTCTGACTATTCTACAGATATTGAGTTTTTATGTGAGAAAAATTTCCCTGTTTTAAGTAAAGATGCAGAAGAAAAAATGCAACAAGCCATTTTACTTGCTAAAGTCAATAAAGACAGCGTTGGCGGTGAACTTGAAACCGTAATAACTGGTATGCCGGTTGGCGTTGGAGAGCCTTGGTTTGATAGTCTGGAAAGTAAAATTTCACACGCTATGTTTTCTATTCCGGGTATAAAGGGTATTTCGTTTGGTGATGGTTTTAATTTCTCTGTTATGCAGGGAAGTGAAGCAAACGATCCTTTTATTATTGAAAACGGTATAATTAAAACATCTAAAAACTCCAACGGTGGTATAAACGGCGGTATTTCAAATGGAATGCCTATTTTGTTTACTTGCGCTGTTAAGCCTACACCTTCTATTGCATTGAAACAAAATACTGTTGATTATATTAATAATAAAGAATGTGAAATTGAAATTAACGGAAGACACGACCCCTGCATTGTTCACAGAGCGGCTATTGTTGTAAAATGTTTAACTGCGCTTACCCTTTGTGATATTCTTGCGCTTCGTTTTGGAACCGATTATTTTTTGACTGGTGATCACTTATGAAATATGGATGTATCGGCGAGCATTTAACACATAGTTTTTCTAAAGAAATACATAATTTGCTTGCGGATTATGAATACGAATTGAAAGAAATTAGTCCTGATAATCTTGATACGTTTTTAAAAAATAAAGATTTTAATGCTGTAAACGTCACGATACCGTATAAACAGGAAGTTATAAAGTATCTTGATTTTGTTGACGATTTGGCGAAGGAAATTGGTGCTGTTAATACAATAGTCAACAAAGAGGGAAAACTTTACGGTTATAATACCGATTTTTACGGTTTAAAAACTCTTATTGAAAAAAATGATATCTGTTTGAAAAATAAAAAAGTATTAATACTCGGTAGCGGGGGAACTTCAAAAACAGCCCTTGCCGTTGCAAAATTTTTATCGGCTAAAGAAATTTTCAGAATTTCAAGAACAGGAAACAATGGCTGTATTACTTACGAAGATGCTATATCAAACCACAATGATGCCGACGTAATAATTAACACTACCCCATGCGGAATGTATCCCGAAAGCAGCGGTTCTCCCATAGACATAAGTTATTTTTCTAATCTTTATGCTGTAATTGACGTTGTATATAATCCTTTTAAAACCGATTTGATATCTGCCGCTGAAAAAAGAGGAATAAAGTGTTGTTCAGGTCTTTATATGTTGGTTGCTCAGGCATCTTACGCTGTTGAGCACTTTCTTGATTGCAAAATTTCAGCAGAAAAACTGCAGAGCGTTTATAAAAAAATACTTTTCAGCAAACAAAATATTGTTTTAATTGGAATGCCGTCTTGCGGTAAATCAACTGTAGGACAACTAGTTGCTGATTACCTCGGCAGAGATTTTTACGATACTGATACTTTAATTGAAACTAAAGAAAATTTAAGCATTAAAGAAATTTTTGAGCAAAATGGTGAAAGTTATTTCAGAAAACTTGAAAATGAAACCATAGCCGAAATTTCAAAACTTTCCGGTGTTGTAATTTCTACCGGCGGCGGTGCAGTTATTAATGAGAATAATACTTTTTGGCTAAAAAAGAACGGTTTATTATTTTTCATAGACCGACCTCTTGAGAAATTAATCTGCACGAAATCAAGACCCCTTTCAAGTAATAAATCTAATTTAGAAATGCTTTATAAACAAAGGCATCCGATTTATTGTTCTGCTGCGGATTATACGCTTACTAAAGACAACACTTTTGAAGAATTAAAAGAGTTATTAAAGAAGGAATTTTAATGAAAATTTTAGTTATTAACGGTCCAAATATCAATATGTTGGGCATTCGTGAACCTGAAATTTACGGAAATGAAAATTATAATACACTAATAGAAAAAATTTATAAACATGCATCGGAAATTTCTGTTACCGTTGAACATTTTCAGTCTAATCACGAGGGATATATTGTAGATAAAATTCAGGATGCATACGGTAAATTTGATGCAATTGTAATTAATCCTGCTGCTTATACTCACACAAGTGTTGCAATTTTAGACGCTTTGAAGTCTATTGGACTTCCGTGTGTTGAAGTTCATATTTCCGATGTTTCTCTGCGTGAAGATTTCAGGCAGATAAGTTATGTAAGGACCTACTGTGAAAAAACAATTATGGGGCAGGGTATTAACGGATATCTTTGTGCCCTTGACTATCTTAAGGAGAAATACGGCAAATGAAAGTAGAAATTATTCCTTCCGTTGCTGTCGGTTCGGTTTTGGCACCGCCCTCTAAAAGTTTTTCTCACAGAGCGCTTATTTGTGGGGCTTTAAGTAAAAAATCCGTTATTAAAGGAATCGCATTTTCAAACGATATTAAAGCAACTATTTCTTGTTTAGAAAATTTAGGCGCAACCGTAAATTTTTTAAGCGAGGACAGTATTGAAATCGGCGGTTTAAACGTTAATACAATTAAAAATGCAACACTAAATTGTCTAGAGAGCGGTAGCACCCTGAGATTTTTAATACCGTTTGCTTTTCTTGGCGGTAACGATGTTGTCTATACCGGTAGTGAAAGACTGTTTGAACGGCCACTAACTGTTTATGAGAAAATTGCAAAAAATCAAAATTTGTTGTTTCAAAAAGTTGGCAATTCTTTAAAGGCGGGAGGTAAACTTAAAGCTGATAATTACATAATTGATGGAAGTGTCAGCAGTCAGTTTGTCAGCGGACTTATGTTTGTTCTGCCTTTACTGGAGGATGACAGTAAAATTATCTTAAGCGAGAATTCCGCAAGTTTATCTTATCTTGATATTACGGTTGAATGTTTAAGGGATTTCGGCATTGTAATTGAAAAAATTAATGCCTTTACTTACATTATTAAAGGCGGTCAAACTTACGTTTCAAAAACGGTTAATATTGAAGGTGATTTTTCAAATTCGTCTTTTTTAGATGCTTTTAATTGCCTTGGCGGTAACGTTACCGTTAACGGTTTAAATCCTTTAAGTCCTCAGGGCGATAAAGTATACAGGGAGTTTTTCGATTTACTTTCCAATGGTTCTCCGATTATTGATATTAAAGATTGTCCCGATTTGGCGCCTATATTATTTACGTTAAGCGCTGCCAAAAACGGCGCAACTTTTATTAATACTAAAAGATTGAGGATGAAAGAAAGCGACCGTGTTGAAACTATGAAAACGGAATTATCTAAATTCGGTGCGCAACTCATTTGTGAAGAAAATTCCGTTATCGTTAAGAAGTCTTCGCTTCATACACCAACTTGTGAATTATACGGACACAACGACCACCGCATCGTTATGTCGCTTAGTATTCTATGTTCGGTTTATGGCGGTGTAATTAATGGTAGTGAAGCAATAAATAAAAGTTTTCCCGATTTTTTTGAAAAAATTAAATCGCTTGGTATTGTGGTGAAAAATTATGATGCTTGATAAGAATAAAAATATATTAATTGTTGGTCTTGGGTTATTGGGCGGTTCTTATGCAAAAGCGCTCAGTCGTAAAGGATATAAAGTAAAAGCAATAACTAAAGACCAGTCTTCAGTTGATTATGCTTTAAAGGAAAATATTGTGCAATATGCTACAATTAACGTTGAACCTAACTTGGTAGGTGAGGCGGATTTAGTTATATTTGCGCTATATCCGCACGTATTTGTCAACTGGATTACGGAATACCAGCATTTGTTTAAAAAAGGCGCAATTATTACTGATGTAACAGGTGTAAAGGGAAGTATTGTTTACAAAATTCAGAATACGTTAAGAGATGACGTTGAATTTATTTCTGCACATCCTATGGCTGGTAAAGAAACAAGCGGTGTTGAAAACAGTGATGATTCTATTTTTACCAATGCAAACTATATTGTTGTTCCAACAGAGAAGAATACTAAAGAAGCAATTGAACTTTGCTGTGATTTGGGTGAAAAATTAAGGTTTTATAACGTTACTGTATTAAACGTAGAGCAACACGATAAAATGATTGCATTTCTTTCTCAGCTAACTCACTGTATTGCCGTAACTTTAATGTGCAGTAATGATTCTGAAAACCTTGTTAAATATACAGGTGACTCATTTCGTGATTTAACAAGAATTGCAAAGATTAACGACGTAATGTGGTCTGAACTGTTTTTACTGAATAAGGATGCGCTTATTAGTGAAATGGAAAACTTCAGAAACACATTTGATGAGTTATATGATGCGATAAAAAATGAAAACAGAGTAAAAATGCGAGAAATGATGAAATGTTCTACACAAAGAAGGAAATTCTTTGACAAATAAAGGGTGAAAAATTATGAGTATGGATTTTAAGGGAAAACTTCCTATACCACAGGAAGTTAAGTTGCAGTATCCCGCAACAGAAGCAGCATTAAAAGTTAAAAAAGAAAGAGAAATTGAATTAAAAAAAATATTTACAAATAAATCGGATAAATTTTTGGTTATAATAGGACCGTGTTCTGCCGACTATCCGGATAGTGTTTTAGAATATATTGAGCGTCTAAAAAAGGTAGAAGAAAAGGTTTCTGACAAACTGTTTATTGTTCCAAGAATTTACACTAATAAGCCTAGAACTACAGGCGCTGGCTACAAGGGGATGTTACATCAGCCCGATCCCGACAAAACTCCTGATATGCTTTCGGGAATTGTTGCTATAAGACAGTTGCACATACGCGCACTTAACGATTACGGTTTTTCTTGCGCAGATGAAATGCTTTATCCCGATAATCACAGGTATCTTTCTGATATTATCGGTTACGTTGCGGTGGGGGCCCGTTCTGTTGAAAATCAACAACACAGGCTTACTGCAAGCGGTATAGATGACCCGGTAGGAATGAAAAACCCAACTAGCGGTGATTTATCTGTAATGATGAACTCAATTGTTGCTGCAAGAAGCGGCCACACATTCATTTATCGCGGTTGGGAAGTGCACAGTTCGGGTAATCCGCTTGCACACGCTATTTTACGCGGTTATAATGACATAAGCGGTCGCGCTGTGTCAAACTATCATTATGAAAATCTTGCTCAACTTTATGATTTGTACGCTAAATATAATTTGGAGAATCCATCTGTAATTATTGATACAAACCATGCTAATTCATCTAAAATGTACCTTGAACAGCCAAGAATCGCTAAAGACGTTATTTACAGTATGTCACATAACGAAAATATAGGAAAAATGGTAAAAGGTCTTATGATAGAAAGTTATCTTGAAGACGGTTGCCAAACGGTTGGTGAACACACTTACGGTAAGTCAATTACTGATCCTTGCCTTGGCTGGGAAAAAACAGAAAAATTGCTTTATAAAATTGCTGATTCTTTATAAGGGGAGATTTATATGAAAATACTTATAGCATCTGATATTCACGGTTCTTCATACTACTGCGGTGAACTAGTAAGTGCGATTGAAAGAGAAAATCCAGATAGAATTATTTTGCTTGGTGATATACTTTACCACGGACCAAGAAACGATCTGCCAAAGGAATATGACCCTAAAAAAGTAATTGATATGTTAAACGGTTACAGCGAAAAAATTTTAAGTGTCCGTGGTAATTGTGACAGCGAAGTAGACCAGATGGTACTTGATTTCCCATGTCTTTCTGACTATTCGGTGTTATTAGAAGGAAATAAAACAATTTTCATTACACATGGCCATATTTTTAATAGCGATAATATGCCCAAAATTAAGGCAGGGGACGTTTTATTGCATGGACACACACATGTTACCGCATGCGAAAAGTTATGCAACGGTGTGTATTATATTAATCCCGGTTCTGTTTCTATTCCAAAGAACGACACACAAAGAGGATACTTATTATTGGAAAACGGAATGTTTACGTTTAAAAATTTGGCAGGGGATACTATCAATACTTTTTCGCTTAACTAAACATTGACAATTACATTATTATTTGTTAAAATTTAGATATAAAGTTTTAAAGGAGTAATAAAGATGTTTGAAATTAGTTACGATGAAGAATTATTTAATGATTTTACCCAAAATATGTATTTATACAAGGGTAGTCAGTATGTCTTTACTTTTGATAACCGTTTTTTGGTTTATTATTATAAAAGATGTGATAAATACGTTTATATTGCTTTAGATTTAAAAACAGGTTTTGGTTCTGAATTTACAACAACACAGTTTAAATACAAAAAGAGTGAATACGATACGTTAATTCCAAAAATTCTTAACGCTATTAAATACACAGGCGAGTTAAAGTATTTATCTTCATCTTTATTGCAGGTTAAAAAAACCGAAGAAGTCGCAGAATAATACCATGGTGCACGGATTTTCACGTGCACCTTATTTTTTTGCCTTAAGTAAAAAGAGAAGTGCCTGAAAAACTATATTACGAATTATACAAAATCAATGTTTTGTATAATTAGGGTGAGTGCTTAATACTGAAATAAGGTGATTTTTGCCGTATTTACTATTTTTACGCTATTTACACACTAAGTACGGTTAAATACTAATAATTGTAATTAATCTGTAATCTTTGCGAATAAATTAATTTAGAATAATATTTTCATTCAATGTTTTCTAAAATAATTGTTTTGTCAAAAGTCTACTTTAATAATTTTTTTCTTTTAATACCTACTATCGTTTTTGAAAAACTGATTAAAGCCTAATTAATACAATAATTCTGTTTTTTTGCTTCAATGGAAATTTTTTTGATGATATGTGTATTGATTAGAAAAATCTGGTTAAAGTTAATTTATTATATTTAATAAGTTATGTATTTAAAATCATTTTGCAAAAAATAAATTAACACTTTTAAGGTTTACAGGCTTTTGTTAAATTTATGCTGCAAATTTTCTCTTAAAGAAGTTGCTATTAATTATTTGTATTAAGCGCTCTTTTTACGGTTTTTCTTGATTTTTAATATTCGCCTGTCTATTTAGGCATTGACAAATTAATTAAAGTTTTGTATAATTCAATTATACAAAACTTTTTTAGAGGTAATTTTATGAAATATGAAATTATAATGAATACACCACCGTTATTGCGTGACTTTTTAACCTACAGCGAAACAATTAAAGGAAAATCTTCTGCATCAATTGAAGAATACTATTTTGATTTAACAACATTTTTCCGATATTTAAAGTTATCGAGAGGTCTTTCTTTGCCGACACTCCCCTTTTCTGAAATAGATATAATGGATGTTGATATTGAATTACTTAAATCTGTAACTTTGCAGGATCTACACGCATTTTTGGTATATTGCAAATCAGAACGCGGCAATAGCAGTACCACAAGAGCGCGTAAAAGTTCAACCTTGCGCATATTTTTTAAGTATTTATCTTCACATTTAGGACTTTTGAAAGATAATCCTGCGCAATTATTAGACACCCCCGCTATTCGCAAATCACTGCCTAAACACCTTACTTTGGAAGAAAGTATTGATTTACTAAACTGCATTGACGGTCCAAACAGAGAGCGCGATTATTGCATATTAACACTTTTCCTTAACTGCGGTATGCGTCTTTCAGAACTGTGCAATATCAATCTTACCGATATCAGGGCCGATAACTCACTACGGCTTCTTGGTAAAGGCAATAAAGAAAGAATTGTTTATTTAAATGACGCTTGTATTGCTGCTCTTAATTCTTATCTTGCGGTGCGTCCTAAAGACGGCATACCTCCCTCTTATTCTAACGCATTGTTTATTAGCAGAAATAAACGAAGAATCAGTAACAAAACAGTTCAGCATCTTGTAAAAACTTATTTGGATAAAGCAGGACTTTCAGGACAAGGATTTTCAACACATAAGCTAAGGCATACTGCAGCAACGCTTATGTATCAACAAGGTGGCGTTGACATACGTATTCTTAAAGAAATACTAGGTCACGCTAACCTTGGCACTACTCAAATATATACACACGTTGCCGACAGACAGGTTGAAGAAGCAATAAAATCAAACCCACTTGCTAATATAAAACAACAGAAAAAATAATTAAAAAGGTTATGCGCAGGCATAACCTTTTTTCTTTTAAAGAATTATACAAATTAAACCGTTGCAGCCTTCGTTTATAACCTTTTCCAAAGTTTCTTGCAAGCGCATTCGTGCGTCAGACGGCATTCGGCTTAGTTTAGTATGTAAACCTTCGTTAACTAATTCGTGTAAAGATTTACCAAAAATGTTTGAATCCCAGATTTTAACAGGATCTTCTTCAAATTCACTTAACAAGTACATAATTAAATCTTCGCTTTGTTTTTCAGAACCGACAATTGGACTTACTTCCGTTGTAATATTAGCTTTCATCATGTGAATAGAAGGCGCCGACGCTCTTAGTCTCACTCCGTACCTTCCGCCCTGTTTCATAATTTCCGGTTCTTCAAGGCTTAATTCTTCGATTGACGGCATAACAATACCGTAACCTGTTGCTTCAACTTCATCCAAAGCATTTTTAAATCGCATATATTCATTTTTAATTTTAGAAAGCGAAACTATATTTTCCATAAGTTCGCAATCACTGCCAATGTTTAAATTAGTTAATTCATCTATAACCTTATAAAATAGTTCTCTTGGTATTTCAAGTTCTAATTTTGCCGAACCGTTACCGAAATTAATATTTGCAACTTTACTTAGTTTTAAATACTCACTTGAATTACTAATGCTGTTAAGTTCATAAATATCTCTGATAACCTTAATTGTATCAGCCGCATTTTTCAGAGTATTGGTAATGTCAAGCCGTAACCAATGATCAATTGGTAAAGTATTTATCCAATTTGGATAACTTACTGATATTTCCTTAATCGGAAATTCATATAAAATTTCAGATAAAATTTTCAAAATGTCTTTTTCTTCTAAATCAAGGCAATTCAACGGAATAATCGGAACATTGTATTTTTCTTTTAAACTATCTGCCAATGATAACACTTCCTGTGAATCAGGAAACATACAATTAAGCAATACTGCAAAAGGTTTATTAATCTCTTTAAGTTCTTTAATTACCCTTTCTTCGGCTTCTTCATATTCATCACGCGGAATATCGCTTATGCTGCCGTCGGTTGTAATTACAAGGCCAATGCTTGAATGTTCGGTAATTACTTTTTTTGTACCTATTTCGGCCGCCATATTAAACGGAACAGATTCTTTGAACCAGGGCGTCATAACCATTCTTGGTTGGTCGTTTTCGATGTATCCTAGCGCACTGGGCACGATATAACCAACACAGTCTATTAAACGTAAACTAAAATTTGCGGCATTATCTAAACTAATATTAACGGCATTTTCGGGAATAAATTTAGGCTCTGTTGTCATAATCGTTCTGCCAGAAGCCGATTGAGGTAGCTCATCAATAGCTCTTTCGCGACTGAAGTCATCCCTGATATTGGGCACAACCAGTGTATTCATAAATTGTTTTATAAAAGTAGATTTTCCACTTCTTACAGGTCCCACTACACCAATATAAATATCTCCGTTAGTTCTTTGCGCAATATCATTATAAATGCTTGTATTTGCCATATAAATTCCTCCACTCGATATTTCTCTTTTGTAAAGGAATATGACTAAACGCGCGTGTTTATTACTTAAAATAAAAAAATAGTCACAAAACACTTAAATGTTTAATGACTATTTTGCAAGCGGATGAAATTTTTTATAAGAAACAGTATATTTATTTTTAACAAGTTGTGCATATATTGAGGTGGTCGAAATATCAGAATGACCGAGCATTTGTTGGATATCTTTTAAATCGGCGCCGTTTTCAAGCAAATGAGTAGCAAAGGAATGTCTAAAGGTAACAGGAGTTATCTCTTTAGTAATATTCGCTTTATGCGCATAGGATTTAACAATTTTCCAAAATCCCTGTCTGCTTAAAGGTTGTCCCGACATATTGGTAAACAATATGTCATCTTCGGAATTAAACATAACAGCCGGTCTTACGTTATTAATGTAATATGCAAGAGATTTTAATGCATCAGAATATATAGGAATAATTCTCTCATGCTTTTCTGTGTGCAAATTTAATATACCGACAGCAAGATTAACATCACTGACATTAAGTTCGATTAGTTCAGAAACCTTAATACCCGTAGCATACATAAGTTCAAGCATAGCCTTATCTCTTAAAGATTTGTAATCATTTCCGTTTGGCTGAGAGAGTAACAACATAACTTCTTTTTGTGTTAAGACTTCCGGAAGATGTTTATCGTTATTAACAACTTTAATACTAATAACGGGATTATCTTCAATTATGCCTTTTTTCTGTAAAAAACCATAGTAGCATCTTAAACTTGCAAGAACACGCATTAACGTGTTGTCGGAAGCACGTGAAGTTTTAAGATATGTTATATAACTAACAATTTCATTTTTATCTAAATGTATAACAGAAGAAATACCGGCATTACTGAAATAACATACAAATTTATTGATATCGCGCATATATGACTGATATGTATTATCAGAACATTTTTTAGTATTAATCAAATACTGCGCAAAATCAGACACATATGACAAAGATATCACCCCAAAGTAAAATAATTTATAAAAGCACGCGAAGATAACACGTTAATCATTGATGCAATAACCAACAGTAACGTAAGAATTAGAAATAAAACTACAAACCTTTTGCGAAAATTTTTTTCAAAACAATTAGAACCGCCAAAAAGCATACTTCCCAAATTGTAAGATAATTTTATACATTCAGAACATCCGGTAAATAAAACTAAAATTGAAATTAAAGTTCCCGGAATAAACATAAGCAAGTTATAAACTATTCCCTGAAAGCCAAAGTTGGCATAAATATGGCATAACAAAAGTGAAGTAAAAATGCCTTTAACAAACACAATTGCAGGAATGAAAGCAATTCCTATAACAGATGTTCCAAATAAATATGAAGCAAACAAAAAAGAAAAATAAACTACGAAAGTAAAAATTAAATTCAAAGAAAACTTATTGTGCGTAGAATTGCTATAAAAAAAATCAAATAGAATACTACTAAGTTTTTCAAAATGACCGTTACGGTAAAACAAGCATCCGCAAATCAGGGAAACAAGAAATAACGCAAAAAAAGAAAACAAAGACGGATTAGTTCTTAATTCGGCGAAGAACTTAAATTTACTTAAATTTAATACAGTTGTACGTTTCATAAACAAAACTTCCTTTCTCAAAACATAATATGAAGAAAAAGGACAAGATATGATTATTAATTATCAAAGATATTATGTAACCTGAACTGTAAAACAAAATTATCGCCATAAGATGGTAATATATAATATACAACATAAAAATAATTATGTCAACCTAAATTTTTAATTTTAAAAATATTATGTTTACTTATTATGTTAACTAAACAACATATAGTTACCCAAGCTTATGTTAACCACAAAATGTATTGCAAAAAAACTATTTTAATTTTAAAAAATATATGTTATAATGTTTTAAAATAAAATAATTAACGAAAGTGATGCTTATGACTAAAACGGTTTTAATAACAGGCGCTTCAGGTGGAATAGGAACAGCGCTTACGGTAAAATTTGCTACAAACGGTTGGAACGTGGTTGCCCATTACAATAATTCTTACGATTCTGCAAAATTACTAAAAGACTCGTTAGTATCAAATGGTTTTTCGGTTGCCACCTGCCCTGCCGATCTTACTAAAAGAAACGAGGCTTTTGCTTTAGTAGATACAGCAATTAATAAGTTTGGTAGAATTGATGCGCTTATAAATAATGCAGGAATTTCACAACAAAAATTATTTACCGATATTAGTGAAGAAGATTGGGACACAATGATTAATACCAATTTAAAAAGCGCTTTTCTGTGTACTCAGGCTGTATTACCCACTATGATTAGCGAGAAATCGGGAAAAATAGTTAATATTTCCTCAATGTGGGGTGTTTGCGGCGCTTCTTGTGAAGTTCATTATTCTGCATCAAAAGCTGGAATGATTGGCCTAACAAAGGCTCTTGCAAAAGAAGTTGCTCCAAGTGGTATTAATGTTAACTGCATTGCCCCCGGACTTATTGAAACTTCAATGAACGATTGCTATTCAGTTGAAGACCTTGCTGCTTTTGTTGAAGACATACCGCTTGGTAGAATGGGCAATCCATCTGAAGTGGCAGAACTTGCATATTTTTTATGTAGCGAAAATGCTGATTATTTAACCGGACAGGTCATTTCGCAAGACGGCGGAGTTAACATTTAATTGATAAAACAAACCTGTTATACCTTAAATTTGAGGTACAACAGGTTGTTTTTATTTTAACTCTACAATTGTAACGCCGTTTTCGCCTTCGCCAAATGTTCCAAGACGGTAGGATGCAACCGAATTGTGTTTTTTCAAAAATGAATGAACTCCACTTCTTAAAACTCCGGTTCCTTTTCCGTGTATAATTGCAATACTTGAAATGCCAAGTCTTAAAGATTGATCAATAAATCGGTCTAATTCCATTAAACCTTCTTCAACATTAAATCCTCTTATATCAACTTCCATTGATGAGGCGCGTTTCATTTCAATGCTTTCAGATCGCATAGGCTTCACGTTGCGTTTTTTATTAGCGTTGTTTTGCGGCTGCTTTGTTTGAAGCCTTAGTTCTTTGATTTCGGTCCAAGTTTTAATATTGCCAATAGTAACAAGAACTTTGCTACCTTTTATTTCACTAACAGTTCCCTGCTGTTTCAGCGAAGCAATAACAACGTTATCTCCGACAACTAATTCTCGCGGCAAAACGTATGCATTGTTATCAGTTTCGTTAATTGGGTCAACAAACTTTTCTAAATTATTAACGCTTTGCTTTGCAGCGGTTCTTGCTTCATTAAGGAGTTTAGATGCATTTTCACTTGATAGTAGTTTGCCCTTTATTTCAAGAGAATTGAGCAATTCATCACTTCGGGATCTTGTTTGTTCAAGAATATCGGTAGCCTTGTTTTTTGCAGCGTTTATGAGTTTTTCACATTCGGCATTCGCTTTTTCAAGTTTGCTATCAACTTCGCTTGTTTTTTTCTGTAGTTCTGTCCTTAACCTTTTTACTTCATTATGTTCTTTTTCTGCTTCCTGACGCGCCTTTTCAAGCGATGCGACTACTCGTTCAAACCGTAAATCATCTTCAGAAACAAATCCGTTCGCTTCTTCAATAATTTCTTTTGGTATTCCCAAAGTGTCAGCAATTGCAAATGCGTTTGACCTGCCGGGTACACCAACCATAAGTCTGTATGTCGGTTTTAATGTTTCAATATTAAATTCACAGCAAGCATTCTCAACACCTTCGGTATCCAAAGCGTATGTTTTTAATTCTGCATAGTGAGTTGTAGCAATTGTCTTTACGAATTTATTATGCAAATGCTGTAAAATAGCCCTTGCAAGAGCCGCGCCCTCGACAGGATCGGTTCCGCCGCCTAATTCATCTAATAAAACTAATGTAGAATCATCTGCAATCTTTATAATATCAATAATGTTCACCATATGAGAACTAAAAGTAGAAAGCGATTGCTCAATGCTTTGCTCATCACCGATATCAACAAGAATACGGTCATATACGGCAATAGAACTGTCATCATCGGTTGGTATCATAAGTCCGCACATTGTCATCAATGTTAAAAGTCCAACAGTTTTAAGCGTAACTGTTTTACCGCCTGTATTTGGACCTGTAATAATTAAAGAACGATATTCACCGCCCAATTCAACCGTAATTGGAACAACTGTTTTTTTATCCAATAACGGATGTCTTGCATTTTTTAAGTACGTATAGCCACTATTGTTTATTAACGGCATAGAAGCCCGCATTTTATAAGCAAGTGATGCCTTAGCAAAAATAAGGCTAAGTTCAATTAAATTTTTATAAGAAGTAATAATAGATTGTTTAAAACTACCTGCTTCAGCGGATAGTTCAAATAATATCTTTTCGATTTCTTCTTTTTCTTTAGAACGAAGAACTCTTAAATCGTTATTAATTTCAACAACGGCAATTGGCTCAATAAATAAAGTAGAACCCGAAGCAGAAGTATCGTGAACAATACCGCCTATTTCGGAACGGTATTCCTGCTTAACGGGAACAACAAAACGACCATCGCGTTGTGTAACTATAGCATCTTGCAAAAATTTAGATTTAGAAGGGTTTTTTACAATTCTGTCAAGTTTATTGCGTATATCTAAAGCAGAGGCAGAAATTTTTCTGCGAATTTCCGAAAGTGTTTGTGAAGCGTTATCGGAAATTTCGTCTTCGCTTTTAACTATAAAGTGAATTTTATTTTCTAAATAACTGTTAGGTACTAAAGCACCGAAAAAATTATCAAGAGACGTTGAATTTGCTTTACTGTTGTTAGAATACCATTCTTTAACGCCGCGTATAACACGCAATGTTTCGGCAAGTTGAAGCAGTTCTTTACAGTTCATACTGCCGCCCGCTTCACACCTTTCAAGCATAGACGCAACGTTAACTGCTCTTCCAAAGTTAGGCGAAGTTGTAACAGCACATAGGTTAAAAGCATCGTATGTATATTTAAGTAAACTTTTCACCTCGTTAATATCAGAGGAAGGTTTTAAGGTAAGCGCTAAATCGGCAGCATCGCCAAGAGCCGCTTCATTGGACAACATATTCAGAACTTTATCAAGTTCTAAAGTTTTAATAGTTCTAAAATTATCGTACAATCGGTTTACACCGTCCTTTTTATTCACTAACACTTTTAAAAAAACTTAAAGTGGAAAATTTTCTTTCACTGCATAATAATAAAAATTCTTCGGTTATATTAGAAAGAATTTTTGCCTGTTCAACAGGTATTTCAAAACTGTATAGTTTATTAAATTCAGAATAAACAATATGACGCATAGCATCTAACAATGTTCTGTTTATAGGTTTTTCATAGTTAGTAGAATTCCTACAGTTTTTGCATAATAGTTTACCCGTTTGAACGTCGAAATACAAAATATCATCTTCATATATTGCACATTTATCACATGCTATAAGGTTCGGCATATAGCCTGAAAGCGACGCAAAACGAAACTCGGTTAATGCCTTAATTAAATATAAATTTCGTTTTTTATTAACCAATTGGTCTAAAGAATTTAGCATTAGCCGTAAATATTCGTTACTTTCTACTTCGGAAGGTACAAAATGAATAGCAAGTTCGCAAAAATACTGCGCAAGAGATAAAACCGATATATCTTGCCCTGCGCTAAAAAAACTGCAAATAGAAGATGCTTCGAAAATTTTATATGTATCATTAACCTTAACCAAAGAAAAATTTGAATATGATAGCAAAGATGAAGCCGAAAACTTTTTGCTTGTAATTTTTTTTGCTCCGGAAGAAAAAGCCTTTATAACGCCGTGTTCTTTAGTAAGCAGGGTTAAAAGTTTATCAGATTCACCTATGCTCATTTCCTTTATCACAAGTGCATCTATGCTCAGTCTTGTTTTGGTTTTTATCATTTTCACTTAATTCCTTTAATTGCTTATAATTAAGATAGTCTTCAATTTTTCCGCTTAAGGAAAACTGTTTCCAAGCATTTTCAATTTTCAAAAAGCAACACTCCTAACTTCTAAGAAAAGTGTTGCCTTTTAAAATTTAATTATAATAGGTAAATCAATCCAAGCCGAAAGTATGAATAAGACTTTGACGATTCCGCCAATCTTCTTTAGTTTTTACCCAAATTTTGAGAGATGCTTTTGTACCGTAAAACTTTTCAATGTCTTTCCGCGCTAATGTCCCAATCCTTTTAAGCATTGCGCCGCCTTTTCCTATAATGATGCCTTTGTGAGAATCTTTTTCGGTATAAATTACAGCCTCAACCTCTAAAATAGGTTCGCCATCCTTATTATCACGTTCAAAAAAGCGTTCCAAATCAACAGCAACTCCGTGAGGAATTTCCTTATCAAGAAGCATTAATAATTTTTCTCTTATAAATTCGGCCACAATAACCTTTTCGGGTTGGTCGGTAACGTCGTCGTCGGCAAAATAATGAACTGAATCCTTAGCAAATTTTATGCATATATCCTTTAATATATCAGTACCGTCACCCGTTTTTGCAGAAAGCGGAATAACTTCACAGAAAGGATAATAGTTCATATACTTTTCAATTACTGCAAAAAGTTCAGATTTATCTGTAAGTAAATCAGTTTTGTTAATAACAAGAACTGTTTTTAAATTTCTCTTCTTTAACTTTTCTATAAGTTCTTTTTCGGCAGCAGGAATTTCACCGTCATCAAGTTTAAACTTTGTTACAGCCTCAACAACAAGAACAGCGGCATCAATTTCGCTCATTCCCTCTCCTATTGCTTTAATCATACTCTGGCCAAGCAAATTCTTTGGCTTATGAAAGCCAGGTGTATCAACAAATACAACCTGAGTATTACCGCAATTCAAAACACCGTTAATTTTAGTACGGGTTGTTTGCGGCTTGTCCGATACAATAGATATTTTTTCGCCAATAAGTTTATTCATTAAAGAAGATTTACCAACGTTAGGGCGGCCAACTACCGAAATAAATGCAGATTTAGTATTCACAATATCATCCTACTTTACAATTGATAAACCTAACTGTTCTAAAATTGCTTCTTGTTTTTCTTGCATAACAGCTTCTTCTAAACCGCCGTTTTCATGGTCATATCCAAGCAAATGAAGCATTGAATGAACGGTTAAAAACGCAATTTCTCGCTGAACAGTATGTCCGTACAATTCCGCTTGCGAATAAGCGTGTTCAACCGAAATAACAATGTCTCCAAGCAAAGCAGCACCTGTTTGCTGATTAATATCATAATTGCCGTCAATGCCAAGCGGAAAGGATAAAACGTCGGTTGCGGAATCAATGTTACGGTGAGCGAGATTAAGTTTCTGAATCTCGTTATCATCAACAAACGTAACATCAACTTCAGCAAGTTCGGTAAATCCTTCACTAAGTAACGTAGCATTACATGCTTTTCTTACCAAAAGACGTATTCCTGTTGGCAGTTTGATGTTTTTTTGTTTGTCAAAAATATTTACTTTAGTGCTTTTCATCTTTTTTTCTCCTGTTTTCATATTTCTCATAAGCATTTATAATTTTTTGAACAAGCCGATGCCTTACAATATCTTTATCGCCAAGTTCAATAATTGAAATATCTTCAATATCTTTAAGAATTGCGGTTGCTTGCTTTAAACCCGAATTTTTTCCTGCAGGTAGGTCAATTTGGGTAATATCACCGGTTACAACGGCTTTTGAATGGAAGCCTAGACGTGTTAAAAACATTTTCATTTGTTCAGTAGTGGTGTTTTGTGCTTCATCTAAAATAATAAAACTGTCGTCTAAAGTTCTTCCGCGCATATAAGCGAGTGGAGCAACCTCTATATCACCGCGTTCCTGACATTTCTGAAAAGTTTCTGCGCCCAACATTTCAAAAAGGGCATCATACAAAGGTCTTAAATAAGGATCAACCTTTTGTTGTAAATCACCCGGCAAAAATCCAAGGCTCTCTCCTGCTTCAACAGCGGGACGGGTTAAAATAATTTTATTAACTTCTTTGTTTCTGAAAGCCCTAACAGCCATAGCAACAGCCAAATGTGTTTTTCCGGTACCTGCAGGACCAACCCCAATTGTAATTGTATTATTGAATATTGCTTCAATGTATTTCTTCTGCCCTAACGTTTTGGGTTTTACAGGTTTGCCACGTGAAGTAACACAAATGTAATCGGCATTGGCAATTTCGTTTATGGATTCTTCATGATTTTCTCTTACAAGAGTAACAGCATAATCAAGAACCTGTGAAGTAACCTGTTCGCCCTTTGCAACCGAAACAAGTAAAGTTTGTAAGACACGTTGAGCGTTAATAACGTTATCAACATCACCGTTTATTCTAATTGTGCTTCCATGCTGAGTAATGGAAACATTAAATTCTTTGTTTATCTGTTTAATGTTCTTATCGAAATCGCCAAAAAGATTAAGCAAATCTTCAATGCGTTCAACATCAATATTAACTACCAAATTATTGCTCCTTAAGATGTTTTTATTTATTATAGCACATTTTTCTTTAATTTTCATCAATTATTTTAAAATATTCTTTTTTTGCTATATCAACAGTTTTTCTAATATTAAAAGTAAATAAAAATTCATCATTTGTATTTTTGTTTTTTGTGTTTAAAATTCTGTAATCTATTGCTTTTTGGTTCTTTAATTTTTCTTCTAATTCTTTTAAAGCATAATTATAAGCTTCTTCATAATTCATTTGTTTTTGCTTGTTTTCTATATATATCGCTGAATGCTTTATAATCTTAACAGGTATTTTCTCTCCAAACAGGTGTATTTCTTTTGTAGAAAAAGTTTCATTAAAATTACCGTAAAAATCACCAAAATTCAAAGGAATATAACAATTAAAAATTTTAACAAAAAATTTGTTCTTATGTTCTACTGTACTGTTTTTATAGTTAAAGGTTTTATTAACTGTAATATTAACAGTATCGGGAACAGAAGCAAAAATTTCACCGCTGCTGTGAATAAAACTATTAACACCTTTTTCGGTTGTTATTCCCGAAACCAACACTTGCCCTTTTGTTACAGTTTGACCTATCCTTACCACGTAATTCCCTGAATGAATATTCATTTTTGTAATAATGCCGTCCGATAATGCAATAAGATTACACGGAGGATTATCAAAAGTAAGCGAATCATTAAATTCAGATATATTTACGTTTAATACACAGCCCTCAATATTTAGCGAAGCCCAAGAAATATTATCAGACGACAATATAAGTTTTTGCTTTAAAACGTCGGTGTCTATTTTTGATAATTTCATTCCCTCTGTTACATTAAGACTATACAGGGAACTAATAACTTCTTTAGAATTTATATCTTTATTACCGTTAACGTTAATTATCCATAAATGATTAGAAAAAATAAATAATAGAATAAAAAACAAAGCAATGCCAACAGCAATGCCGTATCTGTTTTTATATTTATTTAATACAAGAGGAAAACCAAATTTTGATATAATTTTAACTGTAACAAATGCCTTTCTTCTTAATTTTTTAATTTTTAATATATCATTTTTATAACATTCAACGTAAATGTATTCATTAATTTTTTTAACCTTCCAGAATTTGATTTTTTCTGCTGCCAGAATATTTAAAAAACGTTCTGAAAACTCACCGAATATTTCAATTTGAATTGTACCGCAAAAATAATTATATAATTTAATAAACACATTCATAAATTATCACCGATAAACTCTATAGAAGTAAAAGCACCTTTAATAATAACTGTTTTATCTTCCATACTAACAATTTCTAAATCACAGCCTAATATTAATAGTTGCCCTCTTACTAAATTAACCCTTACTACGTCAGAACTGTATTCATTAATTCCGTAACAGTCTTCAACAATAACTTTTTTGTTAGAGAATATTTGAATGAACGGACCGCTAAAATGGTCGATTTCTTCAATCAAACCGCTAATTTTTTTGCTTATATTCATTTAAAATCACCACTTAATTTTATGAAAAAACAATGCATATAATTCATACAATTAAATGGTGATATTTATGAAAAAAAGTTTAAAAGTCTTCGCTTTAGCATTTCTTTTTCTTGTGCTTGTGATTTTATGTTTATATTCAAAAGAGATTTCATTATCTATAAAAAAAGGAATAACAATATGCTCGGAAGTAATTATACCTTCTTTTTTACCATGTATTATAATTTCTAATATAATAATTAGAATGAATCTGATATCTGTTTTTAATCAAAAAATAAGCATTTATTGCCTGTTTTTATTATCAACGATTTCGGGTTATCCCGTGGGAGCAATTTTGTTAAGCGAATTGGTTTTAACAAAACAAATCTCAAAAACAAAAGCCGAAAGAATTTTACCGTGTTTTATAAACACAGGACCTGCCTTTGTTATAAACGTAATTGGCATTTCACAGCTTAATAATATCAACTTAGGGGTAATTATTTATGTATGTGAAGTTCTGTCTTCATTTATAATATTTGTAATTTTAAAAGGAAATAAAATTAAATTAAACATTAGTTACTCAACCATTAAAATAGGAGAAGAAATACATAAATCAATTTTTCAGGCATTTAATTCAGTAAAAACAATATCACTATACGTTATTGTATTTTTAGCCGCTGAACAAGTTGTTTCTATAGTTTTTGGAAACAGAGTTGCAAAAATATTTATTACGCTATGCGAAGTAACCGGCGCTGTGTTAAATTATAAAAATATATATCTTTTAACCTTCCTTCTGAGTTTTTGCGGACTGTGTGTATATATGCAAATAGCATCAATAGTTAAATTCAAGTTTAACTTTTTAAAGGTTGTATTATTTCGAATCTTACACGGTGTAATTGCGGTTATATTTTTAAAAACACTTCTGTTTGTGTTTAAAATTAAAACTGCAGTATTTAATAATATAGGAGATTCAATTGAACTAAAACTGCCCAATAACTATACTTACGCTATTGCTGTTATTTTTGCGCTAATTTGCTTATTATTGTCATTAAACAGAAAAAGTAGTGGAAATTTGCCGAAAGATTTGATATAATACAAATAATAAAAGTTTTAGGGGAAACAATATGTCTAAAATATTTAACAAAAAAATATCACCCGCTTGTAAATATTGCATTCACTCTACTCCCTTGTCCTTTACCGATGATATGGTTTGCAAGTACAAAGGAGTAACCGAAAGTAATAATTCTTGCCGTAAATACAAGTATGATCCGCTAAAAAGGCAACCAAGCACTCTTGTTTTAGAAAAAAACTATTCAAAAAGTGACTTTGAATTATAATTTATGGTTGACAAACCTTTTTATTGTTGATATAATATTGTTTGTTCGTGGTGGATATGGCGCAGTTGGTTAGCGCGCCAGATTGTGGCTCTGGAGGCCGTGGGTTCGAATCCCATTATCCACCCCACAAATAACCCTTTTGCAACTCAAAAGGGTTTCTTTTTAATATTGGGGTGTCGTCAAGCGGTAAGACACAGCACTTTGACTGCTGCATTCGTAGGTTCGAATCCTGCCACCCCAGCCAGAAAAAACGACTTGTTTTGACAAGTCGGTTTTTCTACTAAATCCACCCTTGCGGGTGGGTGAAATCGTCTTCGACGATGAAATCCAACTTCGTTGGGTGAAATCCGCCTCGACGGCGGATGGGTGGATTTAATTTCATCTGAGGCAAAGCCGAAGATTTCATCTGCATAGCAGATTTCATCCGTGCTTGCACGGATTTCATTTTTTATGTAAGAGTTCAAATTCATATATAAAAGTAATTGAAATACATCGCCTTTTGTAGTATTATAATAAAAAACAATTTAACAATTACAGAAAGATTATGAAAATTAATTTTAAAGAAAAACTGAAGAAAATTTTACAATTCATCTTAAACCCGCGTTTACTGTTATGCTTAGGTATTGCGTGGATAATTACTAACGGATGGTCGTACATAACTTTTGCGTTAGGTACATATTTTAAAATCGGCTGGTTAATGGCAATTTCGGGCGGTTATTTAACTTTTCTTTGGCTACCAATTTCCCCCGAAAAAATACTTACCGTTGCTATAGCAATTTTGCTTTTGCGCCTAATTTTTCCAAATGATACGAAAACACTTGCAGTATTAACAGATATGCATAAAAAAGTAAAATCCGCAATTAAACGAAAATGTAATTCAAAAAATAAAAGAGAAGGTTCATAACGAACCTTCTCTTTTTAAATATTGAATTAATCTAAAATGCCAGACTGATTAAACCACTCAATCATAGTAGCACTCATTGATTTGTGACCTTCAACACCAGGATGCCAATTATCAGAACCGTCATGGTAAGCAGTTTTAAAATCGCATACGTAGTATCCGTTTTCGGGGCCGCCCAATGCTTCAATTGTCATATTAACAGCGGTGGTATGTCCGCCTTCCATACCCTTAGTACACCAAACGATAATTGCATCAGGATTGTACGATTTAACGGTAGCAATAAGAGATTTACCTGCTTCAACAAAGTCATCGTTTGTCCAGCTGCAATGACCCGCAAAACGTGAAGCAACGTCATTGGTACCAACGTTAATAACAACAATATCAGCAATTCTGTCATAAGTTGTCATTGTGGTTTTGCTTCTCATATAGTTTTCATATTTATAACCGCGAGTCCAAACAGATTTATCGTTAACTTCGCCGCCAGAATTATACATAAGACCGGTACCGCTTTGAGATACCATACGGAAATCTGTTCCAAGAGCATGAGCAGTTCTGTATGCATAAGACTGTAATCCATCGCCGCCCATAGCACCTGCGCAAGTAACACTATCGCCAATGAACTCAATTAATATATCCTGTTCTTCTGTTTTTAAAAGTTCACCGTGAATTGTGAAGTCTACAAGGTCAAGAATACATATACCGCGTTCATTAACACGTGTCACTTCAATAACTCTTTCCTTAAGTTCTTCACCAACATTAAAGGTAAATGAAACCTTATCGCCTGCATTACCCTTAACAGAATAATTTTCGGGCTGTAACACACCGTCTATCATAACTTTAAAGCTACAAGTTAAATTGGTTGTAGCAGTAGCATCCACAACATTATTAATAATTAAATTAACAGTTGTTTCGCCTTTTGAGAGTGATTTATATTTCAAAGTAGATGCTGTCCAGTCAAATGTTACACCGTTAGCGGTTTTATCATAACGCTGGTTTAACACAACGTTATCTAAAACATTTTGGTCTAAAAGACTATATGTATTTGTTTTTGTTTTGTATAATTCTTCTTTTTTCATAAAATCCACCGAATTATTTTGAACTTCAGAATAGTATGTGACACCATCGGAAAGTTTTACGTAACCAACGGCATAAAGTTCACGTTTGTCGTTTAGACCGAAATCTTTAACGTAAGCGCTGAAAGTTATCTTTCCGTCTTCATAGTTCCAACAATTTTCAAAGTTATTATCTTTAGAAACAACAACGGTATTTTCTGTTTCGAGAGTCAATTCGCCATCGTTTAATGCAGAAGCAAAAATTATACCGCGTTCAACAACATCAAACTCACTTCCGTTAAGTGTAACTTTATTGTTTTCTGCATTATAAGCAAAATAAGCGCGTATTGCCTGTTTGTTTACAGTTGCTTCAGACTCAGAAGTAAGAATAGAAAATCCTTCGGTAACGGCAACTTTTGAAACAACAATTGTATCTATAATTAGTTCAGACGGAACGTTATTAAAGTTTATAATCAGATCGTTATTTTTTGCAACAAAACTAAATTCAGCTTTAGTCCAATTATTTGCTGCGTTAAGTTTAGAGTTGAGACCGTGAATTTCAAAATCAACGTTGCTTGCGGATTTATAGAACATAGTAAGCTTATATGTAACGCCTTTTGATATAGAGCCATTTCCAAGATAAGCATAATTTTCAATTGCCTTGCCCGCAGTTAAACTTTCATAACCGCCGTTAACGTTTGCAAAACCTTCAATAATTTCGTCGTTTTCAAAACCAAAATAACTAACCTGGTTATCGTTAAAATCAATTAAAGTGTTGTTTTTCTGGTAGAAAGTTAAATTCTTGTTAGAAACAACTGTATTTTCAGTATCTGCAAGTTTTGTGCAATCAGCATCTGTATACCAATTAAAACCAAATGTTGTATAGCCTGTGCCATCTTCAAAATACACGTCTTTAGATGTGTTATCGCTTTCGGGGAAAACAACTTTATCGCCAACAAAATAATTCTGGCGTTCAAATGTTCCGTTTTCAAGAACAAAGTTAACAGCAGGTGCTTTTTCAACAATAATATTGTCAAAGTTCATTGTAATTCCCTTAGTCCATCTACCATAAATTGCTAAAATATTACCAAGTGGGAAACTTGCCTCCTTAGAAGGAAATGCAACAGGAGTAGTAAACTTAAATGTAAGAGTTTTCCAACCGTCATCGTGTTCAACAACCGAAGCAGCATCGGGATATGTTGCTACACCCTTTTCATACTGAACAATATTTGTAAGTTCTCCTTGATATCGTTTACTATCTGTAGACCAACTGCTGCCGTCATAATACGGACCGTATACTAAATGGAAAGGACTACCAACTTCACGGTCAACAACCTCTGTTGCGTTTACATCTAATGTAACGGTATAGCACGTATTAGGTTCTAAGTAATAGAAGTTAGTGCCATCATTAAGAGGATAACAACCGTTAACGCCCCAAGTTTGATCCCCCGCTCCGCAACGAAGTCCGTACGAACCGTTTCTTCCAAGGCCTTTTGAATTAGCGCGGATTGTCTGGAAACACCACGAACCAATACTATATTCAACGCCATCGGCACCTAAAATCTTTTTATTTTCACCGCTTGTGTTAATTATTTCATTATGATCAAAGTCATAAACAACAGGACAAACACCTTCGCTCCACTTAGCATAAAGTTTTTTACCTGTGAGAGCGGGAGAATATACTTCAGGAGCGGAAGTGCCATCCTCAAATGTCCAACCATCAAACACCCAGTCACCGCTTCTAACGGGAACAGGTAATAAATCACCCGCATAACCGGTAACAACAGCAGAGTCCGAATTGTTAACAGTACCGCCGTTAGCATCGAAAGTTACGTTTTCTATAACCTTAGTTACCTTTACGTAATCGAAAAGAACTTCAGCAGGAACATCAACACTGTAGCCTATGCTTAAATAAATAGCAAAATAGTTATCAAACGTAAGAACAGAAGTGCCGTCATTTGCAATAATATCAAACTTGTTGCCTACAACATCATATTCACCTGTTTCGAACATAAGTGAACCTGTTAGTGGCTTATCATACCAATTTTCAGCGGTGTACTTATTGTTGTAAGTAATATTAACACGGTTAGTACCATTCGGTAATAGCCAACCAGTTTTACTTGTGCGTTCTTCAAATTTACCGGTACTATCGTACTGATAATTCATAGAATTGTAGGGAATCTCAATTGTAGAAGTAGTGTTACCGCTTACAAGAGTTTCTTTACCGTTAACGGTATAAGAATGAATAGGTCCGCGACCAAAACCAAGATTGCGCCACTCTACAACGTTTTTAACGTAGAATTTGTATTCAACCTTATATTTTGAATTGTTATCAATAACAAAAGGATTACCATCTTTATCGGTTGGAACAAGAACAATTTCACTAACAAACTTACCGTTTTCGGTAGATTGTGATTTAATATCAAGAAGAGTTTTTTCTTCGTTATTATTATCTGTTAAAGTAACAAGTTCTGTTTTGCAAGTAGTTCTTTCATCAGCATAATAACTGTGATAAGAAAACGGATAAAACTCATTACCCTCACTGTCCACTTGCGCTTCTCCCTCTTCAAATAGTTTAAAATCATCGTTTGAAAAATCAGTAAAGAAATAACCGCTGTCATTAGTTGTTTCGACTGCAATAACGTTCATAGGAACAAAAATTGCAGAAACAATAAGACAAACGGTTAAAAGAATGCTTAAATACTTTTTCATAAATTAACAACTCCTAATATTTTTCTAGTTACAATTATAAAGCACCAAAAAAAAGTTGTCAATGTAAAAAAATATATTTTATATGTGATTTTGTTTCAATAAAATTTAACTAAATTACCTTATATCCGGCAGAAACAACGGCACTGTTAAGAACTTCAATACTAATCTCACCAACAGTTTCAACAACGGCTGTTCCCTGTTCGTGAGAAACTTCCGCTGAAACAACACCTTCAATACTTTCAAGCGCATTTTTTACGTGACCCGAACAATGCGGACACATCATTCCTTCAATCTTAATTGTAACTTTCATTTTATTCTCTCCTTTGTTTTTAATTCTAAAATTATTAAGTCTTAATGCATTACTAACAACGCATACACTCGACAAACTCATAGCAACAGACGCCAACATTGGATTAAGACCAATACCGAAAATCGGAATAAATAGACCCGCCGCAAGAGGTATACATATAACGTTATAAATAAAAGCCCAAAATAAATTCTCTTTAATATTTTTTAAAGTTGCTTTGCCAAGCATCAGCGCTTTATAAACGTCATTAATACTGTTTTTCATAACAACAACGTCAGCGGCGTCAACTGCAATATCGGCGCCGGTACCTATTGCAATACCTATATCTGCAACGGTAAGAGCCGGGGCATCGTTAATACCGTCACCAACCATAGCGGTATAACCTTTAGAGCGGTACTTCTTAACAACATCGGTCTTTTCATCAGGTAAAACATTTGCATAAATTTCACTAATACCAACGCTGCTACCAATAGATTTAGCGGTAATTTCATTATCACCTGTGAGCAGTACAACATTATAATTGCTGTCTTTTAAATTTTCGATTGCATTTTTGCTATCTTCTTTTAAAGAATCGGCAACAGCAATAATTCCTAAAAAATTATTATCATAGCAAAAGTAAAGCGGAGTTTTTCCGCAGTTTGCAAGGGAAACCGAAATATTACTTGCTTCTTCACTAATAATTGTATATTCACTAACAAAATCTTCTTTACCGCAAAGTAATACTTTACCGTTAAAATTGGCAGAAATACCGTTACCCGAAAACGCCTTAAAGGAATCTATTTCATACTCGGTTATTCCTATTTTTTCGCAATAATTATTAATTGCTGTAGCAAGTGGATGTTCACTATGTTTTTCAAGCGAATATGCGTATTTCAGTAGTTCGTTCTTGCTAATATTACCAAACTCTAAAACATCAGTAACAACGGGTTTTCCTTTTGTAAGTGTTCCTGTTTTATCTAAAATTACGTTTTTAATCTTTCCGCAAGTTTCAATGGCCGCGGCATTTTTAAAAAGAATACCATGCTTTGCGGCAACGCCATTTCCAACCGTAATTGCAACGGGAGTAGCAAGTCCAAGTGCACAAGGACAGCTTATAACCAAAACAGAAATTGCTCTTGCAAGAGAAAAACCAATATCTTTTCCCACTAAAGACCAAATAATAAAAGTTATTAACGAAACGCACAAAACAGAAGGAACAAATATCCCTGCCACCTTATCTGCAACACGAGCAATAGGAGCTTTTGTGGATAGCGTATCTGAAACAATTTGAATAATTTTAGAAAGTACGGTATCTTCGCCTACATCTGTTGCTTTACATTCAAGATACCCCGAAATATTAGTGGTTGCGGAATAAACTTTACTGTCAATACCCTTTTCACTTGGAATGCTTTCACCTGTAAGCGCCGATTCATCTACTGCGCTGTTACCTTTAACCACAACTGCATCTGCGGGGATTTTTTCACCTGGTCTTACAATAAAAATATCACCCGAAACAACTTCACTTGCATTTATTCTTACTTCAACACCGTCTTTCAAGACACAAGCGGTTAGCGGTTTTAATTCAATAAGACCTTTAAGCGCCGCTGTCGTTTTTTCTTTTTGAAGCGATTCAAGAAATTTTCCAACCGTAACCAGTGTGAGAATCATTGCGGCCGCTTCAAAATACAAATCGTGCAGATTAGAAAACGCGGCAACTACGTCACCAATTCTTTGAAAGGAAAAAACTTTAAGTGATACAGTAATGCTGTAAATGTAGGATGCGGCACTGCCCATTGCAACAAGCAAATCCATATTCGGTGATAATTTAACAATGCTTTTTACACCGTTAATAAAGAATTTATTATTAATTATCAAAACTAAAGTGCTAAGTAACCACTGAACAACACACAACAAAAAAGGATTGCCGTTAAAAATGATAGGCAAAGGCAAAGAAAGCATTGTATGTCCCATTGAAAAATACATAAGAATTAACAAAATGATTGCCGACACTATAAGTCTTATAAGAGTTTTATTGTATTTTTTCTCAACCGAAACAGTTTCGGTAATGTCGGTAGTTACCTGCGCTCCGTATCCCGCCGAAGAAACAGCCGCAATAATATCGTTTTCAGATATTTCACCTTCTACTGTCATAGAATTTGTAAGTAAACTAACAGTACAATTTTTAACGCCATCGACCGACAATACTGCTTTTTCAACCCTATTTTGACAGGCAGCGCAACTCATTCCAGTAACTTTAAAAGTTTTCATAATTTACCTCATAATTTTATTTATTATTATTATATCTACATTAATAAATAAAAACAAGACTTTTTTATTGACAAACATTTATTTGTGAAATAAAATTATCTACATAGAAAGTGGTGTGTTATGAAAGAGTTTTTAAACAGAAGTGAACTTATGTTTGGCGGTAATGCAATCGATAAACTATTAAAAAGCAGAGTTGCTGTTTTCGGGCTAGGCGGTGTTGGCGGTCACGTTGCAGAAGCGCTTGTGCGCGGCGGAATTGGTGAAATTGACGTAATTGATAAAGATAAAGTTGACATTACAAATATCAACAGACAAATTTTTGCTACTAATAATAACGTCGGTGAAATTAAAGTAGAAGCAGCAAAAAAACGTTTACTTGAAATAAACCCGAATTTAAAAATTAATTGCTATAATGAGTTTTTTTTACCCGATACTGCCTGTAAGTTTGATTTTAGCAAATATGATTACGTTGTTGACGCAGTTGATACCGTTACTGCAAAAATTCTTTTAGCAGTAAAATGTTCAGAATTTGATACCCCTATAATCAGCATTATGGGCACCGGCAACAAATTAGATCCGACACAGTTTTTAGTTGATGACTTATATAACACATCAATTTGTCCCCTTGCAAGGATTATGCGTAAAGAATTAAAGGTTCGCGGTATAAATAAATTAAAAGTTGTTTACTCAAAAGAAGAACTAATTTGCCCAAAAGTGTCAAATACTGATTTAAATAATAAGCCAATTGTGTCTAGTAATTCATTCGTTCCTGCTGTTGCGGGTCTTATAGCCGCAGGCGAAGTAATTAAGGATTTAATAAAATAATAATTTAAGGCTTCAAAAAGAAGCCTTTTTTATTTAAAAATAAACTATTGACTTTATCGCTCTAAAGTGATAAAATGTTAAAGTATTATTTTTTATGAGGTGAAGAAATGACTCTTAAAAAGAACGACGCAATAAAAAAACTTTATAATGCTATACTAAAATTGGAAACAGTTGAAGAGTGCGCTAATTTTTTTGATGATATTTGTACTTTTCAAGAAGTTGAATCTATGGCGCAACGTTTAGATGTTGCTTGTAAACTTATTGATGGTCAGAGTTATGTAGATATTAATAAATCAACCGGCGCCAGCACAGCGACAATATGCCGTGTTAATAAATGTCTTAATTACGGCGAAGGCGGCTATAAAACAGTTATTGATAGGTTGGATAAATAATTATGAATTTTGATATTAGTATTTTAAGAGATAATGAAAAAGCAGTCTTTGCATTAAGAAAATTATTTACAGAATATAACTATCGTCATTTTAAAATGAGCAAATTTGAAGAATATGATTTATATTCTAAAAACAAAGATTTTTTAGTGTCAGACGGTGTAATTACATTTAATGATTCTAAAGGAAAACTTTTGGCACTGAAACCCGATGTAACTTTATCTATAATTAAAAACTGTAAAGAAAATTCTGACGGAACCGAAAAATACTATTATAACGAAAACGTTTACAGAATTGCTAACTCAAGCGGCGAATATAAAGAGATTATGCAATCGGGGCTGGAATGCATTGGCGCAATTGGCGATAACGAAGTTTTTGAAGTAACCTCTTTAGCGCTTAAAAGTCTTTCGGTTCTTAGCAATAATTATATTCTCCACTTATCACATATTGGACTTGTTGAAAGTTTAATTGAAGAATACGGAATTAGCAGTTATCAAAAAGATGACGTTGTAAAAGCAATAATTGAAAAGAACGGCGGTTTATTAAAATCTGTTTGCAATGGTGAGCAATTCGACGCTTTAAAATGCTTAATAAAGAAGTACAGCAACAATAATGAAGCATTAAATGCTATTGAGAACGTTACTAATGAAAAGTCTAAAAAGTATTTTAATGAACTGAAAAACGTTTATAATTTTTTGTGTGAAAACGGTTATGCAGATAATGTTAATATAAACGCTTCAATATTGAACTTTAATGGTTACTACAGCGGCATTGTCTTTAAGGGATATATAAACGGAATTTCCTCTAAAGTGCTTTCAGGCGGTCAATATGACAAACTCACCAAGCGAATGGGAAAAAATGCTTCTGCCTTGGGATTTGCTGTATATTTAGATGAACTTGAAAGAAAAACAACACTTAAAGAGAATGAAAACGAGTTTATAAACGTTGCGCTGCCTAAGGGAAGACTTGGCGAGAAAGTTTACGCAATGTTTGAAAAAGCGGGATTTGAATGCCCTTCTATTAAAGAAAATAATCGCAAACTAATTTTTGAAAATACCGAAAAACGAATTAGATATTTCTGGGTTAAACCTTCTGATGTTGCTATATACGTTGAACGCGGCGCTGCCGATATTGGTGTTGCAGGAGAAGATATCATACTTGAATACAGTCCGGATGTTTATGAACTTTTAGACCTTAATATTGGCAAATGCAGAATGGCGGTTGCGGCTAAAAGCGATTTTGTAGACGACGAAACAAAAACGCTGCGCGTTGCTACCAAATTTTCTAATATAGCAAAATCCTACTATTCTAAAAAATGTCGCGATATTGATATTATTCATTTAAACGGTTCTATTGAAATTGCTCCGATACTTAATCTTTCGGATGTAATTGTTGATATAGTAGAAACAGGAAAAACGCTGTTGGAAAACAATCTTGTGCCCTTTGAAACAATTACTAATATTAGCGCAAGACTTATTTCAAACAAATCTTCTTATTCTTTTAAGGCAAACAAAATTGAAGAAATTAAAAAAGAATTATTGAATCAGGTGGAAAATAATGATTAAAATTTTAAAATACGGCGAAGTAAAAAAAGAAGAAATTTTTTCGCGTGTTGAAAGTAAATTTGATGTTAGCGAAATAGTCAGCGATATAATTGACAACGTTAAAAATTACGGTGATAAAGCGCTTTTTGATTACTGTGAAAAGTTTGACAAAGCAAAATTAACTTCGTTGGAAGTTACAAATGAAGAAATAGAGGAAGCGTATAAATTAGTTGAACCGCGCTTTATTGAGATAATAAAAACTGCCGCAGAAAATATTCGTAATTTTCATTCTAAACAAGTAAGAAACAGTTTTATTATTAATGAAAACGACGGTATTGTTACGGGACAAAAAGTAACGCCGATAGAAAAGGTCGGATTATACGTTCCGGGCGGAACAGCGGCATATCCATCAACCGTACTAATGGACAGTATTCCCGCTAAAATTGCGGGTTGCAAAGAAATTTGCATTACTACTCCCCCTTCTGCTAACGGAAAAGTTAATCCTGTTATTCTTGCTGCTGCAAAAATTGCAGGCGTTGACCGAATTTTTAAAGTTGGTGGTGCGCAAGCCGTAGCCGCACTTGCCTACGGAACACAAACAATTCCTAAAGTAGATAAAATTGTCGGTCCCGGTAATGCATTTGTTGCAGAAGCGAAACGTCAGGTTTTTGGCAGAGTTTCTATTGATATGATTGCAGGTCCAAGTGAAATACTTGTTATTGCAGATTCGAACAGTAACCCTTCATTTGTAGCGGCTGATCTTCTTTCTCAGGCAGAACATGATAAACTTGCAAGCGCTGTTCTTGTTACCGACAGTTATGAACTTGCAGTAAGTGTTCAAAAAGAAATAGAAATACAGTTAGAACAACTTGAACGTGAAGATATTGCCAGAGCATCAATAGATAACAACGGTAAGATAATTGTTACAGAAAGTATTACAGACGTTATTGAAGTTTCAAACGAAATAGCGCCCGAACATTTAGAGTTGTGCGTAGATAACCCCTTTGACTATCTTGACAAAATAAAGAATGCAGGCAGTATTTTTATGGGCAGATATTGTCCCGAGGCATTGGGCGATTATTATGCAGGTCCTAACCATACGCTGCCAACATCAGGTACTGCAAGATTTTCGAGTCCGTTATCGGTTGATGATTTCGTAAAGAAAATCCAATATACATATTACACGAAAGACGCGCTTAATAAGGTTTACGATGACGTTGCATTTTTTGCTACTAAGGAAGGTCTTACCGCCCACGCAAAAAGCGCAACTGTAAGGTTTGAGGATAATTAAAATGAGTAAATTTTTGAATGAAAGACTTCAATGTCTTGAAGCATATACCCCAGGTGAACAACCGCAAGACAAAAAATATATTAAACTCAATACTAACGAATCGCCTTTTCCGCCTTCAAATGCGGTTATAAAGGCGGTTAATGAAAACGAGGTTGCCGATTTAAGACTGTATTGTGATCCTGAATGTAAAGAGCTGAAACAATCAGTTGCAGACCTGTATAAAACTGAAACGAAAAATATATTTCTTTCAAACGGTTCCGACGATATATTGAATTTTGCTTTTCTTGCATTCGGAAGTAAAGGTATTGCCTTTGCCGACATTACTTACGGTTTTTACAGCGTATTTGCAAATTTACATTCTCTTGATGCTGAAATAATACCTTTAAACAGTGATTTCTCACTTAACGTTGATGCCTTTTGCGGTAAGAATAAAATGATAGTTATTGCTAACCCAAATGCACCTACAGGACTCACAATTTCGCTTGATGAAATAGAAAAAATTCTTATTTCTAACAAAAACAACGTTGTGCTTATTGATGAAGCCTACGTTGATTTTGGAGGAAATAGTTGTTTTGAACTAACCAAAAAATATAATAATTTACTTTGTGTGCAAACTTTTTCAAAATCAAGGAGTATGGCAGGCGCAAGACTAGGTTTTGCTATTGCTAATGAAGAACTGATTGCAGATTTAGAGCGAATTAAATATTCAACGAATCCCTATAATGTTAACCGCTTAACTCAAATTGCAGGTAAAGCGGCAATTGAAGATAACGATTACTTTGTTAACAATTGTAATGAAATTATTGCTAACCGCGATTATACAATTAATGAATTAAGAAAGTTAGGCTTCAACGTTCTTAATTCTTATGCCAACTTCGTTTTTGCTGAATCAAATTTAATTTCAGGCGAAGAATTGTATTTAAGGTTAAAAGAAAAAGGTGTTCTTGTAAGACATTTTTCTGCGCAGCGTATTAAGAATTTCAATAGAATTACAATTGGCAGTAAACAAGAAATGGAAATTTTCATTAAAACAACAAAAGAAATTTTAGGAGAAAAAAACAATGAGAACAGCACAAATTAACAGAAAAACCGCCGAAACTGATATATCATTAAAACTAAATATTGACGGAATCGGCGCTTCTAACATTAATACAGGTTGCGGATTTTTGGACCATATGCTTACCCTTTTCTCTAAACATGCTCGATTTGATTTAGACGTAACTTGCAATGGTGACACAAACGTTGATTACCACCACACAACTGAGGATATAGCAATTGTTCTTGGTGATGCTCTTAAAGAAGCGCTTGGCGAAAACAAAGGAATTAACCGTTACGGCAACTTCTTTTTACCAATGGATGAAACACTTGTTATGAGTGCCATTGATATTTCGGGACGTGCGCATCTTTGTTTTGATTTACCCATTGCTGCATATAAGGTTGGCGATTTTGACACCGAACTTGTCGAAGAGTTTTTCATTAGTTTTGTCAGACACGCTAACATAACGTTACATATAAAACTGTTAAACGGCACAAACTCACATCATATTATTGAAGCAACCTTTAAATCGGTTGCTCGCGCTCTTAAAGAAGCCGTTACAATTGATAGCAATTTTGCTAATGAAATTCCTTCAACTAAAGGAGTTTTATAATGATTGCTATTGTAGATTACGGTGTTGGTAATTTGTTTTCGCTTGTATCTTCTTTTAAGGCAATTGGTGCCGAAGTAGTTATTACAAACGACAAAAAAGTTATTGAAAAAGCAGATAAAATAATTCTACCCGGTGTCGGCGCTTTTGAAGATGCCGTTTTAAAGTTGAGAAACAGCGGGCTTGATAATGTTATTATTAATGAAGTTAATAAAGGAAAATATCTGCTTGGAATTTGCCTGGGTATGCAAATGTTATTTGAAAAAAGTTATGAATTCGGTTGTCATAACGGATTAGGTCTTATAAAAGGCGAAGTTGTTGCAATGAGCGAAAATTTAGATAAATCCTTAAAAATTCCACATATTGGATGGAACGCATTAACCTTTAAAGGTAACAGCAAATTGTTTAAATATATAAACGACGGCGATTTTGTTTATTTTGTGCATTCATATTATGCTGATAATTGCGAAAAATCGGTTATTGCTACTACCGAATACGGTAAACACATTACCGCCGCTGTTGAAAGCGCAAATGTTTTCGGTTGCCAGTTTCACCCCGAAAAAAGCGGCGAAATTGGATTAAATATATTAAAAGCTTTTTGTGAATTAGGAGATTAACAATGAATATATTCCCTGCTATAGATTTGTATAACGGCAAAGCTGTAAGATTATTTAAGGGCGATTATAATCAAATGACGGTTTATAGTGAAAACCCGTTAAGCGTTGCAAAAGAATTTGAAAAATTTGGTGCTGAACATATTCATCTTGTTGACCTTGAAGGCGCTAAGGACGGTACAACACCTAATATTAACGTTGTAAAAGAAATCGCATCAAACACTTCCCTATTTACTGAAATAGGCGGCGGCATAAGAAATATGCAAACTGTTGAAAAGTATTTTAATTGCGGTGTGGACCGTGTTATTTTAGGAACAGCGGCAGTTATTGATGAAAACTTTTTGAAAGAAGCCGTAAAAACTTATAAAGATAGAATTGCTGTTGGCGTTGATATTAAAGATGGATATGTTGCAATTAAAGGTTGGCTTGAAAAAAGCGAATACAACTGCTTTGAATTTTGCGAAAAGATGCAAAATATTGGTGTTAAGTATTTAATTTGTACCGATATTTCAAAAGATGGCGCAATGCAAGGAACTAACCGCGAACTTTATAATGAATTATCAAAGCAATTCAGCCTTAATATCACTGCTTCCGGCGGTGTTTCAAGTATTGAAGATATTCTTGCCTTAAGAAAACTTAACCTCTACGGCGCTATAATAGGTAAAGCATATTATATAGGCGCTATTGACTTAAAAGAGGCATTGGAGGTAGCCAAGTGATTACAAAAAGAATTATTCCCTGTCTTGACGTAAAGGATGGCAGAGTTGTAAAAGGTGTTAATTTTTCTAATTTAAATGATGTTTCAAATCCTGTTGAATTAGGTAAGTTTTATAGTGATTGCGGTGCAGATGAACTTGTTTTTTACGATATTACGGCATCAAGTGACGGCAGAAAATTATTTACCGAGATTTTAAAACAGGTTGCTGAAAATATATTTATTCCCCTTACCGTTGGCGGCGGAATAAATGCTGTTGATGATTTTGACAGAGTTTTAAAATGCGGCGCTGATAAAGTAAGCGTTAATTCGGGTGCTATTAAAAACCCCGATTTAATAAGAGAAGCAGCGCTTAAATACGGGAGTCAATGCGTAGTAATTTCTGTTGACGTTAAACGTGTTGGCGGCGAATTCAGAGTTTTTGCCAAAGGTGGCCGAGAAGACACCGGTATTGAAGCAATTTCCTGGATAAAACGCTGTGTTGATAACGGCGCTGGCGAAGTTGTTGTTAATTCTATTGATACTGACGGCGTAAAACAAGGCTTTGATATTGAACTGTTAAAAATTGTTTGTGAAACGGTTAACGTCCCTGTTATTGCTTCAGGCGGCGCAGGCTGCATAAACGATTTTGTAAAACTTTTTACCGAAATCCCCGATATTGATGCAGGGCTTGCTGCTTCAATTTTCCATTTTGGTGAAGTTCAGATAAAAGATTTAAAAAACACACTTAAAAACAATAATATTAACGTGCGAATTTAACGCGAGGTGCTATTATGATTAATATAAATGAATTAAAATTTGACAGTAACGGGCTTATTCCGGCAATTGTAGTTGATGCCAATTCAAAAAAGGTGCTGACACTCGCCTATATGAACGAAGAAAGTCTTAAAATTTCTCTTGAAAAACAACTAACTTGTTTTTATAGCCGTTCCCGTAAAGAGTTATGGCTTAAGGGTGAAACAAGCGGCAACTATCAGCACATAGTATCTATCATCGCCGATTGTGACAATGACGCTTTAGTTGTTGAAGTAATTAAAGACGGACCCGCCTGCCACAAGGGAACCGATTCGTGCTTTAACGATACTATATTTGAAAGCGAAACGTTATCTGCTTTTTCAATGGAAAATTTGTATAAACTTTTACAAAGCAGAAAAAATGATATGCCAGAAGGCTCTTACACTACTTATCTTTTTGAAAAAGGTATTGATAAGATTTTAAAGAAAATCGGTGAAGAAACTACCGAAGTAATTATTGCTTCAAAAGCTAATGACAAAAAAGAAACTATTTACGAAATTGCCGATTTAGCATATCACGTTATGGTAATGATGGTTGAAATGGGCATAAGTGTTGACGACGTAAAGAACGAACTTGCTTCCCGTCACATTATAGACCATAAGGTTAAACAAGAAAAAATGACATCCGATAACTAAAAAGAAGGTTCTCTGTTGAGAACCTTCTTTAAATATTGATTTCTTTCCACTTTCCACGTTTCAGACGAATTATATAAAGAACTCCTCTGAAAACTTCATCTGAAATAAAAGCAATCCATATACCAACCAATCCAAATCCAAACGTTATTCCAAAGCAATACGCCATAAAAACACAGAAGAACCAACACGAAACAACCGAAACAGTGAAGGTGAACTTTACATCACCGCAAGCGTTCAAAGCGTTCTCGCAAACGTGATTTACTCCCCTGAAAATTTCTAAAATGATATCAATTAAGAAAATCACTGCTGACAATTTAATTATCTGTTTATCATTTGTAAAGAGTCGTAATAAATTCTTGTGGAAAACGAAACACAAAAGTGAAAGAAAAAAGTTTAACATAACGCTTATTATTATGTTTTGCTTAAAAAGTTTAAGTATTTTATTATATTCGCAAGACCCTTTATATCTGCCAATTAAAACTGCACCTGCCTGACCAACTGCAAGAGAGCCTTTTGAAATATAACCTAATATATTGGAAATATAGACTTTTGCGTTAAAGAACGTAATCCCTAACGCAATAATAAAACCGGAAGTAATGGTTTGTGACAACGAAAACGATAAAATGCTCATTCCGGCAGGAACGCCTAACTTGAAAATATTTAATATAAGATTATAATTAAATGCAATTTTGAACGGACAATGTTTTAAAGCATAAATTAAAATTGAAACAATAACACATAAAACTTGCATTATACCGCCTATTAACGCTATTCCTATAATTTTCGAAAAACCATAAAACGAGTCGGTGTGCAAAAACAAATATGTAAGCAAAGCGTTTAAAATATTGCTTGTTACTCCAATTATCATTGAGTACCTGGAATAACCGTTACAAATTAATAAGTTATTAAATAAACTGTAAGTGCTTAAAAATACAAAAAATAACGCATAAACCTTCATGTAATCAATTGCAATATACTTAACTTCACCGCACAAGCCCATTAAAGTACATAAATTCTCAGCTTTAAAAAATAATACTAGTGAACAGGTAATACTAAAAAATATCACCATTATTAAACCGTTAAATGCAATTTTAGCAGCACGATCATAATTCTTTGCGCCAAAAGAAACACTTGAAATTACAACAGTACCTTTGATAAACATTTGAACTATGCAAATAGCAATATTAGCAATTTGAACACAAACATTAATAGCCGAAACAGATAGTTCAGAATAATTAGATAAGATGATAGTATTAACGGTATTATACAGCAGTAAGAAAATACCTTCAAAAAATAAGGGAACGGAAAGAGAAAGCATTGTTATTCTTTTTCCGTTTTCATATACACATGATACTGTTTTATCAAAAAACATTGTTATTCACCATATTTCTATATCGCTTAGGAGATATACCAACTGTTTTTGAAAAATATCGGGTAAAATAGTATTTATCTTTAAAGCCAACAGCTTCGGTAATTTCATCAATAGACTTGGGTGTTGAAGAAAGCAGAAATTTTGCGTTATCTATTCGCACTTTATTACGGTACTTAACAATACTGTCACCAATAACATTTTTAAAAATTCTGTTAGCATAATCATAACTAAAATTGAACTTAGCCTCAATTTCAGCGCTGCCGATGTCAAAACAAAAATTACTTTCAATAAATTTAGCAATTTCGCTAACAATAGAAAAAAACTGATATCCATCATTAGAATTATTGCAGTTTTGAACTAAGCTTTCAAAATTTAGTAACAACTCAATAAAATAGTTTGAAACAATAATTCTCTTTTCAAAATCTTTTGCATAAAAAATCGATTGAAATTTTTTGAACTTATCTAATGCATATAAAAATTCATTATTTGTGCTCAACGCAAATTTTAAAGGCAAAACAGTGTAAAAAAAGTTATACCTTTCTAAACTGTGAACATTAGATTTTAAATATTCATTAAAAGATTTTTTGTAATAATTATAATATTCATTATCTTCGCATTCAAATATTTCAAAGTCATCTAAACAGTAATGAATGTAATAGTATTCGCATTCGCTTGCAAGTTGAGCCGCTTGTGTATCACCTTTATAAAAAAATGCAATATCTCCCTTTTTTAAGCATACAGGTTTATTATTATGCAGTAAGTTTAATTCGCCCGAAATAATAAAATATATAATATTCTCCCCAATAGTACGGCTAATGTGTTTTCTGGGCGGAACAAATTTTTCAACACCGAAATATTTAACCTTAGGTAAATAACTAAAATTAATTTTTGCACAATTCATAATATCACCAAATTTATGAAAACATAAATACGGCTAATAGTCAATAGTAATTATTGACAATTTTTGTACAAAAACGACTTTCCTTAAAAGAAGTATTTGTTGTGTAAAATATCAAACAGCAAGGTGTTACTCCAGCCGTATTCTCTTATGGTTTGCATTTTTACTTCAAAATTGTATGGTTCTATCGGTTTTCCTTTTCTGTTAAGTTCACACGGAGCATTTTTATTTTCTGAATCATAGAACTCAAATAATGTGCCTTTTTTTAAATACCACTCATTCATATATTTTATTGTTTTTTCAATTATCTCTTCTGCCAACTCACTAAATCCGTATTCTGTTAACCCTTTTGCAATCATATAGTTGTAATTTATCCAAACAGGACCACGCCACATATCACTGCCGAATGTAGCATCTTTTTTTGATATACTTGGAATAGGAAATTCTGTGTAGTATTCGTCTTTATTTAACAAATGACTATGAAGCGCTTTTGCTTTTTCGTTATCACACACACCGGCAAATAAGGGCAAAAAAGAAGCAACCGAAGAAATTTTATGGAGCGAATTGTCATTTAAGTCAAAATCATAATAAAACTCATCTTCGCTATCCCATAATTTATTATTAATACAGTATTTAATTTCTTCAAACCAGTTATTATACATTTTCGCCTCATCGTATAGTTCAAGTTCTGTTGCAATTATTGCCATATTTCGCACGTCATTTGCCATAAAGCACGAATAATCAATAGCCTGAAGTCTTGTGTGTTTATCAAATCTGGGTGAATTATCCATTCCGGATTCATCACAACGGCAATTAACGTCATCACCTGTAAACCAGGTATACAGTTCTTCGGTTGTGTCACGGCGGTTATCTTTACACCAATTAAGAAATTTTTTATTACAATTGTATACTTTTCTTAAAAAGGCTAAATTTTTTGTTCTGCTGTAAACAATATTTGCTCCCCACGCTATTACAGGAGGTTGAGTTATTGCCGATTGCCATTTAAGCGTTGACATATGTGAAATAAAACCGTCTTCGCTTTGAAAATCAAATATACTCAAAATCAGTTCCTCTGCAACAGTTTTATTATAATTACTATGTCCAATAGCGTGAAAAACTGAATCCCATAGCCAACAAGCCTTATGAGGAAGTCTATCAGGAGTAGACCAAATATAACCGAACTTACCTTCAGGAGAATAAAGTTGCGTCTTCATGGTAGAAAGGCACTTTGAATAAAGCGCAGCATATTTATTTGTTTCGCTTAAGGAATATTTATTATACAATTTAATCTTTTTTTCATATTCAGCTTCAATGTTTAAAGTGAAACCTTTATTGATTAAATCTATTACTTCCTTTTCACTGTTTCCATAAGCAAAACAAAAGGTACTATTACAGAATTTAATCCCTGTAAAATCACCGTCAAGCGAATCTTGTATTTCAATATCTGAAATTTTGTATGTATTATTGCTGCCTTCAACAGTAACAATAGGCAAAAAGATATCGTTTGTCTTACCAATAATTAAATGAGTATCGGCATATATTATTTTAATCGATTTTTTATTTTCAACACTAATATCAATTAAATCAGATAAAACCGCTTCGTACGTATAATCACATTTACATTTTGGTGCTAAAAACAATTCTCTCTTGGTTTTTGAGAAAAATCTAATACCAATTCTATCTGCAGACAAAATGCCTACAAAATCGTTAGAGCAATTTGAAACACCGTCAAGTGCTGAAAAAGCAAACAACTGTCCCTGTGACCAAATTTTTGAAAGAACCATAATAACACCTCATAATTGTTGAAATAATATTTATGCTATGTTATAATAATAACACCATAAATTTAATTTTAATATAAAAATTTCACCAAATTATTATAAAAAATCAACATTGGAGTAAATTATGAGTTTTTATAAGTTTGAAAACTACGCCGAAAGGACTTTCCCTGTTTACTGTTCAAAGCAAAACGGTAGCGGAAATATAGTTGTTCCTCACTACCATTCTGATTTTGAAATTATAAAAGTTGACAATGGCGAAATAACTGTTTATATTGATACAAATAAGTTTGAATGCAAAGACGGTGACATTATTTGTATACCTCCCTATTCTGTCCACAGTGTATTTTCGAACAGCAAAAGCACGTCTATTACGGGTGTGGTATTCAACATATCAATTATTAATACAGATCTATTCGGTAAACAGCCAGATGAATTTTTAAACAAAGAAACAGTTAAAGATAACATTGTTCACTCTAACATTCCGCAAAATAATTCAATTTCTGATTGCGTTAGTACGATTTACAATTTATACTGTGAACAACCACTTAAAAAAGCGCTTATATATGCTGAAGTTATTAAAATTTGTCATTATATTAACAACATATATAATTCTGTTGAAACAAATAATAACAATAATAACAAAATATCACCAGTAATTAAATACATTAATGAAAACCTAAGTCAGGATATTGAACTGTCTGCATTAAGTAGCATTATAAACGTAAGTAATAACCACCTAATACGCCTGTTCAAATCTGCCACAAATAAAACACCGGTTAAATATATAAATGATGCCAGAATTGAACAAGCAATGAAACTGTTAATCAATTCCGATTTAACTATAACAGAAATCGCTATTCAAGTTGGATTTGCCAATGTTAATTATATGTCGAACGTTTTTAAACGTACTTTGAGTATTAAACCAAGTGAATACCGAAAAAAATCAAGAAGCTAAACGCTGTTAACGTTTAGCTTCTTCTATTTCATACTCTAAATCAAGCATTTTATACTTATACTCTGCAGCTGCATTGTAAGGAATTTTCTCCCAAGTTGAATTACCAATAAAATTTTCTATTGCAGTTAAGTTGTCTTCAGAATCGGTAATATTTGGAATAAGTGGTGTGCGTATAATATAGGGTTTACCACTGTTTTTAAGATACTCAAAATTCTTAAGAATAATTTCGTTTGAAACACCCGTGTATTTTTTGTGTAACAGATTATCAAACAGTTTTATATCCATTATCACAAAATCAAGCAAATTAACTATTTCCTTAAAAACCACTTCACTTGAAAAACCGCTTGTTTCAATACACAAATTATAACATTTGAGTTGTTTGCATAATTCCTTTAAAAATTCGGGCTGTGCTAACGGTTCACCGCCAGAAAAGGTAAAACCGCCAAAACTGTCTCCCAAAACCGAAGCGTTCTGTTTTAATTCATCAGCAAGGGCATCGGCATCAACACTTCGACCGACAATTTCAAGACAATTATTAGGGCAAACGTATATGCATTTACCGAATTGTTTACATTCATCGTGCGAACATGCGGTATTGCATTTATCACACTTAACACAGGAATTATTCTTATAAAACAACTGTGTTTCTGCAGTAATACCTTCGGGATTATGACACCACTTACAGCGAAGCGGACAACCTTTAAAAAACACCGTAGTTCTGATACCCGGACCATCGTGAACCGACATTTCCTTAATATCAAAAATTCTGCCCGTCATACCTTGTAAGCCTGCCTTTTAATAACGTGGTCTTGATACTCTTTATCAAGTTCAACAAAATATGCGCTCCAACCCCATATACGAACAACAAGTTGTTTGTGGTTTTCAGGATGCTTTTGAGCGTCGAGCATTCTATCAAGATTAACTGTGTTAAGTTGCAGTTGATGTCCGCCAAGTTCAATATAGCGTTTTACAAGCGCGGCAACCTTTTGAATACCGTCTTCTTCCGAAAATACGCTTTGATGAAACTCTAAAGTAAGCGGACCGCCGTTCATAACGTTTTCAAAATGTTGTTTTGTCATAGAAGCAATTACCGAAACAGGGCCTTTAACTTTTGCAAACAAACTAACTGAATAGTTAGTGCCAAAAGGCTCTTTAGCCCTTCTGCCATCGGCTGAGGCGCCAATTTCGTTGGCATGCCACAAGTAATACATAGCACTGCCCGTTCCTGCGCGGTAAATACCGCCACGGCAATTATTTTTACCGCTTAAAGCATTTGAAAAAGCATCTAATAGTTCAGTTGCAATGCCATCAACATAATCTAAGTTGTTTCCAAGTTTTAAATCACTGTAACGAAGTTTATGTAACAATTCATCATAGCCTTCAAAATCACAGTCAATTGCTTTAAGAAGTTCTTGCTTGCTAACGCTTTTATCATCAAAGACATACTTTTTAATTGCAGCAAGTGAATCTGCGGCGGTAGCAATACCCGTTCCGTGAATACCGAAATTGTTATATTTACCACCACTGTATATATCGCAGTCCATTAAAACATTCATAAACGGCGATGGCACAAACCATAGATTGTTTATATTATTACAAATACTATCACATTCACCGTTAATTTCCCTAATAACTGTATTAAAGAAATCATCATAAGAATCGCATTTATTTAAAGAAGAATGCAAAGCATTATCTACGGCTTTAGGAAATGAAAGCGCTGAAATATTGGCAATGTCAGCACCGACAAACGGAATTATAAATTCCCAACAAGCCGCAACGGTATAATCAACAGCATCTTCATAATCATATCCCAGTTTAACCAATGCGGGAATAACAACATCATCGTTAGAATATTGCGGAAAACCAAGTCCCGCTTTTGTAAGATGCGTTGCTTCAACAAAGCGGTCAAGCGAAGTGTTTTTTGATACTCTTAAATTAATTTTGGGGTCAATCATTTTATTGTTACAAGAGGCTTTAAGACAAAGTTCAGACAACACGTTAAACACATCGTTGCCATCTTTATCAATACCGCCAAGCATCATACTCTGACCGTTATCGCCTTGTTGAACGCCAACGTAAATATCACTGTCTTTGTTAAACGATAAAAAGAAATCTTCCAATAAATCAAGTGCGCTTTCTTTTGTAAGAATTCCGTTTGCCAAATCATCTTCAAGGTATTTAACAAAATATTTATCGAATCTACCTATGGTATTATGGTAATTTCCTTCAAGCCACAATGCGTAATGTAAAATTCTGAAAAACTGAAGCGCTTCTCTGAAATTTCGCGCCTTATATCGCGGAACCTGAGTTAAAACCTCAACAATATCTTCTCTGCCCTGCTTTTTAGCCTCAGCAAGGTATTTATCTGAAAGTTCAATTATGCTGTCAATTGCAATTTTGCCGTATTCGTCAGCATTTTTGCGTTTTTCAAGCAAACCTGTAGCAAATGTATCATAATAATTGGGCGAAAGATTAGACATATATCCCAATTCGTGAATATAGTGCTTACTCTTAATGTCAGCCCATTCTTGCTCTGTAAAAATCTCAGGTAAGTTTACAACAGTACGTAAGAAAACAATTTGCTCATTTTCAAGAATAACGGCCGTTTCTTCATTACACATACGAACAAATCTATCAGACATTCGCTGTATTGCATCAAAACCAGCCGAAGAATATTCTTCGGCAAGATTCCAATTTACAGTTTTTCTGAAAGCGTGATGTTTTTTGTTTAGTATAAAATCGTATAACTGTTTATTCATAAATATCGTACAATCTCTCTCCGCATTTATTCGCCAGGTATTCTTTATCCTTCATTTTATCCTGATTAATCCAAACCGTCATTTTTGCATCGGTGTCATTTATACCACGGTTATTCCACTTATAGTAAGGCAACATTTTAAAAGTAACGTCTTCATTAGAAGTTGCGTATATAAAGCCGTCTTTAACTTTGAAATTTGGTTTTTCATTTAATATAAAATCAACCTTACCGCCGTTATCAAAACCTTCTACGCAGTAAATATATGGGCCGTAAGAAACCGCAACCTTACCGTGTTCTTCTTCAACAAGTGGATTTGCGTATGTTCTTCTTACGTCTGTTCTGTATGTAAAGCATACCGGTTTGTCTTTGCTAAAAATACCATTAAAAACAATATAACCGTTTTCGGTTTCATAGTTTTCAATAAGTTTCATATTATGAGTAACAACCAATGCAGAAATATATTCTGGGATTCTGATTTTAACGGTAATTTCTTCGCCATGAGAGTCAATATAAAACTTATTATTATTAATGTTTACGTTTGCAACGCTGTTTTTAAGTTCACTATCAAGAAGCATATTGATGCAAACAGACTTATTCTCAATATTATAAGAATATATATACGAATGGAAACAGGAAAGTATTTTAAGAAGCATTGCGGGACAACAAGGTGTAACGTGCCATTCCCAACGGTGAAGCGAGCCGTCTGCCTCCAACGGATTTTGATAGAAGAAATGGTTGAAGTCCTGACCGATGGCAGAAATAACGTTGTTATAAAGTGAACGTTCAAAATAATCAAAATACTTGGAATTAAGCTGCAAATTATTCATTTCACTATTCCAGAAAGCAAGACCTATAGCGGCGCAGGTTTCAAGATAAGCAGCGTTAGGAAGATTATAATCTTCTGCAAATCCTTCAATATCGTGTCTGGCGCCAATACCGCCGCTTATGTGCAATTTTTTATAAATAACGTTATCCCACAAGGCATTTAGCGCTTCAATAAAATCTTCACGCTCTTTTTCTTGAGCAACAACGGTTGCACCTAAATAGCAAAGTATAGCGCGAACCGAATGTCCCTGCGCATCTCTTTGCTGATTAAACGGCAAGTGATCCTGATAATTATTAGGATTAACTGATTCAACAACAGTTCTGCCTTCGTAATTACCGCGGGCATCATACCAGAACTCTGCAATATCTAAGTAATCATTATAATTAACATTTAGTTCATTAGCGAGGTCCAATAAATTTTCATCATCACGGAACAAACGATAAAGTTTCACAAAGGCTTCTTCAACCAAAGAATGGCCAGGAACGTAATTCTTTTTAGGCGGTTTACCAATTTCACTGCAAATAAGATTAGCGGCAATTACTGCAGTTCTTAAAAAGTTGGTTTTGCCTGTAGCATTATAATGACTAATTGCAGCTTCAATTAAAGTACCGTGATTATATAAATCGTGTTGCCAGAACAAAAGGCCACCGTTGTCACCAAAACGTTTTTCGGGATAATCCTGTGTTGTGTTGGTGCATAAAAAACCGTCTTGCGCTTTTGCGGCATCACAAATAATACCTATTACCTTTTCAATATAAGTTTCTAAAATAGGGCTTTTTTCAACCGCCAAAAAATCACAAACACCGCGAATACATTCTAAAAACAAACCGTCAGAAAACGGAGGTCCCGAATGTTTTGCATCAGACTTATTGGCAACTTCAATAAAATTCTGCAAATAGCCTACCTCTTCCATTTTCTTAAAAACATACGGTATCATTTTATAGCGTACATTTTTTAAATACTTTGTCCAGAATTTATCTTTAAGAATAACTTCATTTACTTTAGGATATTTGTATAACATAATAATTTCCCCCAATCTATTTATATAATATAGCAAAAACTTGACATTTACAAGTAATATATTGTAAAATATAAGCAATAATTTATCTTATTTAAGAGGGTTTATTATGATTTATCATCAAATTAGCAATTCAAAAGCGAATTATAACAGCAATGCGGTGTTTTATACCAACGAAATTTGGGAGCAACATTTTCACAAAAATCTTGAACTAATTTACGTAATTAAAGGAAAAGTAAAGTGTACAATTAATGATACCGTTTATGTTCTTAAAAAAGATGATTTTGGACTTTGTTTGCCTTATGACATACATCAAATAGAACCAGAAGAAAATACAGAATACTGGGTGCTTGTATTTTCTGAAGAATACGTAAAATATTTTTCTAAATTTATTAAAGGAAAAACCGGTTCCGGCTTTATTTTCAATTTAGATAACACTACATTAAGCTTTCTAAAAGAAAAAATTATATATAACACATCACCAACTGTTATGACAATGAAATCCTGTCTGTATATAATTTGTGAAGAATATTTATCTAAAATTGAATTAATTACTAAGAAGAATAATGAAAAAGAAATAGTGTCGCAAATTGTAGACTATATTGAAAAGAATTTTAGCAAATATATTACACTCAAAGATATAGCCAAAATACTTGGTTACGATTACAACTATATGTCTCGTTACTTTAAAAACACGTTTAATATGACGTTTACTGATTTTGTTAATCTATACCGACTTGAAACTGCAATCAGACTTATTGAAGAAACAGACATCAGCATAACCGAAATATGTTACGAAAGCGGTTTCAAAAGCACAAGAACCTTTAACAACTTTTTCAAAAGCAAAACAGGTTTAACCCCTACAATGTATAAAAACACGGTCCGCAAATAGCGAACCGTGTTTAATTTATATAAATTTTAAATCATAATCAGGCACAGCAGACTTATTTGCAACAACAAAACCCGAAACACGCGAAGCGTGTTCAAGACAAGAACTTAAATCATACTTTTTCATATACTTATGCAAAAAAGCCGCCGAAAAACTGTCACCCGCGCCAACTGTTGATACTACCCGAACCTTATGTGCCGAGCATTTAAACAGAGAATCAGATGCGCAATCATAACAAATTGCGCCGTTCTCCCCAAGTGTTATAATAATGATTTTTAAATTGGTGTATAAACTACTAACCGTTTTTGCAAATTCTTCGTAACCTGTTACTGGCAAATTAAGCAGATTACAAACTACGGACATTTCTTCAGAACTAATTTTAATAATTGTTGCTTTTTTAAAACAAAGCTTAACAGTATCAACATCATAAAACGGCGCTCGGATATTTACGTCACAAAAAATTTCCTTAAAACGCTTATCAGCAAGAAGCCGTGTTAATGAAGTAAAATTGAATTCACTTCTGTTTGCTAAGGTACCAAAATACAACACGTCAAAATCTTCGCTTATATTTTCAAAATTAATATAATCATAAGCAACGTTACTTTTCAAATCATAATATGGTACTGCGTTGTTATCAAGCGTAATGTCACATCGCCCTGTTGGAATATTATTTAAAACAGAAATATACTTTGTGCCTACACCAAGTTTTTTAACAGCGCAAAGTGTTTCCTCTCCTAAATCGTCGTCACCAACCGCAGATAGCATATACGCTTCTTCACCGTGTTTAACCAAATGCGCGGCAAAATTCAGCGGTGCACCGCCTATATATTTTTTATCGGGATATATATCCCATAAAACTTCTCCAAAAGCAAGAATTTTCATAATAACTTCCTTTAAATTTTATAAAGTAATTCTATAAAGACCGTATAATTTAGATGCCGCACATCTAAGGCTCCCTTGTGCAAAGGGAGCTGTCAGAGTAGCTGACTGAGGGATTGTTTGTTGTTTGACAATCCTCCCGTCACACTTCGTGTGCCACCCTCCTTAACACAAGGAGGCTTTTCTATTTCGCAAAAATTCGACATTCTTTATTATAATTTTGTCAATTTAGGGACAAAAAATTTTGTTTTTCTCAAAGGCTTCCCCTCAAGGGGAAGCCTTTTTTGCCCCTTTATATATCAATCTACAACTTAACTATAATACTTGAAATTCTTTTAGCACTTTCGGGAAGGCTCGACAAAATCGCGTATTCTTCAACAGAATGAGCTCTTTCACCGCCAATTCCTATCGAGTCGATACACGGAATTCCATAAGATGTGACGTTTGATGCATCGGACCCGCCTGCCCGTTCCCCGATTTCGAGCAACGATAGTCCGTTTGCGGTAAAAATTTTATTTATATCAGCTAAAAGCTTTGTATTTTTCTCGTTCAATTCCATAGCAGAGCGCTTGCTTATCTGACTGACTTCGGTCGTGCAGCCTTCAAGATAATTCATCTCTGCCACGGTTTTAACTATTCTCAGCGCTTCCTCGTATTCGCCACTAGTAGCAAAGCGAACATCCACCTTAAATTCACAAGAACCCGGCACTGTATTCGATGCCGTTCCGCCTAATATCACGCCGCAATTAAATGTAAGCCCTTTGTCATTTTTAATTTTTTCAAGCTCAAGAATTTTAGCTGCTGCTTCAGCAATGGCGTTTGCACCCTCTCTCGCGCAGTATGAGGAGTGCGCCTCTATTCCTTTTATCTTAAATAAAAATCTCGCAATTCCCTTGCGCTTAAGACACGCCTTTCCTTCAAAATATCCTTCGTGTCCCTCAAGATTTAAAAAGGCAAGCGAATCTTTAGCGCTTTCGCAAATATAATCAATAGTGTCACGGCTTCCGACCTCTTCGTTGGACTGAAGTATCATTTTAACGCATCTGTCTTTATATCCCGCATCGGAAAGTGCCTTCATAGCAAGAAATCCTGCCACAACTCCGCCCTTGCAATCCATAGCCCCTGGGCCCCGTAACTTATCCCCTTCTCTTTTTGCCGGTGGATTTCCGAAAAGACCCACGGGATGAACGGTATCTAAGTGACCGGAAAGTGTTATAACACCGCCGGGCGCATTTCTGTTCATAACCACAGTAACAACATCGCCGAACTCGGAAAATTTTTGAATTTCGGTTTCCCAGCCGTTTTTATTTGAAAGCTTAATGAAATATTTACTCACTTCATCCACTCTTTCCTTTTCAAGCGACGGGCTTTCGATATTTACAACATCCTCCAAAATATCAATATATTCCTCGGTTAAATTATCAATGTTTTCAAATACTTTTTTCATATTACAACCTCGCATTGTTCATATTCTTACATTAACAACCCATCCGCGTTCACTTTTGCGAGTTCGCACATTACACAGGAGAGGCTTTTTGAGTTCGTTTTTTTGAAATTCTTTATAGAATTAGTGCACGATTTAAATGCAGCAAAATCATTTTACCAGGAGCAAAAATCTTTGCTCGCAAGGAGATTTTTGCGACGCCGTCAATTGACACAGTGCTCGCAATAGCAGAAAAGAGCGTTAGCTCTTGAGAATTTTATGAAATAAAATTCTGTATGCGTCAATTATATCACAAATTTAAAATTATTACAATATTTAAAACAAAAAAATAAGGCTCTCACTATTTAGAGAGCCTTATAAATATTATCGGTTATGTAACCGTGTTAGAAGAAATACTGTTATTACCTAACCCAAAACTTACAGAAAGTGCCCTATCTACCTGCCCCATTGCTTCTATATCTAAAGTACCCATTTTTTCGCGTAAGCGCTTTTTGTCAATGGTTCGTACCTGTTCAAGCAGTACAATAGAATCCTTAGATAAACCGCAATCTTCAGCTTCTACTTTTATATGTGTAGGCAAATTTGCTTTTTCTTTCTGGCTTGTTATTGCCGCAGCAATTACCGTTGGACTGTATTTATTACCTACGTCATTCTGTATTATTAATACAGGCCTTATTCCGCCTTGTTCACTACCAATAACGGGGCTTAAGTCGGCATAGTATATATCACCGCGTTTGATGATCATTTATCGTTTCACACTCCGTAAAATATTCTAAAGATATTTTTACCAAGGAATTTAAAATTTAATCAAGTTTTAAAAAATTTTGTTCCTTATATATACTATGTCCATAAAAATTTTTAGTTAAAAAATAAGACCGCGTCTGCGGTCTTATACGGTATAATAATTATAAATTTTCCTTTATAAACTTAATTTGCGCTTCTACCGATGATACACTTGTGCCACCCTCACTTGTACGTTTATTCATACAAGTTTCAAGTGAAATTTCCATGTACAAATCTTCTTCAAATAATTCACAGTAAGTCTTATATTCTTCAAGTGATACCGTCTCAAGTACTTTATTATTTTTAATACAATCGCCAACAATAGTACCCGAAATTTTGTATGCAGTTCTAAACGGCATCCCCTTTTTAACAAGATAATCTGCAAGGTCAGTTGCATTAATAAAACCTTTTTGTGCCGCCAATAACATATTATCGGGCAAAACTGTCATTGTAGAAATCATACCGTTCATAATAGGTAAACACTTTTTAACGGTTTCAACTGCATCAAAAACGCTTTCTTTGTCTTCTTGCATATCCTTATTATAAGCAAGTGGAAGACCTTTAAGCATAGTAAGAGTTCCAATTAAATCACCATAAACTCTGCCGGTTTTTCCGCGAATTAATTCTGCCATATCTGAATTCTTTTTTTGCGGCATAATTGAAGAACCTGTGGTATAAGCATCGGACAGTTCAATAAACTTAAACTCCCAACTTGACCACAAAATAAGTTCTTCGCTAAAACGTGATAAATGGGTCATAACAAGTGATAACGCGCTTAGCAATTCAACACAGAAATCTCGGTCTGAAACGCCGTCAAGCGAATTTAAAGCAATTGAGTTGAAATCAAGTGCTGCTGCTTCCATTCTTCTATCTGTATTATAAGTTGTACCCGCTAAAGCACAGCAACCAATAGGCGAAATGTTTATACGTTTTTGGCAGTCTTTAAGTCGGTCAACGTCTCTTAAAAACATCATAGCATAAGCTAATAGATGATGTCCCATTGAAATCGGCTGAGCGCGTTGAAGATGAGTATATCCAGGCATAATATCACGTTTGTGAAGCTCTGCTTTTTCACACAAAACAGAAATTAAATCTTTAAGCATTTCGCTGATAACTGTTACTTCATCACGCAGATACATTCTTAAATCAAGTGCAACCTGATCATTACGGCTTCTTGCGGTATGAAGTTTTTTACCGTCTTCGCCAATACGCGCTGTAAGTTCCTGCTCAATGAACATATGAATATCTTCACAGGTCATATCAAACTCTAATTTACCGGCTTCAATATCACTTAAAATAGAAGAAAGACCATCAATTATATTATCTTTTTCAGCTTCACTAATTATTCCACAGGCAGAAAGCATAGCCGCGTGCGCTATGCTTCCCTTTATGTCCTGACGGAACATTTTACAGTCAAAATGTATTGATGAATTGAAATCATCGGCCATAGAATCGGTAAAACCGTCGGTTCGGCCTGCCCACATTTTAGCCATTAATTATCTCCCTTTTTCTTAGCATCTACCATTGCTTGAACCTTTATCGGTAAACCGTAAAGATTAATAAATCCTGCAGAATCTTTTTGATCGTAATCGCTTTCACCAAAGGTAGCAATTTCTTCGCTGTAAAGAGAATAATCACTCCAAACACCTGCGTTAATAATGTTACCTTTATATAGTTTAACTTTTACGGTACCGGTAACGTTTTCCTGAGTTTTGTCTACAAAAGCGCTAAGCGCTTCACGTAAAGGTGTAAACCACTGACCGTTATAAACAAGTTCAGCAAAAGTAATGGAAAGTCTTTGTTTTTCGTGTAACGTCATTTTATCAAGGCAAATGGATTCAAGAATGCTATGCGCCTTATAAAGAATAGTACCACCAGGAGTTTCATAAACACCACGGCATTTCATACCAACAAGTCTGTTTTCAACGATATCAATAATACCAATACCGTTAGCGCCGCCAAGTTCATTAAGTTTTAAGATTATTTCCTTAGCCGACATCTTTACGCCGTCAACAGCAACAGGCACACCCTTATCAAAATCAATGGAAACGTAGGTAGGTACGTCAGGCGCATCAATAGGAGAAACGCCCATTTCAAGGAAGCCTTTCTTTTCATACTGAGGCTCATTTCCCGTATCTTCAAGATCAAGACCTTCATGAGATAAATGCCATAAGTTTTTATCCTTGGAATAGTTGGTTTCTCTGTTAATCTTTAACGGAATGTTATGCGCTTCGGCATAATCAATTTCTTCCTCGCGTGATTTAATATCCCATTCTCTCCAAGGAGCAATAATAGGCATATCGGGAGCAAAATACTTTATTGTAAGTTCAAAACGTACCTGATCGTTGCCCTTACCTGTGCAACCGTGGCAAATAGCATCAGCCCCCTCTTTAAGTGCAATTTCTGCAAGTCCTTTTGCAATACAAGGACGAGCATGAGAAGTACCTAAAAGATAATCTTCGTACACAGCCCCTGCTTTCATTGTTGGGATAATGTAGTTGTCAACATAATCATCGGTCAAATCAAGAACGTAAAGTTTAGAAGCGCCTGTCTTTAAAGCTTTTTCTTCAAGACCTTCAAGTTCATCAGCCTGTCCAACGTTACCCGAAACAGCAATAACTTCACAGTTATTATAGTTTTCTTTTAACCACGGAATAATAATAGATGTATCAAGACCGCCCGAGTATGCTAAAACAACTTTTTTAATATCTTCTTTTTTCATAATAAATCTCCTCCAGAGAAAAAATCACAAAACTTTAGAAAGGAAATCCTTAAGTCGAGGTGATTTAGGATTACCGAAGAACTCTTCAGGAGTTCCTTCCTCAATAATAATACCTTCATCAATAAACACAACGCGGTCAGCAACTTCCTTTGCAAAACCCATTTCGTGTGTAACGCAAACCATTGTCATACCGCTTTTTGCGAGTTCCTTCATAACTTCAAGAACTTCACCAACCATTTCAGGGTCAAGCGCACTTGTAGGTTCATCAAAAAGCATTACGTCAGGGTTCATAGCAAGAGCTCTTACAATGGCAACACGCTGTTTTTGGCCACCCGAAAGTTGTTCGGGGTAAGCATTTGCTTTATCTTCAAGGCCAACCCTTTTAAGCAGTTCAATTGCTTTATCTTCAGCCTGTTCTTTACTTAAACTTAATAGTTTAATAGGTGCTAAGGTCATATTTTTAAGAATAGTCATATGCGGAAACAAATTAAACTGTTGAAAAACCATTCCCATTTTTTGGCGGTGTAAGTTAATATTAGTTTTAGGATCGGTTATATCAACGTCTTCAAAGAAAATACTGCCACCTGTTGGTTCTTCCAAACGGTTTAAGCAACGTAAAAAAGTTGATTTACCCGAACCCGAAGGGCCAATTACAACAATAACTTCACCCTTTTTAATTTCAGCATTAACACCTTTTAAAACGTGAATGTCACCAAAAGATTTTTTAAGGTCAACGGTTTTAATAACAACATCAGTGTTCACTCTTACGCAACCTCCTTTCAAGAATTGAGAGAAGTTTTGAAAGAATAATTACTATAACAAGATAAATAACAGCAAGACTTATATAAGGAACATAAGCCTGATAAGTTTTACTAACAATATTCTGAGCTTGTTTAGTAACGTCACGCAAAGCAATAACAGAAACAAGAGAAGTATCTTTAAGCAAAGTTATCATTTCGTTGCCAAGCGCAGGTAAAATATTCTTAATAGCCTGAGGAATAATTATATACCACATTGTCTGAACATAATTAAGGCCTAAAGAACGCCCAGCTTCGGTTTGTCCTTTACTTATAGACATAAGTCCCGAACGCGCAATTTCAGCAACGTAAGCGCCCGAGTTAATACCAAGAGTAACAATACCGCACACAATCATTCCGGTATCGGTCTTTGGAACCATAATAACAAAACCCATAATAAGCAACTGTACCATCATAGGCGTGCCACGAATAACCGTTAAGTATAATTTACAAAAACTGTTTAACCAACTAAATAAAAAGAACGGTCTTTTATTAAGGGAATCATACGATGTGCGTATTATAGCAATAATCAAACCAATAATTATACCAAGAAGTAACGCGCCAATTGTTACAATAAAAGTAATTTTAAGACCGTCTACAAAAAATTTCCATCTATCTTGATAAATAAAAGTCTGATATAGTTGAAAAAACAGATTTTGTAACCATTCTGGTAATTCCGAAATCCAATTAGGACAGGATTCTAACCATTTGGAAAAAGTAAGTATAGTCACAAATATTTTTCCTTTCACAATATATTAAGCAGGGCCGGCATAGCCGCCCCTGCTTAAAAAACTTCAAAAAATAATTATTCTGCAGGAATGTACTTAGCAATAATCTTTGCAACAGTGCCGTCTGCTTTAAGTTCAGCAAGAGCCTTGTTGAATTTATCCTTAAGTTCGGTGTTGTCTTTAGAAATCGCTGCAGCGTAATCTTCAACAGCATATTCAGTTTCAAGAATCTTAAGACCTTCGTTAGCCTTAACAAAACTCTTTGCAGGTTCGTTATCAATAACAACACAGTCAACCTGACCGTTCATAAGAGCAGCAACTGCTAAAGCACCGTTATTGTACTGCTTAACGTGATCCTGACCGAAATCATCTGTACAGTAGATATCACCTGTAGTACCGGACTGAACACCGATCATCTTTTCAGCGAGGTCGTCAATAGTAGCAATAGCGGAATCTTCCTTAACAATTACAACCTGAACACCTGTAGCATAGGTTTCAGAGAAGTCAACAGAAAGAAGACGTTCTTCGTTAACGGTCATACCTGCAAGTGCAAAGTCAATTGCGCCGGATTCAACAGCTGTAAGTAAGGAATCGAATTCCATATCTTTAATTTCGAGTTCCATACCAAGTTTTTCAGCAACAGCAGCAGCGATTTCAGCATCAATACCAACAATCTTGCCGTCATCGTCAACAAACTCATAAGGTGGGAATGCAGCGTTAGTACCCATAACAAGTTTGTCTTCCTTAGCGCCGCAACCTGCGAAGCAAGCAACAACCATAAGAAGTGTTAAAACAATAGCCAATAATTTTTTCATTTTTAGATCCTCCTAAAAAATTTTTTGTATGCATACATAATAACACCTAATTAATAAAAATGCAAGTCTTTTTTTAAAATTTATGCAAAAAGTCGGTTTTTAGGGCTATTTTTATTTAATGTTTATTCATAATTGTTGCATAATATTCATTATTTTGCATATTTTTACACTTTGTAACGAAAATTCAAATAATTATAATGTAACTAAACTTGATTTTTAGGGTATAATTGTGATATAATTCATAGGCTGTAATTATCTATTTTGCAAAGGAAGTGATTTCAATGTCTGAAAATTTGAAAACTATTGCCACAAACAAAAAAGCGTTTCACGAATATTTTGTTGAAGAATCGCTTGAAGCAGGCATTGAACTCACAGGCACCGAAATTAAATCGGTCAGAGCCGGAAATCTTAACTTAAAAGATTCTTGGTGCAGTATTGATAACGGCGAACTTATAATTAAACAGTTGCACATTAGTCCTTATGAATTTGGTAACCGTTTCAATAAAGATCCGCTTCGCCCAAGAAGACTTCTTGTTCATAAACGTGAAGCCATGAGGTTATTGGGGCTTATTAAGCAACAAGGTTTAACGCTTATCCCCCTTTCGGTTTATTTCAAAGGCTCACTTGTTAAGGTACAGGTTGGCGTATGTAAAGGTAAAAAACTTTATGATAAACGCGCTGATGCCGCAAAAAAAGCAGCTGACCGAAATATTGACCGTGCCCTTAAAGAACAGAACCGATAATTACAGAATATATACGGGGGTGTAAAGGTTTCGACAGGGATTTTGAAGTACGAGAAGCGAGCGGTGGCGTGGGACCACCTTAAAACTCACAATTTTTAAAATTAAACGACAACAATAAAGTTGCTCTTGCTGCTTAATTAAGCAGCCGTCTGATTTCAGAGTACCGCGGCTGAATGAGGGCGTCGATTAGCGGTGCACATGAACAAAGGTACGCTCACACCTTTGTCACGACTTTGAGCTACCAAATATAATAGGGTGACACTTCCCGATTATATAAGGGAACGCAAATAATTGTCTGCGCTCGGAGATGCTCGTATGGATAGATTTTTGGACAGGGGTTCGACTCCCCTCACCTCCACCAGAAAAGAACCCACATTTGTCTACGACAAGTGCGGGTTCTTTTCAATGAAATAAATCCCTTGCAGGATTTGTGAAATAACGCTTCGCGTTATGAAATAGCTGACACTATGAAATGCGCTGCGGCGTATGAGGGATTTATTTTATTTCACATTTTGCCGCTAAGGCAAAATATTTCATAATCCAAAGGATTATTTCATATTGCGTAGCAATATTTCATTAAATATGCTATAATATTTATTGCTAAATTGCAAATTCCTTAAAAGAGTGTTACGAGACTGAATACTGGTTGGAGCTGCTTGTGAAATCCGACATTCTGAACAGAGAAACAACTGTTGCTCCGTCGCAGACGGAATATCATTAAAAACTAACGATTTATTTTTTTACTATTCACACTCTATATTGAAATACACTAATTCCTGTGATATAATTATTAATAACATAGCATTTATTGCGAAAGGATATAGTGTTGCACTATGATTAAAAATATTATTTTTGACTTTGGTAAAGTTCTTGTTGACTTTGACCCTTATTATATGACAAAACAATACTTTAATAATGAAGAAGAAATAAAATTAGTTAGCGATATAATTTTCGACAGGCTTTATTGGGATAAGTTAGATAAAGGTGTAATAACTGACGTGGAAATTAAGAATGACGTAAAAAAGCGTCTACCTGTTAGTTTAATTGACAATGCGTTTTTAGCATACGATAATTGGTATCACAACTTGCCTGAAATAGACGGAATGAGAGAAATTGTAACGGAACTAAAAGCAAAAGGATATAAACTTTACTTGCTTTCTAATATAAGTAAACAGTTTGTTGAAAACTACGCAAAGGTTGAATCGATTGTTTCCTTATTTGAATTGTTTGACGGTCTTGTGTTTTCTGGTCCTATTGAAATGGTTAAACCTAATAAAGATATTTTTGAATATTTGCTTAACAAGTTTTCAATAAACGCAGAAGAAAGTGTTTTTATTGATGATAACATTTCTAATATAAATGGAGCAAAAAAAGTAGGAATTAATACATATTTGTTCGATGGCAACAGCAATAATTTACGTGAATACTTAAACTTAATATAGAATACATAGAGGACGGTTGGCGTGATACTCCGCTTGGCGTATCACGCCAGTTCTATTCGCCTGTGGCGAGTTCTATTGCTACGCAGTGTTATTCGGCTTACGCCGAGTGATATTTGCTTCGCAAGTTTATGGGCGAATAGAATATCACTGAAGCCGCAAGGCTTCAATATCACTTTCGTAAAGCGAAAATATCACGCTGACTTTAGTCAGCATATCACTTAACAGACAAAAAGAAAGAGAAGACTCGTTAATAATATACGAATCTTCTCTTTTCTGCTTCTGTGGGTTTGGGCTACCGCACAAGTGAATTTGTGCATACAAATGCGATGACGGTTCTTAACAGAAACAGGTATGGTTACAAATTTTCCGATAAGAACGACACCTATTATGCCGTCCTTTTTTTGTTTTGTAAAGAACTATTGACTTTTTTCGACAAAAAAAGTACAATGTAAATATAAAAATCCGCCCACACAAGTGAACGGATTTATTATGGAGCTGAAGATGGGACTTGAACCCACGGCCTATTGATTACGAATCAATTGCGCTACCAACTGCGCCACTTCAGCATATTTAATTCTTTCATATTATATCAGCAAATATTAAAATAGTCAATAACAGAAAGAGGTTTTTTATTTTGAGTTTAAATAATAAGCCCAAAACAACGGGTAAAAAAACAAAAGAAATTCAAAACAGAATTATTAGCTACAGAAAAGCAAAAAAGATTAGTCAAGATGAGTTAGCAAAACTTCTTAATATTCCGCGTTCCACTTATGCTTATCACGAAAACAAGGCTACCGACCTTTCAATAAATTTTATAGAAGATGTTGCCAATGCACTTAATATACCCTTCAACGACTTATTTCCCGTTTTTATAAGACTGAATGAACCTCGCCCCGAACAACCTAAGGTCGAAAGTTTTGTAACAACTAATTTTGAACAAAAACTTATTGAAAAATACCGTATGTTGCCAACTGAAATAAGAAAAGAAGTTAGAAACTTTGTTGACGATTTATACAACGAACACAAAATTAAAAGATAATCTTAAAGAATGCAGAAATCTCTGCATTCTTTATTTTTTATCCCAAGAATTTAAAGATTTTAATTCATTAAAAATAGTAACGTAACTTTCATGTCTGGTTTTTTCAATTTTTCCGTTTACAACCGCTTCACAAATAAGGCAACCTTTTTCTTTAGTGTGAGAACAGGAATTAAATTTACACCCGTTAAGATAAGGCAAAAAATCAGAAAAACATTCAGCAAGATTTTCCTTGAAATCAAAACCTAAATGAATGTTATCAAGACTTGAAAAACCGGGAGTATCCGCAACATAGCCATTAAATTTGTGTTTAAACAATTCATTATGTCTTGTTGTATGACGTCCTCTGCCCAATTTTTGGCTTACTTCTGCAGTTTCTAAATTTAAACCGTCAAACAATACATTTAAAAGACTTGACTTACCAACACCGGAATTTCCGGTAAAAGCACTAATACAATTGGTAAGTTCATTTTTTAGTTCGGCAATACCCTCACCTGTTTTTGCAGAAACAGCGTAAGTATTAAAACCTGCATTTTTATAAATAGAAATATATTCAGTAAAATCTCCTAAATCTGTTTTATTAAAAACAATTATCGGTTGAATACAGTAAAAAGAAGCAATTGCAGTAATTCTGTCAATAAGCAAGGTGTTCGGTGACGGTGTTGTATACGAAGACACAATAAATAACTTGTCAATATTGGCAATCTGAGGTCTTACAAGACAATTTTTTCTTGTAAGAACCTCGTTAAGAACGCCAGTGCCTGAAGCGGTAAGTTCAATTTCAACATTATCTCCAACAACAGGAGTAGTTCCCTGTTTTCGAAAAACACCACGTGCTTTACATTCAATAATACTATTATCGACTTCTACGTAATAGAAACCAGAAATAGCTTTGACTAATTTACCAATCATTCTTCGCTAACCTGTTTTTTGTTATATCCAAAGGTTCTGTGATAAGCAGAAGAACCGTCTACACAATTGATAGAGATTTCCTGATAATTTTCGAAAATCTTATCTTCTCCGCTAATTTTGATAACACAGTTATTCAGCGCCTCTTTATCGGTTGTAAAAGCCATCTTATAATTAGTGTTACTTCTGAAATCAACAAGTTTTGATATAGAAATACATTCATCACCGTGCCAAAGACTGATATAACCCCTATCTGAAATATAATCACGAGGTATAGAAATATCAACCGAAACTTCAAAATTACCCGTACTTATTGTAATATCAACAGCAGAGCCTTTACCAATCTGCTGCCCTGCAGAATAAGACGGTGATTGAGATAAAACAGTACCTGCAGCATACGCCTTATTTGTGTTGTTAATTTCATTAATATTGCCAACAACCAAGCCTTTAGATTCAAGCAATTTAACAGCATCATTCTTGCTTAAGCCCACACAATCGGGTAAGGAAACCATAACCGTTGCTTTGCCCGAACTGATATAAACAGTAACGGTGCTGCCTTCGGGAATAGAAGAACCAATATCAGGACTTGTTCTAATAACCATACCTTCTGCAACGTCGTTATCTGCAACAGTTACAAACTCAGTTAAAAAGCCTTCTTCTTTAAGAATGCTTTGCGATACTTCCTGATTCTTACCGTAAATATCGGGAATCATAACAGTTTTAGCACCGCTGCTTACAGTTAATGTAATGGATTGACCTTTTTTAACTTTATAATTTTCAGGAACAGACTGCGCAATTACAACACCTTTTTCCTGATCACTTGGTTCAAACTTTGCAATTAGTTCAAAGTCTTCATAATACTCACCGCTTTGAACTTCATCCCATTTAAGACCAAGGAAATTTGGACAAGGTTCATCGGGAGTTCTGCCAACCATACGCGGAATATAAATGGCAAGTAAAATAATCAAAGTAGCAACAAAGGTAACTGTAATTCCCGAAATAATGGGAAGCCAAGGTGTTTTCTTTTCACCAATTTCTTCAACATCATCAACAAAACGTGTAGGAGAATCATCAACAAAATAGCCGTAATCAAAAGTGGCAGAAGGATCTCTTTTAAAGGTTTCAAGGTCACAAAGCATTTCCGATGCCGAATGATATCTTGCAGAAGGAGTTTTCTGCATAGCGTGCATTGTAATTTGTTCGAGACCTGCAGGTATAGAACCATTTATTGTTGTAGGAAGTTCGGGTTCACGCTGAAGTTGCATAATAGCAACCGAAACAGCGCTGTCAGCCTGAAACGGAAGTTGACCCGTAAGCATTTCATAAAGCATTACACCTACAGAATATAAATCGGATTTTTCATCGGTATTATCACCGCGAGCCTGTTCGGGACTGATATAGTGAACTGAACCGATAGCCTTATCGGTTAACGTTTTGGGTTCACTTCTTGCAAATCTTGCAATACCGAAATCGGTAACTTTAATGGTTCCGTCAACAAGCACCATAATATTCTGTGGTTTGATATCTCTATGCACAATGCCGCTGTCGTGAGCATGCTGTAATGCCCTGAGAATCTGAACAGTGTAATAAAGGGTGTCTTTCCAACGAAGTGTTCCCTGCTGTTCTATTAATTGTTTTAACGTTATGCCGTCAATATACTCCATAACAATATACTGAAGTTTTTCCCCAAAACTAACGTCAAACACCTTTACAATATTAGGGTGTGAAAGTACAGCAATTGCCTTGCTTTCATTTTTAAAACGACGAATAAATTCTTCATTTGTTATAAATTCTTCTTTTAAAATCTTTACAGCAACAGTTTTATCGTCAACGTTATCATAGGCTTTATAAACAACAGCCATACCACCAACGCCTATTATTTCAAGAAGTTCATATCGTCCGTCTAATCTTTTTCCAACATAATTTTCCATTATTACGTCCTCCACTACATTGCGATAATAACAGCAGTAATATTATCTCCGCCGCCGCCATCATTTGCACCGTTTATTAATCTTTGCGTAATAGAATCATCAATTAACATTAGTTCCTTTTTAACAGAATCCTCGCTCATAAAGTTAGACAACCCATCACTGCAAAGTAAAACAACAGAATCATCAGATAAATCATAAATATCAATATCGGCAGCAACCGATTCATTAACACCTAAAGCTCTTGTAATTATATTCTTTTTAGGATGTACGCGAGCCTCTTCTTGAGTAATCTGCCCACTATCAACAAGTGATTGAACCATAGAGTGATCAACGGTCAACTGCTTTAGTGAACCGTTTGACATAATATACGCTCGGCTGTCACCAACATGCAACACGTACATTACACTATTCTTTATGAAGGCGACAACAATAGTTGTGCCCATACCTTTATAATCGGGAGATTTCAACGACTCTTTATATATTTCTGCATTTGCAGATAACACTGCAGAACGCAAAAGATTTTCAATTGCCATACTTGATAAATTTGGTTGATACGAAGACTTAATATAACGACAAACCGTTTTAACGGCAATACTGCTCGCTACGTTACCTGCATTAGCACCGCCCATACCATCACATAGCACCGCAAATGCCGTAGTATCGTTTAATAAATGATATTCAAAATAATCTTGATTATCATTTCGCTTTAAACCTTTATCTGTTTGCCCGAATATTTTCATTGCTATCTCCCTCCTTCGTTTCTATAATGTTTCTTCTAAGTTGACCGCACGAAGCATTAATGTCGGCGCCTAAAGTTCTTCTTACTGTTGCATTAACACCGTATGCTTCAAGCAAACTTTGGAATCTTTTAATACTTTTAATATCAGGTTTCTTAAAAGTTGTTTCCACAACAGGATTAGCGGGTATCAGATTAACGTGGCACATAATACCTTTTAACTTACTTGCTAATTCTTTAGCATCAGCCGCCGAATCATTAACACCGTCGATTAAAGCATATTCAAATGAAATACGCCTTGTTGTTATATTTTGATAATCTTTACAAGCTTTTAAAAGCGTATCAATGTTCCATTTCTTATTTACAGGCATTGTTTTGCTTCTTATTTCATCATTAGGAGCATGTAAAGAAATTGATAAAGTAATTGGAAAGTTAAATTCTGCAAGTTTATAAATTTTAGGAACTACTCCTGAAGTTGAAAGTGAAATGTGGCGAAGGCCAATATTCAATCCATTTTCGCTTGATACAAGTTTCAAAAACTTAATTGTATTATCAAAATTATCAAGCGGTTCGCCAATTCCCATCATAACAATATTAGAAACCCTAATATCATTATCGCGCTGAACGGTTGTAATTTGCGCAATCATTTCCGAAGCCGTAAGATTTCGTTTTAAACCGTTTCTTCCCGAAGCGCAAAAACTGCAACCCATACGGCAGCCTACCTGCGTAGAAATACAAACCGAATAGCCGTGATTATACTTCATAAGAACAGTTTCAATAAACTCACCGTCGTTTAGTTTAAACAAATATTTAACGGTTCCGTCAATTTTTGAAACAAGTTTTCGGCAAATTTCGGTATTTGCAATGTAAGAAACACTGCAAATTTTATCGCGTAAAGTTTTGGATATATTAGACATAGCAGAAAAATCTGTTACGCCCGATTGCAACCATTTATAAAGTTGCAATGCTCTGAATTCAGGTTCGCCAAGATCTTTAATAAAAGATTTAAGTTCGTTTAATTCCATAGACCTGATATCAGATTTATCCAAAACAATCACCTCACATTTTTTGCATTACTGCGTGAAAAAAGCCGTCGCTAATATCGGGGAAATTTACCACTTGTTCAAGCAAAATAAATTCTTTATTGTCTTTTAAAAAGTCTTCAACAATACGTTCATTTTCGGCTTTTCTGAGCGTACAGGTTGAATAAACCAGTCTGCCTCCGCTTTTAACATATTTAGAAGAAACGTTTAAAATATTCTTTTGAATACTTTCCAGAGAACTAAAATCAGTTTCACCTTTATACTTAATTTCCGGTTTACGGCGCATAACTCCCCAACCCGAACACGGCACGTCACACAAAACGGCATCAAATAAGCCCAATTTTTCATTATATACCGTTGCATCGTTAGTAATCGCATTAATACAGGAAAGATGCAAACGCTCAGCGCCTTTTTTTATTAAATTAACACGGGAAGTGTGTAAATCGCAAGAAACAACCTCGCCTATATTATTCATACATTCAGCAATACTAAAGCTTTTTCCTCCCGGAGCAGCGCAAACGTCAAGCACACGTTCTCCCTTAACGCATTTCAAACTTAAGGAACAATTAAATGAAGCAATATCCTGAATGTGAAACAAGCCCTCTTTATAAATATTTGAAGAAAACAGTTTCGACGGTTCATTTGCTTTAAGCAAAAATTCATAATCTGTATCTGAAAAAGAAATATTTTCTTCTTCCGCCTTTAATAAAAACTCGCTTTTGGCTACAAAACTTGAATTAATTCTTACAAAAACCTCTGCAGGGTTCAGGAACGCTTGTAAAATCGACTTTGTTTGCTCAAATCCGTAATCATTAATAAAACCGTTTACTATTTCTGTAGGACAAGAATATACAACGGAAATATTTTGTACAGAATTAGGTTCCGGCAAAGCAGGAGTTTGCCTTGAAATAGTTCTTAAGACACCGTTTACAAAGCCAAAATTTCTTTTTTCGTTTGAATGTTTAATAATATTAACCGATTCATTAACAGCGGCGCTATCGGGCACTTTTTCCATATAGACAAGTTGGTAAACGCCAATTCTTATTGCTTGTTTGGTTAAAGGATTCATCTTATTAACTTTAACCTTTGAAACGCTGTTAATGTAATAATCAATGGTAATTTTTCTATCTAAAACACCATAAAACAAAGCAGAAACAAAAGATTTATCTTTTTCAGTCAGAGCGTTTTGAGAAAAAAGTTCATTTAAAACAATATTTGAATAAGAAGCGTCTTCTTCAACTTTGCAAAGTGCCATAACAGCAAGTTTTCTTGCATTTATCATTTATTCACCGCCAAGCATTTCGCCAACTTCAATAGCATTACCTTTAAGCATATCAGAAACATTCATACGTTTACTACCTTCAAGTTGAACTACTTTAAGAATTAACGAGGTATTGTTTCCGCAAGCGATTTGTAATACTGAGTCGGATTTTATAACAGTAGACGGTGCTTTAGCAGTGTATTCACCGATATCTGCAGAAAAGACTTTTAATCGTTTGCCTTTTAAAAAAGTATAAGCAACGGGCCATGAATTAAAGCCTCTAATAAGATTTTTAAGTTCTACGGCGTCCTTTTTAAAATCTAATAATCCCATTTCCTTTTTTATAATAGGCGCATAGGAAGCTTCTGCATCGTTTTGTTTAATAGGATTAAGTAAACCTTTTTCCGCCTTATCAACGGTGGAAATCATTAAATCTGCAGTTAAAACCGAAAGTCGGTTAAACAATTCCTCACCGGTTTCATCACATAAAATTTCGGTTTGTACAGTTTCAAGAATATCGCCTGTATCAAGACCAACGTCCATAAACATTGTAGTAACACCCGTTACCTTTTCGCCGCATACAATAGCCCATTGTATAGGTGAAGCGCCACGGTATTTAGGAAGCAATGAAGCGTGACCGTTAATACAGCCATACTTTGCAATTTTCAGTATATTTTCAGGCAAAATCTTGCCGTAAGCAACAACAATAATTAAATCGGGAGAAAGATTTTTAAGTTCCTCATATACTTCTTCATTTCTTAAAGAAGTAGGTTGAAATACTTTTAAGTTTTTAGAAACAGCAAACTCTTTAACAGGCGGAGCAGTTAAAATCTGTTTTCTGCCAACAGGTTTGTCGGGCTGACAGTAAACACCTGCTATTTCGTGGCCCGCATTAAAAAGCGCTTCAAGTGTAGGAACAGCAAAATCAGGAGTTCCCATAAAGACAATTCTCATAATTACCTCTCTAATCGGTCTAAAAATACAATACCATCAAGGTGATCAATTTCGTGGCACAATGCCCTTGCCATTAAATCTTCACCCTCAACAATAATATTATTACCGTTTCTGTCCTGAGCGCGAACTTTTACGTACTGCGGACGGACAGTGGTTCCACTTTCGCCCGGAATGGAAAGACAACCTTCAATTTCGCGTTGTTCACCGCGTTTTTCAATAATTACGGGATTAATAAGTTCAACCAAACCTTCGCCAATATCAATAACACAATAACGGCGGAGTATTCCAACCTGAGGCGCCGCAAGACCAACACCCTCTGCCTTGTACATTGTGTCTGCCATATCATCAAGCACTTGTGCCAGACGATCATCAAAACTTAACTGGCTACGGCAAACTTTTCTTAAAATATCATCTTGGCCGTATTTAGTTATATTTCTAATAGCCATTTTTTCCTCCTAAATAATTGTTTCGGGATTAATATCAACAGAAACAGACGTATCTTTTTTTAATTTCATTTCTAAACATTTTCTAAGTAATTCTCTGAAGCGTTTATTATTACGGCATTTAATAAGCATTCTATAACGGTATCTGTTACTGATTTTCGGTATAGAAGCAACTGATGGCCCTAAAATAACCGCCTTTACATCTTTATATTCATTTTCAAGCCCGTTTTTTAATGATTCAAATACAGATTTAATCGCATCAAGCGCAAAATCACGATCAGATGAAGATGATGCTATCATAACCATATCACAATAAGGCGGATATATCATAAGTTTACGGGTTAATATTTCGGTGTTATAAAAGGCTTCGTAATCTTGTTTAACAGCCATTTTTATTAATTGGCTATCGGGAGAAACGGTTTGAATAACAGCCTTTCCGGGTTTACTGCCTCTACCCGCTCTTCCTACAACCTGTGTAAGCAAAGAAAACATTCGCTCAAAACTTCTGTAATCTTCACTATACATAGCTTGATCCGCACCAATTACGCCAACAAGAGTAACGTTTGGAAAATCAAGACCCTTGGCAACCATTTGAGTTCCAATAAGAATATCGTACTCACCGTTAGCAAACTGGGTAAGTTTTTTAGAAAAAGAATCTCGCGCCAAGGTTGTATCAGCATCAAGCCGAAGAATACGCGCCGTATTAAAAAGCGAAGAAAGTTCTTCTTCTAATTTTTGAGTACCCAAGCCGTAAAAACGCAAATGTTCATTATTACATTCAGGACAAGTGTTTTCAATTTCCTTAGAATAACCGCAATAATGACACATAAGCCTTTTATTGGCATTATGATAGGTTAATGTAATACTGCAATTAGGACAGTTTGCAACGTAACCGCAGGAAGTACAAGAAACGTAGGTTTTATAACCTCTACGGTTTAAAAGCAAAATTGCCTGCTGATTATTATTTAAAGTATCACTTAACTCTTTATACAACAAACGGCTTACAGCACCCGAATTTCCCGTAAGAATTTCTTCCTTCATATCAACAGTTATAACTTCGGGCAAAACGGCGTTACTGTAGCGTTTGGTTAGCTTATTTAAGCCGTATTTTCCGCTCACGGCATTACTGAAACTTTCAAGTGACGGTGTTGCAGAAGCCAAAAGCAGCATTGCGTTGTGAAAATTTGCGCGGAATTTTGCAATATTTCTCGCATGAAACTTAGGCGATTTTTCCGATTTATATGTGTGTTCCTGTTCTTCATCCATAATAATTAAGCCAATATTGTCTAAAGGAGCAAAAACAGCAGAACGCGTACCTATTGCAACTAAAGCTTCCCCGTTTTTAACACGTTTCCATTCATCCATACGCTGTGCCGGTGACATAGCACTGTGAAAAACAGCAACTTTATTACCGTAACGTTTTGCAAAATGTGAAACAGTTTGAGGAGTAAGAGCAATTTCAGGTACCATAACAATAACACCCTTACCACTATCTACAACGTCATCAACAAGTTTTAAAAACACCTGTGTTTTACCGCTGCCGGTTACGCCGTAAAGAAGTTCACAACAACCTTTATTGCAACCCAGTTTATTACGCAAGGAATTATACGCCTTATTTTGTTCTTCCGTTAAAACAATTTCATTTCTTTTAACATTAGCAGAAAGAATTTCAGGCATACGAAAAACTTCCCGCTCGTATACAACGGCAATACCGTTTTTCTGAAGTGTAGATATTACCGAAGCGCCAACGCCTGTGAAATAGGTTACCTCTTTAACACTAACGTCACCTATTTCGGTTAACAGGTCAATAACAGCCTTCTGTTGTTTTGTAATTTTAGAAAATGCGGTAAGATTTTCCTCACATAGATGTACCATTTTCATAGTAGCATCCGCAACGTTACGCACAGCGCTTTCCTCTTTTATAAGTATCCCTTTTTCACAAAGAAGTTCAAGTATTAAATCATCTTCTAAAGAAAACTTCTTAATAATTTTTTCTTTTTGAAGCGGACCTTTTTTAAGCAAAAAATCATAAATAAGTTTTTGCAAAGGCTCAAGATTATCCCCTTTATCCTGTAAGGCAGCGTACATATCAACAATTTTATGATTTAATCCAAAAGGAAGACAAGCGTGTATAGCATCAAAATAAGTACAAAAAATCTGTTCGCGCATCCATTCGCAAAGTGAAATCATTTCACCGTTTAATACAGCCGAAGAATCTAACACCTGATAAACATATTTTAAATTATCGGTAGTATCACTTTCGCTTAAATGCAATACAACACCCTGTTTTTTTAAATCGGACCTGCCAAAGGGTACCATAACGCGTTTGCCGCAACTGCAAGAATTTATTAAATGTTCGGGGACAGCATAAGAGTATTGTCTGTCAAACTGTGATAAAGCGCCGTCAATTACAACACTTGCAATAATAGCCAACAGACACACCCCCTCGAGCTAATAATAAATTAATTAGGCTGACGAGAGTTGAACTCTTTGCGGTTTCGCTCTCCGCCTTTATTAATCAGGTTTTGTGTTCATTTTAGCAAGGCGTCAGCCTTGCGTCAAATTCGCACTTCACCTGATAAAAAATTCGTAGGCAGAAACTCTTCGACCTGTCAAAACTAAAAATTTTTGTGTAAGAGGAAGCCGACAAAATGCAGTTATACTAACGTATTACAAATTTTGAGGCAATCTATTACCGAA
>JAZUPW010000013.1:0-82690 GCA_045605385.1 Acutalibacteraceae bacterium
TGAAAACTTAGTGCTTATAAGCGCAGAAAGTAATCACGCTGTAGAAAAATACGTAACCAACGTTGAGTTCTACGTTAACGGAAAACTTCACCAAGGCGAAATATTTAAAAACGGTGATACTTACCATACTTACGCAAAAGCACTTGACGGTGAAAACAATGTTTATGCGGTGTTTACGTATACCGATAACACAACCGTAACAACCGAAACAGTAACCTTTGAAAAGGTTGGAGAAGAATATAAGAAGGGCGATATTAACGGGGATAATAACATTAACGCCGCCGATTTAGCGCTTCTTAAAAAGATAGTAGCAGGACTTACGGCTATTGATGATGAAGAAGTTAAAAACATACAGGTAGACGACAATTTGGGAACACCGAATGCAGCCGACCTTGCCGTACTTAAAAAGATGGTAGCGGGAATTACGGATATTGATTACGAAAATCCCGACGTATGGACCCCACCCGTAGGTGGACAGTAAATGCAAAAACAACCGAATGAAAATTCGGTTGTTTTTTTTAGAAAACACTTGACAAAATCCTTGTGTCAAGTTATGATATAAATAGCAAAAAAAGGAGTGATCTTTATGTTGAGAAAATTAATTTCTTTGTTGGTTTGTTTTGCAATTGTTTTTGCGGTATTACCCTTTACCGTTATTGCTGAAGAAAGTGACGCAACTGTTCCTGTATACGGAAACGTTGACGGTAATTATTATGCTGTAAATGACGTGCTTTACGAAACCGATTTTGAAGATGAAACGATAAACGAACTGCCCAAAGGTTGGTCGGGCGGCGAAATTGCGCCTTTTGCATGGTATATGAACGGCGGCAGTGTATCTTCTTACGTTACAGACATTGGCGGAGAATATGGCAAAGTATTAAGTGTTGGTTCTACAAATGCAGACTTGTTTATATCTGGCCCCGAAGTAAATACAAGAAACTATATTTTTGAATCCACCGTTATGATTACAGGACGATATTCTGCAGCTTTGGGTCCTGCTAACTCAATGCAAGGCGGTGCTATGAATGCCGACGGTGCAGTTGCGGTTGCAATACGTACCAAAACTTCTTCTTCACCCCACCGTTATTTCAGTAAAGCTATAAACGGTTCTACAGGCATAAGCGAAAGCAATTTCACAATGCCGTTTGATAAACCCGTAAACGGTGAAGTTGTAAAGTTTAAAATTGTTTCTTTAAACGGTACTAATTATTTTTATTATAACAATACTTTTGTTGTAAGTTTCCCACAGCCTGCAGGAGATGAAACTACCGACTGCGTAGGTTTTTACGGAAGTAACGAATGGTTTAATATTATAGATTTTAAGGTAACAGGTATTACTCCAATGGAATATAAAGAACAGCTAATTGAAGTTGACGGAAAAAAAGTTTTAATTGGTGAAGATTTAATTAATACCGAGTTTGAAGAATTTGAAGTAGGTACTCTTCCCGAAGGTTTTGAAGTCGGCACTCCCGATCACTTCTGGAAAATGTCCGGCTCACCCGAACCTAATGCAGTTATAGGCGAGGCGGAAGGCTACGGTAAGGTGCTCGAAACAGGCGGATATAACCGTGATGCCGTTGTTCATTTTGGCGATATTGACGCTAAAAACTATATTTTTGAATTAACGGGTTATAAAAGAGGCGGCGAAAGCGCTTCTTGCGGTATTGTAAACCTTATGCCCGGCGGTATAAATAATTCTGAAACCGCAATGATTCACGTTATCTACACTAATACAAATACAAATATTCCCTTTATAAGTAGTAAGAATACTGCAAATTATATGTCCAAAAATAAGGCTTCATTAACCGATTTTGAATATACGAAGCCAATTAAAGGTGAAGTATTTAAACTTAAACTTATAAGCCTTAACGGAACAACTTATTTTTATTATAACGATGTTTTGGCTGCAAGTTATAAACAACCTGAATGGAATTTAGAAAAAGACGGCCTTGGTTATTTCTTCTGTAATGAGTATGTTACCATTACAAAGGCAGTTGCTACCGAAATTTATGAACTTGATTATTCGGTAGATACTTCAACTCTTTTATTAGGCGATAACAATGAAGTAAGTATGAGTGTTAACCTTAAGGTTAATAAGGATAACTATATTTACGAAAACAACTATGCTGACGGCTATTTCTACAGCGATGATGCGCCTGTTAAGTTTGGTGCGGTTATCGGCGAAAACACAGGGGATGAATTAACCGTAGAAACAAGTGGTGTTACAAACGTAATATTTAAAGAGTTTACCGAAGATGAAAACAATATTAACTTTAATTACGTTATAAAAAACATTCCCGATAAAATGAAGGATAAATATTATACTATCCGTCCTTACGCAATGGTAGGCTTTGATTATTACTATTGCGATGAACAGTCTTACTGTCCTGCATTTGCGGCAAATAATATTTATCTTAATACATCCGACAAAGCGGTAAAAAATGCCATTGAAAATGCTTTTGCCGATTCTAAAGTTTTCACAGGCAACAGTTCTAGGGAAATCACATTTACCGTATTTGCCGATTTCCATTATAAAGAAGGAATGTATATTTCTTCTATTGCCGATATGAACGCTATTTTTGACCGCGCTCACGAAAGCGGTTCTGCCTTTGTTTTAAGTGCGGGTGATATGACTAATGATATGAGAGGTTCACCCGAACTTGTAAAGGCATTTAAGGAAAACAAATATAATCTTCCTGCTTATAACGTTTACGGTAACCATGAACTTGAAAGTAACGGCAACACTATGGCAATAGTAACACCTACGCTTACAAACGATGCAAATGCCGTTTGGGGAACAGCCGACGGTAAAATAGCATCTGACGGCAGTATTGGTTATTACTATGCTGATAACAATGGGTTTAGAATTATTTGTTTAGATAACAATTATTCTTATAATCCAACTTCTAATATTTGGGAACACAATAAGCCTGCAAGTTGGTCTTCGCCAACAGGAAACCTTTATTACGGTTCTTTAGGTCCCGAACAACTTAAATGGCTTGAAAAAGTTCTTATTGATGCCGCTAACAATAATATCCCATGTATAGTAATGTCCCACCACGATTTCTCTGAAGCGAACGGACACGCCTCCAGTGCCGACATTGAAGCGGTTCGCAGTCTTTACAAAAAGGCTAATGCTATTACACCCGGTACTGTGCTTATGTCAATTAACGGTCATATTCACACCAATACTCTAACAATGGAAGACGGCGTATTTTATTTCGACGTTAATACAACACGTAACTTATGGTGGCAGGCAAGTGCCATGAACAACTATAACGATACTCAAATGATAATGCGCGAGTATTACGATGATGAGGGCAATCTTATTGAAATGAAAGAAGCACCCATTACCGAACTTGTGGGTTATAAACAGTCGGCATTCTCTGAAAGCCCCTTAAGTGCTGTTGTTACTCTAAATGAAAATGGTATTATTAATATTGAAGGCAGTGAAAGCGATTGGCTGTTTGACTTCGTTCCTACAGGCACTTATGCAAGAACTATGCCGTATATTTCTTCGGGTACATACTACGACCCGCAACTTTGCCATATATTCAGTGTAGAGTACGAAAGAAATGAAACTCACCACTGGATGCCTTGTATAAATGATGCATGTAACGGTGTAGAACATTATGAATGCAAGAATTACGGTGAGCATATAGATAATGATGCCGACGGAGATTGCGATATTTGTCAGCCAAAGGCACCTGTATACCAAAAAGGCGATATTAATGGCGATAATAATATTAACGCCGCCGATTTAGCGCTTCTTAAAAAGGTTGTGGCAGGTCTTACGCCTGTTGATGATGAAGAAGTGAAGAATCCAAACGTAGATGAAAACAACGGTATACCAAACGCCGCTGACCTTGCTGCACTTAAAAAGAAAGTTGCAGGACTTGAATAATAAACTAAACAAGGTTTCGCATTGCGAAACCTTGTTTTTTTATTTGTTGCAAAAGGTGAATAACAGTAGTATAATAATAATGAATTTTTAATTGAACAGTGAGGTTATACTATGAAAAAAGTTTTAGCATTAATTTTAACTTTTACCCTAATAATTTGTGCGTTCGGTATTACTGCAACCGCTGAAACCGCTACAAGCGGAACAACGGGAGATTGCGAATGGTTTTTAAGCGGCACCGTTCTTACCATAAGCGGTGTGGGCGATATGGAAGATTACGATTACAGCAGTAATCCTGCTCCTTGGGGAACAAATATTACAAGGGTAAATATTAAAGACGGCGTAACAAGTATTGGTGATTATTCTTTTATTTTTTGCAAGAGCCTTTTTTCTTTCTCGATTGCTTCAACTGTAAAACATATTGGTAAATATTCTTTTTATGGTTGTGAACTTCTTAAAAGAATTGCAATTCCCTACGGTGTTACAATTATAGATAATTTTGCCTTTAAGGGTTGTTCTTCTGTCACAACGTTAAGTTTATCAGATACCGTTGAAACTATTGGTTGTTCAGCGTTTGCGGAATGTACTTCACTGCCATACGTTGTGCTGGGAAACAGTATAACTTTTTTAGACGTTGAATGTTTTGCTATGTGTACCTCGCTTACCAGAGTTGTTATTCCCGAAAGTGTTAAGTGTATAGAACCTGGCGTATTTAGTGATTGTACCGCTCTTTCCGAAATAATTATTGGTGATAACATTGAGAATTTAGGTGCTGATTTCATTGGCGGAACCGCCTATTTTAACGATGAAAATAATTGGGTTGATAATGAACTTTATTTAGGAAATCATCTTATAGTAGCAGATAGCAATGCTTCGGGTACTTATTACATAAAAGAAGGTACTAAAAACATTGCCGAGGCGGCTTTTTTAGATAACCGTGCAATTACCGAAATAATTATTCCCGATGGCGTAGTTGGTATAAGCACTGCTGCTTTTTGCGGTTGTTCGTCCATTGAAAGCATAGTTATTCCAAACAGCGTAACAAGTATTGGTTGGAATGCGTTTCAGGAATGTTATTCTCTTAAAACCGTTAAATTTCCTGAAGGTTTAACTGCTTTGAATGGTGCGGCGTTTGGCTATTGTGAGTCACTTGATAACGTTATGATACCAAACGGTGTAACCTCTATAGGCTATATGGCTTTTTCGGGTTGCGCATCACTTAAATCCATTTATATTCCGGCAACCGTAACAAGGGTAGAAAATTTAGCTTTTGCAGACAGCAATGCAATTACCGATGTTTATTACGGCGGAAGTGAAGCTGACAGAGAGAAAATCACTTACGGCAATTATAACGAATCACTGTTAAATGCAACCTGGCATTATAACGAAAGCACGTTACCCGAAACTCCTGAAGAACCTGAAATCCCAGTAGAACCCGAAATTCCCGAAGAAGACGTTATTTTTGGCACAACGGGGGATTGCGAATGGACTCTTAAAGGTACGGTGTTAACAATAAGCGGTAACGGTGTAATTGGAAATTATTCTGTTTCTGAGCAACTTCCGTGGGGCACTTCAATTACCGACGTTATAATAGAAGAAGGCGTAACAAAAATAGGCGCATGTTCTTTTTATAACTGTACTGAATTGCAAAACGTAACTATTGCCGATACTGTATATATTATAGGTCCGTCGGCGTTCAACAGTTGTACTTCGCTGAATAACATTGTTCTGCCTGAATGTCTTACAAATATTCAGTATTACGCTTTCAGCAACTGTTCTTCGCTTAAAACAATTAATATTCCTTCAAATATAACTGCCTTGGAAGATGGAACGTTTAAGGGATGTGCTTCCCTTGAAAAAATTATTCTGCCAGAACAGGTAAACAGGCTTGGATTATACGTATTCTCTGGTTGTTCTTCTCTTGAAAACGTTGTTTTGCCTGAAGGTATTACGTCTATACCAATGGAAACCTTTGAAAATTGCACTTCTCTTAAAAGTATAACTGTTCCCGTTAGTGTAACCTCTATAGAATCTTCCGCATTTTTAAATTGCAAACAGTTAACCGACGTTTATTACGGCGGAAGTGAAGAGGATAAAGAAAATATTAACGTTGGAAGTAATAATTATCAGTTAGATAAAGCGGTATGGCATTATGCTAAAGAAAATACTGTAAGTGGTGACGTAAACGGTGACAGCAGCGTAGACGTATTGGATTTGGCTATTTTAAAATTAGTATTGGTAGGAACATTAAGCACAGATGATTCACGCGCTGTAAATTCTGATATTAATATTGACGGTAATATCAGCGTTTTAGATTTAGCACTTATTAAAAATATATTAGCAGGACTTGAATAATAAACTAAACAAGGTTTCGCATTGCGAAACCTTGTTTTTTAAGTTATTGATCTGTTTTTATAAAGGAAATTGCAAAACTTTTTAATTGCAGCGTTGCTTTTTTCTTCTTTATAATAAACAAATACGTTTTCGTAATAATTATTAAAATTCTTAACGTTAAGCGGTATCATATCGCTTGAATATTTATCTTCAATTGCTTTTAAACTTCCTACGGTAAGACCTAATCCCGATTTAACAAAACTTTCAAGTAAAAGACTTTCATTTGTTTCAATTAATACGTTTGGTTTAACACCGCAATTAGCACAGGCTTTTTCGTATTGTATACGGCCAAGTTCGTCATCACTATGAAGAATAAACGGCATAGAAGCAATATCTTCAAAATTAAGTTCGGCATTTATAAGAGGACTTCCTTTATGCGCTTTTATGCAAGAGGTTTCTGTGCTTAATAAAAAGTTATCCCACGAAGATATTTCGGAAATCGAAGGACTTACAACAATGTCGTAATCGTTGAAAGATTTTTTAGAATAATCCTTTTCAATAGAAAAAACGACGTTTGAATTGTTTCTTAAAAAGATTTCAACCATTTCTGCAACCCATTTTGGCCGTGTTCTTACAAGAATGTTAATTTTTTCTTGCGTTTCGCTATGTCCGCTTATTTCACTTATTCCGCTTCTTAAAATAGGAAGAACAGTATTAAGTTTATTGGCAAAAGTTCTGCCTTCGCTTGTAAGCGAAATTCTGTTAGAAGTTCGGTTAAACAAAGTAACTCCCACTTCATCTTCTAAGCGCTTGATAAGCGCTGAAACGGCTGAAGAAGGAAGCATAAATTTTTCGGCTGCTTTTGAAAGGTTTTCTGTTTTTGCTGCTTCGCAAAAAATCTCTAACTGTCTTATGTTCATAACATCACCAAAATTATTTTACCATATTACAAATGATATAGCAACCCTTAAAATTTATGTTATGTTAAAATATTTTTGTTATGGTATAATTAATTCAGTAAAATGCAAAAAAGGAGAGTTTTTTATGAAAATGCATAAAATAATCAGCATTATTTGCTCGTTAGCGCTTATTTTAAGTGCTATTGGTGTTATGCCCGCTTTTAATGCAGAAGCAATAACCGATGAAGGTCTTGTGGCTGACAGCGGATTTGAAGTAGTTGATGTAATTGCTGAATTAGACCCTACAAATTCACTTACCGAGGGTTGGGTTTTACACAGTAATTCTTCTATAACCGACTCGCCCGAAAATGACGGCACAAAGGTTGTGCGCCTTGATAATGAAAGAGGCGACCATTCTTATGCCGATGTTTCTACAATTGTTAACCAGAACAACTTTGCGGTTGTTGCGGTAATTGGTACAAATTCTAACTCTACTTATGCTGATGGACTTCCGGGTATAAGTATAAATGATTTACGTATTGACGGAAGCGATGCTTCTTCCAATAAATTCGGTTTTACACATAAGAATAGAGGTGACGACCGTTTTCCAAGGGCGGGTAAGTTCTACTACGCTTTAGATAGCGACTATTATCCGCAAAAGGACGTAACTTTTGAAGAAGACGGATATACTAAAATAACTCTTACCGTTTACCGCGTTGACGGTATGTACTATTACTATGCAAACGGTGAATTTATTGGTGAAATTAAGATTACAGGCGAACAAACAGGTAAAGTTTTTGTTAGTATTTTTGATTCTTTTTCCTTTGCTTACGTACATAGAGCAACGGTATACAGTTTTTCGGAAATTGAAGATGTTGTACCGCCTGAAAATCCCGATGAACCCGATGATACCATAATTGGAAGTCTTATAGAAAACAGCGGTTATAACGTTGGTGAAAAAATAGAAGAACTTGATTTTTCTTCTGCTTCTGCAGGTGCCGTAACCGAAATGAACGGCTGGACTTTTGAAAATGCAAGTGTTGCGGCTTCCCCCGATAACAGCGCTATGACACTTAAACTTGAAAACGAGTGGGGTAGTGCGACTGGAACAAAAACCATTGAAAGTGAAAATTTTGTTGTTGTTGCAACTTTTGGATCAGATTCAAATAACATAAAAGCCGACGGCTTCCCAACCGTGTTTGTAGATGCTTTAGATGCCGATGGCAATACTGTTGTTCGTAACGGTTTCGGTTTTGGTCAGGCTAACCGAGATGCAGTAGGTAAAACTCCTGCGCCCGGTAAGTATTATTACCTAAACAACGATAGCTATCCTCAGCCAAAAAGTCTTACCTTTGACGAAGACGGATATACTCTTGTTAATCTTGTAATATACCGTTATAACGGCGTTTACAGTTTCTACGGTAACGGTGAACTAATTGCTTCTTTTGCTGTAGACACAGGTAATTCGGTTGCTTCTGAAATACAGTTTTACGAAGGCTATTCGTTAGCATATTTGCATTATGCCGCAGTTTATGAAATTGACAGCAGCATTTATGATCCCGATGAGCCCGTAGAAGGTTTGTTTGCCGATAGCGGATTTGTCGTTGGTGAAAAATTTGAATCTATTGATTTTGCAAAAATGAACCGTGGCGCTATAACCGAAAGCGGCAACTGGAAGTTCGAAAATTCTAAGGTTGTAAAAGCCGTCGAAGGCAACGATAACGCTTTACAAATTACAAACTATTACGGCGGTTCAAAGATGTATGCAGATATTGACCGTGAAAATTTTGTTGCTGTTGCGGTTTTAGGTACTAACGATAATGATAAAGAAGCCGACGGCGTACCAGCCTTAGCTGTTTTAGGTCTTAATGCCGATGGTGAGTATGAGAATGCATTAAGTCTTGGTTTTGCACAGAAAAACCGTGTTGGCGACAGTTTCCCGACTAACGGCACAACTATGATTACAGAGGGTTATTACCATTATCCTTCGAAGATTGGATTTGACGATGACGGATATTCTCTTGTTACACTTACTATTTACTCTTATAACGGTGCATTCCATTGTTATTTGCAGGGCGAATATCTTGGCGCTTATGCTAACACAAAGGGTATAAAGACCGATGCTGTACGCCGCCTTGCTGTTACTATGGCTTGGGCTAACGTTTACGTACATAGTATTGACGTTTACGATATTATGCCTATTGATTTCGAAGTTAATAGTGCTGCTTTGAAAACAGGCGAAAAGGTTGGACTTGACATTACTCTTACAGCCGATAACACCGAAAAAGGCGATTTTGACCTTTCAAATATGGAATTCGGCGCAGTAGTTACACTTAAAGACGGTTCTACCCCCGAAGATACAACTGTAGAAACCGAAAATGCAAATATTGTTAAGTTTAGTGTAGAAAATACCGCTACGGAAAATAAACTAAGCGCCTTCGTAGAGGTTTCAAAAGAAAATGCCGATAAATACGTAAATATAAGACCCTACGTTTTAGAAAACGGTATTTACCATTATTGCGACGCTAAAATTTACTCTGCAGCAGCACTTGCTACGGTTGCTTATAATAACGGCGATGCGCAAACAAAAGCCGCTTTAGCAGAATATTTCAGCAATTCAAAACTGTTTAAAGGCGGTTCTACCAAAAAGATAACCTTTACTGCATTTGCTGATTTCCACTATATGAAGAACCTTGAAACAAACATTATTTGCCGAAGCAACGTAAGTGATCTTGAAGCAATATTAAAACGCGGTGATGACAGCGGCTCTGCTTTTGTAATGCAACTTGGCGATTTAGTTAAGGACGCAAAGGTTTCTAAGGAGCTTTTCGATACTTATCTTAATTATGAAAAGGAAAACGGCGAAATAATGCCGGTTTACGGTATTTACGGTAACCACGATCTCGAACAAGGCAACAAAATGAGTTACGTTAATACCACCCTTACGAACGATGAAAATACCGTTTGGGGTACTGATAGTGGCAAGATGGAAACTGACAGTCGTATAGCTTACTATTATTCTGATTACGATGGTTTCAGATTTATTTACCTTGACAACAACTATTCCTATAATCCTACCAAGGAAATTTGGGAACGAAATAAGGATGGCAGTTATTCCTATCCTACCGGTAATACAAAGGGTTACAGTTTAGGCCCTGTTCAGTTTGCTTGGTTAGAGGCTGTGCTTGAGGATGCAGGTAAGAAGGATATGACCTGTGTTATTGCAACACACGCTGCACTTCATCCAAAGCTTGCTTACAATCAGGGTAAAAGCGGTGACGCTCCCGCAACAGTTGCTTTGTTTAAGAATATTAACAATAAATACCCGGGTACTGTAGCGCTTGCTCTTAACGGACACAGCCATACTAACGAGCTTTTTGAAGCCGACGGTATTGTTTGGATGTGTGTTAACAACACCTTCGGTAATTTTGGCGGTTTTGATTCGCATACTAAAATAACCGGTATTTACGGCGATTTAACCGTTAAAAAGGAAATGTACGATAATGACGGTAACTTTATTGAAGTACGTGATTTCCCAATGAAAGATCTTCAGTTTGAAGATATGACCTACTTTACAGAAGATCCGTTAAGCGCCGTTATTACTCTTGATTCTAACGGTCTTATTGTAATAGAGGGTACAGAGTCTAACTGGGCATATAACATAAATCCTACCGAAGAGTTTATTAATACTTTTGGGTATGATGTAAGAAACGCTTATCAACCTCGTGTAAGCAGTTATACAAACTATCTTTATACCGAAGAAGCAAAACCTGAATATGAAGCAGGTGATATTAACGGTGACAATGCTGTAAATGCTGCCGATTTAGCGCTTCTTAAAAAGGTTATAGCAGGTCTTACTCCTCTTGATAGTGAGGAAGTGAAGAACCCCGACGTAGACGGAATAAGCGGAACCCCCAACGCTGCTGACCTTGCCGCATTAAAGAAAATAATAGCGGGACTTATTTAGGTTGAAGTGGAAAACTAAATAATAATAAAAGACCGAAGAAGATATTTAAAAAACTTCTTCGGTCTTTGTGTCTTATTAATTAAAATACTGTTTATACCAAACAAGGAAGGTGTAAACCGTCCAGATTTTACGGCTAACGTCCTCTTTACCGCTTCTGTGACGTTCTAAAAGTTTAACAAGTTTTTTAGTGTCAAAATACTTTTCAGCATTTTCGCTTGCAAATTCTGCTTTAACAAGATTGTAGTATTCGTCTTGTGTAAGCCAAACTCTTATAGGAACAGGGAAACCTAACTTGTCCTTTTTAGCGGTAAGTTCGGGTAAGGTTTTTTCTGCCGCTAATCGTAGCGCAAGTTTTGTAGTTTTTGTACTTACTCTGCAGTTAACAGGAATAGTAAGGGCTAATTCCAAAACTTTCTTATCAAGGAAAGGAACACGTAATTCAAGTGAATTTGCCATAGACGTTTTATCTGCCTTTAGCAAAATATCGCCCATAAGCCACATATGCATATCAAGATACTGCATTTTTGTTATGGTGTCTTTGTCCTTAACTTCATCGTAAAACTTTTTGCAAAGAATTTGCGGTGCAACTGCATTTTTTGCAATTTCGCTTTTTAAAATGCTGTTTCGCTCTTTAACGCTGAAAATATCGGCGTTACCAATAAAGCGCTCTTCTATGGTTTTACCGCGGCGGATAAGGTAGTTAATACCGTGCTTCTTAGGTAAGAATTCGCATATTTTAGAAATACCGCGGCGAAGCCAGAAAGGTAAACTGTCGTAAGAAGTAAGGGTAATGGGTTCCTGATAAATTCTGTAACCACCGAATAACTCGTCAGCACCTTCGCCCGACATTACAACCTTTACGTGTTCACTTGCTAATTTTGAAACAAAGTAAAGAGCAATAGATGCAGGGTCTGCCAACGGCTCGTCCATGTGGTACTGAATATTGGGGAAACATTCAAAGTATTCTTCGCTTGAAATTATTTTGCTTATGTTTGCAACCTTAATTGTATCGGCAAATTTCTTTGCATAGTGTATTTCGTTATATCGGTCGCCGTCGGGACTTTCAAAGCCTACGGTAAAGGTTTTATCTACGTCTGCTGCTTCGGCAATATAACTTGAGTCAATACCGCTTGAAAGGAAAGAACCAACTTCAACGTCGGCGCTTATTTTGTGAGCCGCTACCGATTCTCTTACTGCTTTGTCGGTAAGGTCGGCAAAATATTCAAGCGAACCTTCTTGCGGGTTAAAATCGGGCTTAAAGTAGCGGACGGTTTTTATTTTGCCGTCTTTGTAAGTTATATAATGCGCGGGCGGAAGTTTGTATACACCTTTAAAGAAGGTTTCTTCGGTAGGCGAATACTGGAAGGAAAGATAATGCGCAAGCGCTTCTTCGTTTAGTTCTTTTTTGAAATTCGGATGCAGTAAAAACGATTTAATTTCACTGCCAAACATAAAAGATTCTTCTGCAAAAGTATAATAAAACGGTTTTATACCAAAAATATCTCTTGCGCCGAAAAGCGAACCGTCGTTTTTATTGTAAATAACAAATCCGTACATACCGCGAAGTTTAGGGAGCATTTCTTCGCCCCATTCTTCAAAACCGTGAAGTAAGGTTTCGCTGTCAGAATGGCTTGTCTTAAAGGTATGGCCTAAAGCGGTAAGTTCTTCTCTTAATTCTTTGTGATTATAAATTTCTCCGTTGAAAACAAGAACAAGGCTTTCGTCTTCGTTAAACATAGGCTGACTGCCGTCGGCAAGGTCAACAATGCTTAAACGCCTGAAACCAAGCGCAACGTTATTGTCTACGTATTTGCCTGCGCTGTCGGGACCTCTGTGAACAATTTTGTCCATCATAGATTCCAATAAAACGCCGTTATCGGCAATACTGTTTGTGAAACCCACAAATCCGCACATAAATATAACCTCTCTTTAGCCAAAGCATTTAAAAAATACTTTTAAGCCTTTTTTCTAAATAAATAACCGCAAGTCCCGTAAGCAAACCCGTTATTGCCCCTAAAGCGCAAAGTATTGGCAAATAGGTAAATACGGCAATACTTTTGTAAACGAATGCGCAAACCAAAACCTGTGTGAAATTGTGAAGCGTTGCGCCTATTATACTTAGTCCAACAGGCGAAAAACACTTAAAACGTTTAAAGCAAATAACGCTTAACGAACTTACTGCTGCTGCACACAAGGAAAATATAAGCGAAAAAACGCCCGAAAACAAAAATGAAGAAAGCAAAATTCTGCAAAGGTTAACAGCAATACCTTCTTTAATGAAGCCTTTAATAAAAAGCATTAAAACAACGGCGTTTGCAAGTCCTAATTTAACACCTGGCGCAAAGGGCAGAACAAGTTGACTTTCAATAAAGGAAAAAGCCATGCAAATTGCGGTAAGCATTGCGCAAACAGAAATTTTCTTAGCCATTATTTCACCTCTACAACAATACGGTTAGGCAAACAAACTATTGTTTCATTGCGCTTGTATATTTTTTTATGCTTTACGCAAAGTTTGTCGGGGCAATCGGCACTTTTCATATAAACTTTGCCGTTTTCAATAATAACAGTATTTCCGCCCACATTATATTCGCGGTTTTCTGTTATTGGAAGTGTGCATACAAGGTTGTTATCCTGTTTAATAATAACTTCGTTTGCGTTTTTATTTAAGCCAAAAATAAAAATACCGCTTAATATACATAAAACAATTATTATGGCAAATACTGCAATATCGGCTTTTTTTAGCATTTTTTGCCCCCAAAAAAATAATTTACAATTAAGTATAACACATCTTTACAAAAAAAGAAAGGTAAAGTATAATATTTTTATTATGAAAAAGATTATTATTTTATTTTTACTCATTTCTTTTCTGCTTTGCGGATGTTATACGCCGAATTTGAGCAGCACATATTTTTATTTCGACACTGCAGTTACACTTACTGCCGAATGCAGCAGTGAGGTTTTAGACGGTGCTTTTTTGCTTTGCGAAAAGTATGAGAATCTGCTTAGCCGAACAAAAGAGGGAAGCGATATATACCGTATAAACGAAAGTGATGATTTTGTTGCTGTAAACAAAGAAACTGCTTATCTTATAGAAAAAGCACTTTATTATTCTTCACTTAGTAACGGCAAGTACGATATAACTCTTACACCTGTATCTATACTTTACGATTTTAACAATAAAATTCTGCCTGCAGAAGATAAAATAAAAACTGCCCTTGAAAAAGTTGGGTGCGAACAGATAGCCGTAAATGAAAACAGCGTGTCATCGGGTAGCGCTATGCTTGATTTAGGCTCAATTGCAAAAGGTTATATTGCCGATAAACTTTGTGAATATTTTAAATCAAACGGTGTTGATAATGCGGTTATAAACTTGGGCGGTAATGTTTACGTTTTGGGCAAAAATAATAATAGCGTAGGTATTAAAAAACCGTTTTCAAACGAAGTAGAACTGTACGTAAAAGCAACAAATACCTCCCTTGTAACTTCGGGCATTGACCAACGCTATATAGAAAAAGACGGTTATTTTTATCACCACATTATTGATAAACAAACGGGGTATGGGGTTGAAAATTCATTGGCGAGTGTAACCGTAATAGGGGAAAGCAGTACCGATTGCGATGCGCTTTCTACCGTTTGTATGTTGCTTGGCAAAGAAGCGGGAATTGAATTGATAAACCGTATTGATAATATATACGCGGTGTTTATTGAAAAAGATGGCACTGTAACCCTTTCAGACGGTTTAAGTAAAAAAGGCAAAAATGTGTATATCAATTAACAAAATGTACTTTATTTTTTAATATGAATGTAGTATAATTATATTAATAATTTTTTAGTTAGGAAATGAATTATGGGACTATTTCAAGCAATATTCGGTAATTACAGCGAAAAGGAAATAAAACGCATACTGCCTCTTCAAAACAAGGTGTTATCTTATGAAGAAGAGTATAAAGCGCTTAGTGATGAACAACTTAAAGCCAAAACAAACGAATTTAAGGAAAGATTAAGCCTTGGTGAAACACTTGACGATATTTTGCCTGAGGCTTTTGCCGTTTGTCGCGAAGCGGCGGACCGTGTTCTTGGAATGCGCCACTTTCCCGTTCAGATAATAGGCGGTATTGTGCTTCATCAGGGCCGTATAAGTGAAATGAAAACAGGTGAAGGTAAAACTCTTGTTGCTACCTTACCCGCCTACTTAAACGCGCTTTCGTCAAAGGGTGTACACATTGTAACCGTAAACGATTACCTTGCCAAGCGCGATAGCGAATGGATGGGTAAAATTTACCGTTTCTTAGGCCTTAGCGTTGGGCTTATTGTTCACGGACTTACAAACGAACAACGCCGCGAAGCATATAATGCCGATATTACTTACTGTACTAATAACGAATTAGGTTTTGATTATTTAAGAGATAATATGGTGCTTTATGCCGAAAACCGTGTTCAGCGCGGTCATAATTTTGCCATTGTAGATGAAGTTGACTCTATTCTTATAGACGAAGCAAGAACTCCGCTTATTATTTCGGGACACGGCGCAAAATCTACCGACCTTTATACTAAAGCAAACAGTTTTGTAAAAACCCTTAAAATGTGTGTAGTTAAGGAAATGAATGACAAAGCTAGTGATGAAGAAACTTCTTACAATGGGGATTACGTTGTAGATGAAAAGGCGCGTACCGCTACACTTACTCCTTCGGGCGTAGAAAAGGCAGAGGCATACTTTGGTATAGAAAACTTAAACGATGCCGAAAACATAACAATATCACACCACATAACTCAAGCAATACGCGCTCACGGTATTATGAAGCGCGACGTTGATTACGTTGTTAAAGACGGCGAAGTAATAATTGTAGATGAATTTACGGGCCGACTTATGTTTGGCCGCCGCTATAACGAAGGTTTGCATCAGGCTATTGAAGCCAAGGAAGGCGTTAACGTTGCCGAAGAATCCAAAACCCTTGCAACCATTACTTTCCAGAACTTCTTCAGATTATATAGTAAACTTTCGGGTATGACAGGTACTGCGCGTACCGAAGAAACCGAATTTGCTGAAATATACAGACTTGACGTGGTAGAAATTCCTACCAACAAGCCCGTTATAAGAATAGATAACGATGACGTTATTTATAAAACCGAAATGGCGAAATTCAATGCCGTTATTGATAATATTGTTCAGTGCAACCAAAAAGGTCAGCCTGTGCTTGTGGGTACCGTTACTATTGAAAAAAGTGAAATTTTAAGTAAACTTTTAAAGAAACGCGGAATAGCGCATAACGTACTTAATGCAAAGCACCACGAAAAGGAAGCCGAAATAATTGCTCAGGCAGGTAAGTTCGGCGCCGTTACAATTGCTACAAATATGGCAGGTAGAGGTACCGATATTATGCTTGGCGGTAACGCTGAATACCTTGCTAAATCGGAACTTAAGAAAAAAGGCTACACCGATGAACTTATTGCCGAAGCAACAGGTTTTGCCGATACACAGGATAGCGAAATTATAACCGCAAGAAAAGAATATGATTCTTTTTATAAGCAATTCAAAGAAGAAATTGCGCCTGAAGCCGAAAAGGTAAGAAATGCGGGCGGTCTTGCAATTATAGGTACTGAACGCCACGATTCAAGGCGTATTGATAATCAGTTGCGCGGCCGTGCGGGACGTCAGGGCGACCCTGGAACTACTACCTTCTATATTTCGCTTGAAGATGACCTTATGCGACTTTTCGGCGGCGAAAGAATTTCTGTTATGATGGAAACTCTTAACGTAGATGAAAATACGCCTCTTCAGTTTTCTATGCTTACAAAGAGCATAGAATCTGCCCAGAAGAAAAAAGAAGGCATAAACTTTGCAGCAAGAAAAAGTGTACTTAATTACGATGACGTTATGAATAAGCAACGCGAACTTATTTATAAACAACGTAATCAAGTGCTAGACGGTGAAGTACTTAAATCTACTATTTTAAAGATGATAGACGATACCATAGATGCAGGCGTAGCCGCGTATCTTACGGGGGAATCGGCTGACGAATGGGATTTCAATTCTCTTCGGGAACACCTTTCTTTCATTGTTTCAAGCGCCGATTTACACTATACTGCCGAACAACTTAATAATATGGATACAACTTACGTTTCTGATTATATTAAAGAAAAAGCGCGTGCTCTTTATGAAAGACGCGAGGCAGAATTTGGCAGTGATATTATGCGTGAAATTGAACGCATTGTATTGCTAAGAAACGTAGACTCTAACTGGATGGACCATATAGATGCTATGGACCAGTTGCGACAGGGTATAGGACTTCGTGCTTACGGTCAGCACGACCCCGTTGTTGCTTACCGCGAAGAAAGTTTCGATATGTTCAGTGCTATGACTGATTCTATAAGAGAACTTACTTCTAAGCAGGTTTTAACCGTTCAGGTGCGCCGTCAGCAGGAAGTTAAGCGTGAAAAGGTTGCCGATGAAGCAACCGATAACAAGTCAAATACCGTTAAAGGAAACGGCGGAAGCGTTGCTCTTAATGCACCGTGTCCTTGCGGAAGCGGATTAAAATACAAACGCTGTTGCGGAAAAAATAAATAGACGGAGCACTCACATAGGGAAAATTTGCCCGAAAAAGTGAATTTTTGCGGCCTAATGTGTTAAAAAGACACGGTATGCGTTAGCATTACCGTGTCTTTTCGCCTTTTATACCACTAAAAATTCATCTTTTATCGGGTGTATACAGTTTTGTAATCTTAAAAATTTTTCATATATCGAAGTTGAAAAACCGCGGCAATACTGACGTATGCTGCGGTTTAAGACAAAGATAGATGGAAATTTTTATTTACAAAACCAATTTTTCCCTATATGAGTGTTCCGTGTAATAACCTCCGTTATATTGGTAACAATATAATTAAAAGGAGGTTATTTTTTATGAATAAAACTACGTCAATGTCGGCATTTGTAAAAGGAATGGGCGCAGGAATGGTAGCGGCGGCAGCGGTAACGGTAGTGGGCAAGGTTGTTATGAGCAATAACAAAGGCATAGCAAAAGGCTCTACAAAGGTTATGCGTGCCGTGGGCGATTTTGTAGACGGCGTTCAAACAATGATTCGCTGATTTTATAAAGAAAAAGCCGTAATTATACGTTACGGCTTTTTTGATTGAAAAATCCACCTTTTTGATTGATTTATGAGTTTTAATTATTATGCTGTTCTGTTATAATGACAATGCTTTTTAGTGTGTACTTTTTTTCATATTTTTGAAATAAAAATCTATTTACAAAAATTAACAGTAAATATATAATGAATGCAAAAAGGAGTGGATTGTATGAGTAATTATGTTGTAAACAGTAAAACTTGTATTCATATGCCCAAAAAAGCAGATAACGATGGTGTAAGGTCTATTCTTGAACATTACACAGTCGGTATTAATTGGGAATACGTTTACGATCTTAACGATAATACTATTACAATTGGAAATACAGCTAAGGTAGATTTCAGCGGTTTTGATTACGCAATTAATATAGATGAAGAAGGCGTTTATATTGCATCGGAAACCTATGCAGGTGTTATGCGCGGTTTTGTTACAATGCTTGAAAGAATATCTTGCGTGGGTTTTGAACAATATGAAATTGATGAGGGCTGTATTACCGATAAACCCGTTATAGATTTCCGCTGTATTCATTTTTGTGCTTTGCCTGAAATTACCTATGATTTTCTTAAAAAATGTATTCGTACCGCAATTATTTCAAAGTACACTCATATTATAGTAGAGTTCTGGGGAATGCTTAAAATGGACGCATTTGAACTTCTTGGTTGGCCATTTGCCTTTACCAAAGAAGAAATAAAACCCTTGTTTGAAGAAATTCGTGCTTTCGGTATTGAAATAATACCTTTCTTCCAACATTGGGGACACGCTTCGCTTTCCCGCGGCGGCTCAAGCGGTAAACACGTTGTACTTGATCAGGATATCAGATACGCTTACCTTTACGGCAAAGGTACATACGGTTGGGCGTGGGATTATAAGAAGCAGGAAGTAAAAGATCTTTTGCGCAAAGTTAGAAACGAACTTATTGAACTTTGCGGCGAAGGAAAATATTTCCATATTGGCTGTGATGAAGCAATCAGCCTTAAAACCTGTGAAGAAGCAATGGAAGTTGTTAACCATATAAACGGTGTTGTTGCCGAACTTAAAAAGCAGGGAAGAACTGCTTTAATGTGGGGCGATATGCTTCTTAATGCTTCATTCTTGCCGGGCGCCCAAGTGCATCCAACCTGGGGCAGAATTTGCTACGACTGCAATTCAACCGCCGAAGTTGCTAACGTATTTTTAGATAATTTAGATAAAGATAATATTATTATTGCCGATTGGGAATACGACGTTACCGAACAAAATTGGGTGTCTTCTAAGTTCTTTAAAGACAAAGGCTTCCGTGTTATTTGCTGTCCTTTCAGTAATTCTAAAAATATGAAATATTCAATAGATACCGTTAAAGAAAACGGACTTATGGGTGTTATGAAAACCACTTGGCATACACTTGCCGATAATGAAGTAACTAAGGTTGTTCACTATGGATTCAGCGCTTATAACGGATCTCACGATACCTCTTACCATGTGCATAGCAAAATGACCGACCGCACCGCCGAAATTTTAAGAAAAGTATATGACGGCAAAAAAGAATACCATGATTTCGGCTGGAAAAGAGAACAGATAATTACTTAAATATGCAAAAAGCAAGAATTAAAAAGATATTAATTCTTGCTTTTTTATTTTACAATTTTTTGAATTCCCGCGCGGTGCAACCGTTTATTTTTTTAAACTGTTTGCAGAAATATGCCTGTTCATTATATCCGCAAGCGTGGGCAATTTCGGTTAAAGTCATATTTGTGTTTTTTATTAAATTTGTTGCATGTTTTATTCTTATTATATTAATGTAATCCGTAAGGTTAATTCCTGTGCTCATTTTGAAATGCCTTGAAAAGTATGTCGGATTCATATGAACGTATTCTGCAATTTCTGATAAAGATATTTTTTTGTTATAGTTGGCATAAATATATTTAATGGCTTTATTTATTTCATTGCTTTGCGATTTTGATAGATCAAAATTATATCCTTGTTCTGTAAAAATAAATCTGTAAATATATACTAAAAGTTCGTAAACAAGGTTTTTGGTTAATTGCTTTGAAAAGGGGGTTTTGTCTTTGTATTCTTTGCGTATTTTAGAAAAAATTGAACTCACATAATTTTTTTGCTTTATAGGTAGGCTTATATGATTATACTTAAAGCATTCTTTGAACTTTTCTGCACCAAGGCCTAAAGATTGTAATGTTTTATCGTTCATATATATTTTCATATTGTTGCCAAAAGGTTCGTCTAACCGTTTTGTCATGTGCAACTCATTTTTCTTTATCAGAATTATATCTCCCGCATCAACGTCAAATAAGTTGCAATTTATAAGATAACGCCGTTTTCCCGAAAAAAGATAATACATTTCGTAGCAATCGTGATAGTGAAAATCAAACATACCTTTTTTTGTTTCATCGTATTCAGTTTCTGAAATATAAAAATAATGCTCAGACACACTTTTCACCCACTTTAAAACTTTTATACTTATTTTTGTTTATATTATAATAATTTCGATGTTTTGTCAAATGTTAAGTAAAAATAGTATAAATTTGGCAAAAATATTACAAACTAAGTAAAAATTAAAGTAGAAAAATAAGAAGAAGTGTTTTATAATGTAGTTATAAAACTATTTAAGGGGATTGTATTATGAAAAAGTTTTTGTGTTTAATACTTGCTGTGTTAATGTTTTTATTATGCGGTTGCACTAAAGAAGAAAAAACTAACAACACTAATAATGATAATTCCGTAAGCACTCCCGTTATGGACGATATACAGCTTGAATATAAAGAACTACTACCCGAAAACTGGCAAAGGGAAGTGGATTATATAAATATTGTTAAAAAGGGTAAGTTTGCGTTTGCTGTTCAAACCGATACCCATTTTGAAGGAACCGACCCTGATGTGGGTACAAATCTTAATAATCTTTCAAACACAATTGACCTTGAATTTTACGCTCATTTGGGCGATATTATACGCGGTTATTCCGATGCAAGTATAGACAGCCCCGATAATATGCGAAACAGTATGGATGAAATAGTAAGACGTTATACCGAAGAGGCAGGCTGTGCCGTTATGATGACGGTTGGCAATCACGATGCAAACAGTATGTGGTATAACGAATATAAAGACCCTATTGGAATTATTACCGAAAAAGAACACTATAGCCGTATTATTAAGCCTTTAAAAGAGCATAACGGTGAAAAAATGGTAAATAACGTGGAAAGCGTTTATCACTATATAGATTTCCCACAGCATAAAATAAGGGCAATTATGCTTAACACTGCAGACAGTAAGTTTTCTTACGGCGAAACTTCCACCTTTAATATCAGCCAGGAACAAATTAATTGGTTCAAAGAAGAAGCGCTTAATACCGATTATTCGGTACTTGTTATGATGCATACACCGCTTATTGATACTTTTCCTAAAAACAATAAAGTAAATAACGGCGAAAAAATATTAAATGCTGTTGAAGATTTTATAGGCGCAGGCGGTGACTTTATAGCCTATTTCTGCGGTCATATTCACACACAGGAAACAGTCACCGACGAAAACGGCAGAGTACATATGTCATTCAGAATGGGCGGTGCTCACGCAGAAGTTGTTATGATAGATACCGAAAAACGTGAAATTAATACGGTAGGACTTGGCGATGTTAAAATGCGCAGTAAAATAGCATATTAATTTGTGGTGAGCATTGTGAAAAAAGATTTAATTGAAAAACTGCCTGATAATTGGCGTGAAGCAGCATTAAAACTAACAAATGAACCGCCAAAAGGCTTTGTGTTTGCAGTTCAAAGCGATTCTCATTTTGCAGGGAATAACGATGAAATCGGCAATAATATAAACACACTTTCAAAAATAATTGATTTAGAGTTTTACGCTCATTTGGGCGATATTATACGTGGTTTTGAAGACCCTGTTTTAGATGCGCCTGAAAATATGCGTGAGTGTATGGATGAAATGGTGCGCCGATATTTAAATAATGCTGTTTGTCCCGTTCTTATGATAATAGGTAATCACGATACCAACGTTATGTGGTACGATAAATTCGGTGACGAAAAAGGCTTTATTACCGAAGTAGAACATTATGACCGTGTTATGAAACCGCTTAAAGAGTATAACGGCGAAAAAATGGTTATAAAAAACAGAGATACCTATTATTATATGGATTTTCCAAAACATAACGTAAGAGTTATAATGGTTAATACAATTAATCAGGATTTTTCAAAGGGTAATTATAAGGGCGGATTTGTTGTAAGCGAAGAACAAATAAAGTGGTTTCGTGAAGAAGCGCTTAATACAAATAATTCGGTAATAGTTATGTCGCACACGCCGCTTTCAACCGTGTTTGCTAAAAGTAACTGTTCTAAAAACAGCGAGGTTATACGTGAAGAAGTAGAAAAGTTTATAAATAAGGGCGGTAATTTTATTGCCTACTTCTGCGGTCACGTTCATGAACAGTTTGCCGAACACGATGAAAACGGCAGACTGCATATTTCTGCGCGGCTTGGTTGCGCAAGTTGTGAGGTGGTAAGCATAGATATGCAAAACCGCGAAATTAATACTACCGCTTTCGGCTATGCACTACCGCGTGAAGTAATTAAATATTAAAACAAGAAAACTGTATTTGTTAATCAAATACAGCTTTCTTTTTGTCACTTATATTCCAAGAAGTTCACAGCAGTACATATAAATACCTGCTGTCCAACCCATCATTTCCTTTGTGGCATATTCTTTATTAACCGAAACGCTGCCCTTTACAGCATCGTACTTTTCCCATAAAAATCCGCTTGCTTCAAAGTTCATATCAACGGTATCAATATATTTTTTAGCAATTCTTTTGGCATCTTCTTCATATCCGTAGTTAAGAAGTCCTTTTATTACCATATATTGAAGCGGCGGCCATACGTTTGGGAAATCCCATTGGAACAAAGAAAGGTTTTCTTTGTTTTCACAAGCGGCAACACCGAACTCAAATTCTAATAAATTCAGTTTCTTTGCGGTGCTTTCCGCTTGTTCCTTTGTAGCAAGATTAAAGAAAAGCGGATAAAATGAAGCGGCAGAGAATAAATCTACCTTTTCTTGTCTTTCAAAGTTATAATCAAAAAACGCGCCTTTTTCCTGATTCCACATTAATTTATTTATAAGTTCTTTTCTTCTTTCGGCAAGGCTTAACCACTTTTCTTCTTCGCCAATGCCTAGTTCTTTTGAAAAGTATGCTAAGTTCGTTTCAGCGCCGTAAAGCAAAGAGTTTAAATCAATGGGGTTAATGTTTTGTCCCTCATCATTAAAACGGGAAGAACAGTCCCAACCCGATTCAGCAAGACTTCTGAAGGCATCGGCATATTTTTGAAGTTCGTTTGTATCTTCGGGCGGCTTTTTATCCCAACGCGCACAAAAGTGAACGGCGTAATGTTCGCTTCTTTTGGTTCCAAAATAGCGGTTAAGGGCGGTTTGTGTCATTCTTTCACTTTGCCAGAAATGAAGTTCGGTTTTAAGAGCAGAATACATTTTTTTAAGCCAGTGTTTATCACCCGTTTTTTCGTAAATGTCGCGGACCAACTGCGAAAAAAACGGCGGTTGTGAGTTAGTAAGATAATAGGTACGGTTGCCGTTGGGCATAAAACCGTAACGCTCAATTAAAAACGCCATATTGTCAGCGTTGTTTATAGCCTGTTCTGTTTTACCCGATAACAAAAGACCAACGTTTAAAAAATATGTATCCCAATAATACATTTCCATAAAACCGCTTACACTTTCGGTTTCCTTAAAACTACTCGGTACGCTGTATGGGTAGGGAAGCGGAATAAGAGTGTTATCAAACGAAACGGAAGTACAAGTATGTGTAGTCCTGTCCCAAGAATTAAGTATATATTCTTTAGCTTTGCTCATAAAAAACATCCTTAATTATTCTTTTATTTAGAATAGCACTAATTTAAAATTTGTAAATTCGGTTGGCGAATATTCTTTTGTTTTTACAGCGTCAATCAGTAATTTATCGGGGTAATCATCGAATAATATGCACCATTCATATTCGTTAGATACAATTCCGCTTGTAGCATAAAGACTTGTTTTATTGGTAATGATCCCAACATCGCTGCTGTAATCGCCAAATCCTTTCTCGTATAAATAATAGTCACCGTAATAATGATATTTGTTATCCTCAATGTTCATAGGTGCAACTAATAAATGTCCGCTTTTGGTTGTAGCTAAAAATAAGCAGTTATTATCATCTATAACCACGGTATCTACTTTATTTAAGATTTCAATTCTTTCTTCTTGCGCGGAAGGAAAGTAATCTGCTTTAAATGCTTTTATGGGAGTTTTGTAATATCTTCCGCCAATGTGAAACAGACCCCCGTAATTTACAGAAAAACTGCCTGTAATAAAACCCAACATCAAAACTGTAGCAATAATAATTATAAGAAATAAGGTTTTTTTGCGCATAGTTATCATCCTTAAAATAAAAATGGTTTCCGTTAATAATTATATATCAATTCACAACTATAGTCAATAAAAAGGCTCCCTCGGATTGAGGGAGCGGGATTTTTGCTTAGCAAAAAGACTGAGGTGGAGAGTAAAACTATACTTTCTTTTTCTTTAAAGCAATTATTAAAACTGTGGTAAACGAGATTAAAACAACAGGAATTATTAAATATAGATATTTAGAATTTAATAAAGTATTTATCCACGAATTTTTACCAATTTCTCCGCCCATTGATCTTTCTCCGGTTTTTTCGTAATATTCGGCATATTTATCAAACTCGTCTTCTTTTTCTTCAAGGTAGGGAAGAAATTCTTCCAATGAATATAAGCGTTTATTTTCTAATTCGGTAAAATCGGGCGCGGAAAACACCATGAAATACTCTTGCTCTTTTAACTTTATATAGCAAAGGTGGTTTAATTTGTAATTTGGCGCATATATGCATTTTACAGTTAAGTTTTGGTCAGACATATTTGTACCTAATTTGGTTACAGCAGTTTCTATTTCTTTAAAGCTGAAACTGTAATCATAAGGGTCAATGTCTATCGCACCTTTGAACCATTTATAGTTGCCGTCGCTTAACTTTGTATATTCTATAGTATTATTTGTAGTGGCAAATGCCCAAGCGTAATCTTCAGTAATATCGTTTATAGATTTTCCTGTTGAAACAGATTCAGCAACTCTTGTGTTAAAAGTATATAACTTATATGCCCAAACAATATTTTCCTCACCGCCAATTTCGTATAAAACGGATTCCTTGGCTAACTCATATTCTTCTTTTTTAAATATGTACGGGTTATCCTGATATTCTGAATGCTCCAGAGCGAAGACAGGAAGACAAAAAGTACTTAAAATGAGAATTATTAAAATTAAAATATTTATAAGTTTTATCTTTTTCATAAGAATATACCTCCTCATTCGTTTATGTGTATGGTACTTGCGTAGACTTCTGAGGTATCGGAGCAAAATTCGTTGTAACTAACAGGAATGGTGATACCTGCCGTTGGTTCGTAAATATACAATATGGTATCATAAGAACCATTTGATACTAGTTTTGTGTCATATCCATATACTACTAAAGCGTGCGCACCTTGAAGCTCTCCAGAAGAATAATACTCATGATTTACGTTAAAAATACGGTTAGCATCTAATAAAGACTTCATTTGAGATAGTGTTAATTGCCTGTTCTGTTTTGCGTGATAACAAAAGACCAACGTTTAAAAAATATGTATCCCAATAATACATTTCCATAAAACCGCTTACACTTTCGGTTTCCTTAAAACTACTCGGTACGCTGTATGGGTAGGGAAGCGGAATTATTGTATCGTTAAACGAAGCCGACGTACAGCTGTGCGTAGTTCTGTCCCATGAATTTAGTATATATTCTTTTGCCTTGCTCATAAAAATACATCCTTTTTCCTGTTCAGTCAAATGTTATTTTTTTATATATTCTATTTTCTCACTACTTATTAAGTAATCAATATGTTTATTTAGTGCTATTTCTTTTTCTTCTTCTGTGCCCACGAATGATGTTTTGTAATTTTCTTTGACTTTAGCAATTTTGGCATTTTTGATATATACAGATGTTAATTGTTCTATATACTTTTTTTCTGTTAAAGAGTTATTTTCTATATACTTTTTTATAATTGCGTAAGATTCGTCGTTTTCTTTTTTTACATTCTCAAAGTTTTGTTGAGCTGTCATTTTTGCGTTTTTTTCATCAATTATAATGTTTTGACGCTCTGCTTCATTAAGAAGCACTTGTTTTTCGATAAGTTCCTCCAATGCTTTGGCTTCGCTCTTTGGTGAAATGGATATACCCAATTCTTTTAGTTGCTTTTCGCTGAACTGTGATTTTGCGTTTTCAATACTTATCTTGCTGGATTCAACAATTTGATCTATTTGCCACTGATATATTTTTTCGTTGCCTACAATGACTGCTACGGTTTCATCCCGTGAAGAAATGTCAAGTATATTGCTTATTTTTTCGTTTTGATTAGTAAAGAAATCAGTGCTCATTGCAGTTATTGCAAACGACATAATTAGTATTAATGCTAATATTATAAAGATTGTTTTTTTCATAATTACCCTCCTTTTTCAAAAATCAAATTCATTGTTGATAGTTTTCGCTGGGTTTATAGCATCAGACATAGTACAAACAATTAGTGAACTGCATGTGGAAGTATTACCAATTGTTAAATTGGGATAACCTATTTCGGCGCCCCAACTCCAATTGGGATCAACTAAAACGTTAGAATACGGTTGCATATTGATCGTTGTGGAACCAATGGTTGTAACACCTATTTCGATTTTAGGTGTTCCGTAATAAGAAAAACTGTTTGCTTCTGTTTTTCCAAATGATTGAATTTCAGTAACGGTTCTGACATTATATTCATTCCATTTAATATATGTGTTGTAATCAACAGTAAATGATGCTATAGAAGGCAAACCTTCATCAAGAAAAGTCCAAGTTAAAGTTTCACTACCATCATTATTTACTATTTGATTTTCTTTTATATTTGCGTAAGATAGTGGGGAATTAGATAAGTTGACTAATTGATTAGTTGAAGATATGCCATATGCATATACATAATAATCACCAGCGGGTAAAGAGTTCCAATCAATCGAACAACTAAATCCATGATAACCATTTCCAAATCCGGATGAATACAAATCAGCTCTGTAACTAGACGCTGTTACATAAGAAGTGAATTTACTTACATTGTTTGCGTCTTTGACGTCTATGTATACACTGATGGCAGTGTTCGGTATATCACTTCTCCAAGCCCAACCTTCTATAGATGAAGAATTTACACTTTCTAATTCACCGGTTGGTTGAGCAACGGTTGTTCCAACAAGTTCAAAAGCCCACTTTTGCGCGCTAAAATTGTAATCTAAGCCTATATAAATGTTTCCTGTAGAATCGAAAGAAGTTCCCGAACCGGTGCCGTTTCCGGAACCATAAGCGGTCAAGCATAAATTTGTGTTCGCCCTCATTGATATTTTGTAATATCCATCACCAACAGGTATTATCTTCATTTCTTGGGCTGTGGCATCAACAGGAGTCCAAATATCAACATTTTGACCAGCTGCTAACGCTGCACCGTTCCTTACAACATCTAAAACTCGGTTAGTGCCATTAGAACTACACATAGCATAAATTTTATAAGAATCTGTGGATGAATTGTATACAACCTTAAACTTCTGCTCGGTACTTCCGTCTTTGCTCCATTGATAGACATTAGTTGCGTTGGCATCTATACCATAATGAACATTTATATATTTCCCTGAAGAATAATTGCGAATATTATATATACCACCATTTATAATATCAGTGGCCTGAGCCATCGGCGTTATTGTGCTGGAGGTGTTTGTATTTTCAATTAACTCCGTTTCTATGTCTATTGTTGTGTCAGAAGATGAAGCATTTAAAACTTCATCTTCAATAAGCGTTTCGGTCTGTGTGCTAACAGCCATAACAGAACAGGAAAACGTAAAACACAATACGCAAATTAACAAAATTGATACTATTTTTTTCATTTTAAAGCTTCACCTCTTTTTATTATTTGAAAACAAAAGTGTTATAACGGCCGTTATTTATTGTCTTCAATCGTATTATAGCATATTGAATTATTTTTTTTCAATATGTTTTATAACTTTTGTTGAAATTGCATAATTTTAAAGTGTTTAACTTATTGGTTATATGAGGTTGAGGCCTTTTTATTGTTATTAGTTTTTGTGTTTAGTTGTTATTAAATACAAAAAGGGATTGCCTTAAAACAGACAATCCCTAAATAATTATTACCTTAAAACATCGGGTCTATATCAAGTGTTACAAAGTAATCGTCAAGGGTTTCAGCTCTGCGTATTAGCTTTAGCGAACTGTCCTTGCACATCATAAGTTCGGCGCAACGCAACTTTCCGTTATAGTTGTAACCCATAGCGTGACCGTGAGCGCCTGCGTCGTGGACAACAAGAATATCGCCCTTATCAATTTTCGGCAACATCCTGTCTACCGCAAACTTATCGTTATTTTCACAAAGCGAACCTACAACGTCTACCATAGTGTCGTGAGGCGCATTTTCTTTACCGAGTACGGTTATGTGGTGGTAAGCGCCGTACATAGCGGGGCGCATTAGGTCGCAACAACTTGCGTCAACGCCAACGTACTCTTTATAAATGTGCTTATAGTGCATAGCGGTGGTAAGCAAATAGCCGTAAGGACCTGTTATATATCTGCCCATTTCGGTGTAGATTTCAACGTCAATGCCGTTTGGTGTAAGTATTTCTTCATAAACTTCTTTAACGCCGTTACCGATTTTGAAGATATCCACAGCCTTTTCTTCGGGAAGATAAGGGATACCGATACCGCCCGATAAGTCTACAAAACTAATTTGTACACCGATTTCTTCTTTAATTTCAAGAATAAGATTAAATAGTTCACGTGCAAGCGCAGGGTAATATTCTTCTTCAAGCGAACAACTTGCAATCATAGAATGAAGACCGAAACGTTTAACGCCTTTTTCTTTTAAAATTCTGTAAGCCTCTTTAAGTTGGGGTAAGGTCATACCGAATTTTGTGTCGTGAAGATGTCCCATAATATCGTTGGTTATCTGGAACTTACCTGGGTTAAAACGGCAACAAACGGTATCGGGAATTCCTGCAACTTCTTCTAAAAATTCAATATGGGTAATATCGTCAAGGTTAATAACGGCACCCATTTCACACGCTTTTTTATATTCGGCGCGTGTGGTTTCGTTAGAAGAAAACATAATGTTATTTCCGCTTATTCCCGTGCGTTCACAAAGCACAAGTTCGGGAACCGAAGCGCAGTCTGCACCGCAACCAAGAGCCTTTAAGGTTCTCATAATTGTGGGGTTGGGAAGCGCTTTAACAGCAAAATACTCTTTGAAGCCTTTGTTCCAAGAAAAAGCTTTGTATAAATCGGTAACGCATTTTTCAATGCCTGCTTCATCGTAAATATAAAATGGGGTGGGGTATTGCGAAGTCCATCTCTTCGCATCTTCTAAGTTAAAGGGAAGTGCCTTAGTCATCTGGAATGTCTCCTTATTGTCTGTTAACTTTTATAAACTTCTTAATGCTTCTTCCAAAGCAGTCTTTTTGTCGGTTGCTTCGTCGCGCATTTTTATAATTTTAGCGGGGCAACCTGCTACAACAGCGTTATCGGGAACGTCTTTTGTAACAATAGCGCCTGCGGCAACAACAGCGTCTTTACCAATATGAACGCCTTCAAGTACAACAGCGTTAGCGCCTACAAGTACGTTATCTTCAACAATAACAGGGGTGGCGCTTGCGGGTTCAATAACACCTGCAAGAACAGCGCCGGCGCCAATGTGACAGTTGTTTCCTACGGTGGCTCTGCCACCAAGAACAGCGCCCATATCTATCATGGTGCCGCTTCCTATAACAGCGCCTATGTTAATAACAGCGCCCATCATAATTACAGCGTTTTCGCCAATTTCTACTTGATCACGAATAACAGCGCCGGGTTCAATACGCGCTTTAATATCTTTTTTGTCTAAAAGCGGAACAGCAGAGTTTCTGCAGTCGTTCTCTATAACAACGTCTTCAATCTTATCGGCGTTTTCTTTAAGTACTTCGCTTAAAATGTTCCATTCACCGAAGACAATTTTATCCTTTTCTCCGAAAACTTTGCTGTCTTTATAATCAATAGGGGATTTTTCTTTAATGTAAAGTTTAACGGGGGTTTTCTTTTTGGATTCAGAAATAAAACGAATAATTTCCTGTGCGTTCATAAATAATCTCCTTAAAATTAAAAATAAAAAAACCAATGCTTTTGCACCGGCTGTCATTACAAATTGCGCCCATAAAGGCTTAATTAACAATTTATAAGATAGCACTCCGCAAATGCGACAGTCAAACAGATATTTTCTGTTTGCCCAGCGATGATTAAGCGTTTCACCGCTTCGGCGGATGCCCCTTTGGTTTTTGAAAACGGAATTGCTAATATTCCTTTTGCTTCAAAAATTACTATTGACAGCCGCGCCTCTACTTATAAAGGCTTTTTTAGTTTTAGATATTGTAACACCTTTGCTTTCGGCTGTCAATACTTAAATTTATTTTTTTAGTTTTATGTTAATGTGTCTTGCAACGGTGTTTACAAGAATAATACCAACCGATAGCGCGGCGGCAAGGCTTAACGTGTAAGATGCTTTTGTAACAAAATCTCCCGTACTGCCCTCTAACGCGAATTTAAGTGAATAGTAAAGCGCACTACCGGGAATAAGCGGAATAAGTACCGCAATACTGAAAGTGGTAACGGGTGTTTTTAGAACACGCGCCATAATTTCCGAGTATATACTTGCTATAACGGAAACTAAAAAATAGCAAAGAATTTCTTTGTTCAATAAATAGTTAAGCGCTAAAAAGAAAAACCAAGCCATTGCGCCGCCCAATGAAGAAAATATTAGTTTTTTGCCCCGTATATTAAAGAGTATGCAAAAACCAAGTGTTCCGACAAAGGAAGATAAAATTTGTATAACAGAATTTGTATCAAACATTACAACACACCTCCGAACAATAATGTGGGAAGCGCAAAGCCAAGCGCAATAGCAACGGTCAACAATAACGCTTCAATTGAACGAAGAATACCCGTTATCATATCGCCGCAGAACAAATCACGCAAAGCGTTTGTGAGTCCTATGCCCGGAATAAGCGACATAATGTTGCCTATTATAACGTAATCGGGGTTATTTATAAGATTCAGAACCAAAAGTAGTGTTACCAACAGCGAAGCTGAAAGCGAACACAAAAAACGCGCAAGAATTTTGTTAAGATTAAGCGATTCAAAAATAACGGCAATTATACCCACAACAAAACCAATAACAAAAGAAAAACCTATTTCGGCAAAATTTCTGCTTCCGAAGAAAAGACAAAAGGAAGCGGCAATAACGCCATAGAAAAAAGGCAATATTTTTTTATTTGCTTTTTTCGTGTTTTCGATTTCTTTTAGCAGTTTTTCTATTTCCTCTATGCTTGGCGCGTTTGCCGAAACATATCTTACAAGCGAATTTAATTTGTCAAGTTTTTCAATGTCGGTGCCAATACTTCCAATTCTTTTGTGAAGTGTAAGAAATTCGCCGTCTTTGGTTTTTACGCTAACAACAAGTTGCGACGTAATAGCGTAAACTTCGCAACTTTTAACATTGTAAGCAGCGCACATTCTTGTAACACTTTCTTCAATTCGACTTATTTCAGCGCCCGATTTAGTCATTTCACGCGCTGTTTCCATTATAATATCAAGCAGTTTAATATTCATTTAAAGACTTCCGTTCTGTTCGTCAAGAGTAAGGCTGTAACTTCCTAAAAATTCCTCTATAAAAATATTGGCTTCATCACAGTCCATTTGTTGTATTGAATCTATAATGCTCTGCTTAGCGGCAGAAAATTCTTTATTTCCCATAGCCGTTTCTTCAATGCATTTTATTAAGGCAGAAATTCTATCGGCGGCTTTCAATATTCTCTTTATATCTTCTTGTGGGTTATAAAGCGGAGCAATATCTTCTTTTATGTCTTGCGGAAGCATAGAAAGTAATTTTTCTTCGGCAATATTTTCAACCTTTTTATAGGCTTGTTTGATTTCGGGATTATAGTATTTAACCGGTGTGGGCATATCGCCTGTAAGAATTTCGCTTGTATCGTGAAAAAGCGCGGCAGAAGCGCAACGGTCGGCATTTAAACTTTTTCCCAAGCGTTTATTGCCTATAACAGCCAATGCGTGCGCAATTAATGCCACTTCAAAAGAATGTTCGCTTAAAGATTCACGCCTTGTGTTTCGCATAAGATTCCAACGGTATATATTTTTCATTCGCGATAAAAGTGCATAAAAATTACTTGCCATAAATTACACATTCCTTTATTTTTACATATTATCTTGAATATTATAGCAGACTTTGTTATAATATTCAATGTAAAAATATACGCTGAACAAGGGGAATAATATATGTATTTTTCAAAACGCAAAAAAGAGCTGATAAATGCGCCGCGCGGACAAGCGTTCCTTACTTTTTTGTTGGGGCTTTTGGTGGCTTTTCTTATGTTTTTGCCGGGCATTATAAACGGCGAAGGCTACTTTATTTTTTACGGAGATTTTAACGTTCAGCAAATACCTTTTTACCAAAATTGTCACGAAGCAGTAAGAAGCGGTAATATTAATTGGAGTTTTACAACCGACCTTGGCTCTAATTTTATAGGCGCTTACAGTTTTTATCTTCTTGGCAGCCCGTTTTTCTGGTTAACCTTGTTTTTCCCCACAAATTTTGTGCCCTACCTTATGGGACCGTTGCTTATTTTAAAATTTGCCTGTGCATCGCTTACGGCATATCTTTATATACGCCGTTTTACAATGACACCCTTTGCCGCAAGAACAGGTGCGCTTTTATATGCTTTTTCTTCATTCAGCGTTTATAACATATTCTTTAATCATTTTCACGAATCTATAATTGTTTTTCCGCTTTTGCTGTTAGCGCTTGAATTATTGTATACCGAAAACCGACGCGGTGTTTTTGCCGCTTGTGTGGCTTTAAGCGCCACAGTTAACTACTTTTTCTTTGTGGGAATGGTAGTGTTCTGCATAATTTACTTTGCCGTAAAGGTTATAAGCGGAGCATTTAAGTTTAAGTTTTCAAGGTTTTTGAGCATAGTTTTTGAAAGCATAATAGGTGTTGCTTTGGCAGCGTTTATATTATTGCCAAGCGTACTTATGATAATAGATAACGGCAGGGTAAGTGAGTTCCAAATTGGCTGGGGCGGTTTGCTTTACGGAAAAGAACAGATATATTTTCAAATTCTTCAATCGCTTTTCTTCCCACCGGATATCCCTGCGCATCCCGTTTTTGTTCCGCACCTTGGTGTTAAATGGTCTTCAATTGCGGCGTGGTTACCCGTAATAAGTACCTCGGCAGTTTTTGCATTTTGTTCTTGCAAGGCAAAACATTGGCTTAAAAGAATGCTTTGTGTGTCTGCCTTTATGGCGGCAGTGCCTGTGCTTAACAGCGCTTTTTACGCTTTTAACGATTCGTATTATGCCCGTTGGTATTATATGCCCGTTCTTCTTATGTGCCTTGCAAGTGCCTTTACCTTTGAAGATGAAGCAATAAATTGGAAAAAAGGTTGGCGCATAAGCACGGTTATAACTGTGGCTATTGCGCTGGTTATAGGTCTTTTCCCACAACTTAACGACGGAAAACTTACACTCGGACTTTATACCGATGCGCCCAATGTGGGAAGTGTGAAATTCTACCGTTTTATTATTTCCTGTGTTATTGCATTCTTAGGATTACTGCTTTGCAGAGCAATCATTGCTTTAAGAAAAAACAAAAAGGTAATGCTGCGCACAGCAACAGCGCTTATTTGTGTTGTTTCAATTGTTTACGGCGCTGTATTTATTTATAGCGGACAATCTCACTCTTCACCAATAAAAGAAACTATGATTGACCGTTTAATTGAGGGCGAAGTTATCCTTCCCGAAGAGGCCGAAAATTACAGAATAGACGTTTATGACGGCGTAGATAACACGGGAATGTACCTTTCAAAGCCTACGATAAACGCTTTCCATTCGGTAGTGTCTACCTCTATTATGGATTTCTATGATTTTATAGGAATAAAACGTGATGTTGCTTCACGCCCCGATACAAGTTATACTTCTTTGCGTTCGCTTCTTTCGGTTAGATATTTGCTGAATGCCACAAATGCCAAACGGTTTACCGATGAAGACGGCGTAACCGCTATGCCTAATTACGATTATATAACTACGTCGGGCGGATATTATATTTATGAAAATAAGGCGTATATTCCTTACGGTTTTTCTTATGATTACTATTTAACGGAATATGAATGCGAAATGGCGTTAAGCGAGAAGGAAAGGGCAGACATTATGCTTAAAGCAATTGTTTTGCCAAACGACACCCCTGCTTCGCTTCTTTCAACTATGAAACCGCTTAATATTGAGCAACTAAGGGTTGAAAACAGTGGGGACGCTATGTTTTCTTCTGAGAATGAAGAAAATACACAAGAGTATACTGTGTCTATAAAAAATGATGCTGCAACACTGCTTGAAGATGCAATGCATTTAAAAGAAAGCGCCGCAACAGATTTTTCTTATGATAAAAACGGTTTTTATGCAACCGTTGAACGTGAAAAGAAGTCGCTTGTATTCTTTTCTGTACCTTATGATAAGGGGTGGACTGTAACCGTTAACGGAAAAGAAACAGATATAATAAAGGCAAATATAGGCTTTATGGCGGTGCCCGTTGGCGAAGGCGTTAGCGAAATTAACTTCACTTATAAAACGCCCGGACTTCTTATTGGCGCTCAAATAACCTTGGCTACACTTGTATTGTTTGTAATTTATATTATTGTTGCGGCGGTTATCAGAAGCAAAAAAATATGCAAAGAAGTTTATCCCGAAGGTGAAGATTTAATTGCTTTTTGGTGCAGAGAACAGGCAAAGCAAAACAGCGATGTTATAGAAATCTTTAACGATTATCTTGATTCGGGCAAAAAAGAAGAGGAAGTTATTAATAACGATTCTATATATGATTCGGGTTTCCACATTGATCTTTCCGAATTTTCAAATAACGATAAAGGCGAAGAATAATAAAAACTTTTTGGTTATATTAAATTTTTATTGACTTTTTGTGCCAATTTCGTTATAATAGCAAGGAATGGTGTGTATAAGGGCAGTTATGTCCCTTTAATATCAGAAATTGGTTTTAAAAGGAGGTTCTGAAATGAAAAGAACATATCAACCTAAGAAGTTGCATCGTAAAAAAGAACATGGCTTTTTAAAGAGAATGGCTACAGCAAACGGCCGTAAGGTACTTGCCCGCCGCAGAGCAAAAGGTAGAAAGCAGCTCACATACTAAGACCACTTGTAGGGCGGACTTCCATGAAGCAAAGTTTTCCCTTTGCTTTATAGAAGTACGCCCTTTGTGGTTGTTGCCATAAAAAATAGTATGCAGGAATAAGGTTTTTTGATGAGAATCGAGAAATTTAAACTTAATAAGGAATTCCGTCGCCTTTACGGACGCGGAAAATCGCTTGTGTCACCGCATATTGTAACCTACGCATTACGCGGTAAATGCGAAAATATCCGTATAGGTATAACTGTTGGCAAGAAATTTAATAATGCTGTTTGCCGCAACCGTGCAAAGCGGGTAATTACTGCTGCATTCAACAGCATAAAAGAAGACGTTTTGCCGCACAGTGAAATTGTATTTGTTGCAAGAACCCGAATTTTAGGGGTGAAAAGTACTCAGGTTGCAAACGAAATGAAACAACATCTTGCGCAACTTGGCTTTCTTAAACAATGAAACACGTATTAATTTTTTTAGTAAAGATTTACAGAAAGTTTTTTTCGGCCGCTAAGGGCGGTCCGTGTTGCCGTTTTTATCCAACTTGTTCAACCTACGCTTTAGAAGCGTTAAAGGTTCACGGCGCATTTAAAGGCAGTGCTTTAAGCATTTGGCGGCTTTTACGCTGTCATCCGTTCAGTAAGGGCGGTTATGATCCCGTACCCGAAAAACGCCAAAAGTTAGAAAAAAGAAAATAATCTGTAACATTACGTTGCGTAATGTTTAGTAATGGTGAAATATAATGAATTTTTTAAAACCCTTGTTTAATTTAATAAATCAGTATGTTTTTTCTCCCGTGCTGAGATTTTTTACCGAAATAAGCGGTGGAAGTTTCGCTATGGGTATTTTCTTGTTTACTCTTGTTATTAATCTTTTGCTTATTCCCCTAAGCATTAAAAGCCAGAAGGCTTCGGTTCAACAAATAAAAATTAAGCCGAAGTTGGACGACTTAAAGAAAAGATGCGGCGACGATAAGCAGAAATATCAGCAGGGTATGCAGAAAATTTATACCGAAGAAAACGTTTCAATGGGCGGTGGCTGTTTGCCTATGTTCATTCGTTTGCTTCTTATTATGAGCGTTTATTACCTTGTAATTTCGCCTATTACCTATCTTGCGCCCACCGTTAGCGAAGAAACTCTTAACGGCGCAATTCAGGCAATAGAAACAACCGATACTTACAGGGCAGAACTTCTTGTAGTGGAACAGGCTTTGGCAGATAACGTTACAAATGAAAATCTTCTTGCTGTAAGAGAAGGTATTAAGGATATTAAGTTTGAAATTTTAGGAGCAATTGACCTTACAAAAACTCCCGATTTTTCTCTTAATTTCTCAAATGTAACAAAAGAACAGGTTCTTTTGTGGACAATTCCTTTTGCTTCCTTTATAACAGCAATGTTCTCAAGCATTATAAGTATGTTGCAGCAAAAGAAGGTTAACCCAGGTGCGCCAAGTATGGCAGGCATGATGCTTACTATGCCAATTATTTCTTTGGTAATTGCATTCAGCGCTCCTGCAGGTCTTGGCTTCTATTGGGCTTGTTCTTCGCTTATAGGTGCATTTATACAAGCGGGTGTTCAAGAATTTTACGGTCCGCATAAAATAATTGCAACCGAACAAAAAAAGGCAGTTTTAACTGCTTATGAAAAAGAAACAAAAATAAAAGCGGCTAATGCCGATAATTAAATTTAGGAGGATATTCTTGTGATTAAAGAAGCATTCGGAATAGCCGATACCGTTGAAGAGGCTAAAGAGGCTGCTATTGCCGAACTTAATGCCGGTATAGATGCAGATATATCGTTTGAAATAATAGATATGCCCAAGAAAAAATTGTTGGGAGTTTTTGGCGGAAGCAAGGCTAAAGTAAGAGCCTACGTTGAAATTGCCGAAAAAGAAAAGAAAAAACAAAAACCGCAGAAAAAGGCTCCACAGGTTCGCACAAACAAAGAAGAAACTATTCAGAAGCCTAAGGCTGCAAAGGTTGAAAAAGAAGCAAAACCTGTTAAAAATGATTCCGTTTACAGCGATGCTGTTGATTATACAGAATTAGAAGCAAACACCCCTGCGCACAAGGCAGTTAATTACTTAATTAAAGTTTTAGAAGGTCTTGGCTGCAGAGAATTAAACGCAAAGGTTGCTTTAAAAGATGGCGGAGCAAGAATTGCGCTTACGGGCGAAGGTCTTGGCGCTTGTATAGGTCACCGCGGTGAAACCTTAGATGCTTTACAGTATCTTTGCTCTATGGTTGCAAGTGTTGGCGGATATTACCGTATTTCTTTAGACGTTGGTAACTATCGCGAAAAGAGAGAAAGAACATTAACTTCATTGGCTAACCGTATAGCCGCACAGGTTATACGCAGTGGCAGAAGCCGTTCTTTAGAACCTATGAATCCTTATGAAAGAAGAATTATTCATACCGCAGTTCAGGAAATCGAAGGTGTTACTTCTAACTCTGTGGGCGAGGGTGACCGCCGTCACGTTGTTATAAGTCCCGACGGTACAGTGGCAAAGAAAAACGATAATCAAGCAACTGCTTCTGTTTCCAGAGCGCCTAGAAGCGATTCTGATTCATTACCCCTTTACGGAAAAATTAAATAAAAACACAAACGGCTTGTCAAAAATTTTGACAAGCCGTTTTTTTGCAAAAAAAATAACCGCCCATAAACGGCGGAAAAAGCAATATAAAGTTTCAGCCAAAACCGACTTGTGCATAAAGCATAAGTCGGTTTTAATATTTAAGCTGATCTTAAGGTTTCCCTTTAATTAGTTAGCCTTGTTTAAACGGCAAACTAAAGCAGATTTCTTTCTTGCAGCAGTATTCTTATGAAGAATACCCTTAGCGGTAGCCTGATCTATTTTCTTAACAGCAACCTTTACTGCTTCTGCAGCATCAGCAGACTTGTTTTCAATAGCGGCATCTGCTTTCTTAACAGCGGTTCTTAAAGCAGAACGGTAAGCCTTGTTACGTTCAGCGTTAGCAGCATTAACGATAACACGCTTCTTAGCAGATTTAATGTTTGGCATCGTTACACCTCCCCAGAATTAATCGCATACAGTTATAATACCACTAATTGCAAAAAAAAGCAACAACTTTTTTAATAAATTTTAAAATAAAGAAAACACTAAATTTAAGGAAGTGTTTTATATGAACAGAACCGATTTGGCAATAGAGTTAAAGGAACAGGCATCGGATTTAAGCGGGATTGAAAGTCAAACTGTAAAAAACGGTTTGCTTACAGTTACCAAAATAAAGGTTACCAGTGAAAAGGGAAGTAAAACTATAGGCAGGCCAATTGGTACTTATATTAATATTGATGTGCCCGATTTATGCTTACACGGCGGGGAGTACGGACAACTTGAAGAAATAATAATAGAAGCGCTTAACGGTTTTAAGTTTCCTAAAAATAATATTCTTGTTGCGGGGCTGGGAAACAGAAAAATCACTCCTGACACGTTAGGCCCCGCTACGGCTGATTCGGTTCTTGCAACAAGGCATATTTCGGAAGATTTAAAAAAACAAACGGGACTATCAACCCTTAAAAACGTTTCGGTAATTCTTCCCGGTGTTTTGGGACAAACGGGTATAGAAACCGTTGAAATAATAAAAGGAGTTATAGCATCGGCAAAAATAGAAGGACTTATTGTAATTGATGCTTTTGCGGCAAGTGACGTAAAGCGGTTGGCTACTACAATTCAACTTTGTGATACAGGTATTTCTCCGGGTTCGGGTGTTGGTAACAACCGAAAAGAAATTAGCGAAACCACGCTTGGTATTCCTGTAATTGCCGTTGGTGTTCCAACCTGCGTTGATGCAAGTGTTATTGCCGCTTCAGTAACAGGGTATAAAGATAACGGGGAAAAAGTAAATATGATAGTCACACCAAGAGAAATAGATATACTGATAGACCGAAGCGCTACAGTACTTTCAAGAGCAATTAATTTCTTTTTACAGCCCGATACCGACAGAGAATTGCTTATTTCCGTTGTATAAAATTTTCTTTGTTTTCATATATATAAACAAAGAAAAAACAGGGGGCAGTGGTTTTGAAAGATAAATGCGGAAGTTTGTTTTTAAGTGTTGTTTCAATTATTTGTCTTGCCGTAACTTTGTTTTCGGTATATCTGCTTTTAGATAATAAGCAAATTATAAACGAAAATTTTTCTTTAAAAGAGTATACAGTTGAAAATTCTACTGAGATAACACAACCTTCCGTAAGTGAAGAAAGCGAAGCGGTAGAAACGGTATCACCTGAAAATGCGGTGGGTAAAATCAGCGAAAAAACCGTTTCTCCGTATACGGCAAATACTTCATATAACAATATTTACGTAAACAACAAAACCAAACAACCCTTTAATATAAGTGAGTTTTTAAAAGAAGATTTTAATATTAAATTTAGCAAAAATTCTACACCGCAAGCTCTTATAATTCATACCCACACAAGCGAATGTTATTTGAAAGAATCCAGAGATTACTATACCGAAAGCGACGTTACAAGAACTACCGATACGTCTTATAACGTTGTGGCGGTAGGTGACGTAATAGCAAAAAAACTTAATAATGCAGGGTTCAACACATTACACGATACAACGGTTCACGATACCGCTTATACGGGCAGTTATTCGCGAAGCGCTAAAACCATAAAGAATTATTTAAGCGAGTATCCCTCAATTAAACTTGTAATTGACGTGCACCGCGATTCTATTGGAAGTGATACCAACAAGGTAAAACCTGTTACCGTTATTCAAAACAGAAAAGCGGCGCAGGTAATGCTTGTTATGTGTTGCGGCGAAGGAATTGATGACTTTAATAATTGGCGCGATAATTTAAAATTTGCGCTAAAGTTTCAGCAAACAATGGAGGTAATGTATCCATCTCTTGCAAGAAGTATGCATTATTTATCTTATAAATATAATCAAAATCTTTCTACACCATCGATTTTGCTTGAAGTGGGAACAGATTCAAATTCCATAGAAGAAGCTCTTACAGGGGCAGATTTCGCAGCAAATGCGTTGGTGGCGTATATGAACACTCTATCATAAGGAAGTTTTAAATGAAAACGAATACAAAAATTTTCTGGCGTACCGTAAAATATACGTCGGTTTGGATATTGGCTTTTGCCATTTTAATATACGGAATATGTAAAAGTTATTTACAAATAAGAAGAATAGGATTTGGGGAATATAAAAACGCCGTTGAATACAAAGACGGCGTTTTAAGTGTATTTGATTTTGAAATTGTTATAAATTAAGAAAGCGCTGTTTTTAAGTTTTCGGCATTTTTCTTCATAAGCGAATAATAGGTTTCGCCGTTTTCAAATTCTTCTTTGGTAACGTTGTGGCATGAATGGAATAAAAGCGCTTTACAGCCCGTTTCGCTTACAACGGTTTCTGCCATTTTTTTATTAGAAAATTCGGTATAAAAAACAGCGGGAATTTTTTGTTCTTTTACGGCTTTAATTAAATCGGTAACAGCCGAAGCATTAGGTTCTGTATGCGAATTGCAACCTGGGAATGCCGAAATAACGTTAAGGTTATATTCATCGGTAAAATGTCTTACTGGAAAACGGTCGGCAAAAACAACGGTTTTTCTTTCTGCATTTTTTACTATTGCAAGGAACAAAGTGTCAAGTTCGTTTAATTTATTGGTATATTCTGCAAAATTCTTGTTATATATACCGCTGTTATTAAAGGAAAGGTCGGCGAGTTCGCACATAATAGCATAAGTAATTGCTTTGGCATTGACAGGCGAAGTCCATACGTGTTCGTCACTTTCGTGATTATGCTCGTTATGGATATCCGTTTCCTTTACAACGTCAAGCATTTTAATAACGTTAAGTTCTTTGTTATCGTTTATCAAAGAATCTACCCACTTTTCGTTTTCACCGCCAACACAAATAAGCAAATCGCTTTTTTGTATTTTTATAATATCGGCAGGCGTGGGCTCATAGTCGTGCGCTTCCTGTCCGGGTTTCAAAAGCAAGGTTATATTGGCATAAATTCCGCAAAGTTCTCTTGCAAAATCGTATGCGGGAAAACAACTTGTAACAATGTTTAATTTGTCGTTTTGTTCTTTCGGTGTTGAACTGCAAGAACAAAGCAATGTACAAACAAGTGTTAAACAAATAATGGTTAAAACAAATTTTTTCATAAAAACTCCATTTAAAAAACACCTCGGCAAAATTCTGCCGAGGTTATTTGTTTTTTATACAGTACCCTGTGCTTTCATGGCTTCTGCGACTTTAATAAAGCCTGCGATATTAGCACCTGCAATAAGGTCGCCTTCAAAACCGTATTCTTTAGCGGCTTTAACGGAATTATCAAATATGGATTTCATAATTCCTTTAAGTTTTTCATCAACTTCTTCGGCAGACCAGTTATATCTCATAGAGTTCTGGCTCATTTCAAGACCGCTTACAGAAACACCGCCTGCGTTAACAGCTTTAGAAGGAGCAATAACAACGCCGTTTTCTTTAAGATATTCAATTGCTTCGTTAGTTGTAGGCATATTAGAAACTTCAACGTAATACTTAACGCCGTTTTTAACTATCATTTCGGCTTCTTTCATATCAACTTCGTTCTGTGTAGCGCAAGGCATAAGAACATCGGCTTTAACGCCCCAAGGTTTCTGACCTTCAAAGTAAGGAACACCGAATTTATCAGCGTATTCTTTAACTTTATCTTTGCCCGATGCGCGCATATCTAACATAAATTCAATCTTTTCATCGGTAACAATACCGTCTTCATCATAAATGTAGCCGTCGGGACCTGAAATGGTAACAACTTTACCGCCGAGTTCAGCAATTTTCTTAACCGTACCCCAGGCAACGTTACCGAAACCTGAAACAGCAAAAGTTTTGCCAACAATACTTTCACCGTAAGATTTAAGTAATTCTTCGGTGTAATAAACAGCGCCGAAACCTGTTGCTTCGGGACGGATAAGCGAACCACCGTAGGGAAGTCCCTTACCGGTTAAAACGCCTGTAAAGTCGTTCTGTAAACGCTTATACTGACCGAAAAGATAACCGATTTCTCTTGCGCCAACACCAAGGTCACCTGCAGGAACGTCGGTGTTAGGACCAATGTGTCTGAAAAGTTCAGTCATAAAACTCTGGCAGAAACGCATAACTTCAGCGTCGCTCTTGCCGCGTGGGTCAAAGTCGGAACCACCCTTACCGCCGCCCATAGGAAGACCTGTAAGGCTGTTCTTGAAGGTTTGTTCAAAGCCTAAAAACTTAATAATTGAAGCGTTAACGGTGGGATGGAAACGGAGTCCGCCCTTGTAAGGACCTATAGCGGAGTTGAACTGTACACGGAAACCGCGGTTAACCTGAACTTTGCCGTTATCATCTACCCACGGAACGCGGAAAATAATCTGACGTTCAGGTTCTACCATACGTTCAACAACGCCTGCTTCAACTAAGTCGGGACGCTGTTCAATAACGGGTTCAATTGAACTTAAAACCTCGGTAACTGTCTGAATAAATTCAGGTTCGCCGGGATTACGTTTTTTAACTGTTTCTAATACGGAAATAAGATATTCGTTTTTCATTTTTTTCACCTTTACTATTAATATAATTTATTTATACACGGTTTTCAATATCAGTTTTAAGAGCGCTTAAAAACTCTTCAAAACTCATTGTTGTGGTTTCGGCAGTATCACGGTTTCTAACCGAAACAGTGTTTTCTTCTGCCTCTTTTGCGCCAAGAACAAGCATATAAGGAACGCGGTCAACAGCCTGTGCTTCACGAATTTTATAGCCTATTTTTTCGTTTCTGTCGTCAAGTTCACAGCGTATTCCCGCCGCCTTTAATGCACTATAGATTTTATTGGCATATTCAGCGGTTTTTTCGGAAACAGGCAATACTTTAACCTGTGTGGGAGCCAACCAAGCGGGGAACTTACCTGCAAAATGTTCGGTAAGTATACCGATAAAGCGTTCAATAGAACCAAAGCAAACGCGATGTATCATAATCGGGCGTTCTTTTTCGCCTTTATCGTTGGTATATTCAAGTTCAAAGTTTATAGGCATCTGGAAGTCAAGCTGAATTGTACCGCACTGCCATGTTCTGCCTAAACTGTCTTCAAGATGGAAGTCAATTTTCGGGCCATAGAACGCGCCGTCGCCTTCGTTAATTATATAATTAAGGCCCAACTGTTCAAGAGCACTCTTTAAACCGTTTGTAGCTGCATCCCAATCTTCATCGCTTCCCATAGAGTTTTCGGGACGTGTAGAAAGTTCTACAAAATACTTGAATCCGAATTTTTCATAAACTTCGTTAATTAAGTGAACAACCTTTACAATTTCATCGGTAATCTGGTCTTTTCTCATAAATATATGAGCATCGTCCTGAGTAAAACAACGAACTCTGAAAAGACCGTGAAGCGCACCCTTTAATTCATGGCGGTGAACAACACCCAATTCGCCGACTCTAAGAGGTAATTCGCGGTAAGAGTGAGGCTGACTTGAATAAACCATAACACCGCCCGGACAGTTCATAGGCTTAATGCAATATGTTTCTTCATCAATTTCGGTAGAATACATGTTATCTTTATAGTGGTCCCAATGTCCGCTTGTTTCCCAAAGTTTACGGTTCATTATCTGTGGTGTAGAAACTTCTACGTAATCCTCGCGGTAATGAATATCGCGCCAGTAATTAATAAGCGCATTTTTTAGTGCCATACCTTTTGGTAAGAAGAATGGGAACCCCGGACCTTCTTCACAAAGCATAAACAAGCCCATTTCTTTGCCAATTTTTCTGTGGTCGCGTTTTTCGGCTTCGGCAAGTAAGGTAAGATAATCGTCAAGTTCAGCCTGTGTAGCAAAAGCAATACCGTTTATACGGGTAAGCATTTTGTTGTTCTTATCGTTTTTCCAATAAGCGCCCGACTGACCTGTGATTTTAAATGCTTTTAATGCCTTTGTGTAATTAAGGTGAGGACCAACGCACATATCAACATATTCACCCTGCTGATAAAAACTTATTGTTGCGTCTTCGGCTAAATCGCCAATATGCTCAACCTTATACTTTTCGCCTCTTTCTTCCATAAGTTTAATTGCTTCGCTTCTTTCAAGAATAAAAGGCTTAATAGGAAGGTTTTCTTTAACTATTTTACGCATTTCGGCTTCTATTGATGCTAAATCTTCATCGGTAAGTTTAGTATCACCCAAATCAACGTCGTAATAAAAACCTTTTTCAGTTGCAGGACCGTAGGCAAAATCTGCATGGGGATAAAGTCTTTTTATGGCTTGTGCCATAACGTGTGCGGCAGTGTGGCGAATAATGTGAAGTTGCTCTGCTGCATCTTCGCATTCTTTTACAGCGCCGTCAAAATAAACTGCTTTCATTATATTTCCTCCAATCTTTTTGGCGTTAAAAACAAATGCACCCTTAACGCCTTAGGGCATTAAGGGTGCAGAATAGTGCACGGTTCCACCTTAATTTTTAGCTCATTAACGGTTATATAAACCTTTTCTTTAACGCAGAAATACGGCAAACGCTTACTTCTTTTAAGGTTAGGCGTTGCGGCTCGGGAAGGGTTTTCATACAATACCTTTAATGAAAAACTTACAGCAAATGTTTTTCTCTCTGAAAAAAAGGTAAAGATTACTTTTTCCGTCACAGCCTTTTGATTTTAGTATTATATCATACCAAAAATTAAATGTCAATGCGTAATTATTTTAATCCAAAATATTTATGGGCATTGTTATAGGAAATTCCTTCAACAATTTTCTTTAAAGAGGTTTCATCGTTGGGGTATTCGCCGTTTTCAACCCATTTGCCTATAAGCGCACAAAGAATTCTTCTGAAATATTCGTGACGGGTGTAAGAAAGGAAACTTCTTGAATCGGTAAGCATACCAATGAAGTTGCCAAGTACCGAAAGGTTAGCAAGGCTGGTAAGTTGAGAGGTCATACCTTCTTTATGGTCGTTAAACCACCAAGCCGAACCGTGCTGCATTTTGCCTTCTACTTCGGTGCCTTGGAAAGCGCCTAATATTGTGCCAAGCATAGCGTTATCAGCAGGGTTAAGAGAATAAAGTACGGTTTTTGGCAAACAGTTGTCTTTTTCAAGAGCATTTAAGAAAGAACAAATCTTTTCGCCGCAGAATACAGAATTAATTACGTCAAAACCTGTGTCGGGACCTAAACGCGCAAACATTTTATCGTTAGGATTGCGAAGCGCATTGTAATGAAGTTGCATAACAATGTCGTGTTTTGCGTATTCTCTTGCGCAGTGAAGAACAATTTCGGTTTTGTATTTTTCTGCTTCTTCGGCAGAAACGGGTTCTCCATTGAGAGCTTTGGATAAAATAACATTTAATTCGTTTTCATCTGCCAAGGCAAAAGGAACGAAGTCAAGACCGTGGTCGGAAGCCTTGCAACCTGCTTCTTTAAAGAACACAATACGGTCGGAAAGGGCAGATTTTACATCGGCAACGGTTTTTAAAGTTTTTCCTACAACTTTTCCTAAAGCGTCTATATATTCAACAAAGCCAACTTTGTCAATATTAACAGCCTTGTCGGGACGGAATGAAGGAGCAACGGTAACGTCAAAACTGTTGTCTTCGGCTATTTTTTTGTGCCATTCAAGAGTATCAATCGGGTCATCGGTAGTACCAATAAACGCAACGTTTGATTTTTTAATAAGGTTTCTTACCGACATAGAACTGTCTTTTAATTTTTCGTTACAAAGGTTCCATACTTCTTCGGCAGTTTCACCGTTTAAAACGCCGTGGTAATCAAAATAGCGCTGAAGTTCTAAATGGGTCCAATGATACATTGGGTTACCAATGCATTTTTCAAGCGCTTCGGCAAAGTGCTGGAACTTTACGCGGTCAGGTGCGCTACCTGTTATTTCATCTTCACTAACACCGTTGCTTCTTATAAGGCGCCACTTATAATGGTCACCGCCAAGCCAGAGTTGAGTGATGTTATCAAACATTCTGTCTTCATAAATCTCTTTCGGCGAAATATGGCAGTGATAGTCAATAATAGGCATTTTTGCACTGTATTCGTGGTAAAGTTTTACCGCAGTTGGTGTATCAAGCAAAAAGTTTTCATCCATAAAATTCTTCATAAGGATTAACCTCCTTTAATTATTACTAAAATATTATACAATATGCATTTAATGTTTGCAAGAGCAATTAAAGGTTAAGCGTGATTTTTCCGCTATTGTCATAGCTTACAGCGTCAAATTCACGTGTTATGCTGTTTTTAAAAGCAAAGTATTCGTCTTTATTTTTAAAATACGGATTATAAGAATTAATTGCTTTTAACGCTTTTTCAGCATTGTTTTCTAAAAACAGTCTTAATGCCAGATACTGAACAATGGCAGATTCAACACAAGCAGATTCAACACTTTCAATTCTGTAATTGTTGCCGTGTTCTTCACCCGTTGCGCCACCTGCATAAGCATGAACGGTGGGCATAAGGCTTCCTATATCGCCCATATCACTGCAACCTGCATTCCAACGGTTCAGGTCACAATCAATGCTTTGGTAAACATTACCCATGGCTTCAACTAAAACTTCGCTCATAGTGGGGTCGGTAAGTCGCGGCCACGATCCTGCATCATCGTTTATATGCACAGTACAGCCTATAGCGGCGGCAGAGGCGGCAATAGCGCGGTTGACTTTTTTATTTGCTTCAATTATCGCATCCATATCAGCACCGCGAACAAAGGTTTCCATTTTTACCTTGTTGGGAATAACGTTTACCGAATCACCGCCGTCGGTAATAATGGGGTGAACCCGTATATGCTTGTTATCAACAAAGGTTTCGCGTAAAGCGTTAATTGCAGAAAGGGCAAGATTAGCGGCGTAAAGTGCATTCACGCCCTTGTGCGGAGAACCGCCTGCGTGAGCAGATACTCCGCCAAAAGTAACGGTTTTTGATATAAGACCGTTTGAACCGCCGTTCATACTGCCTGTGTGAGCAGGTTCAACGTCAGCGTGTACCATAAACGACATATCAATTCCGTCTAAAAGACCTCGGTGTAAAAATTCAATTTTACCGCTGCGCGAATAAATAACGCCTTGCTTTTTCAGGTTTTCTCTGAATTCCAACTCAATGCCTTCTTCGGCAGGAACAGCTATTAAACGTATTTTTCCGCAAAGACCGTCAAGCGCCCCTTTTTCCTTTAAAGCCGCCGCAATACCAACTATAGCGGCAGTTTGAGTAGCGTGACCGCAAGCGTGAACAGCGCCCGTTTCTTTGTCTGCATCAGGGTGATCAGGCACTATAAGAGCATCCAATTCGCCAAAAATTGCTATTGTAGGACCTTCCTTGCCCGTATCTATTTCTGCGGTGAAGCCGGGAATGTTACCCGCTTCGGTTAAAGTATAACCAAGCTTTAAAAACTGCTCTTTTAAGTAATTATGGGTTTTCCATTCCTTATAACCTGTTTCGGGGTTTGCCCATATATATTCAAAAGCATTTTCTATAAGCCCGCGGTTTTTTGTTACGTTTTCTATGTATGCTTGCATAGTTATTCTCCTTGGAAATTTAAATCCGAATTTACTTAAACGTCAAAGAATCCTAAAGCAACTATACCAACAAGGGCGCAGAATATAGCAATATAGTGTTTAATTGATAATCTTTCTTTAAGAAATATAGAACTCCAAACAGCTGAAAGTGCGCAGTATGCCGAAATAATGGCGGCGGCAGGTGCTGCGTGGGAGGTATCGGAAAGTGCGAAAATATAGGCAAACTGTCCTGCGGTTTCAAAAATACCGCCCATAAGTTTTGCGCCGTCTTTCTTGAAAGAAATTTTTTCGCGTTTAATACCAAATACGTATATTGCGGCCAAAACACCCATTAACAAAAATGTGAGTTCATAAGCAACGTTTGCGCTGTCTTCGGGTAATACGGTGGGGAATAAAGCGTCGAAAAACGTGCCTGTGTCTTCTTCGCGAAGTACTAAAGTGTCAAAGAAGGTTCCCAAAGCGTCTATAATGCAGTAAAGTACGGGAAGAAGTAATGCCCACACACTTTTTGAATACTTCATAAATGCTTTTTCCTGTCGAAGCGCTCTGGATTCATCATCTTCAAGCATTTCAACAATACCAAGTCCTAATACCGAAGCGCCTATAATGAATATAGCCAGAACAGCTAAAGAATTAATTTCCTGACCCAAGAAAATAATACAAAGAAGTGCGGCAAGCGCGCCTGAAGAATTGCATATAGGCGAAGAAACCGAAAGTTCTATGTAACGAAGACCTACATAACCGAAAACCATTGAAATTATGTAAAGCATTGAAACGGGAAGATAAGTTAAAATAATGCTTAAATTAATCTCAACACCGTTTATAAATACTTCGTAAGCAGCGTGAAGTCCCATAACAAGACCAACTGCAACTACCATTTTTAAGTGGCTGTGTGAATCTTTTTTATCCATACAACCCAATTTTGAAAAGAAGTCAGAACCGCTCCAACAAATAAGAGCGATAATAGCTAATATAAACCACATAAATTATTTCCCCTAAGTTTTATAAATTCCCTTTTGTTTTGCAAAATTTACTGAAAATATACGGCCATAAAGCACCCGCAACAAGAACTATTAAAAAATATCTAACGCTTCGCGCGGCGTATTCATTTATAATTAAGGCTTCAAGCGGAGCGCGAAGAAGTTCTTTTACGGCAATTACTAAAGCAATACCGCCTAAAATTTTTATTATTTGTTTATACCATACGGCTTCTGTTGAAAAGTTAATAAACTTAATGTCTAACGGATAAATCACGTCAAGCCCTAAAATACAGCCCAAAAGGGTGAAAGCGTTTTTACGGGCAGAAAGAAGATTTGCTATGTTTTCGCTTAAATAAACTTCGCTTGGAAACTTATAAAGTGTAACGTATAGCGTAAAAGTAATTGATACAGCCGTCATAAACAAAAGCAGTGGGTACATTGCCTTAGGGGAAGAACGGCAACGTACAAAAAACGGATAAAGAACAAGAATAAGAATAACTGCAATAACAATAGAAATACCAACATCTAACGGGGTATGAACGCCTAAATAAAGCCTTGAAAAGGCAACCAAAGCGCATAAAATACCGCATATAATACGTAGAACCGTATTTTTATTAAAATGCATTATAGAACCGAAAACACCAACGCTTGATTGCGTATGACCGCTTGGAAAAGAATAACCGCTTGCGGCTTCTCTTGCCGATTCCACAATAGTGAAAGACGGATCCTTAACCCAAGGTCGCGGAATGCGAAACGTCATTTTTAAAAATTGGTTTATCATAGTTCCTAAAAAACCCACGCTAAGCATATAATAACCTTCAAATTTATCTATGCACCAGAAAAAGACAAGCGCAATAGCCATAAAAAAGGTTTCTTCACCAAGCATAGTTATAACAGATACAACCGTGTCTAAAAACGGGTTTCTTATACTTTCTAAAAAATAAAGTACCGACATATAAACTCCTTATTTGCGTTTCCACACGTTTGGTGAAAAGAATAATAAAACAGGGAATATTTCAAGCCTGCCCATAAGCATTGCAAAACTTAATATCAATTTGGAAAAACCGCTGTAAGCAGCATAATTTGAGGCTGGACCGACACCTGCAAGACCCGGGCCTACGTTGTTAAAACAAGATACTACAGCCGAAAAATTTGTTTCGATATCAAAAGGTTCAAAGCTAATAAGCAGAAAAACAGCCAACAGACAAAAAGAGTAAACGGCAAGATAAACACCAATGCTTGAAAGTATTGGTTCATCGGTTTTTTCTCCCTCAAAACGTACTACTCCTACGCTTCTTGGGTGAATAAGTTTTTTAAGTTCTCTTTTTATCATTTTAAAAAGCAAAACAACGCGAGAAACTTTAATACCGCCTGCCGTAGAGCCGGCGCATCCGCCAATAAACATAAGGAGAAGAAGAATAGTTTTAGAAAGTTGGGGCCATAAGTTAAAATCGGTTGTAGCATAACCTGTAGTGGTCATAATAGAAGCAACCTGAAAAGCCGAAAGGCGTATAGATTCCGACACCGAAGAATATGTTGAATATATGTTTACGGCAACTATTGCGGAAGATGCGGCAACTATACCAAGGTAGGTCCAAAGTTCTTCACTTTTAAACACTTGACGTATGTTTTTTAGCAGTAATAAGTAATAAAGGTTGAAGTTTATACCGAAAATAAGCATAAATATTGTTATTACCCACTGGCTGTATGCGCTGTAGCCTGCAATACTGTCGGCTTTTACACCAAATCCACCCGTACCTGCAGTGCCTAAAGAGTGTATAACACTTTCATAAAAGTTCATATCGCCGCAAGTTAAAAGTATTATTTGAACAACGGTAAACACCAGATAAATCAGATAAAGAATTTTTGCAGTATCTTTAAGTCTTGGTACTAATTTACCGACAACAGGACCTGGCACTTCGGCACGGAGAATGTGAATAGACCGTTCGCTTATGCTTGGCATAACGGCAAGTATAAACACAAGCACACCCATACCGCCCAACCAGTGTGTAAAACTGCGCCAGAAAAGAATACCGTTTGAACTTATGGCTTCAACGTTGGGAATTATAGACGCACCTGTTGTGGTAAAACCGCTTACCGTTTCAAAAAAGGCATCAATAAAAGATGGAATCTCTCCGCTTAAAACAAAGGGGATTGCACCCGTAACCGACATATACAGCCAGGCTGAAGTTACAATTACAAAACCTTCTTTTGCATAAATAACAAAATCTCTTGGTTTACTTATGTGTTTAATTAACAGTCCGAATACAAAAGAAAAAAGCGATACACCCAAAAAGACCAATAAGGGTTTAATTTCTAAATAACATAGTGAAACAATAGCAGGTAACAAAAGAATTAAAGCCTGAATACCCGCAAGTTTTCCTATGGTATATAAAACCATTCTGCGATTCATATATTTAACCTCTAAAGTATAATATCAGATAAATCTTTAAGACTTTGCCCTGAAGAAAGCACAATTACGCGGTCGTTAGAAAGTATACAGTCAGCGCCTGAGGGGATAATTATCTTTCTCTTTCTTATAATTCCTGCTAAAAGTATGTTGGGTTTAAGGGAAAGTTCAGAAAGGGTAACGCCTTTATAAGCAAAATCATCACCCACTTCAAATTCAAGCGCTTCAAAATTGTCGTTCATAAGTTTGTGTACCGCTTCAACACGGCTTCCTGTTGACCTATGAAGTGCGCGAGAGTAACTTGTTACAACGTCGGCAATTATGTTTTTAGGCGTAACAATGGTGTCAAGACCTAACTTTTCTGCCATTTCGGCAAGTTCTGCGCGGTTAACCTTTGTAATTACTTTCGGTACGTTTTGTGAAGCGGCAAATATAGAAATAAGAATGTTTTCTTCATCCATACCCGTTAATGATACAAAGGCATCGGCGTTTCTTATTCCTTCTTCAAGTAAAAGTTCTCTTGAAGCGCCGTCACCGTTAATCATAACAACACCGGGTAAAGCGGCGGCGAATTCTTCACAACGCTTTTGGTTAAGTTCAATTATTTTTACGCTGTTTCCGCTTTTTATAAGCATTTCAGCAAGGTAATATGCGGTTTTGGAAGCGCCTAAAATTATAATATTACGCGCTCCTTTTTGCATTATTCCAATTTCTTTTAAAAGTTTCTGAATTTCTGTAGGCGCGGCGGTTAGCGCAATAATATCATTTGCTTCAAGGGTAAAATGACCGTCAGGAATGTAAACTTCTTCACCGCGTTTTACGGCGCAGACAAGGAAGTTTGCGCGGTATTTCTTTCTTATGTCAATAAGATTCATATTAATAAGCGGGGAATCCTCTTTAAGGCGAAGTTCTATCATTTCAAAACGCTTTGCGCAAAAAGTTTCAATGTTAACTGCATTTGGTAACTTTAATATGTTAAACAGTTCACGCGCGGCAAGTTTTTCGGGATTAATTGCCAAAGAAAGATGTAGTTCTTGCTTCATAAACCCTAAACTCTGGTCGTTATATTCGGGGGTTCTTATACGCGCTATTGTGTGGTGAGCGCCCATTTTACGCGCAATAAAACAACTAAGCATATTAAATTCATCAGAAGCGGTAACGGCAACAACAACGTTGGCGGTTTTTACGCCTGCCTGTTCAAGTGTTTCGCAATCGGCACCGTTTCCGCAAACACACATAACGTCGTATATATTAGAAATTTCTCTTATAACTGAAGAATCGTTATCAATAGCCACAACATTATGACCTTCTTTAACAAAACGGGCAATAATTGAAGTGCCTATTTTTCCGCAACCAATAACAATAATGTTCATAATTTTCAGTTTCCTTTTGAGTATAAATTATGGCAATATTATACTTTATTATTCTCAATAAGTCAAGAAAGCATACCGAATTTCGGTATGCTTTGCTTTTAAATAATTGTGTTTACATTTTCTTTGTTTTCAAGACCTGCTTTGTGGCAAGTAAAATAAAGCACCTGGTTTTCCTTGCTGTATTCTTCGAGGAACTTTATTGCTTTATTAAGCCTTGTATCATCGTACTGTGCAAAGGCATCGTCAATAAACAGGGGTAATCCTCCGCAATCTTCTGAGAGTAATTCGGCAACGGCAAGTCTTAACGCAAAATATGCTTGGTCGGCAGTTCCGCTTGAAAGGTACTGCCATTCTTTAGAACCGAAAACCGCGGCGCTTTCAACGGCAATATCAAATTCATCCGAAACGTTTACGTCGCAGTAACGTTCATTCGTAAGTGCGCTGAAAATTTCGGCAGTTCTTTTACTTAAGGTTTCGCCAAAACTTCTTCTTTGCTTGGAAAAAGCAGTGTTAAGCGCATCTAAGGCAATATCAACGCTGTCGCAAAAATCTTTTTGAGAAGCAATAGCACCCATTAAATCTTCAATTTCGTGCTCTATTTCGGTGGGGTGACGGTGGGTAGCAAACTTTGTACGTGCGCTTGCTTCATCGAAAATAATAGATTTCTGAATATCGTTTGCGGTGTTTTGCTTAAACAACAAACGGTCTTCAAGCACTTTCGGGTCTTCTTCATCTGAAACATTCTGTCGTATTTCTGCAAGTTTCATTTCAGCAGCCTGCTTAGATAAATCACCAACGTCTGCTTTAAGTAAAGCAAGTTTTGTTTTTGCTGTTTCTACCTTTCGGGAATACTCTTTGTAAGCGTGTAAAACAATTTCCATTCCCGAAACCGAAGCGGTCATATTTTCTTTTGGGAACATAAGCGCAAACAAACTTTCACTTTCGGCTATTGCTTCGTTTAATTTTTCAAGGTCTTGTTTGCGGTTTTTAATTAAACTAAGTTTTTCTTCTTTTAATGCCGCTGCGCTGTCCGATTCACTTGTAAGCGCTTTCAGTATTTCGTTCTGTGCGTTTAAATCGGCACTTAAGGTTGAAATATTCAATTCAAGGCTGTGCCTGTTCTTTTCGCTGTTTTCAAGCAGTTCGGTTTCTTCTTTTGTAAGGGCTTTCGGTTGCTCTTTTAAAGTAAAACAAAGAATAACAAAAACAACAAATAAAACTAAACCTATTAAACTGAATAAGTATGCTTTAAATACCAAAGGAATTAAGGCAAGAATAAATGTAACCGCACTTAAAAGAATTAATCCTTTGCGCATTTTCGGTTTCTTTGCAAGGTTGGTTTCCCTTAATTCGTTAAGTTCTTTAACGGTTTTAAGAGTTGCGGCAAATTCTTCTTTAGTAAGTTTAAGACTGTTTTCAATGGCGTTAACCTTTTCTCTTACAAGAGTAATAGGATCATTTCCGCCTGCTTCTTTGCTTAAACTTTCAATTTCGGCTTCTATTAAAGCAATTTCTTTTTCTAAATCAGCCACGCGCGGTTTAAGTAGTTTGTAATTGGCAAGGGTTTCTTGAGTTTTAGCAAGGTCACTTACCGAAATAGTAGTTCCGTCAGCCTTTAAAAGATTTCTTTCAAGCGAAGTTATCTGGTCGGTTACTTCTATATAGTCTTTAAGATTTCTGAAGGCGCGTTTGCTTTCGGTTGCTTTAAGAGAGGCGTTTATTCGGTCAATATCCTTTAAAATTAAAGTAAGACGGTTTTTCTGGTTTTCAATTTTCACAGCTAACGCTTCGCGTTCTTCTTCGGCACTGCGCGAAGCAATAAGTTCATCGTTAAGGCTTTGAAGTTTTTGCCTTGCAATATCGTATCTGCCTTTTTTACCGCTTTTAGACATAAGTTCTTCTTTTGCGCTTAAAAGACGGCTTGCAATAAGTTTTCCCGAAACGTCTTCATCACCCGATAACGCAAGAGATGAGAGTTTACTGTTAAGTTCACCCGAAGCATCTCCCGATACTTCGCCTAAATTAAGTTGACCTATAAAAACACAGCGTTCAAAGGCATCGGCGCTTAAGCCGAAAAAAGCGGCTCCAAGGTCATACGTACCGCCGTAAGATTCTCTTTTACCTGTATCAAGGTCTATAAGAGTTACTTTATCGCTTGTGTTAGAAGCGCCGAAATTTCGTTCTATTCGGTAAAGTTTGCCTTTATGCGAAAAATCAATACTGCCCGCCATAGGTGTGTTATCCCACGGTAAATATTTCTTTCGCGGATTTTTTGTTATATCGTTACCTTTTGCACTGCTACCGTAAAACATCATTTTAATAAAGGTCATAAGGGTGGTTTTTCCAACCTCGTTTTCGCCTAAAAAAATGTTTTCGCCGCTTGAAAAAACTAATCTGTAATCTTTAAATTTTCCGAATCCTGCAATATATAACGACTCAATCTTCACCGTAGTTCACCTGCCCGTCAAAACTTTTAAGTCCAATTCTTAAAGCGTTAATATAAGTTTCTCTTTCTGTTTCGTTTGCTTCTTTTATCCTTATAAGCATTTCGCTTACAAACTTACCCTTAAGTGAGTTTTCTTTAGAAAGTAATTCAAGGTCTGCCTTTATGCCCGTTCGGTCTTTAAGTTTTAAATGGTACACCTCAGGCGAAACTTTTGCATAAATATCGTTAAGGTTAACAACTCTTTTGGCTTCAAGATTACCTTTTAAAGTTACTCTGAAAAGATTATCTATTGGGTTATCGCATACGTTTTTAATAGCATCTTTTATAGCCTTTGCTTCATCGGTTTCTTCGGAAATATCAACGTCAAGCAGGTAGTGTGTGCGTTTTGCAAGAGGTACAAATTTTAAATCGGCGCTGTTTTTTGTTATATTTCCTAAGTAAACGCCTTTTTCACCGTCTTCATCATATCCCTGACCTTCAATACAACCGCTGTATGCGAAATAAGAAGAACCAAGCCTTGCAATTTCGCTTCGTTTGTGGTTGTGTCCAAGCGCAATATAATCCATACCGCTTTCTTCAATAAATGTTTTGGTTATAGATCTGTAAGCCGAAGAAAGGTCGGCTTTGGTTTCGCCGTGCAAAAGCAGAATGTTTACTTTATCGTCATTTTCAGGGGTAATAAAGAAACGTTCGCTTCCTGTTTTATAAACACTTCCAAACGAACTTCCGTATATTCTGCAGTTATCAAATTCCAATACGCTGTCGTTTTCGGGAAGTACAAAAGTATTTGCAGATAACTTTTTGTTTTTAAATGGCGAATCGGCGGTAAGCGGGTCGTGGTTGCCAAGCGCAATTACAACCTTTGTGCGTGTAAGCTGACCGAATATTTCTAAAATTTCATTTATAATACTGTCTTCAATTCTGTTGCTGTCAAAAAGGTCGCCTGCAATAAGCATAACGTCAACATTTTCTTCTTCGCAAAGCATTACCGCACGTTTAACCGTAACGGGAATTTCATATTTTCGCGCGTCTTTCATAGCGCCTAAATATGTGTTTTCCTTTCCTAAATGCCAGTCGGCAGTATGTAAAATACGAACACTGTGCATAAAATATCCCCCAAAAACATATAATATATTTTTATTATATAATCTTTTGTTTGGTAAAGCAATAAAATTTTATTAAGAAATATTGCCAATACGCCACTTTTGTTGTATAATATACTAATAAATTATATTTTTTTGGTGGAACTTATGGATGTAAGAACAGGCGATAAACTTATTATGAAGAAAAAGCACCCCTGCGGAAGTGAGATCTTCCTTGTAACCAGAATAGGATTGGATTTTAAAATCAAATGTGTAAACTGCGGTAGGGAAGTAATGCTTACGCGTGTTAAGTGCGAAAAGAATATTAAAAAAATAATTCGTGAGGAAGAAGACAATGTTTGAACAACTTACAGCGGTTGAATCCCGTTTTGAAGAAATCGGAATGTTGCTTACACGTCCTGAGGTGGTTTCCGATTCCGAAAGATATACGTCGCTTAGCAAAGAATATGCGCAGATTTCACCTCTTGTAGAAACCTACAGAAAGTATACGGCTGCAAAGAAAACCGAAGAAGAAGCAAAAGAACTTTTAGATGCAGGTTCGCTTGATAAAGATTTTAAGGAACTTGTTGAGCAAGAGTATCTTGCCGCTAAAGAAGATATTGCCGTGCTTAGCGATGAACTTAAAATTCTGCTTTTGCCTAAAGATCCTAATGATGATAAAAACGTTATTGTTGAAATACGCGCGGGTGCAGGCGGTGAAGAGGCTGCACTTTTTGCGGGTTCGCTTTACCGTATGTATTCAATGTATGCTGAAAAGCAACGTTGGGGTGTTGAAGTTATAAACGAAAACGAAACCGAACTTGGCGGTTATAAAGAAATTTCTTTTTCTATTGAGGGAAGCGGCGCTTATTCACGCCTTAAATATGAAAGCGGTGTCCACCGTGTTCAGCGTGTTCCCGATACAGAAACACAGGGACGTATACACACTTCAACCGTAACAGTTGCGGTGCTTCCCGAAGCCGCTGAGGTTGAGTTTGAACTTGATCCTAAAGATTTAAAAATAGATACTTTCCGTTCAAGCGGTGCGGGTGGTCAGCATATTAACAAAACGTCTTCGGCTATTCGCGTTACTCATTTACCTACGGGTATGGTGGTTGAATGTCAGGATGAGCGAAGCCAGTTCAAAAACAAAGATAAAGCCTTAAAGGTGCTTCGTTCACGCCTTTATGAAATTGAACAGAACAAGCAAAAAGAAGCAATAGATGAATCCCGCAGGACTCAGGTTGGTACGGGAGACAGAAGCGAAAGAATAAGAACTTATAATTTTCCGCAAGGAAGATTAACCGACCACAGAATAGGTCTTACACTTTATAAATTGGATACTGTAATGAACGGAGCAATAGATGAAATTATTGATGCGTTAATTACTTATTACAGAACAGAAATGTTAAAGGAAAACACCACGGAATAATATGGAAACTAAAAGACTGTTAATGGGTGAAAATAAAGAAAAAAGCATAAAAACAGCCGCCGAAATTCTTAATAACGGCGGTGTGGTTGCTATGCCCACAGAAACAGTTTACGGTCTTGCCGCAAGTGCTTATGACAGTTCTGCAATAGAAAAAGTTTTTATTGCTAAAGGCAGACCGCAGGATAACCCCTTAATAGTTCATATTGCCCATTATGAAACCCTTAAGGAAATTGCTTGTGATATTCCGCAAAAAGCGTTGGAGTGCGCAACTGTTTTCTGGCCTGGGCCTTTTACAATGGTATTAAAAAGAACTCAAAGGATTGCGCCTTGTGTGGCAGGGGGACTTGATACCGTTGCTGTGCGAATGCCGAATAATGACATCGCTTTAAGTCTTATAAAGGAAAGCGGTCTTGCGTTGGCGGCACCTTCGGCAAACTCTTCGGGAAAACCAAGCCCCACAACCGCTCATCACGTTTTAGCCGATTTAGACGGAAAAATTGATGCCGTAATAATGGGTGAAAGAAGCGGTGTAGGGGTTGAATCTACAGTGGTTTCTTTTGTCTGTGAAAAACCTCGTTTGCTTCGCCCGGGCGCTGTAACGCTTGAACAGTTAAAAGAAATTATTCCCGAAATAGAGGTAGATAAAGCGGTGCTTTCTTCGCCTAAAGAAGGGGAAAAAGTATCTTCACCGGGTATGAAGTATAAGCACTATGCACCAAAATGCGAACTTTATTTAGTAGAAGCTGATATTAGTGATTTTGCTAAGTTTGTTAACGAAAAAAACGACGGCGTTGCTTTATGTTTCAGCGAAGAAAAAGAACATATATGCACACAAAGTATTGTTTACGGAAGTAAAGAAAACCCCGAAAGTTTAGCTTATAAATTGTTTGATATTTTAAGGGAACTTGATTTAAAGGGTATAGAAAGAGGTTACGTACACGCTCCCGAAAAAAGCGGTGTAGGACTTGCGGTTTACAACAGGCTTATACGCGCTTGCGGTTATAAGGTGATTAAGCTATGAAATTGATTATAGGTTTAACGGGCCCTACGGGTTCGGGAAAAACAACGGCGATTGAAGTGGCAGAACAAAAAGGCTTTTTGTGTATTGATTGTGATAAAGTTGCACACAACGTTACGCAGAACAATAAACTGTGTTTTACTTCTCTTGTTAACACTTTTGGCGAAGATATTGCCGAAAACGGTGTTTTAAACAGAAAAAAACTTGCCGAAAAAGCATTTTTAAATAAAGAGAACACACTTCTTTTAAACCAAACCGTATTACCTTTTATTGTTGGTGAAATTCTTTTTATAATAGAAAACAGTAAAGAGGATAAAATATTACTTGATGCACCAACCCTTGTTGAAAGCGGTTTAAACGAAGTATGCAACTGTGTTATTTCGGTGCTTTGCGACAGAAAAATACGAAAAAACCGAATTATAAAACGCGACAATTTAAGTGAAGAAGCGGCAGAAAAACGCTTGAATGCGGGAAAAGATAACGCTTTTTATGAAAAGTATTCAGATTATTTGATTTATAATGAAAACAACAGTGAAGAATTTAAACAGCAAATAAGTAATATATTAGATATAATGACGGAGGAATAATTATGAGCGAAAAAAGTAAAGCGCAACTTTTAAAGGAAAAATTAGCAATATCTAAGAAAAACGGCCTTTTAAAGGCAGATGATGAAACAATAAAAAATGCATTTGATTTTTGCGAAGATTATAAGGATTTTTTAAATAACGCAAAAACCGAACGTGAAGCCGCAAAATGCGCAGTAGAAATTGCAGAAAAGTCGGGCTTTGTACCTTTTGAGTACGGTAAAAAGTATAATGCGGGTGATAAGGTTTATTTTAACAACCGCGGAAAAACCGTTGCTTTTGCCGTTATTGGTAAAAAAGACGTTGAAAAGGGAATAAGGCTTACTGCCGCGCACATAGATTCTCCACGTCTTGATTTAAAACCTAATCCGCTTTACGAAGATACCGATTTAGCGCTTTTCAAAACCCACTATTACGGCGGTATTAAGAAATATCAGTGGACGGCAATTCCTTTGGCTATACACGGTGTTTTCACCTTAAAGGGCGGAAAAACGGTAGAGGTTAAAATTGGCGAAGAAGAAAACGAACCTAAGTTTGTTGTAAACGATTTATTACCGCATTTGGCGGCGGAACAAAGCAAACGTACCTTAAACGAAGGTATTAAAGGTGAAGAACTTAACGTGCTTGTAGGCAGCGTGCCTTTTAAAGACGATAAAGAAAGCGAACTTGTTAAACTTAACATTTTAAGCCTTCTTAATGAAAAGTACGGCATTGTAGAAGAAGATTTCCTTGCCGCAGAGTTAGAGGTTGTACCTGCTTTCAAGGCTTGTGATATTGGTTTTGATAGAGGTCTTATAGGCGCTTACGGTCAGGATGACAGAGTTTGCGCATACCCCGCACTTAAGGCAATTTGCGATATTAAAAATCCCGAACTTACTGCAATAGCAATTCTTGCCGATAAGGAAGAAATAGGTTCTGAGGGCAATACGGGTCTTAATTCGGCATTTGTAAAATACGTTATTGGCGATATTGCAAAAATGCAAGGCTGTGATGTTACAATAGCGCTTAGAAATACAAAGTGTCTTTCTGCCGACGTTAATGCAGGTACTGACCCCACGTTTAAAGACGTTGTAGAGCCAAGAAACGCTTGCTATCTAAACTACGGTGTTTGTGTTACAAAGTATACGGGCGCAAGAGGAAAAACTTCAACGAACGATGCTTCAAGCGAATACGTTGGTTTTGTAAGAGATCTTCTTGATAACGCGGGTGTTGCCTGGCAAACGGGCGAACTTGGCCGTGTGGATTTAGGCGGCGGCGGAACAGTTGCTATGTATATTGCAAACTTAGGCGCCGACGTAATAGATTTAGGCGTTCCCGTACTTTCAATGCACGCACCCTTTGAAACAACGGCAAAGTTTGACGTTTATATGTGCTATAGAGCAATGTATGAATTCTGTTCATAAAAAGCTATAGGATTTTTATGAACAGCGATATAAAAGGAGTTTCGATATATCTTTACAGATGCGATATACGCTTACGCGCGCGATATGTTCTTTTATGAAAACGAGAACGGGAGATTATATGTAGGAACAGGCATCTTCGACTGTCCGTTTATATCCACAATCACAACAACAAAAGGTTTCGCATTTCTGCGAAACCTTTTATAAAAATATATTATAACCGCTATAATAATTCAAGTAACGCTTCGGTATATTCTTTTGCCGTGGCGTTTTCTTTTGTGCCGTCTACAATTACCGTGCAATCTTTAAGAGCATTTTCTAAATTTTCAGCCTTTTTGGTAAAACTTATGTGGCGAAGCATCATAGCGGTGGCTTTAAGTATGCTTTGCGGATTTGCATATTCTGCCAGACCTTCTTCCACCATACGAGGAGCCGAGCCGTGGATTGCTTCAAACATAGCGTAATTATCGCCTGTGTTAGCGCTTCCCGCTGTACCTACACCGCCTTGAATCTGCGCCGCTTCATCGGTAATAATATCGCCGTAAAGGTTAGGAAGTAAAAATACCTGAAACTTGTTTCTTATGGCAGTGTTTACAAGGTTGGCGGTCATAATGTCAATATACCAGTCTTCCGCCTGTATTTCAGGATAATCAGCGGCAACCTCGTGACAAAGGGCGCTGAACTTACCGTCGGGTTTCTTCATTATGTTTGCTTTGGTAACAATGGCAACCTGTGTTTTGCCGTTTTGTTTTGCATATTCAAAAGCCGCTTTTGCTATACGTTTTGTGCCGCAATCGGTGGTTACTTTAAAGTCCATAGCAAGTTTGTTTTCAATTTCAATACCGCTTGAACCTAATACGTATTCACCTTCGGTATTTTCGCGGTAAAATATCCAATCAATACCTTCTTCGGCAATTTCTACGGGGCGTATGTTTGCATATAAGTCAAGTTCTCTGCGAAGTGCTACGTTTGCACTTTCCATTTTACCGCCCTTAGGTGTGGTGGTAGGACCTTTAAGCAGTACGTCACATTCTTTAATTGCGGCAAGGGTATCACTCGGCACTGCCTGTCCTTTTTCTAAACGGTTTTCAATGGTTAAGCCTTCAATTTCTTTTAACACTATTTTACCGCTTTTAATTTCTTCTGCCAAAAGGGTATTTAAAACCTTTCTTGCCTGATTCATAATAACGGGACCAATGCCGTCACCGTCAATAAGACCTATTTTAATGCAGTCAAGTGTGGTGAAGTCTTTGGCTTTACTGCCTTTTTCCATTTCTTCTTCTCGGGCAATTTGCTGTCTTAAAATTTTTTCGTAATGTAGGACAGCCGCTTTAATCTGTGCTTCCATTAACCATTCTCCTTAGTATAGGCAAGAAGACTTCCTGCCTTAAGTATTGCTTTTTGACGAGAGGTAAATGAACATAAAAGTTTTATTTCTGTTTCTTTGCCTTGTACTTTTAATGTCATTTCACCTTTGTCCATACCTTCAAAAATGTTATCGATTACTAAAATATCGTTTTCATTTAGTTTATCGTAATCATCGGCATTTGCAAAGGTTAGAGGCATAATACCTGCATTAATAAGGTTTGCAATGTGTATTCTTGCAAAACTTTTGGCAATTACGGCGCGTACACCTAAATACATAGGAACAAGGGCGGCGTGTTCACGCGAAGAACCCTGACCGTAGTTACTGCCGCCTACAACAATGCTTCTGCCTGCCGCTTTAGCGCGTTCGGGGAAGGTTTTATCGCAAACACCGAAACAGAACTGCGAAAGGTGAGGAATGTTGCTTCTGAAGGGCAGAATTTTTGCGCCCGCAGGCATAATGTGGTCAGTAGTAATGTTATCGCCCACTTTTAAAGTAAGGTTGGCTGTAAGGCTGTCTTCTGTTGGTACAGCCTTGGGAAATTCTTTAATATTTGGGCCGCGCAGCACTTCAACGCTTTTTGCATCTTCAACACTTGCGGGAGCCAGAATTGCGCTGTCGTTAACTTTAAATGCTTCGGGAATAACTATTTCGGGCATTTTACCTAAAGTGCGTGGATCGGTAATAACACCCGTGAGCGCAGCAGCAACCGCAGTTTCGGGAGATACAAGATAAACACCTGCATCTGCCGTACCGCTTCTGCCTTCAAAGTTTCGGTTAAAGGTTCTAAGCGAAACACCTGCGCTGTTTGGAGAAAATCCCATACCTATGCAAGGACCGCAAGCACATTCAAGAACTCTTGCTCCCGCAGAAATAATTTTAGAAAGAGCGCCGCAATCGCTAAGCATAGAAAATACCTGTTTAGAACCGGGGGATACCGACATACTAACATTGTCTGAAATAGTTTTACTATCAAGTAATGCGGCAACCTTAAGCATATCTAAAAGTGAAGAGTTGGTGCATGAACCAACACAAACCTGATCAACCTTAGTACCCGCAATGCTGCTTACGGTAACAACGTTATCGGGGCTGTGAGGACACGCAATAAGCGGTTCAAGTTCAGATAAATTAATATCAATAATTTTATCGTAAACAGCGTCTTCATCACTGCTAAGAGGAGTAAAATCTGCCTCTCTGCCTTCTTTTTTAAGGAAGTCAAGTGTGATTTCATCACTTGGGAATATAGAGGTGGTAGCACCAAGTTCAGTGCCCATATTGGTAATGGTGGCGCGTTCGGGAACCGAAAGTGTTTTAATGCCTTCGCCGCCCCATTCAATAATAGCGCCCACACCGCCTTTTACCGAAAGTATACGTAGTATTTCAAGGCTCACGTCTTTTGCGGTAACAAAATCGTTTAATTTACCCGTAAGATTAACCTTGTACATTTTGGGCATTGTTATATAATAAGCACCGCCGCCCATAGCAACGGCAACGTCTAAGCCGCCTGCACCAAAGGCAAGCATACCAATTCCTCCGCCGGTTGGTGTGTGGCTGTCGGAACCTATAAGAGTTTTTCCTGGGATACCGAAACGCTCTAAATGTACCTGATGGCAAATACCGTTACCGGGGCGTGAAAAATAAATACCGTGTTTTTTGGCAACCGACTGTATATAACGGTGGTCATCGGCGTTTTCAAAACCCGACTGTAAAGTGTTGTGGTCTATGTAAGCAACACTTTTTTCGGTTTTAACACGTTCAACACCCATGGTTTCAAATTCAAGGTATGCCATAGTTCCCGTGGCATCCTGTGTTAAAGTCTGGTCTATTTTAAGGGCGATTTCATTTCCTGCAATCATTTCGCCGCTTATTAAATGTGATTTTATGATTTTCTGTGCTATTGTAAGTCCCATTTTAGTTTTCTCCCAATAATATGTGTTCGTAAGCCTTTTTAATGTGCTCTGCCATTTTTTGTTCGGCAAGTTCACTGTTTCCCGCAACAATTGCTTCGTAAATTTCGCGGTGTTCATTTGCCGAATTTACGGCGCGAACATTACTTTCAACAGAAGTCTTTCTGAATTTAAGTACCTTTTTATGAAGCGGCATAAGTGTATCGAACAATACTTTACTGCCACTGCAAATATAAACTATTTCGTGAAAACGGCTGTCAAACTGGCGTATATGGTTGGCATCTTTTTTACTAACGTAAAACTCCTGAAGTTCAACGGCTTCTTTAAGTTCTTCAAGTTGTGCGCTTGTTGCATTCTGCGCGGCAAGAGCCGCCGCCATACCTTCAATACGGGTGCGTATTGCGTAAATATCCTTTAAGTCATTTTTATCAATACCAAGAACAATACTGCCTTTTCCGCTTTCCTCAATTATATGTTCTTGCGAAAGGCGGCGCAAAGCTTCTCTTATAGGGGTACGGCTTACGCCCAATTCTTCGCAGAGTTTAAGTTCGGTAAGAAGTTCGCCTTTCTGGTAAACACCGCTTAAAATATCGGTTTCAAGTTTTTCAAAAACTTGATCGGCAAGAGAAATTGTTTTATGTTCCATTTTTTACTCCTTTAATTAAAGCACTTTATACTTTCCGTTAGAAAGTTCTTCAATTTTACTTTCAATTTCGTGGTTTGAAAGGGTGGTTTGTCGGCCGTTTTCATATTCGGCATCTATCCATTCTTTAAGCGCAAGAACAAGCGGATCTTTTTTATCAATTTCATTTTCACCTTTAAGTCTGTAGGCGTCGTTTATCCAATAAGCAATACCTGCAAGTCCCGATGTTTTGGAAAGCATAACCGCAGGACGGCGGCCAAGTATTTTTTCGGTGTTAAAAATATTATAAATTTCTTGGTCTTTAAGCAAACCGTCGGCATGGATACCTGCCCTTGTTACATTAAAGTTTCTGCCTACGAAAGGTGTCATTGGCGGAATGTCATAACCCATATTTTTATGGAAGTATTCTGCAATTTCGGTTATTACCGAAGTATCCATACCGTCAAGCGAACCGCGAAGAGATGCGTATTCCATAACCATTGCCTCAAGCGGAATATTACCTGTGCGTTCACCAATGCCAAGCATAGAGCAGTTAACTGCCGAAGCGCCGTACAACCAGGCTACCGAAGCATTGGAAACCGCTTTGTAAAAATCGTTATGACCGTGCCATTCAAGCATTTCACTTGGAACGTCGGAATAATGCTGAAGTCCGTAAATAATACCGGGAACGCTTCTCGGCAAGGTAACTTCGCTGAAAGGAACGCCATATCCCATAGTATCACAAGCACGGATTTTAATTGGTATTCCTGCATCTCTTGACATTTTCATAAGTTCGTTTACAAACGGTACAACAAAGCCGTAAAAATCAGCACGGGTAATATCTTCTAAATGACAACGGGGCATAACGTTGGCTTCAAAAGCGAGTGAAACCGCCGCAAGATAATGTTCAAGCGCCTGTTTTCTTGTCATTTTTAGTTTTTTGAAAATGTGGTAGTCGCTGCAGGAAACAAGAATACCCGTTTCACGAATACCTAAATCCTTTACAAGTTTAAAGTCCTCTTTACTGGCGCGTATCCAGGTGGTGATTTCAGGGAATTTAAGACCTAACTCACGGCACTTTTCAAGAGCGATACGGTCTTTCTTGCTGTAAACAAAAAATTCACTTTGACGAATAATACCGTAAGGACCGCCTAAACGGGAAAGCAGTTTGTAAAGGTCTACAATCTGTTCAACGGTGTAAGGCTCAACCGATTGCTGACCGTCGCGGAAAGATGTATCGGTTATCCAAATTTCTTCGGGCATATTCATAGGCACCCTGCGGTGGTTAAACGCAACGCGCGGAACTTCATCGTAGGTATAAAAGTCGCGGTGAAGGTTTGGGTTTTCTACGTCCTGAAGCGAATATTTATAATTCTTTTGCTCAAGCAGATTTGTTTTAGATGAAAATTCGAGCATTTTTTTACCTCGTTTCTGTATAATTGTATACAATTATAAAACTTTTTTTAACGTATGTCAATAGAAACAGGGCAAAAAACCTTTAAAAATACGGCTTTAATTTGATTAATGCGGATTTTTCAATGCGTGAAACATAACTTCTTGAAATGGAAAACTTTTTTGCAATTTCGTGCTGTGTCAGTTCGCTTTTACCGTTTAAGCCGTATCTTAGTTCAATAATTTCCTTTTCGCGCTTATCAAGAACATTTTCTATAACACTGTTTAACTTTGAAAGTTTAATCTTTTTATCTATTGTATCAACAATATCGCTGTCATCCGATAATATATCGGAAAGGGTTAGCGCGTTGCCGTCCTTGTCGGTATCAATAGGGTCGGAAAGTCTTACGTCCTGCGCTCTTTTCTTTAAAGAACGGAAGTACATAAGAATTTCGTTTTCAATACATCTTGCGGCGTAGGTGGCAAGTCGGCTGCCTTTTTCCGGCTTAAAGGTGGAAACACCCTTTATAAGACCAATTGTACCAATAGAAAATAAGTCTTCTTGCTCATTACAAGCGCTGTAATATTTTTTAACAATGTGAACAACAAGTCTTAAGTTATGTTCTACTAAGGTGTTTCTGGCATTTATATCTCCCGCTGCACTTTTTTCTAAAAGTTCAGCCTCTTTTTTTGCCGATAACGGCGGCGGAAAACTGTTGGCTTCGCTAACGTGTAAAGCAAAGAAAAAAAGGTTTGAAATAAGTTGCTTTATGAGCGCAAATAACATAAATATATCTCCTTAAATAAAAAGTATATAAATATATATGCGGCTATTTTGAAAAACTTAAATTGTCCAACAAAAAAACAAGCAAGAATTAACTTCTTGCCTGTTTTATAGCGTTTAATATAATTTCTTTTGCTTTTTGTGCTTTCTTTCTATCAAGAGGTTCTGTACCTTCAAGCGGGTATTCTATTCCCAAAGCTTCATATTTTACCTTACCCATAGTATGGTAGGGAATAACGTCGAGCGCGTTAAGATTATTTAAAGTGCCTAAAAATGAGCCTAATTCTTTAAGATAATCTTCATTATAGGTAATGCCGTCAATAACAACGTGCCTAACCCACATCTTAACCTTTTTTTCTTCAAGAAATTTGGCAAATAAAAGAATGTTTTTATTAGAAAAACCCGTTAACTTTTTGTGCTCTTCATCGTTAATATGTTTAATATCAAGCATAACTAAATCGGTGAAAGAAAGAAGTTCGCAAAGTTTTTTTGAATATTGCTTATTTTCGGGGTTATAGGTAACTCCTGAAGTATCAATGCAGGTGTGAATACCGTTTTGTTTTGCTTTTTTAAACAAATCAATTAAAAAATCAATTTGCAAAAGCGGTTCTCCACCCGTTACAGTAATACCTCCGTTTTTATAAAAATCTTCATTCTTTTTGTATTCATTTAAAATTTCTTCACTTGTAATTGCAACACCGCCCGTTTCCCAAGTGTCGGGATTATGGCAATAAAGACATCGCATAGGGCAGCCTTGAAGAAATAAAACGTATCTTATTCCAGGGCCGTCTACCGTGCCGAAACTTTCTTTAGAATGAATATAACCAACCATATTAATTAAATGGAATCGTGGAAGGTACGGGAAATAACTTCATCTTGCTGTTCTTTTGTAAGTTTAATGAAGTTAACGGCATAGCCGCTTACTCTAACGGTAAGTTGAGGATATTTTTCGGGATGAGCCTGAGCATCAAGCAAGGTTTCTTTTGTAAATACGTTTACGTTTAAATGATGTCCGCCTTTTTTGGTATAACCGTCAAGAAGCGAAACAAGGTTATCAATCTGATTTTTTGTAGCAGCCATAGTTTTTCTCCTTTTAGTTTTTATTTTTTAATTTTCGCTGTCATCTAATCCCTCAAAAAGAGTAGGGGAACAACAAGCGCCGTTTTCACAGTCTAAATCTACCGCAATATCACCCGCAAAAATTTTATCGTCTTTGCCAAGTGCGCCGGGTATTATAGAGAAGGTGTTGGAAATGCCGTCACGGGCATCTACAAAGGGAAGTTTTGCAACACTTGCAAGAGAAGCAACGGCACCGTGGGTATCGCGGCGGTGCATTGGGTTAGCGCCCGGTGCAAAAGCCTCACCCTGTTTTCTGCCATCGGGAGTAGCGCCTGTATTCTTACCGTAAACAACGTTAGAAGTAATTGTAAGAATAGAGGTTGTGGGAATACTTTCTCTATAGGTGTGATTTTTTCTGATATGTTCCATAAATCTGTGAACAATATCATAAGCAATGGTATCAACACGGTCATCATCGTTTCCGTATTTCGGGAAATCACCTTCAACTTCGTAATCAACCGCAAGACCGTTTTCGTTTCTTAAAACCTTTACTTTTGCGTATTTGATTGCCGAAAGCGAATCGGCAACAACCGAAAGACCTGCAATACCTGTTGCAAACCAACGGGTTACCTGTTTGTCGTGAAGTGCCATTTGAAGTTTTTCATAGCAATACTTATCGTGCATATAATGAATTATATTAAGGGTATCAACGTAAACCCTTGCAAGCCATTGCATCATATCATCATAACGTGCCATAACTTCGTCATAGTCAAGATATTCGCTTGTTATAGGTCTGAATTCCGGACCAACCTGTTTGCCCGTGATTTCATCTACACCGCCGTTAATAGCGTAAAGCAAACATTTTGCAAGGTTTGCACGTGCGCCGAAGAACTGCATTTCCTTGCCGAGTCGCATAGAAGATACACAGCAGGCAATAGCGTAATCATCACCGTGAGTAAATCTCATAAGGTCGTCGTTTTCGTATTGAACCGAAGACGTTTCTATAGAGGTTTTAGCGCAGAAACGCTTAAAGTTTTCGGGAAGATTAATTGACCATAATACCGTGAGGTTTGGTTCGGGGGCAGGACCTAAATTGGTAAGGGTGTGCAAATAGCGGTAAGACATTTTTGTAACCATGTGTCTGCCGTCAATAGCAACACCGCCTATAGATTCGGTTACCCACTGAGGGTCGCCAGAGAATAAAGAGTTATATTCGGGAGTACGCGCAAATTTTACAAGGCGCAGTTTCATAATGAAATGGTCAACCATTTCCTGAATTTCACTTTCGGTAAATACGCCGTTTTGTAAGTCACGCTGAGAATAAATATCAAGGAAGGTACTTGTTCTGCCAAGTGACATAGCGGCGCCGTTTTGTTCTTTAACTGCGGCAAGATAACCGAAATAAAGCCACTGAATAGCTTCTTTTGTGTTTTTTGCGGGAAGTGAAATGTCGTAACCGTAACTTGCCGCCATTTCTTTTAATGCTTCCAATGCGCGTATTTGTTCCGAAAGTTCTTCGCGGTCGCGAATAACATAAGCATACATAGCAGAACGTGTTGTAATTTTTTGCTCTTGCTTATCTGCAATAAGTCGGTCAACACCGTATAAAGCAACACGTCTGTAGTCACCTATAATTCTGCCTCTGCCGTAAGCATCGGGAAGACCTGTTATAATATGGCTTGAACGGCAAGCGCGCATTTCTGGGGTATATGCGTCGAATACACCTGCGTTATGTGTTTTTCTGTGTGTTGTGAAAAACTCTTTAACTTCAGGGTCAATTTCATAACCGTTATCCTTTAAAGCCTTTTCTGCCATACGAATACCGCCGTAAGGCATTAAAGCGCGTTTTAAGGGTTTATCGGTTTGGAAACCCACTATTTTTTCTTTTTCTTTATCAAGATAACCTGGGGCGTGGGAAGTTATTGTAGAAATAATCTTGGTGTCCATATCGAGAACACCGCCGGCTTCACGTTCTTTTTTCAATAATTCAAGAACCTGATCCCACAACTCTTTTGTGTTGGAGGTGGGTTTTTCAAGAAAACTTTCATCACCGTCATACGGAGTATAGTTATGCTTAATAAAACTTCTTACGTTTATCTCTTTTTTCCAGGTACCGTCTTCAAAACCGTACCATCCTTCATATTCTGGGTACATTAACCGAGTGCTCCTTTTATATATTACCGCAAAATGCAGTATTTTGTTTTACTGTGTAAACCATTATACAACATATTGTAAAATAATACAATGGTTTATATTATAAAATTTTTAGGAAATTTTTATAAAAAAAGCAATATTTTGCACATTAAAATAAAAAAATGGGTAGTTGCTTTAAACAATTACCCATTTTTATTATCTTCTTCGGTTGTTTACAATTGCAAGAAGTCTTAAGAAATTTGCCAATGCCACAAGCATTGCTGCTACGTAGGTAAGCGCCGCGCTTGAAAGGACTTTTGAAACACCTTTTATATCGTTATCATTTGTTAAAAAGAAACCCTCTTCAATGGTAGAAAGTGCACGTCTTGAAGCGTTGAATTCTACAGGTAGGGTAATAAGTTGAAAAACAAGGGAAGCGCCAAAGAATAAAACGCCTAATAGTGAGAGCGGATAAAAACTAAAAACAAATCCTAAAAGTACAAGCGGCATAGCAAGGGAAGATCCTATTCTTGTGGCGGGGATGATTGCATTTCTTAATTTTAAGGGTTTATAGCCTGAAGCATACTGTACGGCGTGGCCTGCTTCGTGACAGGCAATTCCTACTGCGGCTATGCTGTAGGTATCGTAAACGTTTTCGCTTAAATATATGGTGTTGTTTCTCGGATCGAAACGGTCGGTAAGATTTCCCGAACATTTAACAATATTAACGCCGCTTACACCGTTGTTTTCAAGCAGTTTTCTTGCCGCTTGCGCACCGTTCAGTTGTGAGGTTACTTTTGAATATTTGTTAAAGTTTCCTTTAACTTTAGCCTGAGCGTAAAAGGAAATTATAATTCCTATAAACAAAAGTATTATAGAAAAAGTATATGTGCTGTCGTTTAAATTACCGTAATAAAAATATGGCATATTAATTCTCCTGTTTTATAGCGCAGTCTACTTCATAATAGTAAGAACTGTCGTTGTTATCATAACATTTATATGTGTCTTCATCGGTAAACTTTATAGAATAATCAAAAAGTTTGTTACTGCCCGAAGGGTTAACAATCTGCTTTTTGAAAGATACGGGTTTTCCGCTTTTTGAATAGGTATAGGCGTATTCAATAAGATAACCGTCGCTGGTTTTATAAGAAACAACGTGACCTTTGGTGTCAAATATAACGGTTATTGTTCTGTTGTCGGAAGCGGTAAGCAGATATTTGTATTTTGTGATTTTTTCGGCTGTATATACCGTTTCTTCACCCATTTCCACTTTTTTAAAAGAAACAAGTTCGCCTTTTTTGTTGTATTCGTAAGTATCAGAATAATTTCTTATGCTTTGGGTTTCATAAGTACCGCTTTCTCTTAAAATTCTTCCGTCTTCATCGTAAGCGTAAGTAATGGTATAAACAAGTTCATCCTGCGCAAAACACTTAAGAACCGACATAAGATATATATTTTCTTTACTGCAACCGCTAAGGGTATATATAATTAAAACCAATATAACAATAAAACTAAAAAAACGTTTCATAAATTACTCCAACATTATACGTTAAATAAAAACTCAACAACATCGCCGTCGTTCATAACATATTCTTTGCCTTCTGTTCTTACAAGACCTTTTGTTCTTGCGGCGGAAATGGAACCGCAGGCATCTAAATCATCAAAAGCAATAACCTGAGCGCGAATAAAACCGCGTTCAAAGTCGGTATGTATTTTTCCTGCCGCAGCGGGGGCTTTTGTGCCGCGTTTAATTGTCCATGCGCGAACCTCTTTTTCACCTGCCGTAAGGTAAGACATAAGCCCAAGCAGGTGGTAACTTTTTTGAATAAGGCGGTCAAGACCTGAATCAGAAAGACCTAAATCGTTTAAGAACATCATTTTTTCTTCCTCATCCATTTCGGCTATGTCTTCTTCCATTTTTGCGCAAATGGTAAGAACTTCAGCACTCTGGCTTTCGGCAAGTTCTTTTACAGCAAGGTAATTTTTGTTTGTTTCGGCGCCGCCTTCCAAAAAGTCGTTTTCGCTTAAATTAGCAGCATAAATAACGGGTTTGTTTGTAAGAAGCGCAATAGTGCTTAAAATTTCTTTTTCATCTTCATCGGCGGGTACGCTTCTTGCGGGTTTTCCGCTTTCAAGATGCGCGTAAAGAACCTTTAAGAAATCAAGTTCTTTTTGGAGTGATTTATCGCCCTTTAAATCTTTTGTAACCTTGGCAATACGTCTTTCAAGCATTTCCATATCGGAAAAAATAAGTTCAAGGTCAATGGTTTCAATATCTCTTAAAGGGTCAACGCTTCCTTCAACGTGAATGATGTTATCGTCAACAAAGCATCTTACAACGTGAACAATGGCATCTACTTCTCTTATGTTAGCAAGGAATTTATTTCCAAGTCCTTCACCTTTGGAAGCGCCTTTAACAAGACCTGCAATATCAACAAATTCCACAACTGCAGGAACAACGGGCGGAACCTTTTCGCCAACGGTATACATTTCTTTAAGTCTTTCAAGGCGTTTATCGGGAACTGCCACCACACCAACGTTAGGCTCTATTGTGCAGAAAGGAAAGTTTGCCGACTGCGCACCTGCGTTTGTTATAGCGTTAAAAAGAGTTGATTTACCTACATTGGGTAAACCTACAATACCAAGTTTCATATCAAAATCTCCTGTAATTTCAAATTTCGTTATAACTTATTATATATATTATTTCGAATATTATCAAGAAAAATAAAAAAATTCTTTAAAAGTTTATAATTTTATAGTATAATGTAAGTAATAATAATAATCAGGGGAGGAATGACTTATTCATACCGAACATACAGTAACCTTAAAAAAGGTAATTGCGGGTTTATCTCTTAAAGAAGTTTATTTGCCCGATGATGCCGAAAACATTCTTATAAAAAGTAACGAAGTTAACCGTCCGGGTATTCAACTTGCGGGATTTTACGGTTATTTTGATGAAAGCCGTATTCAGATAATAGGCAAAACTGAAGAAGGCTATATGAAACTTTTAAGCGAAAGTGTACAAAAGGAACGTTATACCGAGTTCTTTTCGCACAAGCCTGTACTTGTTATTGTTGCAAGAAATCTTGAAATAAACGCATATATGCTTGAAGCGGCAAAGAAATACGGTGTTCCTGTACTTAGTACGGAAGTTTCAACTTCTGAACTTGAAGCGGCGCTTATATCATTTTTAAATCTTAATCTTGCGCCCAGAATTACCCGCCACGGTGTATTGGTAGAAGTTTACGGTGAAGGTATACTTTTGCTTGGTGAAAGCGGTGTGGGTAAAAGTGAAACCGCTATTGAACTTATAAAACGCGGTCACCGATTAATTGCCGACGATGCTGTTGAAATAAGAAGAGTGTCGAGTAAATCGCTTGTCGGTACTGCCCCCGATAATATAAGACATTTTATAGAACTTCGCGGCATAGGCATAATTAATGCAAGTCGTATTTTCGGTGTTGGCGCAGTTAAACTTACCGAAAAAATAGATATGGTTGTTAATATTGAACAGTGGGACGTTAATAAAGTTTATGACCGAATGGGACTTGAAGAAAAAACCTTTGAAATTCTTGGTATAGAAGTTCCGTCGGTAACAATCCCTGTTCGTCCAGGTAGAAATCTTGCGGTTATAATTGAGGTTGCGGCTATGAACAACCGCCAGAAAAAACTCGGTTATAATGCCGCGCAAGACCTTTTGGGCAAACTTGGTATGTTGGAAGAAGAAACAAGCGAAGAAAAGAAAATTGAACCTTTTGTTTAATGTTTTGTTAGGAGATAAAAATTATGGCTTATCATTTAGGAATAGATTTAGGCGGAACAAATATTGCCGTTGGTATTGTAGATGACAATTTTAATATTGTGGCACGTGCAAACCGAAAAACCAATGCCCCGCGCGATATTAACCTTATTATAGACGATATGGCAGGTACCTGTGTAGATGCTTGTAATAATCTTGGCGTAAGTATGGATGACGTTGCTTCTTTCGGTGTCGGCGCTCCCGGTGCAGTAGATACCGTAAACGGTACGGTTTCGGCTTCGCATAACATAGGACTTTTTGGGGAAAACCTTGTGGATATGCTGTATAGCCGCACAGGAAAGAAGTTTTATATTGAAAACGATGCCAATGCGGCGGCATACGGTGAGTTTCTTGCGGGCGCAGGCAAAGGCACAAAGCACTTTGTTGCCATAACTCTTGGCACGGGTGTTGGCGGCGGAATGATTGTAGACGGCAAAATTTTCACAGGCGGTAACTTTGTTGGTGGCGAACTTGGGCACCACGTAATAGTTGCAAACGGGGAACAGTGCTCTTGCGGCAGAAAGGGTTGCTATGAAGCTTATGCTTCGGCTACTGCGCTTATACGCCAGACAAAGCAGAAAATGCTTAACAATAAAGAAAGCATTATGTGGAAACTTGTAGACGGTGATATTGAAAAAGTAAACGGTAAACTTTGTTTTGATGCGGCTGATATGGGAGATACAGCGGCTAAAGAAGTTGTAGATATGTACCGTTATTACGTGGCGGTGGGCGCTTGTAATATTGCAAATATTTTACAACCCGAATGTATTGGTATAGGCGGCGGAATTTCGGCTCAGAAAGAAAATCTTGTTGCACCTATAAGAGCGCTTATTGAAGACGAAATATACAGCAAAGGCGTTTTACCTCCCTGTAAAGTTCTTGCTGCTGAACTTGGCAACGATGCCGGTATAATAGGCGCGGCAATGCTTTATAAAATGTATGAATAAATAAAGGAGATGCTGTTTTGTATACGGCTGTAACCGATTACTGTAAAAATAGTAATATTCGCTGTTTAATTAATGAACCGCTTTGTAAACACACCACTTTTCGCATTGGCGGAAATGCCGACGTGTTTGTTTATGCAAATTCGCATACGGTACTAAGCGATATATTAAAAATTTTAAATGAAAACAACATACCTTTTATGATTATAGGAAGGGGAAGTAACCTTCTTGTTAACGATAACGGCGTAAGAGGTGTTGTTATATCGCTTGAAGAAATGAAAAGCATTACAATAAACGGTGATATTATAACGGCGCAGAGCGGTGCGCATCTTGCAAGTCTTTGCAGTTTCGCGGCAGAGAATTCTTATGCGGGAATAGAATTTGCTTACGGTATTCCCGCAAGTGTGGGCGGAGCCCTTTATATGAATGCAGGGGCTTACGGCGGCGAAATGAAAGACGTTGTTGTCAGCGCTTTGTGTATGGATAAAAACGGTGAAATTTTTAAAATTAATGCCGAAGATATGCAACTTTCATACAGAAACAGTATCTTTAAAAAGTCAAATTATATAATTTTAAGCGTTGATTTTAAATTAGAAAGCGGCGTAAAGGAAAATATTATTTGCAATATGAATGGTTATCTTGCAAAAAGAAAAGAAAAACAGCCGCTTGAATTCGGTAGCGCAGGAAGTACTTTTAAGCGTCCGCAAGGTTATTTTGCAGGTGCGCTTATAGAAGAAAATAACTTTAAAGGTGTAAGTGTGGGTGACGCGCAGGTAAGCGAAAAACACGCAGGTTTTATTATTAACAAGGGGAACGCTACCTGTAAAGACGTTCTTTGCCTTATTGAAAAGGTTAAAGATACCGTTTATAAGAATAACGGAGTAATGCTTGAACGCGAAGTAATTTTAATAGATACCGATTTAAGCAAAAAGTAAAGAGGGGATAAATAATGTCGTTTTGCAGTGAAGTAAAAAGTGAATTATCTGCATTAAAACTGCAAAACTGTTGTTCGGTTGCGCAGTGTTACGGGTTGCTTTTGTTTTCTAAAAGTTTTTCTTATAAAGAAATTTCTCACCGTACACAGCAACATTTTATAGCAAAACTTTATTCTTCAACTCTTAAGAACAATTTTGCGGTACTCACCAGCATAAGAATCGGCGGTGAAAAGGTTAAGAATTACAGTGTTGGGGTAAACACTCCTGCCGAATGTACACGAATAATGGAAGCGTTTGGCTATAATTCACACGATCCGCTTTTTATTAACCGTGACGTTTTTAAAAAAGAGTGTTGTTTCGGCGCTTTTATACGTGGCGCATTTCTTGCTTGCGGACAAATGAGCGATCCTTTTAAAAATTACCACGCCGAGTTTGTTATAAGGGATTTGTCTTTGGCACTTTCGTTTTACGAACTTCTTGAAGAAAGAGGACTTTCTCCGCTTAGAAGTATGCGAAGAAACAGTATGGTAATTTACTTTAATAAAAGCGAAACCATTGAAGAACTGCTTACCGTTATGGGGGCTACAAGCAAGGTTTTTGAACTTATTGACGTGCAGATAACTAAAAATATAAGAAATAAAGAAAACCGAAAGAATAATTTAGAACTCGGTAATATAGACAAGCACGTAGAAGCCTTTATTGTACAAAGTAATGCCATTGAAAAATTAAAGCAAAGCGGAAGGTTCAATTTGCTTGATAAATCGCTTATAAAGGTTGCAGAACTCAGAATTAACAATCCCGAAGCATCTCTTAGCGAACTTTGTAAGTTAAGCGATGAACCTATAACCCGTTCGGGAATGAACCACAGAATAAAAAAACTAATTGAATTGGCAGAAAACGAAAAATGAAAGGAGTAACAGCGTGAAAGATTTTGTTCATTTACATTTGCACACCGAATACAGTTTGTTAGACGGCTGTTGTCGTATAACAAAACTTTTTGATGCGGTAAAAAAGAACAAACAAAGCGCTGTTGCCATTACTGATCACGGCGTAATGTACGGCGCCGTGAATTTTTATAAAGAGGCAAAAAAGGCGGGTATTAAAGCAATTATAGGCTGTGAAGTTTACGTTGCACCCAGAAACCGCACAGATAAAGAAAAGCATATTGATAACAATTACACACATCTTGTTTTGCTTTGTGAAAACGAAACGGGTTATAAAAACCTAATATATCTTGTTTCAAGCGGTTTTACCGAAGGTTTTTATTCTAAACCAAGAGTTGACCGTGAACTTTTAGAAAAACACCACGAAGGCATAATTGCACTTTCGGGCTGTCTGGCGGGTGCGGTTTCAAAAGCGCTGCTTGAAAATAATTACGAAAAAGCCAAGCAGGAAGCGTTATGGTATAAGCAAACTTTCGGTAACAATAATTATTTTTTGGAAATTCAGAACCACGGTTTAGCCGAACAGTTGCGAATTAATCCCGCTTTAATAAGACTTTCAAAAGAAACGGGAATTGAACTTGTTGCAACAAACGATGTTCATTATATAGAAAAACAAGATGCAAAAATGCAAAAGGTGCTTTTGTGTTTGCAAACAGGCAAAAAAATCAATGAAGAACTTCCGCTTTCTTTTGAAACCGATGAGTTTTATTTAAAGAACGGCGATGAAATGGCGGTTAAATTTGCCGCTGTGCCAGAGGCAATTGAAAACACCGTAAAAATTGCCCAGCGTTGTAATTTCGAGTTTGAATTTGGAAACATAAAACTTCCTAATTTCGATATAGGCGATAAAAACCACGCGCAGTATTTCCGCGAAAAGTGCTATGAAGGCTTTAGAAGAATATATAAAGATTTTGCACCGGAAGGCGCGAAGGAACGCCTTGAATATGAACTTTCGGTAATAGAAAAAATGGGCTATGTAGATTATTATCTTATAGTCTGGGACTTTGTGCGCTACGCTAAAGAAAACGGTATACCTGTGGGCCCCGGCAGAGGTTCGGGCGCGGGTAGTCTTGCGGCATATTGCATAGGCATAACGGGTGTTGATCCAATAAAATATAATTTGCTTTTCGAACGCTTTTTAAACCCCGAACGCGTTTCTATGCCCGATTTTGATATAGATTTTTGCTATGTTAACCGACAAAAAGTAATAGATTACGTTATAGAAAAATACGGCAGTGACCACGTTGCGCAAATTGTTACATTTGGTACTCTTGCTGCAAGAAATGCCGTAAGAGATGTGGGCAGAGTTATGGATTACCCTTATGCTACCTGTGATAAGGTGGCTAAACTTATTCCAAGAGACTACCATACCGATTTATCTTCTGCCGTACAAAAGGTGCCTGAACTTAAAAACCTTTACGAAAACGATACGACAGTAAAGCAACTTATTGATATGGCAATTAAAGTGGAAGGTATGCCAAGACACGCTTCTACCCACGCGGCGGGCGTTGTTATTTCGGCAGGTCCTGTATATACACACGTGCCGCTTTCAAAAAATGATGAAGCCGTTGTTACTCAGTATACGATGACTGCCCTTGATGAATTGGGTCTTTTGAAAATGGACTTTTTAGGGCTTCGTAACCTTACGGTTATAGACGACACCTGTAAAGAAATAAGAAAAACACAGCCTGATTTTTCTATAGAAAATATCCCCGAAAACGATAAAGAAACCCTTATTATGATGGGCAACGGTTTTACCGAAGGCGTATTTCAGTTTGAAAGCGCGGGAATGGTAAGGGTGTTAAAATCTTTCCGTCCCGAAAACCTTGAAGACCTTATAGCAATTATTTCGCTTTACCGACCGGGGCCAATGGATTCTATTCCAAAGTATATTCATAACCGTTTTCACCCAGACGATGTGCGATATGATACTCCTGCATTAAAAGAAATATTGGGCGTTACTTACGGATGTATTGTTTACCAAGAACAGGTAATGCAGGTTTGCCGTACTCTTGCGGGGTATTCCTTGGGCAGAGCCGATATTGTGCGCCGAGCAATGTCTAAGAAAAAGCACGACGTAATGGAAGCCGAACGAAAAGCATTTGTTTACGGTGAAAAAGACAGCAACGGTAATATAATATGCAAAGGCGCAATTGCTAACGGTGTAGATGAAAAAACCGCCCATAAGATTTTTGATGATATGACCGCTTTCAGTGCCTATGCTTTTAATAAGTCCCACGCTGCGGCATACGGATATTTAGCATATCAAACGGCATATTTAAAATGTCATTATCCTGCTTATTATATGGCGGCGCTTCTTACAAGCGTTATGGATAGCACCGATAAGGTTATTGAGTATACTGCCGAATGCCAAAGATTAGGCATTAAGGTGCTTCCGCCCTGTGTTAATAAAAGCGGTGAGGGTATTATTTGCGAAAACGGTAATATCCGTTTTGGCTTACTTGCTATTAAAAATCTTGGCAGAGCCGCTTCCAACCGTATAATTGAAGAACGTAAAAACGGCGAGTATACTTCGTTTTATGATTTTATAAACCGTAATATTTCGCGTGAATTTAACCGCCGCGCCCTCGAGGGACTTATAAAAAGCGGAGCCCTTGATTTTACGGGATACAATCGCCGTGAAATGTTACTTTCAAGTGAAAACGTTTTGTCGGCGGCAGAAAGTAAGCACAGATTTACTTCAGGCGGACAAATGGATTTATTTGCCGAAAACGATGACGAGGCGGAAGTTGAAATAAAGCGTTTGCCCGAAATGCCGCTTTATGAAAAACTTTCTGCCGAAAAGGAAGTAACGGGACTTTATTTAACGGGGCATCCTATGAAGGAATATGAAAACTATACTAAATTCATAGGCGCAAAGTTTTTAAGGAATGTTTATGATGACCGCTATGTTGAAGGAACCCGTATAACGGCTGTTTGTCTTATTACAAGTTTTGTGCAAAAGCAACTTAAAAGCGGACAAATGCTTGGGAACGTTACATTAGAAGATACTTCAAGCAGTGTAAATGCAGTTTGCTTTTCGGCGATTCTTTTAAAATACAGGCATTTATTAACTGTCGGGAATGCGCTAAAAGTAATTGCTAAAATTTCTCAAAGAGATGAAAACCAAAAAGAACTTATAATAGAATCCCTTGAAGCGCTTCCTAATTTTGCTTCTAATTTTACGGCACCCGCCAAGAAAACAAAAACGCTTTATTTGAAGGTTAAAAGTATAGATTCGGCTGAAATGAGCAAAGTAAAAGAAATACTTTCTTTAAATAAGGGTGAAGTGCCTGTGTATATTTATGATGCTTATGCTAACAAAAAATACTGTGCTCCCGAACATCTTTGGGTAGACATTCATAATGATTTAATAGAAGAACTTTGTGAAGTTCTTGGTAAGAACTGTGTTAAAACAGTTGAAAAATAGGAGTTGAATAAAATGAAAACTATAGGAGTATTAACCTCAGGCGGAGATGCACCGGGTATGAACGCAGCGGTGCGCGCCGTAGTAAGAACTGCAATTTCAAAAGGTATGAAAGTTAAGGGCGTTATGCGAGGTTATAACGGACTTATTGAAGATGAAATTATAGATTTAGATGTGCGAAGCGTTTCAGATATTATTCACCGTGGCGGTACTATTCTTTATACGGCAAGAAGCGAACGCTTTAAAACTGTTGAGGGCAGAAATGAAGCCTTGGCGGTCTGCAAAAAACACGGTATAGAAGGTATGGTAGTTATAGGCGGCGACGGCTCTTTCCGCGGCGCCCGTGAATTATCGCTTTTAGGCATTCCAACAGTTGGAATACCAGGGACTATTGATAACGATATTGCTTCTACCGAATATACAATTGGTTTTGATACCGCAATGAATACAGCCCTTGAAATGATAGACAAACTGCGCGATACCACGCAGTCGCATGAGCGTTGCAGTGTTGTAGAAGTTATGGGAAGACACGCAGGTTGGGTTGCGCTTCAAACAGGCATAGCCGCAGGTGCAACTGCAATTTTAGTTCCTGAAGTTGAGTTTGATTTAAAACGTGACGTTATTAACAAAATAACCGAATTAATGCTTACGGGTAAAAAACATTTTATTATTGTAGTTGCCGAAGGTGTTGGCAAAGTTTCCGCTATTGCAAAAGAAATAGAAGCGGCAACGGGTGTTGAATCGCGCGCAACGGTACTTGGTCACGTTCAGCGCGGAGGAAGTCCAACGGTGCGCGATAGGGTTATGGCAAGTGCTATGGGAAATATGGCGGTTTGTATGTTAGAAAAGGGAATAGGTAATAAGGTTATTTCTTACCGAGAAAACACGCTTGTTGAAGACGATATTTTTGAAGCACTTGCAAGAAAGAAAGAATTCGATTATAATACATTTAATATGGCTTCAGAAGTTTCAATTTAAAAAATAAAAAAAGGGGGGAAGACTGTGCAACGTTTTAAAATAGCGGGGCTTACCGTAGATATTGAAATTAAATATGAACGTTTAAAAAAACAGGGAAGGCCTTATGAAATTGCACTTGACTCTTCGCCTGCCGATATAACACTTAACCTTAATGACGTTGTAATGCAACGCGCAAGAAAAAAATTCCCCAACCTTAGCGATGAAAATATTGAATATTTGCTTTATGGATTTATGTTTTATGATAAACTGCTTGATTTTGGCGGAATGATGCTTCACGCTTCAGCGGTGGCAATTGGCGGCTATGCTTATTTGTTTTCTGCCGATAGCGGTGTTGGTAAATCAACCCATACTTCTTATTACCTTGAAGCATTTGGTGACAGAGCGGTAATAATTAACGATGATAAACCCGCTTTAAGAGAAATAGACGGTACATTTTATTGTTTTGGCACACCCTTTAGCGGTAAGCACGATATAAGTATTAATAAAGGTTTTAAGGTTGGTGGAATATGTTTCCTTAACAGGGCCGAGCAAAATACTATTGAGAAAATTGATTCTTCCCGTGCCTTTAAACTTATATACCGACAAACACAAAGTATGAACGATAGCATTCAGGTTGAAAAGCGTCTTGATATGCTTGATAAACTTCTTTCAAGTTGCGACCTTTATGAAATGGGTTGTACAAACGACGTTTCGGCAGCGCATACTTCGTTTAATAAAATGAAAAAAAGCATACCTGTGTATTTAGAAGAAGTAAGTGATATAATTGAAGAACAGTTAAAAAACGGCTCTAAAGTAAAATTTAAAACAAAAGGCAGAAGTATGTACCCCTTGCTTATAAACGGAAGGGACAGCGTAGTGCTTTGCCGAAAAGAAAAAATTAAAAAGAATGACGTAATACTTTTTAAAAATGCTAAAGGCGAATACGTGCTTCACCGTATAAAGAAAATTAATAATAACGAAATTATAACCCGCGGCGATTCTCTTACAAATTACGATGAGCCTATAACAAAAGAAAACATAATAGCCACAGCCGTTGCTTTTGAAAGAAACGGAAAGGAAATAAGCGTAAATAATATTTTTTATAGACTGTATTACGCATTATACACAAACGAAATAGTCTTAAAATTAAGAATACTTAAAAACAAAAAACTCCGCTGATGCGGAGTTTTTTATTGTTAAGAGATTTAATCAAGTCCTGCAACTATCTTTTTAAGCGCAGCAAGGTCGGCTGCGTTTGGTGTTCCCGAATTGTCGTCTACCTGTATGTTCTTCACTTCTTCGTCATCAACAGGCGTAAGACCTGCCACAACCTTTTTAAGAAGCGCTAAATCGGCGGCGTTAATGTTATTATCCCCGTTAATATCGCCCTTCTTATATTCTTCGCCAATCTTTTCAAATGTAACGGTTTCGGTTGTAACTGTTGTGTTATCGGTATACGTAAACACCGCATAAACGTTGTTTTCACCGCCAAGAGCTTTTGCGTAAGTATGGTAAGTATCACCGTTTTTAAATATTTCGCCTTGGTGAAGTTTTCCGTTAACGTAGAACTCAACGTTGGTTACGTATTTTTCTACAGCGTGATTACTTTCTGCGCTTATAAGCACTAAGTTTTCA
>JAZUPW010000014.1:0-20032 GCA_045605385.1 Acutalibacteraceae bacterium
TCTTTATATTGGTTACTACCTTCTTTAAACGGGTTCATAAATTATCCCACCTTATTTTTTAGATGAGATAATTATAACATAAAAAAAGTGACTTCACAAGGAGAAGTCACTTTTTTATCAAACAATGTAGATATTCCACGGTTTTGTCACTTTTATGGTTTCTGTTTTCGTCCGTGTCTGCTTTGAATCTACGGTAATCGGTTGAGAACATTTCATATTCACCATATCTTTGCATTACTTCTCGAATCGTTTCGAAAGGCATTAAGCCTTCATTATTATAACTCAAGAATATGTACTCGAAGTTCGCATTTCTAATTACGTCATCAAAAGCTTCGACAACTGTTCTTGGTGAACAGAAATCGCTTTTTTGCTTGCTATAATCACGCAATCCCGTTTTTCCTTTAAGCTCGGGGGAATCATATCTTGCTATGGTTTCAAGAACATGATAGTTGGCACAATATTGTCGTGCATTATATGGCGGATCCAAGTATAGTATATCGCCACCAATTGATCTGATTAGATCTGAGATGTTCTCATTATATGCTTTGCTTGATTTATCGCCATCAATTATAGGGAGTAGTTCTAACTCAAATTCTTTGGCTGCAGATTTTTTAATCTGTTTTAGGAATGCACCATATACAGATGCCGTGTTAGCATATTTGTCAATTGAGTTAATAAGACTTGCGAGAAGATAATAGTACTGAGCTTCATCAATATCTCCACAATTTTTAAGTCGTTCCAACTCTATTCTAATTGAATCACATTTCTTGCCGTTTTCATCGGTGAAATAATTTCTTCCGCTACCGGAACCGGCACAATAGTTTTTGTAGATGAATCCTTCTGTACCTTTCAAGGTGTTAAGGTGTTCAAGGATTCTTACTTCAAGGGGAGGAACATTTTCAATCAAATGTTTATTCATTACATAACTGTAATATTGGATATCATTTGATAAAACTCTATATCCTTTTTCCTTAAAGGTTTTTCCTACCACACCAGTTCCGGCAAACAAATCTGCAAATACCTTATTAGTGTTAGTGCCTGCAACAGTTGATATTGTTTCGGTAAGAAAGTCCATAAGCGAATACTTTGAACCTATATAATTCATGTCCTCACCTCACTTCCATCTTCGATTATATCACATATGCTTTTATATATCCAGCATTTTTAGAAAACTTTTTCAAAGGTAATATCTTCATCAATATCAAATGCAATATATTTTACTGCAGAAACAGTAATATTATCTTGAGACAAACAAACAAGATTGTTAGATATAATGTAAAAATCATTGCTTATTTGTTTGTTCGCTTTCTTAGCAATAACGATAGGATTTATAATAACCTCCTTGTCAGCATACAAGGGGCACCAATAATTTTTCACCCAATCAATATACCAAGGCAGTTGATTATTTACTATGTCACTATAGGGTTCGCAACGTTTTAACTCGATAACGTTAATTATTACAGAATGCGAATCTTCTTGAACTGTTGCAATATCAATTCTTTGCATACCCACACCACATGAAACTTCATTTCCAATCCAAGTGGTTTTTTCAGTATTGATGCATAGATGTTCACTCAAAGGAGAGTTTAAGCAACTCTGTACTACATATGCTTGCAAATGAGCTTCGAAAGCATTTCCTCTTCGATATTTAAAAAACATTCTATCTTTAATGGATAGTGAATCTTTGTTACCCTCGTATCTCTTTGTTTGATTGGTTGATATAATCTTTCCTTGTTTTACATCATATGTGAAAGATGTTCCTTCTAAAATTTCTCCTGAATTTTCCTTAGCAATTTTTTCTATAAGTTTATTCGATTCATAATCGGTAATCATAGTACATCCGCGATTAGCTTTCAACTTTCTATAAATGAGACTCCAACACATTTCACTTGGATGATTAATCCCATCTAAAACATCTAACGCCACATGCTCGGATATACCTTTAGAAAAAACTGTATCAGGTTCGATTTCTACTCTAAAGTTTAATTTTTTATTCAGTTTTTCATACAAGTAATTATCTTCATTACTATCATAAAAAGGAACGCTTTTGGCCTTAAATACTCCGTAAAATTTTCCGAAAGAGCTATTTGCTGCTTGAACATAAAATATGATTTTATCACCAATTCTGATTCTTGAAATGTCAGAAATCATATCAACAACAGATGCTTCCGTTTTCCAATGTAATTGTATCTCATTATCTGAGAAAAAGCCAACATCTCTTGCTCCACCTGTTCCCGCAAACATATATTCGAGATGATATTTAAAAGTATTTATATCAACAATAAGTACGTGAGTCATTTTGAATCTCCTTTATTAAATTAAACCTCTATCTATAAGTTTAAGAATTCCTGTAATATTAAATCTGAATTTCAAACAATTTCTATTTCTGTGAACTTGAAATTGTCCAATGCTAATGCGATTGTATCTAAGTGTATTGCATTCACCCCAAGTATCAATGGTTTGTGTAAAAGAAATCAGATTAGAATTCCAACACACATGATCTGGCAAGTTTCTTAAAGCAATACATTGAGGATTGTTGGTAATACGACCAAATCTATCTAACACATTATAAAAGTGCAAATAGTGATCACAATGGAACATATATTGCCAGTAAACATCTAGCATCGCACAAATATTATTCATAGAAAAACATTTGAAAACATAAGCTCTGCTTTCATAAGTGTCCGGTAAATGTAATCTTCTCAGTTCTCTATTAATGTCAAAACCAAATTCAGTTTGTAGAAAGTTAAAATATGTCTCACTTGTAGGCTGTCCTATAACTTGAGGGGCCACCAAACCAAGTCGTTGTTGATTGGATTTTACCGATAAAGTTTGATCGTTTTCTAAAATAAAATCTACCGAATTTTGATTTTCAGCAATATGTTCTACCGGAAGAGGAATGTTTAATTGTTGAAAAACATCTTCAATAATAACGCTTATGGAATCAGCGATATCTTCATCACCTCTAACTCTGTATAAAGGCGAAACCTCTACATTAAACGCATCTGCTATTGCTAATTCAGCAGAAATGCCAACCGTTTCATTGTTCATAAAACCACCTCTTAAACCATTTTAATTATTCTAACATATTTCACTAATTTTCGCAACATACATACATCAACCTCTAAAAAAAGCTACTATATCTTCTCTTAATGGCGCACATATCTGCAGGACAAGAGATTACAAGTTAGAATAACAATAAATTAGCTTTACGAAAAATCCAGTAATATCAACGATTTTGACCGCTTCTGTGAGCAAAAAAGCGGATTAGACTCTCGTAATAATTATGAGTTTGACCCTATATTTGACCATATCCAGAACTGGAACAGAAAAAATCAATGGAAATAATGGAGCAAAACCAACAAAAAACACCTCTTAAACGCTAATAAAAAGGACTAAAAAGAGGCATTCTCAACAAAAAGAATTTAAATGAACGGTTTGGGAACTAGATGCCGCAGGTTCGAGTCCTGTCACCTCGACCAAAAATCCGTCGACTTTGTCGGCGGATTTTTTATTCAAGCCGATAGGCTTGGTATATCATCACGCGATAGCGTGTATATCATTGCCGCATTTATGCGGCGTATATCATCACACCATAGGTGTGCATATCTCTATCGGCTTGATGAGATACAGCGGCTTTGCCACTGATGATATGCAAAACTGACGTTTTGATGATATACAAGGCTTCGCCTTGATTTTAAAACCCAGTATTTATACGTTTTTTCACATTCTCCAGTCGAATTTTTACTGATTCAAAATTATTAAACAAACAATTAACATCACACCTTTCGCATTTGTTTTTGACATATACTGAAGAACTTTGATTCCTTGACTATTTTCATCATTTATGATATACTATAAAATAACAAGGGGCTGGTCATGAGACCCTGGTCCACCGACTAGCGGGGATTTTCCCCGCTTTTTGTTTTATCTAATTAATCAAGAGGGGTTTGCTTTATGCCTTTACAAGAAATATTCCAAGCACTTTTATCATCTGTTTTTCAAATAATCCTCTTACTAATTAACCCAGTAGTTTTTATTCCGGTTATTATTGTAATTGTTGTTCTTGCCAAGAAAAACAAGGAATATAAAAACGGTGCATATTATCAAATCACAAAACTTCCTTATCTTTCTGTTAGAAACGACATAGGAAGATATGGTGAATATTACACCTATAAGCGTTTAAAGCATTTTGAAGTTGATGGCTCAAAATTTCTTTTCAATATTTACATTCCTAAAGATAATGGTGAAACAACAGAAATTGATGTTTTAATGATTTCACCAAAAGGTCTTTTTGTCTTTGAAAGTAAAAACTATAGCGGTTGGATTTTCGGCAGTGAGAACCAAAAAAATTGGTATCAAACTCTCCCTGCCGGCAGAGGAAGAAGTCATAAGGAAAATTTCTATAATCCCATAATGCAAAACCGTTCACATATAAAACATTTAAAAGCATTTCTTGGTACTGATATTCCTGTTAGATCAATCATTGTGTTTTCTGATAGATGTACCTTGAAAAATGTAAAAATCACAAGCAATGATATTAGTGTAATCAATCGGTATAATGTAAACCCAGTAGTATCCGCTATTTGCAATCAATCTCAAGAAAATCTATTGAGTGCCGAAGAGATTTCTAATATATATAACAAACTTTATCCCTGCACCCAAATAGATGAAACTACGAAAGTTCAGCATATAACAAATATTCACAACAAGATAAATCCTACTCCTGTGCAACAAGTTGATGTGCCTGAAGATATAACGCAAACAAACAATGATATAAGCGAAAACCTGTCTACCGTTAGTCAAGAAACTGAAAACACGGCAGAAACAAACCAAGAATTAAAATGCCCAAAGTGCGGTGCTGATTTAATTATTAGAACCGCTACGAGAGGTGCTAATGCAGGCAAACAATTCTATGGGTGTTCCAACTATCCTAAATGCAGATATATAGAAAATATTAAGTAATATTTTCGAGAAAATTCTAGATATGTACTGTTTATAGCTTCGAAAAACCTAGTATTTATGCGGGTTTTCGCGTGATTACTATAACGCTATTCAGACCAAAAATCCGTCGACTTTGTCGGCGGATTTTTTATTGACAACTTTTATTTAACATATATTTCGATTGCGTTGGATATAAATTCGGCGGTGCCATTGCCGTTTTTATTTATATTTTCTTTAAAACGGTCGTCGCATACGTACATTTTGCCAAGACCTTCAAGGATTTTGTTGGTGCAGGTGTAGTAATTATCGGTGATATAGTCTTGCAATTCTTTTACAAGAGTTTGCGCCTGATTTGAATCGGCTGTGTAGGTTTTCTTACACTCAGCGAATTTTCCAAGAATTGCATTTAGTCCATTATTTATTTGTTGCCGTTTATCTTCGGTATAGTTTGCGCTCTTTTGTTTATATTCTTTATAAGCATCGGTTTTGCCAAAACGTTTATTTACTTCTGTTTCATAACTTACCATAGTTTTCTCCTTTATTTAACTACCTCATCACCTTGACACGCTGTTAATCCAAATAATGAAAGCGATATTAAAAGCATTATAATAAGCCCTCTCGTTTTTTTCATAATATCTACATCTCTTTAGTGATTATACTGATTGTATTTTGGTAAAAATGATTATTTTCCCCAATTTATTTTATTATAACATTTTCATTTTGCTTTCTCAATATTTTGTTATTCAGTTTTTGAATTGACTGATAAGCAGGTATAAGTTATAATATACTTATAATAGTTAAGGAGAAATTTTATGGGATATATTGCAAGCGAAAACAGATATAATTCTATTGAATACAGAAAATGCGGAGAAAGCGGATTAAAACTCCCCTCTGTTTCACTTGGGCTATGGCATAATTTCGGTGATAACGCAAACTATGAAAATATGTGCAATATGTGTTTTACCGCCTTTGACAATGGAATTACACATTTTGATCTTGCTAATAATTACGGTCCTGCCGCGGGTGCCGCTGAAACCAATTTCGGCAAAATACTTAAATTAAATATGAAGCAATACCGCGATGAAATGATTATAAGCACAAAAGCGGGTTATTATATGTGGCCCGGTCCTTACGGCGACTTTGGCAGCAAAAAATATCTTACTGCGAGTATTGATCAAAGTCTTAAACGAATGAATATTGATTACGTTGATATTTTTTATCATCACAGAATGGACCCCGACACTCCCCTTTACGAAACAATGTGGGCGCTTGACAGCATTGTGAAAAGCGGCAAAGCATTATACGTAGGCCTTTCAAATTACGATGGTGAAACCATGCAAAAAGCGGCAGATATTTTAAACGAACTTCATTGTCCGTTTGTAATAAACCAAAACAGATATTCTATTCTTGACAGAACCGTTGAAAATAACGGAATTTTAAAAAGCGCAATAAAACTAAAAAAAGGAATGATAATTTTTAGTCCCTTGGCGCAAGGATTACTAACCAACAGATACCTTAACGGAATCCCTGCCGACAGCCGTATTAAAACCGACGGCAGATTTTTAAACGAAGGTGCGCTCTCGCATGAAACACTTAGCAAAATAGAGAAACTAAACGTCATAGCAAAGCGAAGATGTCAGACTTTAGCGCAAATGGCACTTTCGTGGATTTACAGCCGCGACGGTATAACAAGCGTTTTAATTGGCGCATCTAAGCCTGAACAGATAACAGAAAATTTAAAAATGACAAACAACACAAATTTCACTGAGCAAGAACTAAAAGAAATAGATTCAATTGTAGTGTAAAAGAAAACCGATGAGATAGTTTCTCATCGGTTTTGCTACTTTTTATACTTCATAACCAAAACTCCGTCTTTGGTATAAGAATCGGTAAGTGTAAACTCTTTTGGAGTTCCGTTCATAAATAGCGGTTTATCATTCTCGTCAGCGGTAGTAGGCGCTACAACAAGGCTTAGTTCATCAATAGCGTCAGCGCGCTGAAATGCGCCGTTTATAATGCTTCCGCCCTCTAACAACAAGGTATCAATTCCTACTATGTTTTTTAATTTAAAGAGAGCTAGTTCAACGTCAATTTTATCTTCACCCGCAAATATGTAAGGTATTTCCATTTTTTCAAGGAAGCCTAAGTATCGCCCATCAACATTTTCGGATAACACCTCAATAATCTGCGCGCCGTCATATCCCAGGTCGCCGTCGGGGTCGATTATTTTATTAGATTTCCAACCAAGTTTACCGTTGGTATCAAAAGCGACAGCATAAAAGCCCGACAAATTGTTCGGTATAAAATCGCGCTTTGCCTTTGCTTCATACGCGCTTAAATCAGGATAGTATCCGCCTGTAAAACTGCTCTCCATAGTAACGCGGCCGCAGATAAAACCGTTTGATTTTGTATTACGATTAATGTCGTAATATATTTTGCAAGCCTTTTCACAAGCAGGACTGCTTAAAAAATCGCCAGTAACCTTACCGTCAATCGAGGTTACCATATGGCAGATTATGTATGGTCTGTTCATAAAATCACCATTATTAGTCAAGTATTACCGACTTTTTCTTGCCGTTTTTGTTTTTTGGATACTCGCGTATTCTTACAATAAAATCAAAATTTACAGCTTCTAATGCGCCTGATTTTTCAATCAAAATTCCGCCCTCGTTTACTTCATTAATTGTTCCTATAATTTGTGAATTAAAGGTGTAAATAATACATTCTTTATTTATAAATTTTTGTGCAAGCTCAAACATTTCGCTGTCCTGCGTTTTTCGTTTGTTTATTATGTTTTTTAAAACTGCTTTTTCGTTTCGCTTAGTTATTAAGATGATTATAAGCAGTAAAAATATTGGGATATAAGAACTCATTTTTATCCCCCTATTTCAGCGTATAGTGACTTGGTTTCTTGGTTTCTATATTCGTGCTTTTCGTAATAGCCGATAAGTGTGCCGCCCGCGTCACGCAAAGCGACCATATAAACGTCTTTATTTTCCTTGTCGTTGCGGGAAGTATAGACAATATTGTTATCCTTATTTTCTTTAAACCAAGCGACTACACGGTCGATTTTTGCGCCCGATTCAGCATTGTGACAAGCCTTTAGGCTTTTGCCTGTAAGGTCGGTATGATACCGCTTAATTGATGCAGGGTTCATATAAACCACCGTATGCTCTAAATCGCAAATAACAACGGGTGCCGTATCTTGCTCTAACACACTTTTAAAAAATTTTGACAGTTCCATTATTTAATCTTCTTTCCGTCAGAAAAGGCGTTGCCAACCTTTTCGCCAAGTTTAATATAGGTGTGATGCACAGGGTCGTAAGTTATAGCCTCTAATTTTTCGGGGGCTATCTGTCCGTCAGTTCCTAATACCGATTCGTCTGCGCTGACATTCACAATCTCACCGATGCAGATACCGTCTTCATTAAACTTTAAAAGTTTGCATTCAACAGTCATAGGAAATTCGTTGATTATGGGTGCATTTACAAAAGCGGATTTTGTGGTTGTAAGACCTGCCTTTGCCATTTTATCGGGAACTTTGTTACCCGAAACAATACCAACGTAATCGGCTTCTACAACGTGCTTTGCATCGGCAACACTTACCGTAAAAGCACCGCTCGCGACAATATTTTTAGTGGTCTTATGATCATCGGCAAGGCAAACCATAATCTGATTGGTATCATAAATTCCGCCCCAAGCAGCATTCATACAACAAGGAACACCGTTTTCATCATACGCTGCCACAATAAACACAGGCATAGGATAAACCGCCGTTTTCACACCAAAATCTTTACGCATAACTATATCTCCTTAGGTTTTAATTTATACTTATTATAACATTTCCCTGCCAAATGCACAAGAACGATTTGTAAAACATATCTGTTTATTATTTTATAAATTTTTCGCGAAATTTACAATTCCTGTTCTGAATAAAACAACTTGTTCAGAAAGGAAAATTTTTATGAAAAGAATTATAAAACCAAAAGAAATTCATCCCAACACTTCTGCCAAACACAAAGACAATGTCATTTGTTATGTCGGGTTAGGGGTGGTATTATGTCGATAAATAAAAGTTTATTAGAAAAGTGGGATGTGAATGATTTGGGAAACGATATTAGCGGACTAAACGACGTATATCGTGAAATTGCAGATGAAATTGGCATTGAAAATGCAATTGCAATATACCGATTATTCCACGGAACACAGGTTTCATTCCCAAGCAGACTTTTTTCAAAGGAACATATACATAACGCAATTATTAGTGAATATAACGGTGATAATGTGTTACAGTTGGCACAAAAATACAATTACTCCGAAAGGTCTATATGGAGGATATTAAAATCTAACAAATAACTAATGCCTCCTTGCATTTGATGTAAGGAGGTAAAAATGTTGTTATATTATCCATAATATGGTATAATGAAAAAAATTAATAAAAGGGGAAAAGAATAATGAAAAACAAAAAGATATTATCAAAAAAAGTTGCCAAAAAATTAATCTGTATATTGCTTTTACTTGCAGTATCCCTATTGTCTATATTTGTTGTTTCTAATTACGCAACAGCACCGGAAACATATAAATCAACTATAAAATCGATTGACGAAAAGAAAGCAACTGTAATGGGGATAACAGCAGCCGCGGCAACTGCATCCACAGCACTCGCACTTATACCAGATGACACAACAACACCCATTGCAAACAAAATTATGGAAATTAGTTCCTATTTACTTATTGTGGTTTGCGTAATGGTCTTAGAAAAGTCTTTGTTAACGGTTTTTGGATTTATTTCATGCAATTTTTTGATTCCTTTTGCATGTGCTTTACTTGGAATATACACTTTTTTCAAAAAAGAAACACTTAAAAACATTGCAATAAAGTTTATTGTTTTTGCTATACTTTTGGTTCTTATTATACCGATTAGTTTTGAGTTTGGTGATTTAATTTATGATACTAATAAAGCCTCGATTGAACAAATTTTAGATGAAAACAACTCAACAGAAATAACCGAAGAAAGCACAGAAAAAACATCCTGGTGGAAAAATCCATTAAAAATAGTAAAAGAATTCACTGCCGATATCATGGAAAAGGCAAAACAAACGTTAAATGGTTTTATAGATACAGTTGCAACCTTTATTATTGCATATTGTGCTGTTCCTGTTTTAGTAGTATTCTTTATGCTATGGTTATTTAAAGTTTTATTTGGCATAACAGTTCATATTCCAAAACCAGAAGGCATTAAACCTTTCAAAAACAAAAAAGATTGTAACGAGTTAACCAAAACATAAGACAAGAATACTTTTTTTATTTATTTTTGTTGTGTCACATAAAAGAATATGCTATAATTAATTCAACAATTTTATGAGCGAGTGAAAATATTATGATAAAATTCGATTTTTCAAAAAGTGCCGAAGTTATTAAAAATGCGGCTAATAAAGTTGAAGAAGCCGGAAAATCTGTTGTAAAAGTTGCAAAAGATAATGCACAACTTATTGCCGAAAGAGCGCAAGTTATGGCAGAAGTTCAACAAGCAAAAAATAAAGAAGCATTAATAAAAAAATTAAATCCCCTATTTCCTAACGATTATAATTCTTCCGACTTTAAACTTCCAAATATTGTTCGAATTGTTGATGATGCTGTAAGAAGAGATGTCGAAGTGTGCGAAGGCGCCATCGGATGGTTAACTTCTGAAAAAGGTGTAGAAGTACTGCACTTATATGATGAAGCAGTCGAATTTAGTGGACTGAAATTTTTACCTGCTGCAACATGTGATTCAGTTTACTATGTTGACCCACATAATCGAAAAGTTTTTATAAGCATTGAATCTTATTTTTCAAGTATGCAGGAATCACGTCTTGCCGAATTACAACATATAGCCTTTTCGTTGGGCGCTAAACATTATTGGGTAGAAATGACAGAAAATACTTACGATAAGCAAAATTCATTTAAATCAGCAGTAATTAATGCTAATGTTGCGAACGCTTCAGGCAATGAAGAACAACATAAAACAAGTGCTAACAAAAGTGTATCTGTTGCCGAGGCTATATTTTCTTCGGGTAGAAAACCTAAAAAGCCAAATTTATGTTGGTTTGCAAATGATAATAATGTTCTAAATTTAATAGAAATGCGTTGTTCAGAAGATACGCAAGATAACTTTTCTAATTACACAATAGAACTAAGCAGTTCTAACGCTGCAACAATGTCTATTAGTACTGCGGCAAAGGTAGATGGTGCGCTTAGTAGTTTAAAAATTGGCACAAGAACATCTTTTAGTAAAAATAGTGAAAAAGAACACAACAGAAAAATGGAATTTAAATTAGAGTTTTAAACCTGTATTTCAGTCATTACTTATAAAACACACCACAGATAACGTAACGCATTATCTGTGGTGTGTTTTTGCATCTTGGTTATAACCACTTCGAAGTTTTGTGGTTTGTTTTTGTTAAATTGTAACTTATATCGAGCAGCATTTCTGTTTTTTGTTTTTCAACGCTGCCGTCAAGGCTGACTGTTATCCAATACTTTTTATTCATATGGTATCCCCTATGTATACCCTCTTCCAATAGAAGCGAACCTATCATCATAGGATCACATTTTAAGTTCACAACGGTTACGTTGCCTTGCCTGTTGATACCGATTTTTTCATTAGGTATTTCCATAATAACGGCAAACCACTTTTTATTGCTTTTATGTCGGTAGACTGCAAATGTGGGATACTTAGGCCACGGAAATTCAGCCGAAACGCCGTAGTATTCCTTTATGTATTTATCTAATTCTTGTCTGTTCATAAATTTCCTCTGTAATCGTTTCTGATAAAGGGTTCTTTTATAGTTGTTTCTATAATTGCGCCGTATTTCTTCGGTCGGCGGTAAGCGTTGCCGTGCACTTCGTTTTTGCGATATTCACGCAACATATCAAGGTCGAGTTCGGCAACAAAAACACCCTCCTTACCGTCAGCCTTAAAAACGCAGGTATCTCTTGAACCCGACAGTTCGGGCAAATACGCTACACCGTCAAAAAGTGTAGATCCGCCGTTACAATCGGGCACGGTATCGGGATAATTACAAGTAGCAATAGCCATCATATTTTCATAAGCACGGCCGCGAAGCTGTGATAATCGGTTTATTTCCATAGGACAAGCATTTGGAACAAGCACAAGTTCAGCGCCTTTAAGCATAAGTATTCGCGCGCTTTCGGGAAATTCACGATCGTAACATATCATTGCGCCAACCTTTACTTTTCCCTTTTCGGTATCAAGTTCACTAACAAAAAAATCTTCGCCCGCCGTTAAGTTTATTTCAGCGCCGAAATCACAAGTATGCACCTTTGCATAAGTAATTATTTTATTACCAAAGCGGTCAAAAAGCACCAAAGTGTTACGCGGCGCGCCTATATACTTTTCTAGCAAGGTAATGCATATAGCCATATTAAGTTCTTTTGCAAGTGCAGAAAAACTTAAAACAAAATCACTGTTTATATCTATCGCTTCGCTTTGCCACTGTTTTACAGGCGGGTTATAAATATTATAGCCGTTGCTGAACATTTCAGGAAACAGCGCAATATCCGCGCCCATTTCCTTTGCCTGTTTACACGCCCTTATGCCTTTTTCTTTGTTTTCTTTTAAAGAACCACAAGGCGAAATTTGCAATAACGCAATTTTCAGTTTCATAATTGTTAATTTCCTTTTTTAAAGATTTCATTTTATTATACCACAATAAAAATTTTTCTCAATATAGCCAAAACACTTGTTTCAAAATCTGGTTCGAGTTTAAATTCTTTGGCTAATAAAACACAACCGGCAAAGTTTTCACTTTGTCGGTTGTGTTAATTTAGATATTACTTAATTTGCTTTCAAGAATTTCTCTTATAACAGCAACGTCGCCTGCGCCCTTTAATTCTTTCATACAAGCGCCGAACAATGCCTGTTTAGCCTTAACCTTACCGTTTTTAAAGTCTTCAATTGCCTGCGGATTTTCAGCAATTACGCGGTCGATTATTTCTTCTATGGCAGAAGTATCAACCTTACGATCAAGACCTTGTTCCTTGCAATAAGCAATAGGATCAACACCGTTTTCCACAACAGCAATAAGAATTTTCTTACCTGCATTTCTGTTAATATCGCCGTTGTCTACCATTTTAATAATTGCAGAAAGTTGCTCTGCCGTTACGTTAAGTTCGGCAAGAGTTTTACCGTCTTTTCTTAACACGCCTGCGCAGTCGGTAAGAATCCAGGTTGCCGTATCTTTAGCGTTACAGCCCTGTGCTACAACGTCGTCAAGCAACTTGCTTAACTTGTGGGTGGAAACAAGCATTTCAATTTCCTTTTCGGAAATTCCTGCATCGCGGTAATACTGAGCCTTTTCGTCTACTTCAACGGGTTTAGCCGACTTAATTTGTTCAAGCCATTCATCGTCAATAACAATAGGCATTAAGTTAGCATCGGGGAAATAGCGGTAATCGGCTTCGGTTTCTTTATTACGCATAGCAAAGGTTTTACCGCTAACGTCATCAAAGCGTCTTGTTTCCTGAACAAGTTCTTCGGTGCCGTATTCAAGAGCATCAATATGGCGCTGTGCTTCATACTTTATAGCGCGTTCAATAGCCTCAAAAGAACTCATATTTTTAATTTCGGTACGAACGCCAAACTCTTCACTACCCTCTTCGCGAACCGAAATGTTAACGTCGCAACGCATTGCGCCTTCTTCACATTCGGAAATACCGCCTGAACGGAACATAGATTTAAGTTTATTAAGATAAACAAGTACTTCTTCGGCGCTTCTGAAATCGGGCTGAGTAACAATTTCAATAAGCGGAACGCTGGTACGGTTGAAGTCTACAAACGAAAACTTACCTTCGTGAACAAGTTTACCCGCATCTTCTTCCATGTGAATCTGCTTAATGCGGACATCACGGTTGCCCTGTGAAGTTTTAAGGGTTACACAACCGTTTTTACAAATAGGATGGTTAAGCTGTGTTATCTGATAAGCACAAGGTAAATCGGGATAATAATAGTTCTTTTTATCGAAAGTGGTATATCGGCTTATTTCACAGTTAAGCATAAGACCCGCGGTAACAGCAAGTTCCACAACACGCTTATTCATAACAGGAAGCATACCCGGCATACCGCTGCAGGCAGGACAAACACAATCGTTTGCTTCTTTGGGTGAAGAATGTCCGCCGCAGGAACAGAAAATTTTAGATTCTGTGCTGAGTTCTACGTGGGTTTCAAGACCAATAACAACTTCATAATTCATAATTATTCACCCTTCCTTTCTGCAACTTTTGCAAGACTTAAAAGTGTGCTTTCATCAAAATGGTTACCCATAAGCTGAACACCGCCGCTAACAAGAGCCGGAATGCCTATAAGGTTTGCAACACAAGTAAATACGCTTTCATCGAACACCTTTACAAAAGCATCTTTAATATCGTAAGTTTCGTATTCGGTTTTAGAAACGGCAGGAGTAATAACAGCCGCATAATTCTTAATTAGTTCAGCGTATTTTTCAGCAACAATACGGCGCACCTTAAGTGCCTTTCCATAACAGTCGTCATAACGGTTTTTAGAAAGAACGTCGCTTCCGTAAAGAATTACTGCTTTTGTAAGGAAATTAAAACCTTCGGTTCTTGAATTTACATATAATTCATCTATATTTCTGTATTCCTTAGCGCGCAAACCGTATTTTACGCCATCGTAACGCGAAACGTTATTACAAGTTTCGGCGGTATAAAGAATCTGCCATGCGGTATTTGCAATTTGGAAGAAATCAAGCGAAATTTCTTCAACCAAAACACCGTTTGCTTTTAACGTTTCGGCAAATGTCAATACTTTTGCTTTAGTGTTATCATCGGCCTTTTCCAAAAGTTCTTTAACAATGCAAACCTTTTTACCCTTAACGTCATTATCGCAATTATAGGAAACTTCTTTATCTTTTAAAGAGGTGCCGTCTTTTGTGTCATATCCCGAAATAACGTCCATTATTTCTTTAACGGTATCGGTATTCTTTGCATAAACACCAAGTTGTTCGCCCGAAGAAGCGCAAGAAATTACGCCGTAACGGGAAACAGTACCGTAGGTAGGCTTTAAGAAACAAACGTCTGATAATGCAGCGGCACGGCGGGTAGCACCGTTCATATCAACACCAAGAGCCGCTTTAACGTCACCGTTTTTAACAAGTTCTGCAGCAGCGCCTTTAAGAGGAGACTGCTTTTCGCTGTAGTACGAAAACTCGCCGCAAAGGTCAAGACCAAACTCGCCCACGTGGGTTTTACCCGAAATAACGTAACCGTTATCTTCAAGGCGTGTTACTGCCTCGGCGCTGAAAAGCGGTTTAAAACCTTCTAAAATATGCGAACCAGCCGTACAAACCACATCTTTAACAAGAATAGTATCATCTACGGCAATATTGCCTTTTTCGTTAATTGTTTGTGCATAATACTTCATTTAAAACCCACCTCACTTTACTAAACGCGGTACTTGCCAACTGTCGTCACTGCGTTCGGGAGCGCCTGCAAGTAAACTTTCTCTTGTAAAGTTCTGCTTACGCTCGTCTTCACGCAAAACATTATTCATAGGCATAACGTATATCATTTCTTCTGTGTTGGTTGTATCAACATTCTTTAATGCTTCTTCGCTGTGGCTCATTTCCTCAAAGATTTTCTGCATTACTGCTTCTTCATCTTCACTAAGAGAAATTTGGTTAAGTTGCTGAGCATTAGAGAAAGTAGAACGTTTATCGCCCTGTCTTCTGTTGCCGCCCGAAGCAGCCGCGCGAACCGCAAGAGCACTGTTATTACCAAGCAAATGAACATCTTCAAGTTGCTGATTTGTAACCTCGCTTGGTGCGCCAAGCAAGAGGTCTTGTGCATTACCGTTAAGCGGGAATGCAATTACGTCAAGAATTTTTTCTTCATCGGTTAAAAGCATTACCATACGGTCTACACCCGGCGCCATACCCGCATGAGGCGGAGCACCGTACTGGAATGCAGTATAAAGCGCATTAAAACGCGATTTAAGTTCTTCTTCAGAATAACCTGCAATACTGAACGCCTTTTTCATAATATCAATATCGTGGTTTCTTACAGCGCCCGATGCAAGTTCAATACCGTTACAAACAAGGTCGTACTGGTAAGCAAGAACCTGTGTGGGGTCATCACCGTTAAGCGCTTCCATTCCGCCCTGAGGCATAGAGAACGGATTGTGCGTAAATATAATATCGCCCGTTTCTTCATCTTCCTCGAACATTGGGAAGTCAACAATAAAACAGAACTCAAATGCATCGTCTTTAATTAAGTCAAGTTGTTCTTTTTTGGCTAACCATGTACGTATATGGCCTGCTTTCTTTTCAGCGTCATTCTTCTTGTCATCGCAAATAAAGAAGAGTGTTTCGCCTTCCTTAACGCCCGTAAGGGTAATAATTTCCTTTTTCTTTTCATCGCTTAAGAATTTAGCAATAGGTCCTAAGAAAACGCCTTCTTTTAAGGTTATATAACCAAGACCGCCAAGTCCTACTTCGGCACTTGTTGCAAATTTAAGCGAATCTTCAAAGAACTTGTTGGATTTACCCTGACAGTCGGCAACAATACCGCGAACAGGTTTGCCTTTAAAAGCAGGGAAAGCAACGTCGCTGAAGAATTCAGTAAGGTCGCAAATAATAAGCGGATTTCTAAGGTCGGGCTTATCAGAACCGTACTTCATCATAGATTCAGCATAGGTAATTCTACGGAAAGGTTTTTCAGTTACTTTTTTATTTGAAAAAGTTTTAAAAGTATCGTAAATTACGTCTTCGCAAACCTCTAATACTTCATCCTGTGTAGCAAAAGCCATTTCAAAGTCAAGCTGATAAAACTCACCGGGTGAACGGTCGGCACGGGCATCTTCATCTCTGAAACAAGGCGCTATCTGGAAATAACGGTCAAACCCCGAAACCATAAGCAACTGTTTAAACTGCTGAGGAGCCTGAGGTAAAGCGTAGAACTTACCTGGATGTTTACGGCTTGGAACCAAAAAGTCACGCGCACCTTCGGGCGAAGAAGCAGTAAGAATAGGTGTTTGCATTTCAAGGAAGTCTTTACCTTCCATTTTATTGCGCAAATGACGAATAATTTTAGAACGCATTACAAGGTTATCGTGATTTTTTGGATTTCTTAAATCAAGATAACGGTACTTAAGGCGAAGTTCATCCTTGCTTAAACGCGATGCTCTGACGTCAAACGGAAGCATATTGTGGCTCTTTCCAAGTACGTCAAGAGTATCGGCAACAAGTTCAACCTTACCTGTATCAATTTTAGCATTAACGGTTTCTTCATCGCGCTTACGCACAATACCGCTTACCGAAATAACGGTTTCACGGTTTACGTTTTTAAGCAGTTCTTCATTGTGAACAACAACCTGAGTTACACCCGTATAATCTCGCAAATCAATGAATATAACGCCGCCGTGGTCACGAACAACGTCTACCCAACCTGCAAGAGAAACGGTTTTCCCAATGTGTTCTTCACGAATATCGTTGCAGAATAGTGTTCTATACATTATAAAACCTCCTAAATTAAACCAAAATAAAAAGTCCCGAGGAATTTAAAAATTCCTCGGGACGAGCCAACGTAAAGTTTACCCGCGGTGCCACCCGCATTGATGCAAAAATGCATCCTCTTTTTATATTCAATTGGGATTGCCGCGGAGTGTTCCCAAACTTACTACTCATCTCAAATGCGCTCTCAGTCGCTGACGCATTCTCCCTGACAGACTTTCCATAAAAGCCGAGTCTCCAAAAGGAATTATACCAAAACCGTTTTGTTTTGTCAATACATTTTTAGTATATGAGATAACACAAATTTTTATACAAATTTATTTAGGGCATAATAACTATTACAGCAAAAACATTAATTCTGCAAAGAAAGGAGAAAAAGTAATAAATAGGTTTACTTTTTCGTAAAATAGAATGTTTATTACACTTTTAAAATATTTTTTTGAATTTAAACACAAAATTATTTATTCACTAAAAAAGGCGGTGAGTATTATTAAACAAAAACTTTTTGTGTGGCAGTTTTCGGGCTTTGCAATTACTTCCTTTTTGGGCACCTTGCTTCACTTTTTGTACGAATGGGCACAAGAAAGCATACTTGTTGCGCCCTTTTCGGCGGTAAACGAATCTACCGGCGAACATATGAAAATTTTCTTCTTCCCCGCATTATTATTCAGCCTTTTTCAAAGCCTGTTTTTTAAAGACGTTGAAAACTTTTGGTGTATAAAACTTAAAGGAATTATTACAGGACTTTCACTTATTCCCGTTTTGTTTTATACCTATAACGGCGCTTTCGGTAAATCGCCCGATGCGCTTAATATTGCAATATTTTTTGTAAGTACTGCGTTTTGCTATTTAAGTGAGTTTTACTGTTTTAAAAAACACAACTTAAAGCGGAGCAATTCTTCTTTGTGTTTGCTTGTTCTTGTTATTATAGGCATTATATTTGTTGTGTTTACCTTTGCCCCGCCCAAAATACCGCTTTATAAAGACCCATTGACAGGAACCTTTGGTATATGATAAAATAGCAAAAAACACAAGGGGACAAAAATAATGGAATATTCAAAAAAGGCTGTTGAAATTTTCAAAGAGGGTTATAACTGTTCGCAGGCGGTTTTTGCCGCTTTCAGCGAAAAGGTAGGTTTAAGCCAAGAACAGTGCTTAAAACTTTCAGGCCCGTTTGGCGGCGGCTTTGGCAGACAGCGTGAAGTCTGCGGTGCAATAAGCGGAATGCTTATGGCGTTTGGGCTTCTTTACGGTTATTCAAACCTTGAAGATAATAATGCAAAAACAGAACTTTACGAAAAAACAAGAGCGTTATGCAAAGAGTTCAGTGATATTAACGGTTCTATTATTTGCCGCGACATATTAAAAACCGCAGAGGTTGGCGGAACGCCAGAAAAACGCACCGAACAATATTATAAAGAGCGCCCCTGCGAAAGATGTGTTCGCACCGCCGCCGAAATTTTGGAAAAATATATAGAAAATAATTAAAAATTAATCGTTATGACGTAGGTTTACAGAATGTAAATATTTCGCATTGTGTAGTAATATATCGCAAAATAACAACTACCCGAAAAAGAAATGTTAAAAATTCTTTTTCGGGTAGTTTCTTCATTTTTTGTCAAGACAGAGAACCGTCACCTGTATTCTCTAAAGAAACAGCTTTGAACCTACGTAGTACATATTAGTTCCTGCCCAACGGAATTTATCACCGAGAACCGAGCGCAAAAGGAAGTCGTTGCCGCCTGTTGGATACTTGATAATCTTAAATCCGTCGGCATATTTGAATCCACATTCAAGACCTCTGAACCCTTTTTTTATTTGGGCTGAATTCCAGAGCCATTCGCCGTTTGCGTTTTCAGCATTGAAATTGAGAAACACTTTTTTTATGTCATCAAGCTTATCTTCCACGTTAACGTAGACGTCGGGCTCAAAATAACACATCGTTTGCTTGGGGGCTGTTTCGTAGGAATAAATCTCGTTCGCAACAATTCCGTCCACCGCCGCGGCAAATATTGCATCGCGTGCGGTCTTTGCGCACTCAACGTGCTCGATATGATTGTCGTGGGGATGCATAATAAAGATAATATCGGGCTTTATATCACGTATCACCTGCTCGGTATCTCTGACGCTCTGCTCGTTATTTCTATAATACTTATCAATATTATAATCGAGTATGATTTTTTTTGCGCCTATAAGCTCAGCGCCGCGCATACTTTGAGCATCGGCTATGGGATTGTTGCCCTTAAAATGCTGATAATGCTTGATGTTAAGGTAAGTGACCTCTGCCCCCTTATCTATAAGATGTGACATAGTACCGGTTATTGTTTCTGCATCATCCATATGAACACCGATTACAAGTACTTTCATTTTTCATTCTCCTTAATATATTTTGAAGTAAGGCTTTACCCTTTCAGTAAGACACAGAACAGCGCATGACTTGCCGTCACACACAACAACACGAAACCATGATATAATATTTTCGTGGGAAAGCTCGAGGGACGGTATGTTGAGAAAATCACGCCTTTAGAACACGAGCAAGGTTATTCCGGAGTACACAGAAC
>JAZUPW010000015.1:0-72129 GCA_045605385.1 Acutalibacteraceae bacterium
CAAAGTGATGGAAATTATATGGGAGAAAAGCCCTATTTCCGCAAAGGACATTAGTTTAATTGCCACCGATACAATTGGATGGAATAAAAACACTACCTATACCGTAATTAAAAAACTTGAAGCAAAAGGATTTATTCGCCGTGAAGATCCCGGATTTATTTGTACTCCGCTTGTGTCGCAAAATGAAATGCAAAAGTTGGAAGCCGCTTCTCTTATAAAAAAGGTGTTTGGCGGATCTCGCAAAGCATTGTTTTCGGCATTGCTTGAAGATGAGCCGTTATCCGAAGAAGAAATCAATGAGTTGCGCAAACTCATTGATAATAGGTGATGCTTATGTTGCAAGAAGTATTTTATTGGATATTCAATATGAGCATAACTGCTACCATAACCGGCGTGATCATTATGCTTGTCAGACAAATTAAAAAGATTCCGAGAAGGCTAACGACGTTTCTCTGGAGTGTTCCTTTTCTTAGAATGGCGTTTCCTTTTGGGCTCAACAGTCCGTATGGTTTGATGGCATTATTATCCAAACTAACTACAAAAACCATCGTTGTGTATCAACCTACTGATGATATTGCTTTTTCGATGACAAATAGCGTTATGGCGGCGGATACTTATTTCCCGATAACATATAAAGTCAATATACTCGAAGATATTTTTCGTGTAGCTTCGGTTGTATGGATTATTGTTTCACTGGCGATTCTTCTGATGTTGGCGGTTACATATTTTACGACAATTTATGAAATTAAGGATTCCACTCATCTAAAAGATAACATCTATCTATCAGAGAAAATTGTATCTCCTGCTGTGTATGGTATAGTAAAACCTAAAATCATTTTGCCTGTCGCTTATAAGGACAGAGATATTGAATTTATTATATTGCACGAAAAAACACATATACGCAGTTTTGATAATCTGTGGCGTATTATAGCATTTGTAATTGTTGCAGTACATTGGTTCAATCCACTTAGTTGGTTGTTTTTAAAAGGGTTTCTTGCGGATCTCGAACTTTCTTGTGATGAGCGTGTTCTTACAAAGATCGGATATGACCGTGCAAAAGATTATGCAGCTTCCTTGTTAGAAAGCAAACAAGGCGCAACTGTATTCGCATCTGCTTTTGGCGGTGCAAAAATACGAACACGAATCGAGAATATATTATCCTTCAAGAAGTTGACTTGGCTTTCACTCACGGTATTTATTGCGTTGATTGGAGCAATTTTCTATGCCCTATTAACGAATGCAGGATGAAAGGAGAATGAATATGAAAAGCAAACAGTTTAATCGATACTATCTGTTTTCTTGTCTTGGTGTTTTAATAGCATCGTACTATCCGTTATCGATGGGCGTTCGTGTGATTACTGATATGCTTGTTAACGGAACTGTGATGAAGGAGAACTATCCTAAATACATTATTCCGTATACACCGATCAGCGTTGCTATCATTATTGGCGTCCTCTTAATGCCGCTGTTTATCAGATTCTTTAAGAAATTCGCATTTGCCGGCGGAGTTCTTTCTGCGATCGGAGTTTTCTTTGGCTTGGAATTGTTGTTTGAACAGAAAGTCGTAGTATCTACTGCTGAAACTGTCACAAAGCTCGAGGACTGGCAGATGTTTATGTGTTATGTCCCTCCGGAGGGGTGGGGTGAAACCGTAACCACATACAAAACACAAACAGCAGTCGATATCTTGATGGGTGACTATAACCCTGCGTTTAAGCTCCACTTTTACATTATTTCCGTTTTGCTGATCATTACTATCTTGAACTGTTTGTATGGCTTTGGTCAAATGATAAAGAACGGCGATAAAAAGCGTTGCAAATCTTTGATCCTGCAATCGATTTGTTCTGTTGTATTCCTCGGCCTCTGCATCCTTGCTTGCTTTACGGCTTTCTGGAGAGATGGCAGCATTCAGGTGTCCCCTTTGTCTGCAGCGTTAATGACGGTGTTCTTTGCCTTGTTTGGTGTAACCGCTGGCGTGTTCGTTGGCTCGTTCCTTTTGGGAAAGAGAAAACTCATATCGGTTTGGCTTCCTGCGATTTCGGCATCTGTAATGACTTTGCTGATGTATATTGGCGAAATAATTCTTCTCAACGGGCATTTATATATCCTGGGTTCAGGATTCTTGTTTGAGAGCCTGCCTGGAATCGTTTTTGCTCCTATAGATTTATTGGTTATTTTATTGTCTGGCTGTATAACTGCATTGATTTTTACTTTGCTCAACAAACAGCAGAATTGTTCTAAGCCGACGCAGAAAATCTTAATTATCGTACTTGCCATTGTCAGTGTTGTCGTAGCTCTTGCTATAACAATTGCTCTGTGTGTCGGCAGTTCAGTTGCGGACGACAAATCGATATCTTCAATGGGCGGAGTGGATGGTCCTGAGAGAACTTACCGTACAGTACAGCTTTTGGAAAAGAAGACAGACAATGCAGAGTCCACCTATGAGGTTGGCACATACTTGAATGGTACTGATTTCTCTTCTATCGGGCAGGAACTTGCAAGCAGGATTGAGCAAGAATGGAAAACCTATTCCGCTATGACCGAAGAGCAACGTCTTACATCCAGCCATCTTTGGGGACTGGTGAGTTTTCAGAACGACAGTTGGAATGAATGTGAAATGGCAATCGGTTTTAATGTAGAGAATCCTCTTGAGTCGATTGCTTGGCTTAATAAGACTGGCTATTTGGGGATGGAGAGCACAGACCCTACTATGCCGGTAAAGCACATTCAAGTAACCGCCAACGCTACACACTCTCCTACGAATGTGGATGGAAAGCCACAAGAAATTTCCATTGCCGCCGGGTATAACGTTGACGATATTAGGATAACACTGAATGCAACTCTCTGTGCCGATGATGGTACCTATCAGACGGGCAGTGTTTGTAACGGGTATGCTACCTATGAAGAAGAATCCACAGAAACCGGATCCCAAATCCCCGTATTGATCGTAATCACCAATGAATCAAATAATAATGACTACTATAACGGTGACTATTACGATCCGACTGCCTATTGGGTAAAGGACAATGTTTTCTATACGCTCCGTGTGTTCGGAGATGAAACAAATAAGGAAGAAATTCAGGCTACGCTTGATCGAATCCTTAGAGAAATTTGAGCAAAACTATTGAATTTTCCCCTTCGCTCCGCTATAATGTCATTGTCGGTGTGACAACAAAAGTCTTGATAGTCCGTATTTTACGGATAATCTGAACACTCCCGATAATGTGAGTAAAAACACCCATACAAAATTGTTTAAGTCACAGTTTTCGGGAGCGAGTGGGAATAATACCAACTTAATACAGTTTATTTATAATAGCAGACAGTGGGTTTCATTGTCTGCTATTATTTATTCTCTTTCTTTAATCTTGCTTTTGCTTCCTCTACGGTTTCGCCGTCTTTGGTGAGGTAAGCATCAACAAACTTATCTTCAATTTTTGTGTAGCCTTCCACTACGCCCTGCTCTATTTTTTTATAGCCGTCTACTACACCTTTTTCAATTTTTTTGTAACCGTCGGTTATTGTTTCTGTAATTTTTTCGTTTGCTTTAACTAATTTAGATTTAGCCATAATTGTATATTTTCCTCCAATAAGATTAATTCCAAGTAGCAGTACAATAATCCATACCGCAGTTCCCGTTAAAATGTTTAACAGTAAAATATCTGCCTTTTCCATACCCGGAAAGGAAACTAACATTGACCGTTGCATTGTGTGGATAGAAACACACGCATCAGCCAGAGAAATATTACGCAGTGTTTTAAGTATAGGCGAAGCAGAACCTTTTGCTTTAACCATTCCTATTATGGAAACGGTTATTTTTGTGAAGGTATAGGTGGCTATGGTAATCATTATAATTTCTCCAAAAGCGGTACCGCGCTCCTTTATGGCGGACAACACGTTTACACCCACTATACAGAATGAAAGTGCTATAAGAAAAAAACCCGTAACACGCTCGGCAAAAAGTTCTGTATCGTAATCTCCGTCTGCTTTCCGTTTAATTTGTAATACCGAAAAGCGTGTTATTGTAAGCACGGTGTAATACGCTCCTACGGTAATAAACCACCATGAATGCCCCCAAAAGCCTATTACACAGTTGCCAATTGCATAAATAAAGTTAACAGCAAGGCTTATATGGGGGCTTTTTGCGGGTTTCAAAATCTTCATTTTATACCCTTAATAATAGGAATAAGCGAAAGTAACATAATTATTCCAATCAGACCTATAATAGTTCCCCAAATAGTTTGCTGCCACACAAGGCACATACACATACCTACGCCAAGTACCAATACGGCAATAACGGCATAGATTATGCGAATAAGGTTTTTAAAATTCATTTTCGGCAATTTTTTATTTTCCATTTTGCACCATATAAGCGCGGTGATAACACCCAAAACAATACCTATAGCGCCAAAAATAACGCCTTCGGTAAACGCATTCCATTCGGGCAATAATGCCATACACATACCGAGTGCGAAAAGCACCCCACTTACTGTTCCTAATATCAATGCAACAAAACTACTCTTTTTCATAAATTTACTCCTTTCATTAAACCAACACTTGTGGTTTTATTGCAATTGTAGTATAATATTTTTGCAAAACAAAAACAATCATCAATTTTACAACAAGTGTTGGAATAATGGAGAAAAATTATGAATGTAAAAAACAATAAGCGGCGCAGGGAATCACAGGAAAAAATTGAAAAAGCATTTATAGAACTTTTGCAAACAAAGCAGATTTCCGAAATAACCGTTTCGGAAATTATTAAAGTTACTTCCCTTAACCGCAGTACGTTTTATGCGAATTATATAGATATATACGATCTTGCCGATAAAACAAGAGAAAAACTTGAGAAAGAGTTTACTAATCTTTTTGCCGATTACGATTATTTTAACGAAAACAGCGGCGCATTAAAAATGTTTACCCATATAAAAGAAAACAGGCTTTTTTACAAAACCTATTTTAAATTATGTTACGATGATAAACATCTGGTTTCAATTTACGATACAAAACGCGCCGAAAAAGAGCATATTGAAAGTAATATAAAATACCACATAGAGTTCTTCAGAAACGGGCTTAATGCAATTATAAAAATGTGGCTGGCAGGCGGCTGTAAAGAATCTCCCGAAGAAATGGCAGAGGTCTTAAAGCGCGAATACCGAAGGATTTAAAAAAACGGCAGAGTTTGAACTCTGCCGTTTGAATTTATGAAAGGTTAGCCAAAGTATTCAAACTCGAATCAGATTTTGAAACAAGTATTTTTTGCTTAACCCTATGCGCGACAATGAGCCAAAAGTCGCCTAAAATCAGCCCTTTAAGGCTGGTTCGGGTTTAAAAGCTTTGGCTGGTAATTCCACCGAACATATTTTCGCCGTTTTTAATAACAAAGTCAGTGCTTTGCTGTGAAGGCGTTGTATTATTCGTTTCGGGGCGATTAAAGTCGCCTTCTGCTCTTTCGGGCGGTGTTTCGCCGTCAGTAGGTTCGCGTTGAGTGAAATCGGGTTTGAAATCTTGTTTGGGAATGCCTTCGGGCATTTCGGGTGGGATTTCTCCTTCGGGTATTTCGTTTTTAAAATTCCCTTCCGGTCTCATAGGTCCCATGTTCATACCGCCTTGTGCGGCAAGTTGAGTGTCACCGCTGTAAAGGGTATAAGAGCCTTCTTCTAAGGAAGGACTGCTGTAAATAAATACCGAAAAATTATTTTGCGGACGTATAGAAAAAACGGTGGTTCCGCTTTTATCTTTTAAAGATAAAACTTCTTTGGATATAGTACTTTTATTAAACTGAAAAACGGCATAGGTTTGACCTGTGCTTTCAATTTTGTCAAGCATATTTCCGCTTGCCGCTACCGTGCCGCCGTTAATATGAATACCCATATCAGAATCAATTCCTGCGTCGGCACTGTCTGAACAAGCCTCAGCGGTTACTTTACCGCCGTTTATTACAAGCCAGCCGTTAGAATCAATACCGTCGCCTTCGCCTGTTTCACCCGTAACGCGAATATTTAATTCTCCGCCGTTTACAGTTGTAACCGAAACTTCATCGCAGTTTGTGTTTATGCCGTCGTTACCCGAATTAATGTTTATAATTCCTCCGTTTAGCGTCAAATGAAGTTCGCTGTTAAGACCCTCGTTTTCAGCGTTAATGGTAAGTTTGCCTGTGCCTTTTTTACCGCCGTTTACATTCATAGACATTTTTGAATACAAAGCGCCGTCGTATTTATGCAATTTTTTTGCATCTTCAACTTCGCTTTTTTCTTCATTTAAAACTACTGTGTCTGGTTTGTATATACGCGCAACGTAAGAACCGTTTATTGTATTGGCTGTACCGTCGGCAATAATTACGTTTGCGCCTGCAAGGGAGGTATCAACCTCTTTAGAAGCGTTTTCGGTATCATCGCTTGAACATTCATATACGTTATAAAATATAATGGCAGGAGCAACACTGCAGGTTATATCTGCTTCGTTTAAAATAAGTGTTACAACGGCATTTTTGTCTTCTTTGGCATCTTCACCAAGGTCAACGGCAATTTGCCCTGCCGATAGTTTACCTTCAAGGCTGTAGGTTCCTGCCTTTGTTATATGAACAACGGTGTGTAATGCGGCTTCATCGGCAGAATGTGCATCCGACTCGCTTCCTTCGCCGTATGTGAAATCTTTACCCGATTCATAATATATAATATCATTGGCAATATAAACGGGGTTATCTTTATTAGTTGAAACAACTTCACTGTCTGCCATTATTTTGTTATCGTTAAGTACTATTTTTGTTGCGTTTTCTAAAGTAGAATTTAAAGTGCCGGTGTTACATGCCGTAAGGGAAAACAATAAAAGAAATATAACGGAAAAACTTATAAATTTTTTCATAATATCATCCTTTCATATTATTATTTTAGCAGAAACTTTTGAATAATGTATTAATTTTTTATAATTAGAGTGTGCATTGCTTGAAAAAAACAACGCCGTATTATATAATACAAGCGTAAAAATCATATAATACAGAAAGTCAGAACAAATGAAAAAACTTATAGATAAAACCCTTTTTAAGTTTATACTTGTGGGAATAGTCAATACCCTTTTCGGAACGGCTGTGATGTTTGCGTTTTATAATATATTGCACCTTAATTATTGGATGTCTTCAATGGCTAACTATTTATTCGGCAGTATATTAAGTTATTTTTTAAATAAAACTTTTACTTTTAAAAACACCGAAACAGGCATAAAGCCCGTAATAAGATTTGTAATAAATATTGTTGTTTGTTATACGTTGGCTTACGGAATTGCAAAACCTATTGTAAGAATTACTCTTTCTTCTTTAAGTAAAACCGTAGTAGAAAACTGCGCTATGCTTGTGGGAACGGTTTTGTTTTTAACACTTAATTATATAGGTCAACGCTTTTTTGCATTTAAAAACAAAGAATAGGAGAATAAAAATGAAAACACAAAAGAATATATTAATTGCCTTTGTTTTAAACCTGTTTTTTTCGGTTTTTGAATTTTTCGGCGGAATAATAACGGGAAGCGTTGCAATACTTTCCGATTCTTTGCATGACCTTGGCGATGCGCTTAGCATAGGGATATCCTTTTTCTTAGAAAAAAAGAGCAAAAAACAACCCGATGAAACTTACACTTACGGATATGCGCGTTTTTCACTTCTTGGCGGAATAATAACCACCGTTATACTTATTATAGGTTCAATAGCGGTTATTTACAAAGCTGTTTTAAGAATTATTAACCCCGCCGACGTAAATTATAAGGGAATGATTGTTTTTGCAATTATAGGTGTTGCAGTGAACTTTTTGGCGGCATATTTTACCAAAGACGGCGAAAGCGTAAACCAACGCGCCGTAAATCTGCACATGCTTGAAGACGTTTTGGGTTGGTTTGCGGTTCTTGTGGGCGCAATAATTATGCACTTTACTTCATTTTCGCTGTTAGACCCTGTTCTTTCTTTAGCCGTTTCAGGATTCATACTTATAAATGCAGTAAGAAATTTATTTTCGGCTATAACAATATTCTTGGAAAAATCGCCCGTTGATACCGCGCAAATTAAAGAGCATATTTTAGAAATTGAACAGGTAATTGACCTTCACCATATTCATATAAGAAAACTTGACGAAGAAAAAATTTATGCAACAATGCACGTTGTTACAAACGGTGATGCTTATACCGTAAAAAAGGCAGTAAAAGAGGAACTGCATCACTTAGGCATTGTTCACGCAACGCTTGAACTTGAAACCGAACTTGAACACTGTGAAGACAAAGAATGTACGGTTGAAGAACACGAACATCACCATCACCACCACCATCATTAATCAAAAACCGCAGATTTTTAAATCTGCGGTTTTCTTGTAATTATTTTCCGTTACCTGCGGTATTTGAACCGTCACCCGTAAGGCCTAATTCTTTTGCTGCCTGTTCGCGCATTTTATACTTCAATATTTTGCCTGCGGCATTCATTGGGAAACTGTTTACAAACGAAATATACTTAGGTACTTTATGGCGCGCCATACTCGCTTTAATGTAATCGGTCATTTCGGCTTCGGTTACACTGCAACCTTCTTTAAGAATTATACAAGCCATAATTTCTTCACCGTATTTTTTATCGGGAACGCCTATAACCTGTACGTCTTTTACGGCAGGGTGGGTATATATAAATTCTTCTATTTCTTTTGGATAAATATTTTCGCCTCCGCGTATAATCATATCTTTAAGTCGGCCTGTAATACAGTAATTACCGTCTTTATCTCGGCAGGCTAAATCGCCCGAATGCAGCCAACCTTCGGCATCTACCGTATCGCTTGTGGCTTGCGGCATTTTATAATAACCCTTCATTGTATTGTAACCCTTAGAGCAAAATTCACCGTTTACGCCGTCGGGTAATTCTTCGCCAGTTTCAGGGTCAACAATTTTACAACGCACGTGAGGGAAGGCATAACCTACCGTGTCGGTGCGAAGGTCCAAACTGTCGGTCCACGCCGACATAGTAGAACCGGGTGCCGATTCAGTTTGTCCGTAAACGCTTACAATACCCGTCATATTCATTTCGTCGGGTTGCGCGGCGCGGCGCATAAGTTCGGGAGGACAACCCGCACCCGCCATAATGCCTGTGCGCATGTGCGAAAAGTCTGTTTTACGGTAATCGGGGTGGTTAAACATTGCAATAAACATTGTGGGAACGCCGTTGAAACAGGTGATTTTTTCCTGATTAATACAGGCAAGTGACTGTTTTGCCGAAAAATACGGCAGAGGACAAACGGTAGCGCCGTGGGTTAAAGATGACGTCATAGAAAGCACCATACCGAAACAGTGGAACATAGGAACCTGAATCATCATACGGTCAGCGGTAGAAAGTCCCATTCTGTCGCCAATGCACTTACCGTTGTTTACAACGTTATAGTGTGTTAGCATAACGCCTTTTGGGAAGCCGGTTGTACCCGAAGTGTATTGCATATTGCATACGTCGTCGGGGCGCACAGCCGCCGCCATTTGCGCTATTGTTTCGGGGCTAACCATATTAGCCCTTGCCATTGCTTGATCGAAGGTAAGACAACCTGACAGTTTAAAGCCTACGGTAATTACGTTGCGCAAAAACGGTAGACGTTTACAGTGTAAGCCTTCTCCTGCCTTTGTGTTTTCCATTTCGGGGCAAAGTTCTTTAATTATTTCTTTGTAGTTTGAATCAAGACAACTTTCAATCATAATAAGTGTATGAGTATCGGATTGCCTTAATAAATATTCGGCTTCGTGTATTTTATACGCGGTGTTTACCGTAACTAAAACGGCGCCTATTTTTGTTGTAGCCCAAAACGCAATAAACCATTCGGGCACGTTTGTTGCCCATACGGCGACTTTACTGCCTGCTTTTACACCCAAAGAAACAAGAGCGCGGGCAAAGGTATCAACATCTTCTCTGAATTCGCGGTAGGTTCTTGTGTAATCAAGAGTAGTGTATTTAAATGCGTATTGGTCGGGAAACTCTTCCGCCATACGGTCTAACACCTGAGAAAAGGTAAGGTCAATAAGTTCGTCTTTTTTCCATACGTACTGACCTGTGCCGTCGTGATTGAAGTATAAACTTTTTTTCTTGCCCCGCGGATTTTCAAAACCGTTCATATAGTTTATGAAATACGGAAAAATAACCTCTAAATCGGTTAAATCTTCAATCCATTCGGGTTTCCATTCAAGCGAAATAAAACCGTTATAGTTAACCGAAGATAACGCCAACATAAAATCTGCAACGGGGGCAGTGCCCTCGCCAATAAGATTATATTCGCCGTCATCGTCGGAATCCCTTAAATGCACGTGGCGAACATAGTCGCCAAGATTTTTAATGGTAGTGTCGGCATTTTCACCGAAATCTCTGTAAGGATGGTGCACGTCCCATAAAACGGCAAGTTCATCACAGGCAAACTCATCAAGCAATTTGCGAAGCCTTGCGGTGTCGGCATAAATACCGCTGGTTTTAATTAAAACGGTTACTTCCTGCTGTTTTGCAATTTCTATAATTTTTGTAAGATTTTCCTTAACGGCAGATTCATTATCGGTTAAGGCTACCGCGCTTACAAACGGAACTCTTGCATTACGTGCAACTTCTAATAAAGTTTGCAAATATGCAATACAGTCATTGTTAGCCGAAAGGTCGCAAGAAGTATCAAAACAGGGAATGGTTAACTTTTTTTCTTTTAACTGCCTTACCGTAGCGGCAACCTGATATTTATGAAAAGGTCCGCTTTTGTCCAACATAGGATCAAAATTCGGTAAATTATAAACTTCAATACCGCCAAATCCCATATCAGAAGCAATAGTCACGGCGTTGTCCCAACTTAAATCAGACCAACCGCGTGTGGAAAACGAAAGGTTCATATTTCATCCTCCTCATAAACAATTTTATTAAGTGCGCTTAAGTATGCGTTTATACCTGCGCAGACAATATCGGTAGAAATTCCGCGTCCTGAATAAAGTTTTCCGCCGCTGCGTAATCTTACAATAGTCTGACCCATAGCCTCGCGGCCTTCGGTTACGGCTTTTAACTGGAAGTCGTCAAGTTCATAATGGCGGCCCGTAATACTTTCAATAGCGCGGAATGCCGCGTCAATAGGACCGTCACCAATGCAAACGCCTTCAAGAATTTGTCCGTTCTTCTTTAACTTCATATGGGCGGTAGAAGAAATAGTATTGCCCGAATTAATAACAAAGGTTTCTAATTGGTAGGTAGAGGGCACCTGCATTGCGGCAGAAGCAACAATAGCGTCAAGTTCGCGAATACTTACCTGTTCTTTTTTAGCGGCAATACGGCGAAACGCTTCTACAACCTTAGGTCCGTCTTCTTCAGAAAGGTCATAACCCAACGTTGCTACCGCCTTTAAAACAGAATCAGCTTCGTCGTGAACGGTAAGATAAATGCTATCGTCATCGTGAAGACCGTTTTCAAAGGGCGAAATTTTCTTTTTCTGTGTTTCGCACATCCAGTTAATCTGTTCCATAGTACGGCTTAACTGTGCCACCGAAACGCCTGTTATAACGTTCATAGCAGCGCTTTTGGTGTTAAGAATTTTTGCAACGTTTGCAAGGGATGCATTACCTTGCGGGTAAGCGGCGGCTTTAATTTCTACAGCGCCCTGTTCTACAGCGGCTATTGCACAGGCATCGGCAAGGAAAAGTTCATCACTGCAGCTTATACCTAAATTAACCTCTTTAAGGGCGGGTATGTTATTAAACAGTTCGGCAACAAAAGAAGCAATCTCACCTGGCAGTGCGGTTCCTGCGGAATCACAAACCGTAACGGTAGTAGCGCCTGCTTCAATTGCGGCGGTAATAACGTTGCAAAGAAAAGCAGAATCGCTTCTTGTGGCATCGTCGGCTATAAATTCAACGTCATTACAAAGGTTTAAACAAGCCGAAATGCTTCTCTTTATATCTTCTGACATTGCATCGGGTTTTTTGTGGTAAATATATTCCATTTGAACCGAAGAAACGGGGGCGCAAACCTGCAAACGCGGATGTTTAGCGCCTTTAAGAGCATTCCATACGGCATTAATATTTTCTTCGTTTAATTCAACAGGCACGGCTACAATACTGTTTTTAACAGCGCTTGCTATGGATTTAACGCGAAGCGCATCTGTTCTTGATTCGCCTACACCTTCAAGTTCAATAACCGAGGCGCCAAGATTATCAAGCAGTTTAGAAAGTTCTATTTTTTCACGGAAAGAAAGAGAAAATCCTCCTTTGCCCTGTTTCATAGTTACGTCACTGATTTTAATTTGTTTCATACTTAATTCACCTCAATAAAATAAAAAGCCCTGAGGTCATACAACCTCAGGGACGAAAATACATTTCGCGGTACCACCCTGCTTACCTTACATATATAAACTTTAAGTAAGGTCACTTTAATAAGACTTCCAACAAAGTCCGTACCCGTAACGGGGGCCGCCGTGCTCCATTACTAACCGTAAAACGGGATTTACAGAGCCGACTCAGGAAGGAGACTACTCCGCCTTCTGCACCGATTCACACCAACCATCGGCTCTCTGAAGCGTCCCGAAGGAGCAGATTTTCCGTCAACATCTTTTTAATCTATATGCAAAATTTAACCACAACTTTAAGCGTTTGTCAAGAAAAATTTTAATTTTTTTAAAAAAATGTTTGACATTTTAAAAAAAGTGTGGTAAAGTATGAGAAACGAAAAAGGCTATGATGAAGACGGCAAGGTTTTTCGGTTTTTCAGAGAGTCGGCGGTTGGTGTGAGTCGACAATCCGTTTGCCTATAATGCCCATCACTTCTGAGCCGGTTGGCCGAGCAATATTTGCCAGGCTTTCCCGTTTGCCCGCGTTAAGGGATAAGGCTTGTTAGAGTCTGAAGTGACAGCATTATTGCTGTAATTTGAGTGGTACCGCGGGTATAAATTTTGCTCGTCTCAAGAAGTTTATTCTTGGGGCGTTTTTTTATTTTCGGAAAGGAATGAAGAAGATGAACAACACAAACTCTACAACTCAACTAATGGATATTGCCGCACGTATTCGTGATATGCGCGATATTCTTGGGTACAGTACGCAGAAAATGGCAGAACTTACCGAAGTAAGCGAAACCGATTACCGTAATTACGAAACGGGAACTATAGATCTTCCGTTTACGTTCTTACATAAGTGTGCTGCTGCATTCGGTGTAGAAATTACAGTACTTCTTGAAGGCCAAAGCGCAAAACTTTCAGGTTACACCGTAACCCGTAAGGGCAAAGGTCTTGTTACCGCAAGTGAGGACGGCATAACCATTCAGGATATGGCGCCTATGTTCCGTAAAAAACTTGCTACTCCTTATTGGGTTACTTATCAGTATTCCGATGAACTGCAGAATAAACCTATTCATACCGTTACTCACGCAGGTCAGGAATTTGATATGGTTATTAAGGGCGCAATGCGTATAAAGGTTGGCGACCACGAAGAAATACTTCGCGAAGGCGACAGCATCTTCTATAAATCCTCATCGCCTCACGGTATGATTGCCGTAGACGGACAGGACTGCGTATTCCTTGCAATTATTATGGCAAGTGATACCACCGACCAGAAAATGTTTATAGGTTCGGGCAAAAAGGCAGAGCAAGAAAGTTTGCTTTGCCATAAGTACATTAAAACAAAAGAAGACGAAAACGGAGCGCTTGAAAACCTTTCGTTTGAAGATGCCGACACATACAACTTTGCTTTCGATACCGTAGATGCCATAGCGCGTAATAATCCCGATAAACTTGCTATGCTTCATATATCTAATGATATGACCGAGCGTCGCTTTACATTTAAGGATATTAAAGATGCATCTTCTCAAAGCGCAAACTACTTTAAATCTTTAGGTATTAAAAAAGGCGACCGAGTTATGTTGGTGCTTAAGCGCCATTATCAGTTCTGGTTCAGCATTTTAGGTTTGCACAAACTTGGCGCTATAGCAATTCCCGCAACCAACCAACTTGTTGAAAAAGATTTCACTTACCGTTTTAAAGCGGCAGGCGTTAACGCTGTTATCTGTACTGCCGACGGCGATACCGCGCATCAGATTGAATTAGCCGAAGAACAGGCAGGCGTAAGCCTTACAAAACTGCTTGTGGGCGGCGACAGAGAAGGTTGGCATAATTACGATAAAGAATATTCGTTGTTCTCCCGCAGATTTGTTCGTGAAGCCGACGCTCCTTGCGGAGATGACCCTATGCTTATGTTCTTTACTTCGGGTACTACAGGTTATCCTAAAATTGCCGTACACAGTTATAAATACGCATTAGGCCATTACGTTACGGCTAAGTATTGGCACTTGGCAGAAAAAGAAGGTTTACACTTTACCATTTCCGAAACAGGTTGGGGCAAAGCGCTGTGGGGAAAACTTTACGGTCAGTGGCTGTGTGAAGGCGCAGTATTTACATACGATTTTGACCGTTTTGATGCAGAAAAAATTCTGCCTATGTTCAAAAAATATAATATTACTACATTCTGTGCACCGCCTACTATGTACAGAATGCTTATTAAACAGGATTTAAGCCGTTTTGATTTATCTTCCATTCACCACGCTACTACAGCGGGCGAAGCGCTCAACCCTGAGGTGTTCTATCAGTTTGAAAAGGCTACGGGACTAAGAATTGCCGAAGGTTTCGGTCAGACCGAAATGACACTTGGTATTGCAAACCTTGTTGGTACTATGCTTAAACCGGGCGCTATGGGTAAACCTGTACCGGGTTACGGTATTGACCTTGTGGATACCGACGGTAATCCTGTTGCCGACGGTGTTAACGGTGAAATTGTAATTCATACCGAAAACGGCCCCACCTGCGGCGTTTTCCTCGGCTACTACAACGAACCCGAAAAAACCGCTGCCGTATGGCACGACGGCATGTATCATACGGGCGACCTTGCATGGCGCGATGAAGACGGATATTATTGGTATGTTGGCCGTGCCGACGACGTTATTAAGTCTTCGGGATATCGCATAGGACCGTTTGAAATCGAAAGCACAATTATGGAGCTTCCCTATGTTCTTGAATGCGGTGTTTCTGCCGCTCCCGATGAAGTTCGCGGTCAGGTTGTAAAAGCCAGCATAGTTCTGGTTAAGGGAACCGAACCTACAGAACAACTTAAAAAGGATATTCAGAACTACGTTAAGACCAGAACGGCTCCTTACAAATATCCGCGTATTGTTGAATTCCGCGATGAATTGCCAAAAACAATAAGCGGAAAGATTATAAGAAATAAACTTTAAAAATTTTTATTGACATTTTTTATAAAAAGTGATATGATTCCTATATTAACAAAGGCGATGATGGAGAGTTATATTGAATAGTTCCGTTAAAGAGAAATGACGGTAGGTGCGAGTCATTACGGGCCTCAATGTATGTAGCTTCGGAGTCTGGAGGAAGAAAGCATTTTGCCGTAGAACCTCCCGCGTCAGCTGCGTAAGTGCTTAGGGTGTGTTGGCACCTAAAGAGCGGTATCTGCCGTGAGGCAGGTGCAATTTGAGTGGTACCGCGGGCTGAAAATCGGCTCGTCTCAAAGGAATCAATCTTTGAGACGGGCTTTTTTGCTTTTATTTTGAGGTGCATTATGGAAAAAAATATAACCGGTATGACTTATAAAATCAGGGAAATGGCGGCGCGAATTAAAGAACTTCGTGAAATCACGGGGCTTACTGTAGAAGAAATGGCAGAGCGCACCGGTATAAGCGTTGAAGAGTATATTGAAAGCGAGGCAGGTAACCGCAACTTAAGCGTTGCTTTTCTGTATCACTGTACCTTATCCTTCGGCGTAGATATGGGTGACTTAATTGAAGGCCGCAGCCCAAAACTGCAGTCGTACGCCCTTACAAGAAAAGGACAGGGACAGCGCATTGAAGAGGCGCACCACATGGTGGGTTATAACCTTGCGGCAGATTTCCGCAACCGTATTGCCCTTCCTTTATATATGGAACTTAATTATCGCGAGGGCGCAGAATACGAAGATATAGAACTTACCACCCACGAAGGTCAGGAATGTGATATTGTAATTCGCGGACATATGCGTATACAAATAGGCGGTCATACCGAAGTTCTGCATCCGGGTGACACGATTTATTACGATTCTTCCACACCGCACGGAATGATTGCCGTTGACGGCGAAGATTGCGCCTTTTATGCAATAGTATTGCGTAATCTGGCGGCTCGTGAAGAAGAACAAAAATTAAGCGCTGCCAAACCTATTAAACAGGCGCGTATCGGCGAAAGTAAGCAAAGAATTTATAACGATTTCATTATTCCCACTGAACAAGACGGTAAACTTACTGATATAGCATTTAAAAATGAAGAAAAATTCAACTTTGCTTATGACGTTGTAGATGCATTGGCACAGCGCGAACCCGAAAAACTTGCTATGCTTCATTTAAGCGAAGACGGCACTGAACGCCGCTTTACCTTTAAAGATATTAAGATGGAATCTGCCCGTGCGGCTAATTACTTTAAGTCGTTAGGCATTAAAAAAGGCGACCGCGTTATGTTGGTGCTTAAACGCCATTATCAGTTCTGGTTCAGCATTTTGGCATTACATAAATTAGGCGCTGTTGTAATTCCTGCTACAAATCAGTTGCAGGAAAAAGATTTCACTTACCGTTTTGAAGCAGGTAAGGTTAAAGCCATTGTTTGTACAGCCGACGGTGAGGTTGCAGCCGCTGTAGATGCCGCCGCAAAGAATACGCCGAATCTTGAAACTAAAATTTTAGTTGGCGGCGAACGAGAAGGCTGGAAAAACTTCGATGAAGAATATACAATGTTCAGCAGTCACTTTAACCGCACCGATGATACCGCTTGCGGAAGTGATCCTATGCTTATGTTCTTCACTTCGGGCACTTCGGGTTATCCCAAACTTGCCGCGCATAATTATAAATATCCGCTTGGTCACTTTATAACGGCAAAATACTGGCATCAGGTAAATCCCGATGGATTACATCTTACAATATCCGATACAGGTTGGGCGAAATCGCTTTGGGGTAAACTTTACGGTCAGTGGCTTTGCGAGGCGGCAATATTTGTTTATGACTTTGACCGTTTTGATGCAGAAAAGATATTACCGTTGTTTAAAAAGTACGGAATTACAACCTTCTGCGCACCGCCTACTATGTACAGAATGCTTATTAAACAGGATTTAAGCCGTTTCGATTTATCTTCAATAGAACACGCGTCTATTGCGGGCGAAGCACTTAATCCCGAAGTATTCCGACAGTTCCAGAAAGCAACGGGACTTGAAATTATGGAAGGCTTCGGTCAGTCTGAAAGCACGTTGATAATCGGTAACCTTACGGGTTGCAGTCATAAAATCGGTTCTATGGGTAAACCTGTTCCGCTTTACGACGTTCATTTGTTAGATGCCGACGGCAACGAAGTTGCAACAGGCGAAAGCGGCGAAGTTTGTATTAATATTAAAAACGGTCTGCCTTGCGGACTAAGTTATGCTTACGAAGGAAACGAAGAAACCACAGCCGAAGTATGGCGCGACGGTTGGTATCACACAGGCGACCTTGCATGGCGCGATGAAGACGGCTTCTTCTGGTATGTTGGCCGCGTAGATGACGTTATTAAGTCTTCGGGCTACCGCATTGGACCTTTTGAAATTGAAAACGTTATTATGGAATTACCTTACGTTTTGGAATGCGGCGTTTCGGCTGCTCCCGATGAAGTTCGCGGACAGGTTGTTAAGGCAAGTATTGTATTGGTTAAGGATTTCAAAGGCACCGAAGAACTTAAAAAAGAAATTCAGAATTACGTTAAGTCGCGTACAGCGCCTTATAAATATCCCCGTATAGTAGAGTTTAAAGAAAGTCTTCCCAAAACCACAAGCGGAAAGATTATCCGTAAGAAGTTGTAGGGTGATATTATGGAACACAAACGTTTAACGCTTTTTGCAGGGCATTACGGAAGCGGCAAAACAAATATTGCCGTAAACTATGCGCTGTTGTTGGCAAAAGAAGGAAAAAAGGTTTCTATTGCCGATTTAGATATTGTAAACCCATATTTCAGAACTAAAGACAGTGCAGATGATTTAGAAGCGGCAGGTGTTGAACTTATTTCTCCGCAGTTTGCCAATTCAAACGTAGATTTACCTGCACTTCCTGCCGAAAGTTATAAATTAGTGACAGATAAAAGCACTTATGGCATAATGGATATCGGCGGAGATGACCGCGGCGCGTATGCGTTGGGCCGCTTTGTACCGTCTATTCTTAAAGAAAACAATTACCGTATGGTTTTCGTTGCTAACTGTTACCGACCTTTAACCCGTACAGCGGCTGAAGCGCTTGAAATTATGCGTGAAATTGAGGCGGCATGTAAATTAAAATTCACCGATATTATTAATAATTCAAATCTTGGTGAAGAAACTACGGCAGAAACGGTGCTTTCTTCGGTAGATTTTATTAATGAATTAAGCGAAATAAGCGGTCTTCCCATTTTTGCGCACACCGTAAAACAAAGTGTTGCGAATGAACTAAAAGGAACTTTAACCCCTGTTATCGCTTTAAATTTACAGAAAAAATATTTTGCTTAAAATCCAAGGAGGAATTTAAAATGGCAAAAGTTACATTCCGAACCGATTGGTGTAAAGGTTGCGGCCTTTGTGTAGATGCTTGTCCAAAGGGCTGTCTTGCAATCAATTCGGATACAATTAACAAAAAAGGCTATTCTCCTGCTGTAATGATGCATCCCGATAAATGCATAGGCTGTGCTTTTTGCGCTACTATGTGTCCCGATTGTATTATTACCGTGGAAAGATAAAGGAGGCACACTATGGCAGAAAGAGTTTTAATGAAAGGTAACGAAGCAATTGCCGAAGCCGCTATTCGCGCAGGCTGTCGTCATTACTTCGGTTATCCTATTACCCCTCAGACTGAAATTGCTGCTTATATGGCAAAGAAAATGCCTAAAATCGGCGGTGTTTTCTTACAGGCTGAAAGTGAAATAGCATCTATTAATATGGTATACGGCGCGGCGGCTGCAGGTGTTCGTGTAATGACGTCATCTTCAAGTCCGGGTGTTTCCCTGAAGGCAGAAGGTTTAAGTTACATTGCGGGTTCCGACGTTCCTGCGCTTGTTGTTAACGTTCAGCGCGGCGGTCCGGGTCTTGGCGGTATTCAGCCTTCGCAGTCCGATTATTTTCAGGCTACCAAGGGCGGTGGACACGGCGACTACCGTATGATAGTTTTAGCACCTGCTTCGGTTCAGGAAATGGCAAGTCTTACCATTAAAGGTTTTAACCTTGCCGATAAATATCAAATGACTTCTATGATTTTAGCCGATGGTACAATAGGACAAATGATGGAACCTATTACTTTTGAAGATGCTGAAATCGAAACTTATGAAAAACCGTGGGCTCTTACAGGCACAAACTGCGAAAGAGAACACAACGTAGTTAATTCGCTTTACTTAAAACCCGATGAGTTGGAAGCAAAAAACTTTGAACGCTATGAAAAGTATAAGGCTGTAGAAGAAAATGAACCTATGTGGGAAGAATATATGATGGAAGATGCCGAATACTGCGTAGTTGCTTTCGGTATTGCGGCGCGTGTTGCAAAGAATGCCGTTGTTGCCGCAAGAAACGAAGGCATTAAGGTTGGTCTTATCCGTCCCATTACACTGTGGCCCTTCCCGAAAGATGCTTTGTTGGCTGCTGCCGATAAAGTTAAAGGTTTCATTTCGGTAGAACTCAATATGGGACAAATGATAGAAGATATCCGCCTTTATACACAGTCTAAAAAACCGGTTGGCTTGTGTAACCGTTGCGGCGGTATGATACCAAGCCCCGACGAAGTTTTAGAAAGCATTAGAAATGCTGTGAAAGGAGTGTTCTGATTATGGCAGTAGTATTTGAAAAACCAAAGTCTCTTACCGACATTCCTTTTCATTACTGTCCGGGTTGTCCTCACGGTATAATTCACCGTTTGGTTGCAGAAGTAATAGATGAACTCGGTATTGAAGGCAGTACAATAGGCGTTGCTCCTGTTGGCTGTGCAGTTATGGCTTACGATTATTTCACTTGTGATATGATTGAAGCGCCTCATGGCAGAGCCCCTGCTGTTGCAACAGGCATTAAGCGCAGCCGTCCCGAAAACATTGTGTTTACATATCAGGGCGATGGAGATTTAGCCTCTATTGGTATGGCAGAAACAGTTCATTCTGCCGCAAGAAATGAAAACATAACGGTTATTTTCGTTAATAACGCAATTTACGGTATGACAGGCGGACAAATGGCTCCTACCAGTCTTCCGGGTCAGGTTACTCAGACCTCGCCTTACGGCCGTGACGTAAACCATTGCGGTTGGCCAATAAAGGTATCGGAAATGCTTTCAACCCTTGAAGGCCCCGAATACGTTGCCCGCGTGGCTGTTAATAACGTTAAAAACGTTAATCAGGCAAAGAAAGCCATTAAAAAAGCTTTCCAGAACCAAATTGAAGGCAAGGGATTTTCTCTTGTTGAAGTTGTTTCGGCTTGTCCTACCAACTGGGGTATGACTCCGCAAAAAGCGCTTGAATGGGTAGAAAGCGATATGCTTCCTTACTATCCTATAGGTGTTTATAAAGACAGAACTGCAAATAAGGAGGCCGAAGAATAATGAAAACCACACAAATTCTTATAGCAGGCTTCGGTGGTCAGGGCATTTTGTTTGCAGGAAAGTTTTTGGCATATAAAGGCTTAACTGAAGATTTACAGGTTTCCTGGTTACCATCTTACGGTCCTGAAATGCGCGGCGGTACGGCTAACTGTAACGTTATTTTATCCGATACCCCCGTAGGCAGTCCCATTATTACAGAACCCGACGTTCTTGTTGCAATGAATCTGCCGTCGCTTCAGAAATACGTTGATACTGTTGCCTCGGGCGGACAGATTTATGTTGACAGCGCTCTTATTGAAGAAAAGGTAACAAGAAACGACGTTGAAGTTTTCTACATTCCCGCCACACAAATGGCTAAAAACGAAGGTATTTCTACTTTAGCAAATATGATTATTATGGGACACTTGTTAGAAAACAATAAGGAACTTTCGTTTAACGGTACTGAAGAGGTTGTTAAAAAGTTAGTTCCGCCCACCAAAGCAGCGCTTGTTGAATTAAACATTAAAGCGCTAACCCTTGGTAAAGAATATAAATAAGTAAATTCGCCTTTAAAGGCAAGTAATATTTGGAGGTATTTTTCAATGAATGCAATGACAGAAATGAGCAATTATCGTCACGAAAAAGTGTTGTTTGTTAACAACGAAAAAGCAGGTCTTAAAGCTATTATCGCTGTACACAACACAAACTTAGGTCCCGCTATAGGCGGTTGCCGTTTGTTCCCTTATGAATCTTATGACGCCGCACTTTTTGACGTATTACGTCTTTCCCGCGGTATGTCACACAAAAATGCGGTTGCAGGCTTACCCCACGGCGGCGGTAAGGGTGTAATTATTGCCGATCCTTCTCAGAAGACAGAGGCTATGTTCGAAGCATTTGCCGAAGCAGTTGAGAATTTAGGCGGTCAGTACATAACTGCAGAAGACGTTAACACAACCTGCGATGACGCTATGGTTATGTTGCGCAAAACAAAATATCTTTGCGGTCTTCCCATGAACAGCGGCGACCCATCTCCCTTCACCGCAAGAGGTGTATGGCAAGGTATTAAGGCTACCGCCAAGGTTGCTTTAGGCAGTGATAATTTAGAAGGTCTTACAATTGCCGTTCAGGGACTTGGTAAAGTTGGTTTTGATTTATGCCGTCTTTTACACGAAAGCGGTGCAAAACTTATTGTTGCTAACAGAAGCAATAAAGAAATGCTTGACCGTGCAGCAGCAGAATTCGGTGCTAAGGTTGTAGCAACCAACGAAATTTATGCACAGGAATGCGATATCTTCTCTCCAAATGCTATGGGTGCAATCCTTAATCCCGATACTATTCCTGTTTTAAACTGTAAAGCAGTTGCAGGCGGCGCTAATAACCAGATTCTTGACGATGCTTCAGGTCTTGCTTTGAAGGCTCGCGGAATTTTCTATGCTCCTGACTTCGTTATCAACGGCGGCGGTGTTATTAATGCTGCTGCTGAAGTAGACGGCCCTTACAATAAGGAAGCTGTTCTTGAAAAGGTAGATAACATCTATAACAGCATTGAGCATATCTTAAGCGAATCCAAGAAGACAGGCGAACCCGAAGGCGTTATTGCTACCCGTTACGCTGAATCTTTAATTTATCGCTAATTTTCGGTAAAACAAAAAACTCCCTTAAGTTCATTCTTAAGGGAATTTTTTTATGCTTTAAATTCAGTTGTTCTTAGTTTCTTCAATATATCTGTTTGCTTGAGTTGTAAATAGGTTATGGTAAACGCCTTTTTTTGCCATAAGTTCTTTGTGGTTACCCATTTCTACAAGTTCGCCGTAGTTAAGTACTAAAATTTTTGTGGCTATTGTTGCGCTTGAAAGTCGGTGCGAAACAAAAAAGGTTGTTTTATCTTTTCGCAACATATCAAACTGATTAAAAATTTCCTGTTCGGCAATAGCATCAAGCGAAGCGGTAGGCTCGTCTAATATCAGTACGTCGGAATCGGAATAAAACGCTCTGGCAATAGCAATTTTTTGCCATTGACCAATAGATGGCTCTATACCGTCTTTTTCAAAATACCTCATAAGCGGGGTATCAAAACCGTTTGGCAAACGGTTAATAAAATCCTCGGCGCTGCTTGCCTTTGCGGCAGATATTACGGCATCTTTATCTAAGGGCTTGTCTATTTCACCAAAGGCAATATTTTCGTTTACCGTAAAGGCGTATTTTCCAAAATCCTGAAAAATTACGCCAAACATTTTATAAAGAGAATCGGTGTCGTATTCTTTAATATTATAACCGTCAAGCAAAATTTCGCCTTCACTTACGTCATAAAGCCGCGTTAACAGCTTTAACAGCGTAGTTTTTCCTGCGCCGTTAAGACCAACAAGCACAACGGTATCACCTGGGTTTATAACAAAATTTATGTTTTTAAGAACGTAACGTTCAGTACCGGGGTATTTAAAACTAACGTTTTTAAATTCAATGGTGTGCCCTGTGTGTCGGGTTACTTTTCTGGGGTTTTCAAGCGAAGGAATAATTTTTCTTTCTTCGTTCATAAAAACAATCATATTGTCTATAAACAAAGTACCTTCATAAATGCCCGAAGTTGTGGTAACAAGCGTTGCCACGCAAGAAGCAATACTTGTAAGGGCGCCCGTATAAAGCGAATAATCACCAATTTGACCTTTACCCATTGTTACGGTATAAGCAATAAAGAAGAACAACGTACAGTTTACGGCGGTGGTAACAAGTGAAATTATAATATTCCATATACCTTCGCCGCGTATAAGACCTTTAATGCCCGAAAAATACGATTTGAACACTTTGTTGTAATTAAAAATAAATGTGTCCGAAAGTGAAAAAAGCCGAAGTTCTTTAACTAAATCTTTATCCACAAGCGTGTTGTTGTAATAAACCATTTGTCGGCGCGCTTTTGAATTTCGCCACATATAGTTGAAATTCTTTTTGCGGTAATAAAAGGTAATAATTGCGCTGGGAAGCGAAAGTAATATTACAATTAAAGGCGCAGTCCATGCAATTGCCGAAAGCACGGCAATAAAACTTACCATAGAAATAACGTTACTTACAATGCTGAAGGTAGAACGTATTACTTCAATAGGCCTCATTCCTGCTTCGCGGTTGGCGTTCTCAAGTCTTTCATAAAATTCGGGGCTGTCAAAAGAAGAAACGTCCAGTTCTTTTGCCTTGTTCATTATTTTGCACTTAACGTGGTTGGTAACAAGTTCGCTTGAAGTTCTAACTATCATATTACTTACCGTATTAACAAAGCTTACAAAGAACATATATCCGAACTGCAAAAGCATTGCGGGTAAAAGAATTTTTGAAACAGCGCTGAAATGCGGAGCATCAAGCGTTAAGGCAAAAGCAATTTTATTTAATAAGTTTGCCGAAATAAATGCCGAAATAACGGGCGAAACACCGTTAAAGGCGGCGGTAAAAATCATCATTAAAAGCAAGGACTTTTTGGCTTCCCAAACCAACTTTATTATGTAAAAAAGGCGCGAAAAGAATTTAGTAAAAAGCCTTTTTAAGTAGCCGGGTACTTCTTTTATGTTTTTTGGAAGGGGCTCTTTAAGTTTTTGTTTTATATCGTTGGGGGGAGGACCGAAAAATGCAGGTGCCATAAAATCACTCCAAACAATTAAATGTATATTAACTTTAATTATACCATAAAAATTATGAACAAAAAATAAATTATTTCACAAACAAAAAAATTTTCGTGTTTAATAAATTTTTTGTTGCACTACACTCACAATAGTAGTATAATAAACTGTGTGTTTGATGCACTATTTTTAAAAAGAAGATGTGAAACAAAATGGAAAGAAAAGTTGGTACAGTTTCAAGGGGTATCCGTTGCCCCATTATCAGAGAAGGAGATAACCTTGTTGATATTGCGGTAACAAGCGTAATTGAAGCAACCGAGAGCGAAGGGTTTAATCTTCGCGACAAAGACGTAGTTGCGCTTACTGAATCTATTGTTGCAAGGGCGCAGGGCAACTATGCTACGGTTGAAGATATTGCGGCTGACGTTAAAGCAAAATTCGGCGGCGGAACTGTTGGTGTTATTTTCCCAATACTTTCGCGTAACCGCTTTGCAATTTGCTTAAAGGGTATTGCAATGGGCGCAAAGAAAATAGTTCTTATGTTAAGTTATCCAAGCGATGAAGTGGGTAATGCGCTTCTTACTTACGATCAACTTGACGATAAGGGCATTAATCCTTACAGCGACGTTTTAACCCTTAGCAAATACCGTGAACTTTTCGGCGAAAACAAGCACGAGTTCACAGGTGTAGATTACGTTGAGTATTATTCAAACATCATTAAAGAAGCAGGCGCCGAGGTAGAGGTTGTTTTTGCTAACCAGCCTAAAACAATTCTTGATTATACCGATTGCGTATTAACCTGCGATATACACACACGCGCACGTACAAAACGTATTTTAAAGGCAAACGGCGCAAAGGTTGTTTGCGGACTTGACGATATTTTAAATGCTCCCGTTAACGGCAGCGGTTATAACAGCAAGTACGGACTTTTAGGTTCTAATAAATCTACTGAAGATAAAATTAAACTTTTCCCAAATGAATGTCAGGATTTAGTTGAAGAAATTCAAACTGTTTTAAAAGAAAAAACAGGAAAACATATTGAAGTAATGGTTTACGGTGACGGCGCATTTAAAGATCCTCAGGGTAAAATCTGGGAACTTGCCGATCCTGTTGTTTCTCCTGCCTTTACCGAAGGTTTAAAGGGTACGCCTAATGAACTTAAATTAAAATATCTTGCCGATAACGATTTTAAAGATTTAAGCGGCGAAGAACTTAAAAAGGCAATTTCTGACAGCATTAAGCAAAAGGACAGCGACCTTGTTGGCAATATGGCTTCGCAAGGAACAACTCCCCGTCAGCTTACCGATTTGTTGGGTTCGCTTTGCGATTTAACCAGCGGTTCGGGTGATAAGGGTACGCCAATTATTCTTATTCAGGGTTATTTTGATAACTTTACAGATTAAAAGTGAAAAATCCCGACAATTTTTTGTCGGGATTTTCTTTTTTTTACTTGCAGTTATATGAATAGTAATATATAATAACAAAGTAAATCCAACTTTTTTAAAAGGTGATAAAAATGAAAGCATATTTAAACGAGTTTTTAAGTTTTTACAAGTATCCCGACAGCGCCGTTACCGCTTTTAACGAAGCATACGAAAAGTTAGAGAATAACGAAAACTTAAATTTTTTGCTTAAGTATTTTTATGAAGATAGAGAAAAGGTTTCGGGCAAAATAGAATCTATGATGGATGAAGCCGCAGAAACTACGGGAGTTCATAAATACACCGCAAAATTCCTTTTTTATTTGCTTCTTTCCAAACAACTTAAAGAAGAGTATAAGAAACGCGGTATTGATGAACAGATTTATATAGACAGTATGGAAGACCTGCGCTATAAAGCGGTAGAATGTTTCGACGTTTACGGTGTGTGGGGATTTTTCACAACCCCTTGGTTTTATAACTTCTTCCGTTTTGAATGTTTTAAGTTAGGCAGACTTGAATTTGAAATAATAGGCCTTAATTTAGATAACCTTGAACATAAAGAATACACCGTTGCGGGTAAAACCGTAAAAGCGGGAACTCCCGTTATAAACGTTCATATTCCTTCTTCGGGCGAACCCTTTACTAAAGAGGCCCGTTTCGCTTCGTATGATAAAGCATACCATTTCTTTAACGACGTTCTTGGCAAGAAAATAGACACTTTTGCTTGCGGAAGTTGGTTGCTTTACGATAAAAATAAAGAAATTTTAGGCGAAAAGTCTAATATAGTAGACTTCGCAAATGATTTTAATATTTTAGGAAGTTGGGAATATAAAGACCCATGGCACGATATGTGGCGCATATTCGGTAAATACGGAAACGGCCCAGCCGAAGAACTGCCAAGAAACACTTCTTTGCAGCGCGCTTATGCCGACTTTATTCAAGGAGGCGGCATTCCGGGTGCAAGTAAGGGCGTTTTTGTGTGGGATGACGTAAATAAGACAACCTTAAAATAAGAGGTGCTTTTATGTTCGAAAGATTCTATATAACCAGACGTCAGGATGATTGCTTTTACAGAGATTTAAGAAGGTTTGCCGATGACAGAACCGTACTTACAAATCCCCACAAGGGTTGGTATTTGCATTTTATTGACAACGGCATAAGACGAAAAGAATACCGCGAAGACATTTCAGGCCCTGAGGATATTTTGAATATTCCCGGTATGAAGATTTTATATATCCGTCTTGACTGGCTTGATATTGAAGCACAAGAGGGTGTTTTTGACTGGTCTTACGTTGATAATATTGTAAATACCTACAAAGAATACGGTTATAAATTCGCTTTGCGTTTCTGCACCTATGAAGGCTTTGGCGAAACAGCAGTTGCTACACCAATGTGGGTATTTGACAAAGGCGCTAAGTATAACCTTTTTGAAAAAAGAGGACTTAAGGACAGACCCTACTGTAAAATGAACGGCGATTTTTACGAGCCTGTTTACGATGACCCGATTTTTAAGGAGTGTCTTGAACGCTTTATAAAAGAATGCGGCAGAAAGTTTAACGGTAAGGATTTTGTTGAGTGGGTGGATATCGGCACTTTCGGTACTTTTGGCGAGGGACATACCTACGGCGGCAGTCAGAAAGTGTATCCTTTCGAAACGTTAAAGTGGCATATTGATTTGCACGTTAAAAACTTTCCCGATACAAGACTGGTTGTAAATGATGATATGATAACTCAGCTTTACGGTGAAGACGGTAATAAATACTGCCGATATCTTGCCGATTACTGCAGAGGTCTTAATATGGGCATTACAGATGATTCAATTAACGTTGAGTATTTTTCTAATGCTATGGGATATGATACCCTGCGCACTCCCGAGCTTTTCGATATGTTCAAAGGAAACGCTCCTGTAGATTTAGAGTTTGAGCATTACGGCGGTTACGGCGCTATTGAGCGCTTTGAAGGCGGATACAGGCATATAGAGGCATTAAAGCATACGGGCGCGAGTTATGCGGGTTTCCACGGCTATGTAACAAAATGGTATGCCGAACAAAAGGATATGCATAATTATCTTGCCAACCGCCTTGGATATTGGTATTTTGTAAACGGTTTTTCGCTTGTGGATTTAACCTCGGGAACAACTCCGATACTTTCTGTGGATATTGAAAATAAAGGCTTTGCAAGAGCCTATGATAAGTTTACCGCAAAGGTCGTATTAGTTAACGAAAAAGGCGAAGAAAACGTTGTTTTTGAAGGTGATTCGGGTAATGAAGGCTGGCTTCCCGAAAAAGAAGCAAACAACCGTTATCAGTTAAGTCTTAAGGGCATAGAAAAAGGCGAATATAAGCTTTATTTCGGACTTTTTGAAAAAGATACTGCAATAAAGCTTGCGTTGTGCGATGAGCTTTTAAATAACGGTATGTATTTATTAGATACGGTAACAGTTAATTAAAAAAGCAAGAACCTTAGGTTCTTGCTTTTTGTTATTTATCTATATTTTGTAGTTCATTATGAATTTTTTCAAGTTTTAAATTAATTGATATAAGTAGTTCTTCTTTCTTTGAAAGTGCTGTTTCGGGTTGGCTTATGTCGGTTCTTATCATTTCATCTAAAGTATAACCGAAGGTATCAAATATTATCTTGCTTATCCGTTCAATATTATTTATATTTTTTGAATAAATTTCATAATAAGCATACGTGCTTCTCGGAAGTCCCAATATATCTGCCATTTCTTCTTGTGTAACGTCAGCAATTTTTCTTAGATATTTTAAGTTTTCAGAAAAAAGTGTTTTCGGCATTTAATTACCCCCCAAAAAAAAAAAGTGCGCCTCAATAAGAGAACGCACCGAAAAAGTGTTTCCCTTCGATAGTTGCGACACAAACCGAAATCTCACAGAAAGACATAGGAAGCACTTTTTACCAAAGTGTTCCTTTCTGTGAGATATATGTAATTTAGGTTTATGTCGCAAGGTTATTTTATCACAAAAAAATTGTTTTGTAAACAAAAAAATGCGACCCGTTTTTAATCGGGTCGTTATATTATAAATTATTTAGTTTGCTATACAGGTACGGAATATCTTTTGAAACGGTATCATAAACAATGTCAAGTTTTACCTCCCCGTATTCGTGAACAATTTTATTTCGCATACCTTTAATTGCTTGCCAAGGAATATCGTTATGCTCTGTTTTAAAAGCATCGCTGAGTTTTGCAGACGTTTCAGATATTTGTATTAATCTAAAAAGAACTGAATCGCATAAAATTTCGTTTGTTTCAAGCTCGTTTAGAGATAGAGTTTTAGTGTGCATTATAATAAAATTTATATCTTTAAGCATTTTTTTAACGTAATAAGTATCGTTTTTAATATTATCCATAAATTTTTATTCCTTCTTTTAATATTTCACTAATTAATTCTAAATTGTTTGATAGTTGTTTTTCGTTTAACAAATCAATCTTTTTGTGCAGTTTTTCTCTAAGTTCTTCAACTAATCCGTAAAATTGCAAGCCTGAAAGCGAAGTGCTGACCAATAAATCTATATCGCTTGAGGGAGTGGCTTTTCCTTTTGCATAAGAGCCGAATAAATAACAAAAGTTAATTGGATATTTTTCAAAAACGCTGTTGCAAATTTTTCTGATTTCTTCTATTGACAGCAATCCGTTTTCTTCATCAACATATCCGTAGTTGAACAGCTTTTCTAACATATACTTATATTTGAAGGTTGTTTGTTTTTCGGCTTTGTTTTCGTAATCGGAATAAGTTCTAAGCGGAATTTCTAAAAAATTTGCAGCCTGCTGCTGTGTAATGCCTTTACTTTTCCTTAATTCGCGTAATGTCATAATATCACCTCTACTAATTGCAGTATATCACTATTTTAACCCGAATGCAATAAAAATATGCAAAAATTGCATAAATCTTTAAAAATAAATATGCAAGAATTGCGTGTTTTTGAAATTAAAAATATGCAAAAAAGAAATAAGCCTTACAAAAAGTAAAGCTTATTTCAATATATTAAGCAATTCGCTTAAACTGCTAATTACGTATTCGCATTTTTCTACTTCGGGGAACAGCCAAATAGCGTATTTATTCATCCATACAGGTATATAACCAGCCTGTCTTGAACCCTCAACGTCGTTTAAAGGATTATCGCCAACGTAAATAAGTTCGTTTGGCTTTAGGTTCAGCGCTTGTGCCATTTCTAAAAAAGGCTCTTTAGCGGGTTTTCTTGTTTTTTCGCAAATAATGGTGTGTTCAATATATTTACCAAAATTAAGCAGTTTTAATTTTGCGCCTTGGCACTCAACAGTGCCGTTGGTTATAATGCCTAATTTATAACCGCGCTTTTTTAGCGCGCTAAGAACAAACTCAGCATCTTCTTCGGCAAAACCAATTATCTTGTAATACTCGTGCACAAAGTCAAAAAGCGGCTTCCAGTATTCTTTTTCTTTAAGAACTTTTTTGCCGTATAGCCATTCACCCATTGCCTGCCAACCGTAATGGTTTTTGTTAAGGTCGCTTTCTAACAGTTCAGCCACAAATCTTTCTTCGGAAATACCGCCGTAAAGCAGTTCTTTATTTTGTTTGTAAAATTCTTTTCCTATTTCAACAAGCACGCGTCGTCTGTCTGAAAGCGTGGCATCTAAATCAAAAACTACGCCCTTAATCATGCAAATACAACATCCTTGAGTTTCTGTGTCGGTAAACGCTTAAAACCTCGCCAACACCCAAATACAAACAGGCAAGCGAAGTACCGCCTGCGCTGAAAAACGGCAAAGTAATACCAATAACGGGTAAAATAGACAAGCACATTCCAAGGTTAATTGCGGTTTGCGCAAAAATCATACCGAAGAATCCAACGCAAATAAGTTTACCGCTTAATTTTCGGGTTTCTTTGGCAACGTTTAAGGAACGCACGCAAATAAGCGAAAGCAAAATAACAACCGCCATACAGCCTATAAATCCTAATTCTTCGCCAACCGAAACAAAAATAAAATCGTTATAGCCTTCGGGCACACCTGCGGGGCCCATCTGCGTAAGGTTGCCTTTAAACAGACCTTGTCCAAAAACACCGCCGCCCGAAAGCGCAACTCTACCGCGCCACTGCTGCCAACCTGCGCCTTGAAGGTCTGCTTCAATATCAAACATCATTCTTATACGTGATTGCTGGTCGGGGTTCATTATAAAGAAGTAAATAAAGGGCGCGGCAACAATAATAGCGCTGAAAAGTATAATAAAATACTTTTTATCAACCCCTGCCGCCCACATCATACAAATTGCCATAACGGCAAAAACAAGCGCAGTGCCGTCGTCGCCCTGAAAATGTATAAGTAAAACAGGAACGGCGGCGTGAACGCAAACGGGAACAAGATAATAAAGTTTGTTGATTTTTTCGCTTATTTTAGATAAGTGGTAAGCAAAGGTAAGAATAAAACAGGATTTCAAAAGTTCGCTGGGCTGAAAGGTGGTAAAACCTAAATTAAGCCAGGCTTTATCGTCAGTACCCGCAGGTCCTGTACCTATAACAAAGGTAAGCAGTACGGGAATAAGACCTATTGCGCCCGCAACGTACCAATATTTAAGCAAGGTTTCAAAATCAAAAAGAGAGATAAGTGTGGCGGCGGCAATACCTAAAAGCATACATAAAACCTGTATTATAAACTGCTTTGCGCTGCCCGTGTATCTTGTGGCTGAAAAAACCATTAAGCAACCGAAACAGGTTGAAAACAGACAAAGAAACGTAAGCCGTTTATCGCTTTCGCGGATATAATCGGCGAACATAGACCAAAGTTTGCCCATACTTTTACCTCCTTTTTAACCTTTGTATATATTGTATAATATATGAAAGAAATTTTCAACTTAAAAATAATAAACATAGTTGTCAAATTTTGTTGCATAGCCAAAAGATATTTGATATAATATGTTTGATGTAAAGTGTTTTAGGAAAGGCGGAAAGAAAAAACTTATGGAAAAATATATATCTTCTTCGCCCGAAGAAACACTTAATATTGCAAGTGCTCTTGCACAAACTTTAAAGGGCGGCGAAATAATTGCCTTTAAGGGCGACCTTGGTATGGGAAAGACCTGTTTTACAAGAGGACTGGCAACAGGGCTTGGATATAAAGGTGAAGTTAACAGTCCAACCTTTGCAATAATGAACGAATACAAAGGCGGAAGGCTTGATTTGTTTCATTTTGATATGTACCGTATATCTTCTTGGGAAGATTTAGATGCCGTAGGTTATTTTGATTACTGCGCTTCAGGCGGTGTGGTTGCCGTTGAATGGAGCGAAAATATTGAAGCCGCAATTTCGGGCGAGGTTATAACCGTAACAATAACGCGCACAGGCGATACACAGCGCACCATAACTATAGAAAGGGAGCATATAACTTGAGAATTTTGGCTTTAGAATGTTCGGCAACGCCTGCTTCTGCAGCAATTGTCAATAACGGCTTTTTAGAAGCGGCTTCCTTTATAAACGTAAAACTAACCCATTCGCAAACTTTGCTTAAAATGACGTCAGATATTCTTTCTTCGGCTAACATAAGTTTAAGCGAAATTGACGGATTTTGTATTTCATCGGGTCCCGGCTCTTTTACGGGGGTTAGAATAGGTATTTCTGCTTTAAAAGGACTTGCTTGTGCCGAAAATAAACCTTGCGTATGCGTTTCTTCGCTTTTGGCAATCGCGCAGAATTTTACGGGCAATAACTGTATTGTCTGCGCTGTTATGGATGCAAGGTGTAATCAGGTTTATAATGCCTTGTTTAAAATAGAAAACGGAAAAATTAAACGCTTGTGTGAAGACCGCGCAGTTAAATGCAGCGAATTAGCAGAAGAAATTAAGCGTAAGCGTACAAAACTTCCCATAATAGTTGCGGGGGACGGCGCTGATGTATTTTATCCGTTTGTAGAAAATAAAGAAAATGTAAAAAAAGCCTTGCCGCAAAATAAATATCAAACGGCAACGGGTGTGGCGTATGCCGCAATTGATGATTTTTTAAAGGGAAAAACCTGTACATCAGGTGAAATATTGCCCGCGTATTTAAGATTACCGCAGGCAGAAAGAGAATTAAAAGCAAAAAGGGGTAATGAATAATGAATATTGCAATAGGTTGTGACCATGGCGGTCTTGAACACAAAAACGCTATTAAAGCGCACCTTGAAGAAAGAGGATTTACCGTAAACGATTTCGGCATTAAAGAAGCTGTTTCGGTAGATTACCCCGATATTGCGCTTCCTGTAGCCGACAGCATTGTAAACGGTGAAAATGAATTAGGTATTCTTGTTTGCGGAACAGGAATCGGAATGTCACTTGCTGCAAATAAAGTAAAGGGTATACGCGCCGCCGCTGTAAGCGAACATTTTTCGGCAAAGTATACACGTCTTCACAACAACTCAAATATTCTCTGCCTCGGCGGTAGAGTTATAGGTGTTGGCACTGCCCTTGAACTTGTTGATTTGTTTGTAGATACACAGTTTGAAGGCGACCGTCATCAGCGCAGAATAGATAAAATTACGGCTATTGAAAACCGTTAAAAAAGAGAGGAAGATAAAAATGAACGACCAAAATAAAGTACACGTATTTGATCATCCGTTAATTCAGCACAAATTAACAATTCTTCGCAACAAAAACACAAGTTCCAAACTTTTTCGTGAACTTATAAGCGAAATAGCAATGCTTATGTGTTACGAAGCCACAAGAGATTTACCTCTAAAAGAAGTTCAGACAGAAACACCTCTTATGACTGCTACTACCAAAATGATAGACGGCAAGAAAATGGCAATCGTGCCAATTCTTCGCGCAGGTCTTGGTATGGTAGACGGTATTGTTAATCTTATCCCCTCTGCAAAAATAGGTCATATCGGTATGTATCGTGACCCTGAAACACACAAACCTGTAGATTATTACTGCAAGTTACCTGCCGACCTTAATAAGCGCGACGTATTTGTGCTTGATCCAATGCTTGCTACAGGCGGCAGCGCAATTGACGCCGTTTCAAGAATTAAAGAATTTTCACCTAAACGCATTAAGTTTATGTGCATAATTGCTGCTCCCGAAGGCGTAAAGGCTTTAACCGAAGCGCACCCCGACGTTGAAGTTTACTGCGCAGGTCTTGATGATTGTTTAAACGATCACTGCTACATCCTGCCCGGCCTTGGTGATGCAGGCGACAGAATTTTCGGTACAAAATAATTTTCCTAATAATAGCCGTTTTTCCTTGACTTTAAAGGTGTAAACGGCTATTATTTGTTTTAGAAAATAAAATGTATAAGGAGCACATTTATGGCAAGGGCAGTTTTAGAAAATTATAACGGTTATCCTGCAATAAAAATAGACGGTAAAGTTTATCCGCCAATGCTTGGCACGGTAAGTTGCCACGTTGGAACCGAAACGGTAGAAGGTCAGGAAAAATTAGATTACGACGTTGTTTTTAATGAAGAATATTTAAAGCGTTTAGGAGAATCGGGCATAAGAATCTTTTTCCTTATATGTGATACCGAATGGCTTATTCCGGGCGCATTTGAAATCTTTAAAAAACAGGCAGAAATGGTGCTGAATGCTATACCCGACGCATATTTTATGCTTCGTATAGGTTTGCATCCGCCCGTTAGTTGGCTTGAAGAAAACCCCGATGAAACTTATTTGTGTCGCGACGGTTCAAGAAACCCAATAAATCTTCGTACCGAATCTTATAAAAGCCCTTATTATGCTATGTATTCCCTTTGCAGCAGCAAATGGCGTGAAGCGGCAGGCAAAGCGCTTATGGACACCTATGAAAGAATAGAAACTCTGCCATTTTCCAATAGAATTATAGGTTACTTCCTTGCGGCAGGAAATACGTCGGAATGGTATTATACAGGCGTTGGCTGCGAGGACCACAGCGAAGCCTTCCGCAGAAACTTTGAAGAATATTTGAGAGAAACATATAATAACGATGTTGAAAAACTAAGAGATGCCTGGAATGAACCCGACGTTACTTTTGAAAAACCCTCTATTCCAACAGCGGCTGAACGTTCAAATTTAAGCGTAGATACAGCCATAAAAACTCCTGCCAACACTCAGCCCAGCCAACCGCTTAGCGCACCGCCAAAGGAAGAACACCATATAGGCGTATTTACCAATATGGACACCTCTAAAAAGTGGTATGATTATTTACGCGCGTGGCATTTGGGCACCGCAAAAAGCGTAAATTATTTTGCGCGGCTTATAAAAGAGCGAAGCAACGGTGAAAAACTTACAGGCGCATTTTACGGTTCAACGGGCTGTGTAGACTACATTACGGGTTCTACTTCGGCAGGCTCGCTTGAAATATTAAATGAACCCTACGTTGACTTCTTTGCCGCGCCTACCGTTTATCAGAACACACAAATAGGCGCTTTTGCGGGTATAAGGGAAGCGGCGGATTCTTTCAGATTAAGAAATAAAATGTTTATTGTAGAGGAAGACACCCGTACACATAACGAAAATTCCTATTTTGCCGACCTTTATGAACTTTTCAGCACAGAAGATACAATTAATATTATGAAGCGCGATTTCGGCAGAAATTTGTGCGAAGACCTACAAGCTTGGTGGTTTGACCAGCACATAGGCGGCGGACGATATAAGGGCGAAGAAATTTATGCTCTTATTTCACGTCAGCAAACTATAGCGCGCGAGGCTTACGAAAAGAACAGAATTAAGCAAAACGAAATTGCTTTTATTTACGATGAAGAGTCTATAAACGCCGTAAGTATGCGCACAAACGTGCAGTCTATTGAATTTATGCGCGATTACGAAATTTCGCGTATAGGCGCTTCTAGTGATATGTATTTCCATAATGATTTAAGTATGGAAAATATGCCGTCTTACAAACTTTACGTTTTCTGTAACTGCTTTGTGCTTACAAAGAAAGAACGCGAAGAAATTAAAGCAAAACTTAAAAAGGATAACGCAACGGCAATATGGTTTTATGCATCGGGTGTAATAGACCCTGAAAGCAAACCTTATTTCAGCGTAGAACATATTAAAGATTTAACGGGCATTGAGGTGTGCATGGATGAAGTTGTTGTTTCTCCTAAGTTTAAAATTAACGGCGAAACACACGCCTTAACCGAAAAACTTGATAAAGGGCAGATATACGGCAGAAACTACCGTTACAGGCTGCATAATATGAATCACGGACTGCTTGACGATACTCAGCTTTTATATCCCGCTTTTTCAAGTGTAGATGAGAGTGCCTTGAATTTGGGTTACTTCCTGCAAAACAAAAAACCTGCTTATACCGTTAAGGAAATGGACGGTTTTACCTCAATTTATATCGGCTCTAATCACGTAAGAAGCGACGTTATAAGGGAAGCGGCGCGCTTTGCGGGTTGTCACATTTTCTGTGAAAGCGACGATATAATTTATGCAAGCAGAAACTACGTTACAATTCATGCCGCCAACACGGGCGAAAAAACACTTTACTTCCCCGAAAACTGCAATCCGTTTGAAGTTTATGAAGAAAAGGTTTACGGCGAAAACACAAAACAAATAACCTTTAATATGCTTAAAGGCGAAACCAAAACATTCCAGATAAAATAGCAATATAATGCTAAAATAATAGCCATTTTTGTCTTGACTTTAAAGGCACAAAACGGCTATTATTATTTTAAAGAGTTTTAAATAAGGAGGCTTTTAAAATGTCTAAAGCATATATTGAAAATTATAACGGCTATCCTGCTATTTTTATAGACGGCAAGGTGTATCCGCCTATGATGGCAACAATATATTCAAGAGAAGACGATAAGGTAATAATAAAAAAAGAATATTATGAAAATTTAGGCAAAGCGGGAATAAAAATATTCTTTCTTATTTGTGATACCGAATGGTTGGCGCCGGGTTCTTTTGAACTTTTCAAACAGCAGGCAGAAATGATACTAAGCACCGTGCCCGATGCATACTTTTTCTTGCGCATCAGTATGCACCCGCCCGTTTCCTGGATAAAAGAAAATCCAAAAGAATGCATAACCTTTGCCGACGGTTCACAAAAAAGTGTAAATTTATGGACCGAAACCTATAAAGCCAATATGCCCGCTATGTATTCGCTTTGCAGCAGCAAATGGCGTGAAGACGCATCGGCAGCACTTCTTGAAACTTATGACGAACTTGAAAAACTCCCTTATTTTGATAGAATTATAGGTTTTTTCTTTGCCGCAGGCGGAACAAGCGAATGGTATTATTTAGGCCATAGTAAACAAGGAACTTACAGCGATTTCAGTGAAGCGTTCAGAAGAAATTTTGAAGAATACTTACGTGAAACTTATAATAACGACGTAAACGCTTTGCGTAAAGCCTGGAACGATGAAAATGCCACCTTTGAAAATCCGTCTATACCTACAAATGAAGAAAGAGCCTTTATTTCTTCTGTAGATGAAATGATAAAATACCCCAAAAACTGCGAACCTTGTGATCCTTTAAGCGAACCTCCTAAATCGGAAGACTACGTAGGCGTGTTTACTAACCTTGATAAATCCAAAAAGGTGTTCGATTATTACAGAGCCTGGAACACGGGTACCGCAAAAACGGTTAACCATTTTGCAAGGGTAATTAAAAAGCGAAGCGGCGGCGAAAAACTAACAGGCGCATTTTACGGCTCACAGGGCTGTACAAATTATTTCGATTCAAGTTCTGCTTCGGCTACGCTTACCGTACTTGATGACGGTAATATAGACTTTTTGGCGGCTCCAAGCGTTTATCAGAACCGTCAGATAGGCGGATTTGCAGGACAGCGAGAACCTATTGATTCCTTCAGGCTCAGAAATACTATGTTTGTTGTGGAAGAAGATACCCGTACACACCACGAAAACGCGTATTTCGGAGATTTGTATGAAACCTTCAGCCTTGAAGATACAATGAATATTATGAAGCGCGATTTCGGCAGAGATTTATGCGAAGATATTCAGGCGTGGTGGTTCGACCAACACAAAGGCGGCGGCAGATATGACTGTAAAGAAGTGTTTGAACTCATTTCACGTCAGCAGCAGATAGTAAAAGAGGCCTATGAAAAAAACCGTATAAAACGCAACGAAATTGCCTTTATTTATGATGAAGAAAGCCTTAATCTTTCTTCTGCCAAAACCGACCTTGAAGCCGTAGAGATTTTAAGAGATTACGAAATTTCTCTTATAGGCGCTTCAAGTGATATGTATTTCCATAACGATTTAAGTAATGAAAATATGCCGTCATATAAACTTTACGTTTTCTGTAACGTTTATTATTTAAACAATGAAGAACGTAAAGCCATAAAAGAAAAACTTAAAAAGGACGGCGCAGTTGCGCTTTGGCTTTACGGCGCAGGTTTTGCCAATCCCGATGCCGAAAAAATACTCGATACCGCGCACATTTGTGACCTTACGGGAATGAACATTGAAATGAAGGATTACGTCGTATCGCCAAAATTCAAAATCAACGGTGAAGAACACGAAATAACAAATAATCTCGATAAAGGTCAGATATACGGTTATAACTACCGCTATAAGCAGAATAATATGTTCTATTCGGCGTTTGATAACACACAGCTTTTGTATCCTGCTTTTTACAGCGCCGACAAAGATGCAAAAAATCTTGCTTACTATTTACAGGAAAAACTTCCTGCGCTGTCAATAAAGGAAATGGATGGCTGGACCTCTGTTTTTTGCGGCTCAAGAAATCTGCGTAACGATGTATTCCGCGAACTCGCCCGTTTTGCAGGATGCCACATTTTCTGCGAAAGCGATGACGTTATTTACGCAAGCAGAAACTACGTTACAATTCACGCCGCAAGTACGGGCAGTAAAACGCTTTATTTCCCCGAAAACTGCACACCGTTTGAAATTTACGAACAAGTAAATTACGGCGAAAACACAAACGAAATAACCTTTAATCTCCTTAAAGGCGAAACTAAAACCTTTGAACTTAAATAAAAATTATATAGTTCTTAATAAAACAGCACTTGAAGAAAATCTCCAAGTGCTGTTTTTGTGTATTAGAATAAATCTTTACAATTGTTTCTTTTTGTGGTATACTAAATATGCCAAACGAACTTAATATTTTAATTCGCAGCATAAGTGTGTGTTTTTTTCGGTAAAAATGCATACTCTGATTTTGCATACTTGTGTTGTGTAAAGTTAAGTTTGTTTGGCGACAACCGGAGTCGTGCATTTTTCGTGCGTGGTTTCGGCTACGCACTTTTTTTGTGCAAAAAAATACCGAAAGGAAGTTGTTTTATGCAAAAGACTTATTTAAAACAAGTGGGAGAAAGAGTGTATGAGTCTCGTACAAGGGGTTTCTTTTCACGAAAGGAATTAGCAGACCGCGCAGGAGTTGATATTGCCGCAGTAAAAATTATGGAACGCGGAGAGCAGGAAATAGGAATAGAGGATGCAATTAAAATTTGTAAGCAACTTAATTGCAGTATTGAATACATACTTACAGGAAACTGCGGTCTTGAAGAAGTGATAAAGTTAAATCAAAAAATTTTAAATTTACCTTGTTTGCCTTTAGAAAATTTGCAAAACATTGCAAAAGCATTCTGGAACAGTTGTCCGAAGTAGAATATGTATAAAAACAGCACTTGAAAAAAATTCAAGTGCTGTTTTGTTTATTTTGAAAATGCTGTGAGTTCTAAGCCTTCGTTTTTCTGAAGCGCCCAGTTAATATTCCATTCGCTTGTGAAAATAAGCAAATAGTTGTCCTTAAAGTCCTGAACGATTTTCGTATCGCTTGTAAGGTTTAAGGTTTTGGGATCTATATCCTTGTTTGCTATCCAACGTATATGCTCATACGGCATAGGCGTTTTAATAACTTCAACGTTGTATTCGTTTTTAAGTCGGTATTCAAGCACTTCAAATTGAAGCACACCAACAACGCCCACAATAACGCGTTCCATACCCGTTTCGGGTTCGCGGAAAATCTGAATAGCGCCTTCTTGGGCAATCTGCGTCATACCCTTTACAAACTGTTTTCTTTTAAGGGTATCTTTTTGCTCGTAAATGGCAAAATGTTCGGGCGCAAAGGTGGGTATTCCTTCAAACTCAACCTTTTTCTTTGCATCGCAAATGGTATCGCCAATAGAAAAAAGTCCTGGGTCAAAAACGCCTATAATGTCACCCGCATAGGCGGTATCAACAATTTCTCTTTCCTGCGCCATTAACTGCTGAGGCTGAGAAAGTCGCATTGTCTTGCCGCTTTGAGTGTGGAAATATTCCTTGTTTCTTTCAAACTTGCCCGAGCATATACGCAAAAAGGTAAGTCTGTCGCGGTGTGCTTTATTCATATTAGCCTGAATTTTGAAAACAAATGCCGAAAATTCACTGTCAAAGGGGCTTACGGTACCGTTCTTTGTTTCACGGGCAAGAGGTTCGGTGGTCATCTTTAAAAAACTTTCCAAGAAAGGCTCTACACCAAAGTTGGTAAGCGCTGAACCGAAGAATACGGGGCTTAACTTTCCGTGGCGCACTTTGTCTAAATCAAATTCATAACTTGCGCCGTCTAAAAGTTCTATCTGGTCAACAAGGTCCCTGCGTAAATCTTCGCCAATAATAGAATCCATTTTTTCTGTGTCGGTAATATCACACTGAATTGCTTCTAACTTGTTCTGACCTTTAAAACCTTTTTCAAAAGCAAGAATTGCTCTCTTTTCGCGGTCAAATACGCCTTTAAAGGTTTCGCCGCAAGAAATGGGCCAGTTCATAGGGTAGGTGCCAATGCCGAACTCTTTTTCAAGTTGGTCAATAAGTTCAAAGGGGTCTCTCGCTTCACGGTCAAGTTTATTTATAAAGGTGAAAATAGGAATATCGCGAAGCGCCACAACCTGAAACAGTTTTCTGGTCTGCGGTTCAATACCCTTTGCGGCATCTATAACCATAACAACGCTGTCAGCCGCCATAAGTGTACGGTAGGTATCCTCCGAGAAGTCTTGATGTCCTGGGGTGTCCAATATATTTATACAATAACCGTCATATTCAAACTGCATAACCGAAGAGGTAATTGAAATACCGCGTTGCTTTTCAAGTTCCATCCAGTCGGAAACTGCGTGACGGGCGGTTGCCTTACCTTTAACGCTACCCGCTAACTGAATAGCGCCTCCGTATAAAAGCAGTTTTTCGGTTAAGGTGGTTTTACCTGCGTCGGGGTGGGAAATAATTGCCCAGGTACGACGTCGGCTTATTTCTTTTTGTAATTCACTCATATATTTCTCCGATAAAACAGCAGCCTAACCGCAATTTTCGTTAGACTGCTGAAAATTATTAATTAATCGTGACGCTTAAAGCCTCTGCGGTTGCCGCCTTTTCTGTCGGGTTTTCTGCGTGGCGCTTCCTCTTCGCCGTCATCTTCAACAACAGCGCCTTCAACTTCTACAAGCGCGTCACGGCGGGAAAGGTTAAGTCTGCCTTGGTCATCAATTTCGGTAACCTTAACAATTACTTCGTCGCCAACAGAAACAACGTCTTCAACCTTTTCAACGCGTTTAACGTCGAGTTTGCTTATGTGAACAAGACCTTCTTTACCTGGGGCAATTTCTACAAATGCGCCGAAGTTCATAAGTCTTGTAACTTTACCCTTGTAAACAGCGCCTATTTCGGGGTCGTTTGCAATTGTTTCAACAATAGCCAAAGCCTGATTACATTTATCAAGGTCAACACCTGCAATGTAAACGTGACCGTCGTCTTCAATGTTAATAACAACGTCGCACTGTTCCTGTATAGACTGAATAACCTTGCCCTGTTTACCAATAACGTCGCCGATTTTAGCGGGGTCAATAACGGTAGAAAGCATTTTAGGAGCATATTTAGAAAGTTCTTTTCTGGGTTCAGCAATACAAGGAGCCATAATTTCATCAAGAATATAGTTTCTTGCAGTGTGAGTTTTAGAAAGAGCCTCTTTAATAATTTCGGGGGTAAGACCGTGAACCTTTAAGTCCATCTGAATTGCGGTAATGCCTTCTTTTGTACCTGCAACCTTAAAGTCCATATCGCCGTAGAAGTCTTCAAGGCCCTGAATGTCAACCATAGTCATAAAGTCGCCGTAAACGCCTTCATCGCCTGTGATAAGACCGCAGGAAATACCTGCAACAGGTGCTTTAATCGGAACACCTGCAGCCATTAATGCAAGTGTAGAACCGCAAATAGAAGCCTGAGAAGTAGAACCGTTAGAAGAAAGAACTTCACTTACAACTCTTATAGCATAGGGGAATTCTTCAACGCTTGGAATAACGGGTACTAATGCGCGTTCAGCAAGTGCTCCGTGACCGATTTCACGTCTGCCGGGGCCGCGTGAAGGTTTGGTTTCACCAACGCTGTAAGACGGGAAGTTGTAGTGGTGAATGTAACGCTTTTCGGTTTCTTCATCAAGACCGTCAAGTTTCTGCGCTTCGGCAACAGAAGCCAAAGTAGCGCTTGAAAGAACCTGAGTCTGACCGCGTGTGAACATACCTGTACCGTGTACACGGGGAAGTAAATCAATTTCAGCCGCCAAAGGACGTATTTCATCAATACCTCTGCCGTCAACACGTTTCTTTTCATCTTTAAGCCAGGCGCGAACAACGTGTTTCTGAACAAGATACATAATTTCATCTAACTTTGCAGTGTTGTCTTCAAAGCGTTCGTCAAACTTTTCGTGAACAGCATTGTAAATAGGAAGTAAAGCGGCATCTCTAACAAGTTTGTCATCGGTATCAAGCGCTTTCTTAACGTCTTCAATGCAGAATTCTTCAATTTCTGCCATAATAGCAGGGTCTGGATCGTTAGATTCGAACTCGAATTTTTCTTTGCCTATTTCAGCAACAATACCGTTAATAAATTCAACAATTTTCTTGTTTTCTTCGTGACCTGCCATAATAGCATCGAACATAACTTCATCGCTTATTTCGTTAGCGCCTGCTTCTATCATAGCAACTAAATCTGCGGTAGAAGAAACGGTAAGGTCAAGCTGTGTTGTTTTTCTTTGTTCAAGAGTAGGGTTAATAACAATTTCGCCGTCACAAAGACCAACGTTAACCGAAGAAATAGGACCTGCCCAAGGAATATCGGAAATAGCAATAGCGGCAGAAACACCAATAGCGGCAGCAATCTGCGGATCGCAATCAGGGTCAACCGACATTACTGTAGCAACAACGCTGCAATCGTTTCTCATATCTTTTGGGAAAAGAGGACGAATAGGACGGTCTATACAACGGGAAGCAAGAATTGCTTTGTCTGCGGCCTTACCTTCGCGGCGTGTAAATGAGCCTGGGAAACGGCCAACAGAATACATTTTTTCTTCGTAATCAACAGAAAGCGGGAAGAAATCCACGCCTTCACGTGGCTTCGCAGAGGCCGTAACTGTACAAAGTACAGCAGTTTCGCCATAACGTGCCATAACTGCGGCATTAGCAAGTAATGCCATTTTGCCGGTTTCTAAAGTAAGTTTTCTTCCGGCAAGTTCGGTTTCATAAATCTTGTAGTTTTCAAACATTTTTGTTCCTCCTTAAATCAAGGGCATTCCTTCGTTAGCAATAAATCCTATCTTTAAAAAACTTTAAAAACACGATTTACCGCTAACCGAAGCGCAAAACACCCAAAAAATAATATAATAGGGCAAACCGGATAATGCCGGTCTGCCCTTTTTGCGTAAAATTACTTACGAATTTCAAGACGTTTGATGATATCACGGTAACGGTTGATATCTACCTTAGTAAGATATGCAAGCAAGTTACGGCGATGACCAACCATCTTAAGAAGACCGCGACGGGAATGATGATCCTTAGCGTGTACTTTAAGATGAGCGTTCAATTCGTTGATACGCTCTGTAAGAAGAGCAATTTGTACTTCAGGAGAACCTGTATCACCTTCGTGAACAGCGTATTCCTTAATAAGCTGCTGCTTTCTTTCTGCTGTCATTTCGTTTCACTCCTTTTCTTTAATTATACGCCGTAAACTGAGCCAAAGGTCTTGAGTGTTCCGTAATAATACGGCAGACACCTGAAGCTCGGTAAACGGTAAAGGGCAAAATTTAACGCATACGCGAATATTGCCGCATAGCATTATAACACAATCCTTTTAAAAAATCAACACTTTTTTTAAAGAAGATTGCAAATAAGTTCTGTGTATCCGCTTGGGTCTTCAATGGGCATATCTGCAATAAGCAATGCGCTGCTGTAAAGAACCTTTGCAAGTGAAGCGGCTTTTTCTTTGTCGTTTTCGTAGTAATCTTTCAAAACGTTAAATATTTTGTGTTCGCTGTTTAATTCCAAAACACGCTCTGCCTTAACACCGCTCATCTGCTTATCGGGAAGCGAAGCAAAGTATTTTTCCATTTCCAAAGTAATGTTACCCTGAGAAGAAAGACAAACGGGATGTGTTTTCAATTTTTTGGAAATAACAACGTCGCTAATACCAAGTGTTTCTTTTAAGAAATCAAGCATTTCTTTGTTTTCGGCTTCTTTTGTTTCGGCTTCTTTGGTTTCGTTTTCATCTAACAAATCGTTGTTTTCAGCGTTAATACTGCAGAAATCCTTGTTTTGTTCGTTATTTAAAATATTCATAACAAACTCATCAACTTCATCGGTAAGGCAAAGCATATCAAAACCTTTTGCTTTAACAAGTTCGGTTTGCGGAAGCGATGCTATTTTAGCATTAGTTTCTCCGCAGGCATAATAAATATGCTTTTGTTCTTCGGGCATTTTTAAAACGTATTCGTTAAGCGTAATAAGTTTTTGCTCGTTTAAGGAATAGAACATAAGTAAATCTTTTAAGGCGTCTTTGTTCATTCCGTAATTGCTTACAACACCGTATTTTAACTGAATACCGAACGCAGAGTAGAATTTTTCATACTTTTCACGGTCGTTATCAAGCGCTTTTTTAAGTTCGGAATGTATTTTCTTTTCAATGTTTTTAGAAATAGTCTTTAAAGCGGTGTCTTGCTGTAACATTTCGCGTGAAATATTAAGCGATAAATCGTCGCTGTCTACAACGCCCTTTACAAAACGGTAATGTTCAGAAACTAAATCAGAGCATTTTTCCATAATAAGTACGCCGTTTGAATAAAGTTTCAATCCCTTTTCGTATTCTTTTGTGAAGTAATCGTAAGGGGTGGTTGCAGGAATATATAAAAGCGCATTGTAAGAAACAACGCCTTCGGCAGAAACACGTATTGTAAACAACGGGTCGGTAAAATCGCGGAAGTTTTCTTTGTAAAAAGCATTGGTTTCTTCTTCTTTTAATTTTGCCTTGCTCTTTTTCCAAACAGGTTCCATACTGTTTACGGTTTCAAATTCGTTGTAGGTTTCTTGTGTTTTTTCTTCGCCTTCGCCAACTTCTTTTGTCTTTTCAACAAAAAGTTTAATTGGGTGGGGAATATAATCGGAATACTGTTTTATAAGATGTCTTAAAGTGTATTCGTTTAAATAATCGCTGTATTTAATATCATCGGTATCGTCTTTAAGATGCATAATAATGGTAGTACCAACGTTTTCTCTTGTGTCTTCGCTTATGGTATAACCGTCGGCGCCGTTTGACTGCCATTTGTGCGCAACGTCATCTTTGTAGGAACGGCTTATTACGGTAAGGGTATCGCTTACCATAAATGCTGAATAAAAACCAACACCGAACTGACCTATAATATTAACAGCCTCTTTTTCTTCTTCGGTGCTCATTTCTTCTTTAAACTGCAGTGAACCGCTTTTGCAAATAGTACCTAAATTTTCTTCAAGTTCTTTTGCAGTCATACCAATACCGTTATCGCTTACGCTAATGGTACGCGCATTTTTATCGGCAACAATTTCTATGCTCATATCACCGCATTTGCCGCGTGCATTTTCATCGGTAAGCGAAATATAACGCAGTTTATCGGTTGCATCACTTGCGTTAGAAATTATTTCGCGTAAAAATATTTCTTTGTTGGTGTAAATTGAATTAATCATCAAGTCAAGCAGTCGTTTGCTTTCTGCTTTAAATTGCTTTTTTGCCATAGTAAAACCCTTCTTTTAATTGATATAGGTATATTTTACCACACTTTTTCAAAAAGTGAAGACAAATTCTTTATAAATTTATTGACAAAAAGTAAACAATAGGGTATATTATAATAAAAGTGTTCCATTTGGTACAGTTTCGGAGGTGAAAAGGTGAAGAAAGAAGAAAATATATTGCAAAACTTATTTCTTTTTAAAGGCATTGAACAAAACTTTGAAACAAAAAATTTAGGTCAGGTAAAAACCTTTCTTAAAAATGATTGCATTTATGAATGTAATAATTATAAAAAGGCGCTCGGCGTACTTTTAAGCGGCAAAGCAGAGGCATTATCAAGCGGCGGTGTAGCACTTAAAGAATTTTTGCCGTCAAGCGTTTTCGGTGCGGCGGCAGTGTTTGGCAGCAGCGAACCTTATGTCAGCCGTATAAATGCAAAAACAAACTGCTCGGTTTTGTTTATAAGTGAAGAAAAACTTAAAGAACTTTTTAAAGAATACCCTCAAACGGCAATAAATTATATTTCTTTTTTGTCTTCAAAAATTCGTTTTTTAAACCAAAAAATATCTCTTTTTACCGCCGATTCAGCCGAAAGCAGATTGTATAATTATCTTTGTGCAAATCAAAGTGATGAAAAAATTAATATGTCGTTGCTTTCACAAACGCTCGGTATCGGCAGAACAAGTCTTTACCGCGCTATGAATGAATTGGAACAAAAAAATATAATTGTCCGAAAGGACGGAAAGGTAAGTGTTTTAAAATGAAAAAATTATTATGTGTTGTGTTAAGTCTTGCGTTGTTGTTAAGTTTTGCAGGTTGCGGTGAAGCAAAGGTGCAAACAGGCGAAATGAACGTTTACGTTCTTTCAGGACCAACAGGCATAGGCGCCTTAAATCTTTGGGAAAAGGCAGAATCTGCTGAAACTTTAAACACCTATAACTTTACCTTAACGGGCGCTAACGATGAAATTGTAAGCGCAGTTTCAAAGGGCGAAGCAGACGTTGCCGCAGTTGCTACCAACCTTGCTTCTACACTTTATAATAGAACCGAAGGCGGCGTTACCGTTATTGCCGTAAATACCACAGGCGTACTTTATATGCTTACAAACGGTGAAGAAATAAACAGTATTGCCGATTTAAAAGGCAAAACAATTTATTCCCCCGGTCAGGGCGCTAATCCCGAATACATTTTGCGTTATGTTTTAAAGGGCAACGGAATTGATGCCGAAAAAGACGTAACAATTAAATTCGTTGCCGAAGGAAGCGAACTTCTTACCGTTTGGGCAAATGATCCAACCGCTGTAATTATGGCTCCTCAGCCCGTTGCAACCAACCTTAAAATGAAAAACGCAAATGCTAAAACAGTTTTTGATATGAGCGAAGAATGGGGCAAAATATCAGGCGATGAAAGTAAACTGTTTATGGGTTGCGTTATTGTAAGAAACGAATTTTTAAAGGAAAATAAAGGTGTTGTAGATACTTTCTTAAAGGAATATAAGGAATCTATTGAAAAGGCTATAAGCGACGTAGAAGGCACAGCCGCACTTTGCGAAAAGCGCGGAATAATACCAAAAGCCGCTATTGCAAAACAGGCTATTCCTTATTGCGGACTCACCTTTGTAGAGGGCAAAGAATTAAAAGAAGGACTTTCGGGATATCTTAAAGTAATGTACGATGCAAATCCAAAAAGCGTAGGCGGAAAGTTACCCGAGGATAACTTCTACTATGTCGCAAATTAAAAAAACATTAAAAACACTTGCCGCAATTTTGTTCTGGTTAATACTATGGCAGATTGCGGCAAGTGCTGCAAATAAAGATTTACTTATAGATATCCCTACCCCTGTATCAACCGCCCTTTCGCTTTTTTGCAGTTTAAATGATTCGCTGTTTTACGTTTCGGTGCTACTATCGCTTTTAAGGGTATTGGCAGGTTTTTTACTTGCCTTTGTATTTGGTACTGTTTTCGGTGTGCTTTCAAGCCGTTATAGTTTAATTTACACCTTGTTCTCGCCGCTTTTAAAGGTTATCCGCGCAGTTCCCGTGGCATCTTTTATAATTCTTGTTTATTTGTGGATGTCAAGAGAATACGTTCCTACTTTTATAGCCTTTTTAACGGTGCTTCCAATAATATGGACCAACGTTTACGACGGCATTAATGCTACAAATAAACAGTTGCTTGAAATGGCAAACGTTATGGGAATGAAACGGTTTGATACCTTAAAACATATAATTCTTCCGGGTGCTAAGCCCTTTATTACAAGCGCGGTTTCAACGGGGCTCGGTTTTGCCTTTAAATCAGGTATTGCGGCTGAAGTTATCTGCCGCACGGTAAATTCGTTGGGCGAGTTGTTGTGGCGCGGTAAAAGCAGTGTGGATTACAATAACGTTTTTGCCGTAACCGTAGCAGTGGTTATTTTAAGTGTTGCGCTTGAACACGGAGTTTCCTTTTTATTTAAAAGGAGGGCGAAACAATGATAAGTTTTAATAACGTAACCTTTAAATACCGTAATACAGGCGAAATAATAAAAAACCTTTCTTTTGAATTAAAAAAAGAAGACCGTATTTGTTTTTTCGGTGCTTCGGGAAGCGGTAAAAGTACCGTATCACGCCTTGTTATGGGGCTTGAAAAAGCAAAAAAAGGCGCTATACAGCGAAAAGAAAATATAACCTTTTCGGTTTCGTTTCAGGAAGACCGACTTATTCCGCTAAAAACCGCAAAAGAAAACGTCCAGCTGTTTTCAAGCGAGATAAAGGCAGAAGAACTGCTCAATGAATTAGGACTAAGCGAGGCAAAAGATAAACTCCCAAACGAACTTTCGGGAGGTATGAAACGGCGTGTCAGCCTTGCAAGAGCCCTTGCGCACGAAAGCGACGTGCTAATTCTCGATGAAGCGCTTACGGGGCTTGACAGCGAAACAAAAGCGCTTTGCTTAAAGGTAATTGAAAAGCATTTAAACGGCAGAGCCTTAATCCTTATAACCCACGAAATAAAAGAGGCGCAAATCCTTTCTTGCAGAATAATAAATATTTGAAAAACGGACTTCACTGTCCGTTTTTATTTTTCAACGTTGAAAAAATTAAGTCTTTATGATACAATTAAATCATAAATCTAAGGGGTATTTAAATGATTGAAAAAGTATTGGCTTTTGTAAAAAACAACTTAAGGTTTTTTGCCGCATTAAACCTTATAATAATTATTGCAACCGTTGTATTTTCTGCCGTTAAAGGCGGTTTTAACGGTGCAGCTACAGCAATATCCGGCTTTGCGGCGGCATTTATGTTAGGCTATTTCGGTGTTTTCGGCAGATATGCTAAAAGGACTGCCGATACTTTGAAAAAACTAACAATAATTGCTTTTTTGTTAGCAATTATTGTTGCGGTTATGTTTTGTATAGCGTTTATAAGGTTTTCGTTGTTACAATATCTAACAAAAGTCATAGCAGTTTGTCTTGGATTCATTGCATCAGCGATTGCAAACCTTGATGATCTTAAGGAGTAAAAAATGAAAAAACATATTATTATAGTTTTAATTGAAATTGTTGCGGTTTTTGTAATAGACATTTTGCTTAATGCATTTTTTAAGAACCAAAATACAAATATAATTATGGGTGTGATTGTTTTTGTCTTAAATGCTGTAGCGGTTATTGCTTCACAAAAACTAAATAAACCCTAATACAATAAGTTATACATAACAAAGACCTGTGTTCAGTTTGAACACAGGTCTTTGTCTAGTTCATATCTTCAAGTGTTTCTACAAAGGCTTTTATGAAGGGGGATATCCAGCGGTTTTTGTGGCAGAGAATCTGGCTGTAGTATATTTGTGTGGGTATGTCGGCGTCTATTTTTACAAGTTCGCCGTTTTCTATTTGTTCTTTAACGCAGTATTCGGGCAGCAGAGCAATTCCGTGTCCTTTTGTTACCAACCGTGAAATAACGGCGGTGCTGTCTATTTCAATTACTTCTTTCAAACTCTGGTTATATTCTGCCGCAAGTCGGGTAAGGCGGTTATAACAAAAGCCTATTTTTTCGGTAACTGCAAAATTGTAGCAAAAAAGTTCTTCGGGCGGTATTTTTTTCTTTTTTGCGGCAGGGTGATTAGGAGCGCACACGAAAATAAGTTGTTCTTCTTTTTTATAAAGACACTTAAAAAGCGAATCGGTATTAATATCGGTTGAAAGATAGGCTATATCAAGTTCGTTTTCTTTAAGCATTTTTAACAGTTCTTTAGAATGTTCTGTTTTTACGCGCAGTTCAATATTATTATGCTTGTTAAAAAATTCGGGCAACATATTACTAAGGCGCGACATTAAAAGCGATTCAAGCACACCAACCCTTAAAGTGCCAAAAAGAAGCGGATTGTCTTTATCAAAGGTAACCGCCTTATTAAAACTGTCTATAATATCATAGGCATAACTTAAAAAATGTTCACCCGCCTGTGTTAGCGAAACCGTTTTTCCAATGCGGTCGAAAAGTGGGTACCCAAGTGTTTTTTCAAGTTGCTGTATCTGCATTGTAACGGCAGACTGCACGTAATTCTGTTCCTTTGCAACCTTTGTAAAACTCTTTAATTCTGCTACTCTTATAAAGGTCTGAATGTTTTTAATGTCCATTTATATCACCTATCAGTAAATTTGATAATGTATATCAAATGTATTCATTTTACAAATATATAATAACAGATTATAATTCGTAAGTAAACAGAAAAGGGGTATAAAAATGAAAGCAAACGGAAAAAATATTTTATCTTACTTAGTAATTGTGGCTTTAGCGCTTCTTTTAGCGGTGAATTACTATATTTTTATAATAGAAAACAACTTTGCGCCGGCAGGTTTAAACGGTATTGCAACTATGATACAGTATAAAACGGGATTCAGTATTTCTTACGTTTCGCTTATTATCAACATACCGCTTTGTTTACTCTTTTTCTTTTGTTTCGAAAAGGAATATGCAGTAAAAAGCCTTGTTTTCACGCTTGTGTATTCATTTGCATATTTGTATTTGCAAAAAAGCGGACTTGATAAATTACAGTATGATGCAGGCGGACACGATACCATATTTCCCGTTATTATAAGCGGTGTTTTAAGCGGTGTTGTTGCAGGTTTTTCGCTTAAAAACAATTCCTCAAGCGGCGGTATGGAACTTGTTTCAAAAATGATAAATTCCAAACGCCCCAACACAAACTTTTTTATGGTTACTTTTACGTTGAATGCAATAATTGCCGTGGTATCGCTTTTTGTTTATTCCAATAACGGCGCGCTTGATTACAAACCCGTTGCGCTTTGCATTACTTATTGTTTTGTTTCAAACTATGTAGGCAACTATATAATAAAGGGTACGAAAACCGCGTATCAGTTTACCGTTATAACTGAATACCCAGATGAAATTGCTGAAGAATTAACACGGGTTTTGCGCCACGGAGCAACAAAAATAACGGCAGAGGGCGCCTACACCAAGAAGAACAAAACCGTGCTTTTATGCGTTGTAAACAATACGCAGGTTGCCGATTTCAGAAAAATAATTTCTAAGTATGAAAACACCTTTTCTTACTGCGAAACCGTAAACGAAACCTTTGGTAATTTTAAAAATATTAAAAACAGTGATGTTTTTAACAAAAAATAAACCGTTTTTTACATTGAAAAAACATTTCTCTTAGAGTATAATTGCTTTGGGTGATAAAAAATGATAACCGAAACAATAAAAACTCCTGTGACAAAGGAATGCGACGTGCTTGTTTGCGGCGGCGGTTTTGGAGGAATAAGCGCGGCGCTTTCTTCAGCAAGACACGGCGCAAAGGTAATATTGCTTGAAAAAGAATATATTTTAGGCGGTCTTGGTACTGCAGGGCTTGTTACCATTTATCTTGCCCTCTGCGATGGACTTGGCAAACAGGTATCTTTCGGTATTGCGGAAGAACTATTAAAACTTTCGGTGTCTATGGGCCACGAAGGGTTATACCCTGAAGAATGGTTTGAAAAAAGAGAAGAAAAGAAAAAACGGTATGAATCTTCTTTTAACCCCAACCTTTTTGCTGTTCTTGCCGAACAACTGCTCAGTAGTGTGGGCGTTGAAATTCTTTACGGCACCTATGCCGTTGCCGTAGATAAAGAAAACGACAGAATTAATGCCGTGATTACCGAAAGTAAATCGGGCAGACAGGCAATAAAGGTAAAAAGCGTTGTCGATGCAACGGGGGATTGTGATATTGCTTATTTTTCAGGCGTACCAACCGAAAAACATAAAAAAGGCAATAAACTTGCGGCGTGGTATTACGGACTTAGTGAAAACGGTTATGCGCTTAAAATGCTTGGTGATTCTTTTTATACCGATAAAGAGGGGCAACGCTATTTTTCGGGACTTAATACTGCCGAAAATTCTGAATTAGTACAACTTTCCCACGCGCGGCTTCTTGAGGATATATTAAATCGCAGAGAAAACGGTGAGCAGGTGGTTCCCACGTCTATAGCAACCATACCGCAACTGCGTATGACAAGAAAAATTGTGGGCGAATATACACTTGATGAAACGCAGATGCATAAATATTTTGCCGATTCAATAGGTATGGTATCCGATTGGCGTAAAGCGGGTCCTGTTTTTGAAGTGCCTTTTAAAACGCTTTATTGTAAAGAGGTTAAAAACCTTATAACCGCAGGCAGATGTACTTCTGTTACCGATGATATGTGGGATATAATGCGAGTTATTCCTTGTTGTGCCGTAACGGGACAGGCAGCAGGAACCGCCGCGGCTATGTGTGATGACTTCTGCCGTATTGATATAAGCGAACTTCAAAAGGAACTTGTAAACGATGGCGTGGTTTTACACGAAAAAGATTTATAAAACAAAAAACGAAGATTTTCATCTTCGTTTTTTTAATGCTGTTTTTTATATTCAGATATCGAAATACCCGTTTCTCTTTTAAAAACTACGTAAAAATAGTTTACCGATGCAAATTCAAGCCGTTCTGCAATTTCGTTAGGTTCTAAACCCTCTTTAAGCAACTGTTTGGCTTTTTCAATTTTAAATGCGTTAAACTGTTTTGCAATTCCTTTGTCGTTGCAAAGCGAAAAAATTCGTTTTAAAGATGATTTGCTCATACAAAAATATTCGGCAATATCATCTACGCTTAAATCTTTTTCGCAAGTGTTTTTTAAATATTCAATAATCTCGTTATATTTCGCTTTGGTGGTTTTCATAATTTCACCTCAAACAAAAACTTGATTTTCGGTTTTAATTATGATAGCATAAAATAGCAGATATTGATAGCACAATATAGTTAAATCTTAGCACAATTTTGATGTTTAGGGGGGGTAAAGCTTTGCCTGCGGCTATAAGAGAAAGCGATGTTGTTGATTACAGCGATGCCGCGATAATAAAGGGTAAAAAAATTTATAATTATAATTCAGAAGTTGAGCATTTTGTACCTCATTGGCACAGGCGTTTGGAAATTTTGTATTTAAGAGAAGGCACTTTTTATTATACCTTGGGAAGCAAAAAAGGTGTATTAAGGGCGGAACAGGCGCTTATTGTTCCAAGCGGTGTTGTGCATCAGGGGATATCAAAGTGTGCAGGTGTTTATAACATTCTTATGTTTGATATAAGATATTTTTATAACGAATCAAAGGTTTGCAAGCAACTTTTTCCAAAAATATTTAACGGGGAAGTTACCTTTGATGCCGTAACTGATGATAAAGAGGTTCTGACTGTACTTAATAAAATTTGTGATGAAGTAGATGTCGATTCAATTGAAGCGGTAGCCGAAATTTACAGGCTTATACATGTAATGATAAAAAAAGGTGTTTTAAAACCTAACGGTAACAAAAGTTCATTACAACTAAAAGAGGTTACCGATTATATAGAGGAAAACTGTGAAAAAGAACTTTCAACGGCAGATCTTTGCAAACGGTTTGGCTATACTTCGGCGCATTTTTGCCGTAAATTTAAAAATGCCATAGGCGTTACGCCCGTAACCTTTATTAATCTTTGCCGTCTTGAAAAAGCGAAGAAAATGATAATGAATAACGAAGGACAAATATGGGAAATAGCTTTTTCCTGTGGTTTTAGTGATGCCAATTATTTCACGCGTTGCTTTAAGGCGCATTTTAAACATCCGCCTACCTATTATAAAAATGCAGAAAACATTTTGTCTTATGATAGTTAAAAAAGAGGCTGCCTCACTTCTTCTTAGTGAGACAGTCCCTTTTTTGGTTATTCTTTTTTAGTACAGCGCCAACAAACGGCAGCTGAAAGTATTGTTGTTACAGCAAGAATTATCAGCCTTATTTCGGTTTCAAGCGGGGATTCTAAAAACGTGTGGGCAACCGCTGAAAACAGTACGGCAAGAAGGAAAAACGCGCCGCCTGATAACTTTTTAATTGAGGTAAACAATATAGCCGAAATGCATATTTCAAGAACGCAAAGCAATATAAGCTGAAGCGTTATAAGAAATATGGTGTAAACGTTGCCGTCTGCCACAATTTGCGCAGTAGTGTGGAAAACACTTGGCACAGCCTTTGTACTTTCCAGCGCTTTCATAACGGCAAATATGCAGGATACAATGCCTGACAGTGCGTATGTAACAATACACATAGCTAAGGAGTACCCCGTGCCGAAAACAAGACCGTCAACCTTTTTATCGGCTTTTTTCATTATATATTTAATCCAAATAATGCGGCCTACGGTAAGACAAACGGTAAAAATGCATCCGCTGAAAATTGCCGAAACCCAAGGGTTCATAATAACAGCTGAAGTTATTTCTAAACTGTTTATAATTACAACCTGAACAACGCTGTTAATAACGGCAAATAAAAGATAAACAATAATTCCTGCGCCGAAAGTTTTCTTCGCGGCTTCATGTTTGTCAATACGCGCTTTAATAATAAGCGGTAAAGCTATAGCTACAGCGGTTTGCAGTGCGTAAAACAAAGCCTCAAACATAATTATTTCTCCTCATCAAAAAGATCTTTTACTTTAGAAAAGAAACTTTTGCGCTTTTTATAATTACTTTCATCGGTCTGGCTGTCAAACTCTCTCAGCAGTTCACGTTGCTTCTTAGAAAGGTCTTTGGGAACTTCAACAATAACCTTTACATATTGGTCGCCGTATCCCGAATAGTTAAGGCGCTTAATACCTTTGCCTTTAAGTTTGAATTCATCGCCGGGTTGAGTGCCTTCGTGAATGGTAAATTTAACTTTGCCGTCAAGCGTGGGAACAATAATTTCAGCGCCCAATGCCGCCTGAGCAAAGGTAATCGGAATTTCACAGAAAACGTCAAAACCTTCGCGTTCAAATATGGCGTGTGGACGAACCGAAACGGTAATGTAAAGATCCCCTGCAGGGCCTCCGTTTGTTCCCATATCACCGCCGCCGCGAAGCGTAATGCGCTGTCCGTCGTCAATACCCGCAGGTATATCAATAATCTTTTCAACGCTAACGCGTTTTCTGCCCTTGCCCGAACAGGACTTACAGGGATTTTCAATTATTTTACCGTTGCCTCGGCACTGACTGCAGACCTGTTGTGTCTGCATAACGCCGAACGGAGTTCGCTGTGCAGTTGTTACCTGACCGCTACCCTGACAGGTAGGACAAGTTTTAGGTGTGCTTCCTTTTTCTGCGCCGCTTCCGCCACATTCGCTGCAGTTTTCAATGCGTGTGGCTTTAATGGTTTTTTTGCATCCCTTTGCGGCTTCTTCAAACGAAATTGTAACAGCCGATGCAGTATCTGCGCCTCTGCGCGGAGCATTGGGGTTACTGCGTCGTGAACCGCCGCCAAAACCACCGCCGAAGAAAGAACCGAAAATATCACCTAAATCGCCGAAGTCAAAACCTCCGCCGTAAGCGCCGCCGTATCCGCCGCCGCCCGCGCCGAAGTTAGGGTCAACACCTGCATGTCCGAACTGGTCGTAGCGAGAACGCTTATCTTTATCGGAAAGCACTTCATAGGCTTCGTTTACTTCTTTAAAGTTCTTTTCGGCTTCGGCATCACCTGGGTGTAAATCGGGGTGATATTTTTTTGCCGCTTTTCTATAGGCTTTTTTCAGTTCGTCATCGCCAACCGATTTATCAACGCCTAAAACCTCGTAATAATCTCTTTTTTGGTCTGCCAAAATAAAACTCTCCTAAAATAATATGTAGTGACAGTCCCGATTTTTCGGGACTGCCTTTTAATTCAATTACTGTTTGTCTGCATCTTCAACGTCGCTGAAATCAGCATCGTAAACGTTGTTATCATTTTGCGGCGCTGCGTCCTGCGCACCTTGTGCCTGTTGCGCTGCAGCCGCTGCCTGATAAACCTTTTCACTTACGGCATAAACTTCTTTCTGAAGTTCTTCCTGTTTAGCCTTAATAGCATCAATATCAGTGCCCTTTAATGCTTCTTTCAATGCTTCTTTTGCAGTGTTGATTTTATTCTTTTCTTCATCAGAAAGTTTGTCGCCGAATTCATTTACAGTCTTTTCGGTCTGGTAAATCATCTGGTCGGCATTGTTTCTGGTGTCAACTTCTTCTCTGCGTTTTTTGTCTTCGTTTTCATACTGAGCAGCTTCGGCTACAGCCTTGTCAATATCTTCTTTAGACATATTTGTACTTGCAGTAATGGTGATAGACTGTTCTTTGCCTGTGCCTAAATCTTTAGCAGAAACGTGAACAATACCGTTAGCGTCAATATCAAAAGTTACTTCAATCTGAGGGATTCCTCTAGGAGCAGGAGCAATACCGTCAAGATGGAATACACCAAGTTGTTTGTTGTCTTTTGCAAATTCTCTCTCACCCTGTAAAACGTTTACTTCAACCGAAGTCTGACCGTCTGCAGCGGTAGAGAATATCTGGCTCTTCTTGGTAGGAATGGTGGTGTTTCTTTCAATAACCTTTGTGCAAACAGCGCCCATTGTTTCAATACCAAGCGAAAGCGGGGTAACGTCAAGAAGTAATAATCCCTTAACGTCGCCGCCTAATACACCGCCCTGTAAAGCGGCGCCCAAAGCAACACATTCATCGGGGTTAATGCCCTTAAAGGGTTCGCTTCCTATAAACTGCTTAACAGCTTCCTGAACAGCAGGAATACGGGAAGAACCGCCTACCATAAGAACCTTGTTTATTTCGTTCTTCTGAAGACCTGAATCGGCAAGAGCCTGACGAACAGGACCCATTGTAGCTTCTACAAGGTCAGCAGTAAGTTCGTTGAACTTAGCGCGTGTAATGGTTGTTTCGTAGTGTTTAGGACCGTTGGAGTCAGCAGTAATAAAGGGAAGGTTAATATCGGCAGTTGTCATACCCGAAAGGTCAATCTTTGCCTTTTCAGCAGCTTCCTTTATACGCTGCATAGCCATTTTATCGGTAGATAAATCAATACCCTGTTCAGCCTTAAAACCTGCAACAATGTAGTCGATAATGCGCTTGTCAAAGTCATCACCGCCAAGACGGTTGTTACCTGCAGTAGCAAGAACTTCCTGAACGCCGTCGCCCATTTCAATAATAGAAACGTCAAAAGTACCGCCGCCAAGGTCGTATACCATAACCTTCTGGTCGTCTTCCTTATCAATACTGTAAGCCAAAGCGGCAGCGGTAGGTTCGTTAATAATACGCTTTACTTCAAGACCGGCAATCTTACCTGCGTCTTTAGTAGCCTGACGCTGAGCATCGGTAAAGTAAGCAGGAACAGTAATAACTGCTTCGCTTACGGTTGTGCCTAAGTATGCTTCGGCATCGGCTTTTAACTTCTGAAGAATAATAGCCGAAATTTCCTGAGGTGTGTAGTTCTTGCCGTCAATTGCAACGGTGTGAGAAGTACCCATTTCTCTTTTAATGGAACTAATGGTTCTTTCGGGGTTGGTAATAGCCTGACGTTTTGCAACCTGACCTACCATTCTTTCTCCCGATTTAGAAAATGCCACAACGCTTGGTGTGGTTCTTGCGCCTTCGGCGTTAGCAATAACTACCGCTTCGCCGCCTTCCATAACGGCTACGCAAGAGTTTGTTGTACCTAAGTCAATACCTATAATTTTTCCCATAATAATTTTCTCCTTTTTTGTTTGGGTTATTTAAATTTTTAACGGTTTAAAACCATAATTATGTTAGTTTGCTACTTTAACCATAGCAGGTCTTATAACGGTGTCGCCTATTTTGTATCCTTTTTGCAAAACTTCGGCAATAACGTTTTCGCCTAAAGATTCATCTTCTATATGCATAACTGCTTCGTGAAGCGAAGGGTCAAACGCATCTCCCACCTTTGCAATTTCAACAAGCGATAATTTTTCGGCAAGGGAAACAAATTGCTTTACAATAAGTTCTATGCCCTTTATATAATCACTGCTATCGGGATTAAACTCGCCTGCGCGGTCTATGTTATCAAAAACGGGCAGTAAAATTTTTGCCTGTTCTGCTTTTGCATATTCGGCAATGCCTGCGCGTTCACGTGCCGTGCGTTTTTTGTAATTATCAAACTCAGCGGCGGTTCTTGTAAGTACGTCTTTGCTTTTTTCAAGTTCTTCCTTAAGTTTTTCAATTTCCTGTGCTTTAGAAGACTTTTTTTCTTTTTTCTTAACCTGTTCCTCTGCTACTGGGGTTTCGGGTGTTTCGGTAACTTCGGCGGTTTCGTTTTTAATGTTTTCTTCCACTTTACTTTAACTCCTTATATATTGTTATCGCCCAAAAGACTTGAAAGTTTTGCGGCAATATATTTTGTACTTGGTATTATGCGGTCGTAAGACATTCTGGTAGGGCCTATTACCGCAACCCGTCCCATTTCGTTGCCATCGGTACCAATACGGGCAACAATAACGGCAGAGGGATTTAATTCGCTGTAAGACGTTTCTCTGCCAAAAACAACGCCAATGGGTGAATTTATATTGTTAACTAAAGAAAGCATTGCTTCTTTTCGTTCTAAAAGGGATAACAGTCTTTTTGCTTTTTCTTCTTCTTTAAGCATAGAAAAAACGTTTGATTCGCCGTTAACGTCAAGCCGTGAATCCGATGCGCTTTTAAGCAGTTTTGAAAGAGAGTTAAAAAGCGGTGCAATTTCAAGAGCGTCAAGCCCTGCAAAGGCAAGTATGTTTTGTACTGCCGCGGGAGTAAGTTCACATATCGGACGGTTTATTATATGTTTGGCTGTTACGCTGTAAAACAAATCTATTATATGTTCTGTAAGCGTTTCGGCGCTTTTGCATATACGGGTTTCTATTCTTCCGTCAGACATAAGCAACGCCATAATATAGGCCTTTATGCCAATTGGAATAATCTGTACTTTTTCAACAACGGCGCCCTCAGCACAGTTTACACTTGCAAGTGCGGGTAACCCCGTTATTTTGGAAAGCAGTTTAGAAGCAACTTCGGTAAGGTCGCGGGATTCATTTACAGCACCGCTTAAGGTTTCATCTATCATTTCTTTTGTGGGCTGGTCTATTTCATCTTCGCACATTAAACTGCTAACGTATAAACGGTATCCTTCGCTTGTGGGAAGTCTTCCCGCCGAGGTATGAGGCTGTGAAAGAAGTCCGGCCTCGCAAAGGAAACTCATTTCGTTTCTAAGAGTTGCAGAAGACGGCGCGTTATCAAGTATTTCTGCTAACTGCTTTGAGCCTAACGGTTCGCCCGTGGCTATGTGATGTTCAACTATTGCCGTTAGAATTTTTTTCTGCCGTGCAGTAAGTTCCATACTGTATTGCACCTCCTCCTGTTTTTATTTAGCACTCTCGCACTTAGAGTGCTAACTGTTAATACTATACACTCTATTTTCGCACTTGTCAATAGGTTTTAACAAAAAATTCACAAATTTTTTTGACTTTCTCTGACTATTAAACAGATAAAGCCGCCGTCAGCCCTTTACGGCTCCGGCGGCAATACCTTTTATAATGAATTTCTGGCAACTTAAATAAAACACAACAACGGGAATAATTGAAAGCGTAAGCATTGCCATAAGTGCGCCCATATCTACCGAACCGTATCCGCCTTTTAAATACTGCACGGCAATAGGAATAGTTTTGTAATCGGTTCCTACAATTAAATAAGGAAGAAGGTAATCGTTCCATATCCACATAGTTTGTAAAATTGCAACCGTAACGGCGCAGGGTTTTAAAATAGGCAGAACCACTTTAAAGAAGGTTTGCAAGGGCGAACATCCGTCTATAGTGGCGGCTTCTTCAATGCTTAGCGGCACCGATTTTATAAATCCCGTAAACAAAAACACCGAAAGTCCGGCTCCGAAACCCAAATAAATGAAAATAAGGCCAAATGGATTATCAAGATTTAAAGAGTTAGCGGTTTTAGACATAGTGAACATAACCATTTGAAAGGGTACAATCATAGAAAACAGCAACGCTTTATAAAAATAGGAAGTAAACTTGGTTTTAATCCTTACAATATACCACGCTGTCATAGCGGTGAACAGCAGAATAACCGCTACAGAAAACACCGTTATAAAAACCGAATACCCAAAAGCCGAAGGAAACCCTGTGTCTTCAATTCCCGAAATATAGTTATCAAATCCCGCAAAGGCAGATTTATCGGGAATAGAAAACGGCATAGTGCTTATATTAAACTTGTATTTAAAGGAATTTATCAAAACAATAAAAACGGGAAATAAGAATACAGCAGAAACAGGAAGCAAAATAACTAACGGCCATAATAAAACTTTATTTTCTTTGTTCTTCATAATTTAAGCCTCGTACTCCCCTTTTGAAGTAAAATGCAATTGCAGTAAAGCAAGGGCGGCAACAACAATAAAGAAAACAACCGCTTTTGCCTGTCCCACGCCTTCATTTCCCACACTTCCGTAAAAAGTGTTGTAAATATCAAGTGCCAACATCTGTGTTTTGCCCGACGGTGCGCCTGCGGTAAGCGCTAAGTTCTGGTCAAACAGTTTAAACGAGTTTGTAAGAGTTAAAAACAAACAAATAGAAAAAGAAGGCATACAAGAAGGTATTATTATCTTTTTTAAGGTTGTGAAACCGTCGGCGCCGTCTACCTTAGCCGCTTCTAACAGTTCGGGAGGAATATTACCTATGGCGGCAATATAAATTATCATAACGTAGCCAATCATCTGCCAGTTCATAAGCGCAAGTAAACCGAAAAAACCGTAAGAAGCATCGCTTGTTATAGAAACACCTTTGCTTAAAAGTATTCCGTTTATAATAAGTTGCCATATATAACCAAGCACAATACCGCCAATTAAATTAGGCATAAAAAACACCGTTCGGAAAAAGTTTCTGCCTATTACTTTTTTGGTTAACAGTAAAGCAAGTAAAAAACCAAATACGTTTATGGTTATAACACTGCAAACCGCAAAAATAGAAGTAAAGGAAAGCGAATATAAAAACGAAGAACCGTTTAATATGCTTTTGTAATTGGCAAGTCCCGTAAAGGTGGCATCGCTTACCGTTGTAAAGCGTGTAAAAGAAAGATACACGCCCATAAAAAACGGAATTACAAATATTAAAATAAATGCTATAAGAGTCGGCCCGCAAAAAAGCAGGCCGTATTTCTTTAAACTTCGGGTGTTCACTGGCTTCGTTCACTCTTCCATTTGTCAATTACTCTTGTTTTCAAGGTTTCAAAATCAATACTGCCCTGAGCATATTCAAGCAATGCATCGCCAAAGCCTTTTTTAAAGTTTTCACCGGGGAACCCTGTAAATACCCAAGGAATATTTTCTTTTGTGGTATCGTTTAAATAACGCTGAACTTCTTTTGCCAACGGGTCTTCAACGGCAGCGGTACTAAGCGAAGTAAAAGGGGTTGTAAAACCTAATTCTTCAGTAACAAAACGTTTGCCGTTATCACTTGCAAAAAGCCAATAAAGAAAATCAAGCGAAGCCTTTTGTTTGTCGGCAGGAATGCGCGAGTTAATGCAAAGATAGTTTTCGGTGCCAATGCAAATACCAATGTTTTCTTCATTTTCGGCGCCTGTATATAAAGGAAGCATTTTAATATCTTCGGACTTTACCGTGTTACCTGTTACCGAAGCAATTTGCGACCACGCCCAGGTTCCGTTTTGCACCATAGCGCATTTACCAAGCGCAAACTCTGCCATAGAATCGGCAACCGATTTTGAACCTAAAAGTGTTCGTTCTGTAACCGAATTATTTATATATAAATCAAAAAGATTTTTATAGTTTTCGGCATACTTAAATTCTATGGTTTCGGCATTAAGCGTTTCGGTGGTAGGGTCGTCTTTATCTCTGTATTCGTGGTAAAACGCCATATTAGCAAGGTGAGTCTGCCAACGCCAGTCTTCACCGCTTGCAAGTGAGGTAGAAGCAAAAACGCCGTCAATACCAAGGGCTTGTTTATTTGCAGTCATATCTTCAACAACCGCTTTAAGTTTTTCAAAGGAATTAATTTCATTTGCCGAAGAAATGTTCACTTTTTTGTTTTCAAGGGCAAAATATTTACGCATAATGGCATCATTATATATAATACCGTAGCCCTCAACCACGTAAGGAACGCCGTATATCATACCGTCCTTTTTAACGGCAAGGGAAGAATCGCTTAACAGCGCGGCAAATTCGGTAGTACTTAAATCGGCGCAGTAACTTTGCCAACCTTTAAAGCCAACGGGACCGTTAATCTGGAATATTGTAGGCGGTTCGCTTTTGGCTATTTCACTTTTAAGCGTTTGTTCGTAAGTGTTAGCGGCGGCGGTAACCACCTTTACTTTTACGCCTGTTTCTTCTTCGTAGGCGGCGGCTATTTTTTTGTATGCTTCGGCAGATTCAGGCTTGAAGTTTAAAAAGTAAACGTCTGCCTTGTTGCCTTTACAACCGCAAAGACTTAAAATAGGGCACAAACAAAGAATAACAAGTAAAATGGATATAATTTTTTTCATATTTTTACCTCCGTAAAAAGTTTTCAAATATATTATGAACAAAAAACATTTTAAAAATACATTTTAAAAAATTTAACTTGCTTGACAATGTTTTGGCTTTAGGTTATAATTTTTAATAATGTAAAAATAAAAGAGGTTTAAAAAATGGGAATTTACGAAGAATTAAAGGCAAGAGGCCTTATTGCTCAGGTAACCGATGAAGAAAAGGTAAGGGAACTTGTAAATAACGGTAAAGCAGTTTTTTATATTGGATTTGACCCCACGGCAGACAGCCTTCACGTTGGCCACTTTATGGCGCTTTGTCTTATGAAGCGTTTGCAAATGGCAGGTAACCGTCCTATTGCGCTTATAGGCGGCGGTACAGGTTATATCGGCGATCCTTCGGGCAGAAGCGATATGCGCAGTATGATGACCAAAGAAACAATAGAACATAACTGCGAATGCTTTAAACGCCAAATGGAACGCTTTATTGAATTTGGCGACGGCAAGGCTTTAATGGTAAACAATGCCGATTGGCTTTTAGAACTTAACTATATTGAACTTTTAAGAGAAGTAGGCGCCCATTTCTCGGTAAACAATATGCTTCGTGCCGAATGTTATAAGCAAAGAATGGAAAAAGGTCTTTCCTTCCTTGAATTCAACTATATGATAATGCAAAGTTACGACTTCTATCATATGTATCAGACACTTGGCTGTAATTTACAGTTCGGCGGTGACGACCAATGGAGCAATATGCTTGGCGGCCGTGAACTTATAAGACGTAAACTCGGCGGCGAGGCAGAGTCTATGACTATAACCTTGCTTCTTAACAGTGAAGGCAAGAAAATGGGCAAAACGGCAAACGGCGCAGTTTGGCTTGACCCGAATAAAACCAGCCCTTACGATTTCTTCCAGTATTGGAGAAACGTTGGCGATGACGACGTTCTTAAATGTATAAGAATGCTTACCTTCTTACCACTTGAACAAATTGACGAAATGGATAAGTGGGAAGGCAGCGAACTTAATAAAGCAAAAGAAATACTGGCTTTCGAATTAACCGCTTTGGTACACGGTAAAGAAGAAGCCGAAAAGGCGCTTGAAGCCGCTAAAAATATGTTCTCAGGCGCTAAGGATTCAGCCGATATCCCCGCAACCGCTTTAGACGTTGCAGATTTAGCCGACGGTACTATCGGTATTCTTGATATTATGGTAAAAAGCGGCCTTTGTTCATCTAAGAGCGAAGCAAGAACTTTAGTTCAGCAGGGCGGTGTTACCGTAAACGAAGAAAAGGTAAGCGACGTTAAAACCTTCTATTCTTACGATGACTTAAAAGCAGGACTTTTAGTTCGCAAGGGTAAGAAAAAATACGCCAGAGTAACACTTTAATATTGAAAAACAATAAAAGACGCGTACAGCCCACAGGGTTGTATGCGTCTTTCGTTATATATGTATATGTTCTGCTATGAATTTTGCCAACGTTTTATATCCCGTTTTACTCATATGCAAACCGTCGTTAGACTGCAGTATATCAACGTTTTCTTCACAAAAGTCTTTACAGGCGTTTACGTCTATTATATTATAGCCGTTTTCATTGCAAAACTTTTTGATAAACCTTGTCGCTTCCTTTACTCTCGGAGCATAGCCGAAATTTGAGTATTCTGGGTTTTCGGTTGCAAAGGGCGGTGTGCAAATGTATACTTTTGCATTTGGAGCGTCAAATTTAATGCATTGTATAAGTTCTTTAAAGGCGATATTATTTTGCGTTTCATCTTCTGCCGAGAGTCCGCCGTTCGTTCCCAACATAACGATAATAACGTCGGCTTTGCTTACATCGATTGATCCGTCTTTATATGCCCAAAGATACTGTTCTGGCTTTATTCCGCAATATCCGTAATTTTTTGTTTCACAATTAAGTAATTTTGCAAGGAAATATGGATAATTTTCTTCTTTTACATTTGCTACTCCGCTCATTCCTTTTACACCGTAATCTCCTTTGGTTAAACTATCACCCAAACAACATATAAGCATAATCGCGCCTCCTTAATATTTACACATAAATTATAGCAAGCATTGTTTTCGCTTTCAACAAAACTGCCGAATACTGTTCAATTTTATACTTTTATTTTAATTTTTTTCTATTGACTATATGTACTATATATGCTATAATATTTTCACTTCACACACAATATAATGTATAAAACGAGGAAAAATTATGAAAATTATTAAAAGAAACGGCTCTGAAGCGCTGTTTGACATTACAAAAATTATAGTTGCCATAACCAAGGCAAACGAATCGGTATCCGAAAGGGACCGTATGACTCCCGTGCAGATAAGACGTCTTGCCGAAAGCGTTGTACTTTCGTGCGAGAATCTCGGCCGTTCTCCAAGCGTGGAAGAAGTTCAGGATATGGTAGAGCATCAGATAATGGCGCACGGTGCATTTGAAGTTGCAAAATCTTATATTACCTACCGTTACACAAGAAACCTTGTGCGACAGTCTAACACCACCGACGATAAAATTTTAAGCCTTATTGAATGTAATAATGAAGAAGCAAAACAGGAAAACAGCAATAAAAACCCTGTTATAAACTCTACTCAGCGCGATTATATGGCGGGTGAAGTATCACGCGATATCACCAACCGTATTCTTTTACCTGCCGATATTGTAGAGGCGCATAACGAAGGTATAATACATTTCCACGATACCGATTATTTTGCACAGCACATGCATAACTGCGACCTTGTTAACTTAGAGGATATGCTTCAGAACGGTACCGTTATTACGGGCACACTTATTGAACGCCCCCACAGTTTTTCTACCGCTTGTAACATTGCAACACAGATAATCGCTCAGGTTGCATCTAACCAATACGGCGGTCAGTCAATTTCCCTTGCGCATCTTGCTCCCTTTGTTCAGGTAAGCCGCGAAAAGATACAAAAAGACGTTGAAGCAGAAGATAAATCTTTAAATTTAGGCCTCAATGCCGAGCAGAAGGCTGCGCTTGTTGAACGCCGTTTAAAGGAAGAAATACGCCGCGGTGTACAAACAATACAGTATCAGGTTGTAACGCTTTTAACCACCAACGGTCAGGCGCCTTTTGTTACGGTATTTATGTATTTGGGCGAAGCAAAAGACGAACAAGAGAAAAAAGACCTTGCGCTTATTATAGAAGAAGTGTTGTCACAGCGCCATCAGGGGGTTAAAAACGAACAGGGCGTATGGGTAACTCCCGCATTTCCGAAACTCATTTACGTTCTTGAAGAACAGAATATTCATAACGATTCCCCCTATTACTACTTAACCGAACTTGCCGCAAAATGCACTGCAAAACGAATGGTGCCCGATTATATTTCCGAAAAGAAAATGAAGGAATTAAAAGAAGGCAACTGTTTTCCTGTTATGGGCTGTAGAAGCGCGCTTTCTCCGTGGAAAGATGAAAACGGCGAATATAAATTTTACGGCAGATTCAATCAGGGCGTAGTAACCTTAAACCTTGTTGATATTGCGCTTTCAAGCGAAGGCGATATAAATAAGTTCTGGAAGATATTTGATGAACGTCTAAGTCTTTGTTTCCGCGCTTTAATGTGCCGTCACGAACGTTTAAAAGGAACACTTTCCGATGCCGCGCCAATTCTTTGGCAATACGGTGCAATTGCAAGGCTTGATAAGGGTGAACCTATAGATAAACTGCTTGTAGGCGGTTACTCTACCATTTCGCTTGGTTATGCAGGTCTTTGCGAGGCAGTAAAGTTTATGACGGGCAAATCCCATACCGATCCTACCGCAACACCGTTTGCTATTGAAATTATGGAATATATGAACGCTGCCTGCGACAAATGGAAAGAACAGACAAAAATCGGCTTCGGTATTTACGGCACACCGCTTGAATCTACCACATATAAATTTGCAAAGTGTTTGCAAAGACGTTTTGGCATTGTTGAAGGCGTAACTGATAAAGGCTATATTACAAACAGTTACCACGTTCACGTTACCGAAGAAATAGACGCTTTTGAAAAACTGAAATTTGAAGCAAAGTTTCAGGCACTTTCAACCGGCGGAGCAATTTCTTACGTTGAAGTTCCCAATATGCAGGATAACATAGAGGCGGTAATAAGCGTAATGAAGTTTATATACGATAACATTATGTATGCCGAACTTAATACCAAAAGCGACCACTGTCAGGTTTGCGGATACGACGGTGAAATACAAATAAAAGAAGAAAACGGAAAACTTGTGTGGTGCTGTCCAAAGTGCAACAACACCGATCAGGATAAAATGAACGTTGCCCGCCGTACTTGCGGTTATATAGGCACACAGTTCTGGAATCAGGGCAGAACACAGGAGATAAAGGAAAGGGTATTGCATTTATAAACTATGTACTACGGCAGTATAAAAAATACAGATATAGCCAACGGCACGGGGGTAAGGGTATCGCTTTTTGTTTCGGGGTGTACTAACCGTTGCAAAGGTTGTTTTCAGCCTGAAACCTGGGACTTCTGTTACGGAAGCGAGTTTGATGAACAGGCAAGAAAAAGTATACTTGATATGTTAAAACCCGATTATATAAGCGGTCTTTCGGTATTGGGCGGAGAACCCTTTGAACCTGCTAACCAACCCGAACTGTGTGATTTTTTAACAACCGTAAAAAAAGTGTATCCCACAAAGGATATCTGGGTATTTACAGGCTTTACTCTTGAAGAATTGCTGAAAGACGGCTCCTATGCAAGAACTAAGTTTACCGATACTATGCTTAATCTTATAGATGTGCTGGTAGACGGCAGATTTGAAGAAGATAAAAAAGATATTTCACTTAAATTCCGCGGTTCTTCAAACCAGCGCATAATAGACCTTAAACCGTCACTTAAAAACGGATCTGTATTCACTCTATCATAAAATTAAACGGCTTGTTTTCTTAAGGAAACAGGCCGTTATTTTTGTAAAAGTAGAGGATTGTTATATTTCTGGCCTTATTTTACAGATTTCTTATATTTACTTTGTCATTATTTAAGGTTATAATATAATATAAGAAATTTTTAGGGGGAGTTTTGTGAGATATTTTGAAAATCCCGAAAAAACGAGTGAAAACCGTTTACCCGCAAGAAGTTTTTATATTCCGCTGGGCGAAGCGGTGTATACACTTTTAAACGGTGAATGGCGTTTCTTTTATGCAACCGACGGCGATTTGATAAATCCTACAGGGAAAATAAATAAGTGGGATAAAATAGAGGTCCCCTCTTGTTGGCAAATTAAAGGATATGATGTTCCTAACTATACAAATATAAACTATCCGTTTCCCGTAGACTTACCTTTTGTGCCCGATATTAATCCTGTTGGCATTTACGAACGCGAATTTGTTGTTAAAAGCGATAACAAGCGTGTTTATATGGTTTTTGAAGGTATAAGCAGTTGCGGCGCTCTTTATATTAACGGAAACTACGTAGGCTTTACACAGGGCAGCCACTTACAAAGCGAGTTTGATATAACCGATTACGTAAATAAAGGCAAGAACACCGTTCGCGTTGTTGTGCGCAAGTGGTCGGTAGGTTCGTATCTTGAAGATCAGGATATTTTCCGTATGCACGGAATATTCCGTGACGTTTATCTGCTTGAAAGACCAAACGGACATATTACCGATATTGATATACATACCGAAAATAATAATACCGTTGTAATTTCCTGTGCGCCTGATACTAAGGTTGCGCTTTACGATGATACTAAAGTAATTGCCGAAGATAAAACAGATAAAAACGGAAATTTAAGTTTTAATGTTGAACAGCCAAAACTCTGGAATGCGGAAGAACCTAACCTTTACCGTCTTGAATTTTCACTTGTGGGCGAAGTTATTTCGCAATACTTTGGCTTCCGTACAATAAGCGTTTCTGAAAAAAATGAAATCCTTATAAACGGCAGTCCCGTTAAACTTAAAGGCGTAAACCATCACGATTCTTCTCTTACCGGCGGTTGGACTATGACCGATGAGGAAATTATTGAAGACCTCACCATAATGAAAGAACTTAACATAAACTGTATAAGAACTTCTCATTATCCGCCAAGTCCCCGTTTCCTTGAATACTGCGATAAAATGGGATTTTATGTGTGCCTTGAAACCGATATTGAAACTCACGGTATTCTGCAAAGAAAGGCAAACTGTATGTATTCGTTTGACCTTGAATGTGGATTATGGCCCTGTCACCGCCCCGATTTTGAAAAAGAATTTGTAGAGCGTATGGCGAGGGCGTACCACCGCGATAAAAACCGTTCAAGTATTATTATGTGGTCGGTAGGTAACGAAAGCGGTTACGGTGATAACTCTAAAAAACAAGTTGAGTTCTTACATAAAGAAGACCCGCGCCGTTTAGTTCACGCTGAAGACGCTTCAAGAGAATGGGGCCGTTGGGAAAGCAAGATAGACGACGCTAAACGCGCTATACTTATTGCCAGAGCAGAAGAAAAAGGTGTTGAACAAGCCGAAGCATTCCTTGAAAAAGTATACGAACGCCTTGAAAACGCAAAGCAACAGCACAAAGAGGTAGACGTATATTCAAGAATGTACCCCAACCTTGAAAAAACCGAAAACTGGGCTAAACCCGAAAGCGATATTTTCTGCCCTATTTTCCACTGTGAACTTCCTCACTTCAGAGGTATTGCGCCTGCTACTGTGTGGGATTACACCGAACTTATGTACAAGTACGATAAATTTGCAGGTTTCGGTCTTTGGGAATGGTGCGACCACGCTGTTCTTAAAAACGGTGTTCAGTGCTACGGCGGTGACTTTGAAGGTGAACAGGTTAATAACGGACCTTACTGTTGTGACGGTGTTGTGTTTGCAAACAGAAGTTTAAAACCCGCCTCTTATGAAGTAAAAGCGGCATTTGCGCCTTTCCGTTTTAATTATGAAAACGGGAAAATTACGGTTGTTAACCGCCACGATTTTCTGAATCTTAATAACTTTACTTTTGCTTACCGTATGGTTGCCGACGGCGAAATTATAGAACACAAGGAACTTAAAATAGACTGCCCTGCCAAGTGTAGCGCAGAAATTACAGTTGATTCTTCCTTCCCTGGTGAATGTATGTACGGCTGTACGGTTGAAGCCACTCTTTATACGTCTTATGGTAAGGAAATTGCCACGCTTTCACAAATTGTTGAAACGCAGCGCCAAAGCATTATTTCTGACGGTACTGCCTTAAACCTGGTTGAAGAAGGCAATTATGCCGTTGCAAAGGGCGAAAACTTTGAATATAAGTTCTGTAAACGAACAGGCAGCCTTGTTTCTATGAAAAAACACGGCAAGGAACTTTTAAGTGAGCCCGTAAAAATTTCGGCGTTCAGAAGTTTTATGGACGTTGAAGGTAATGCCTATGCCCGTTGGGTGCGTGAAAAGGTTGGTAATATGCACGCGGGCGAAAATTTAGATTGCGAAATAACCAAGGTTTATAACGCAACGGTTTCGGGCAATAAAATTACCTTTGATGCAAGCGTTGCGGGTGTTGCAAGACTTCCTTATTTCCGTTATACACTCGCAATAAGCGTATATGAAGACGGCGGAATGTTTTTCTGCCTTGACGGAAAAATAAGGCAAGATGCCCCGTGGTTGCCTCGGCTCGGTTTTAACTTTGTGTTTAAAAAGAAAAACTGCAGTTTTGAATACTTCGGTTTAGGTCCTATTCAAAGTTATCTTGATTGCAATAAGGCATCCATTCTTGGCTGGTACGAAAGTAATGCTAATAAAGAGTACGTAAACTTTATTGTTCCGCAAGAACACGGTAACCATATAAAAACGCGTGAACTTACAATTGATAAAACCGTTTGTATAAGGGCGGAAGATGAATTTGAATTCAACGTTTCGCAGTACAATGCGCATCAGTTGTATAATGCATTACACACAAACGAAATAGGCGAAAGTAATGCAACGCACGTAAGAATAGATTATAAAAATTCGGGTTACACGGGAGTTCTGTACGGTGCTAACCCGCCAAAAGAAGTGGCTCTTTCTGAAAAAGATATCCATTTCGCATTTAAAATTGACATCTGATCTTTCTTCCATATAAAGAAACGGACACTCAAAGAAAAGCTTTGAGTGTCCGTTTCTTTATATTTATTTTGTTTTTATTATTCGGCAAAAGCAATAAGGTGACCGTTGTATTCTTTAAAGAAATCTTCGGCAACTTTGTGCATATAAACTCCGCAACTGTTCTCGCTTGGGAAGCAGAAACTAAGTGTAAGTCTGCCTAAGTATTCGTCAATAACCTGAACAAATACGCTGAAGTGGTTTCCTGCATTCCAAGCGGCAGAAACAGCGCAGTCATAAGTATGTTGACCGTTTGCACCCGGTTTAGTGCCTACTAAATCGGAATAGCCTTTTTCGGGGAACTTCTGGAATACGTTTTTGCCAAAGTCGAACTTAAGTTCTTTTTCACCCTGTGCGTTTTCGTATTTAAGAACCTTATTGTTAAAGTCAATACTAAAGTTTTTCCAACCCATAGCATTACCGTTGCAAACAAAGTTTTTACCGCTTATTTTTTCCTGTATAGCATTGTAATCTGCGCCAACAGCTGTGCGAAGAATTCTTGTTTCTTCAAACTCATTAAGTTCTTTATATGCATCTTTATTTTCTTCTAATGCGTTTTCACAACATTCATCAAATAACTCAAGCACTCTGCTGAAAAGGTCTTCAGAACAAGGTGAAGATTTAGGGCTCTGGTTATCGGCGTTACAAACGAAAATCAAGTTTTTAGCAGGTAAACAAATAGCAAACTGACCGCCCATACCGTAAAAACCAAAAGCGTCTTCACGGGGTTTCCAAATCTGGTAACCGTAAGCGTATTCGCGTGAAATATCGTTTGCAATTTCGGGACGGCTTAAAGCAGAAACAGCCTCTTTCATATACTGTTTATCAACAATCTGTTTGCCGTTCCATTCACCGCCGTTTGTTACAAACTGCGCAAATAAAGCAAGGTCGCGCAGTGTGCATATCATAGCCGAATCACCCCAGGAATGACCGCCTGGGCATTGAAGCATTTTAGCGCTGTCTGAAAAACCTATTTCATTCAAATAACTTTCTTTCAAGAAATCAAGAAGTTTTTTACCGCTGATTTTTTCAATTAAGCAACCAAGCGCAAAACTTCCTTCGCTGTCGTATTCAAACCAAGCACCGGGAAGGCGCGGAGCATTAGAAGAAAGATAATGTTCAAGACGGTCTTCGGGTTTATCGCTGAACCAGTAACCCGGTCTTACGGCGGTGGTCATGGTAAGCATGTGACGTACCGTTTGATTTTTAAAGTTTTCGTTCCACTGACCTTTATCGTATTCGGGGAAATATTCTACAAAAGGCTTATCAAGGTCAACAAGACCTTTTGTGTATAAATAGCCAATACCAATGGCAACAAAACTTTTGGTAATAGAATACATACGGTGTGGGCGGTCTTTAGTAAAGGGAGCCCAGTATGCTTCAGAAAAAGCCTTACCGTCTTTAAGTAACATATAACTATGGAAGTTGTAGCCGTTTTTTTCTACTTTGCTTATTGCTTTCTTTACAGCCGCAGAACTTAAACCGGCTTGTTCGGGAGTGATTTTTTCAAACATTATTAACACTTCACTTTCACAAAATACTGCTATTTCATTATAATGGCATAGGTTAGGCGAAACAATTTTGTTTCGCCACAAAATCTTTGATTTTGCGACAAATTTTTAGTAAAAATTTGTCCTATCCCATTGCAATGAATGTTGTGCAAAATTAAATATTAGAATTTAATTTTGCGAAAGCCACTTTTTGAGTGGCTTGTCGGAACGCTTTTAAGCATT
>JAZUPW010000016.1:0-17816 GCA_045605385.1 Acutalibacteraceae bacterium
GCGTTGGTCACGCTCCGCCGCTTTGTATTCCCCTTTTACTTTTTGTGTTCCTTGTTGATACGGTGTGTGATTCATGTTCAATGCTGCTTGCGTGTTAGTTTCATGGTTTGGTGGTATAATATTAATGAAGGTATGATAAAAAGGAGCTGATTAAAATGTTAGAAATCACCATGACCGCCAACGCCTTGTATTTTAATCACCTGTCCGATGATATGTACTTGACTTTGAAAAGGGATTATGATTTGCAAGAACCATTAACACGCAAGGGCCATTTTGTTTCCGGCACGCCTCACGAATTATATAAAATTTTGCTTAAACTTTCTTACACTTATGATATTGAATTGTCATAACCATAATAAAAACCGCCCAAATTTTAGATTTGAGCGGTTTTATTATGTTCTTATGATTTTATCAATGTATTAGCATAAATAACTCTTTTACGCGAATATCGTTAATAATTTGATTGGTAACATCAATTATTGTTTTTCTAAATTCTATCATATCGTGCGCGTATGTGTTTACGCCTTGATTACCTATTTTATGATATGAAAGTTTTCTTTCGGAATTTGATTCCGTTTCGTTTTGCGATTCGTTATCGGTTTCGGATTCACCATTATAATTTTGATTTATATTATTATGGTTTTTATTCCAATTTACTTTATCGGCGTACGGTATGTTATCTATATTTTCGGCCGTTATATTTAATTGGCCTTGCGGCGTTTCACTCTCTACCGTTTTTGTGCTATCAGTATTTACCGATGTATTTTCGGTGTTTGCTTTTACTGTTGATTTTGATGTTCCCGAACCGGATGCGCTACCCTTTAATACTTCGGTTGTTTCTTCTAAAACATCAACATTATCAAACGGCGAAGGTAACTCGCCCATGATTTTTACGGTTTCGTACATCCTATTATAAAACGGCATTATCTCATCCATAACGATTTCGAGCTTGTCGATAAACTCTCCGGGCGTTTCGCACCCTATCTCGTAATACTTATAATTATTTAAAAGTCTTTTATTTAGTATATCGCGCGTTGGTATTATTGCCTTGATTTCCTCGTTATCACCGTTATAAACATACATCGGATAGTTTGATAATGCTTTTTGAATTTCGGCCGCCGTTTTCTCATCATCCAAAAGTGATTTTAATACTACCGTATATTTAGCTTTCAACATTTATTACACCTTCTAACATTTTAAAAATTTCTTCTTTTTTTCTCATCGAAACTTTAACATTTAACTCCGGGTATAATTTGTTTATCAATTCACAAGCATTTTCGCGAGCTTTAAGCATAACATACGCCGAATACTCAATTTGTTCATTGTTGGCCTGTACCTCATCATCAACAAGTCTTTCGCGTTTATCCATGTTAGCGTTATTGATGCCCAAAAATGTCATTACTTCGTTCCATATCTCATGTTTATGGATTTGGAGCTTATCAAATACAATCGGCGCATCCGTTTTTAACACCGCAAAATCATCTTTTGTATCCATACCCTTATCAACAAAAATTGCCGGTTTATTGCCCTCATACTGATTATATGTTTGTTGTAAAGTAAGTTTTTGATTTTTGGTACACTTAATTAATATCGGTGTTTTATGCGCGTTGATGTTAATATCAATTGTTCTTTGAATTTCCGCTAACCTATACGCATAAAGTTTTATTGTGGGAATTGTTGGTATCTTTATATCGTTGTTACAAATTAAAACCGCAGGCGGCATCTTTTTCCTACTCTCGCGGCCTAAATAATTGGTAAATTCCTTATTTAGCACTTTACCGGGTGCCGTTCCTGTGAATACCGGCCGCAAAGTTAACGGCTCATCGTTACAATTTACACCGTAATAATTACACCGGGAAACAAAAAAACCTATTTTTTCATCATGGAAAAACATACAAGAACCATGTAAAAACAAATATTTTTCTATCCATTTCTCATTAATTCCGTTTGGAAGGCCCTCCCATTTAAAGATACAACGCGCCAATAACATTAATCTATAATAATAATCGGAATATGTTAAATCCGTTAATTGTTTTGCAACGCTTTTTGCTTTTATTACCTCATACATTTAAATCACCTCTTTTAAACTATCAAATTAGCCAATAAATTATCGTTAGAATCCGTATAGGTGCCAACCTCTCCCGGTTCACGCCAAAACGTTATACCGTTATCGTAACACGCCTTTATTTCCTGCATATCCGCGTTTGGAATCGCGCCGGCAATATCACATCCAACCGTTTTTGTATACCAATAGCGCGACCGATGGTTTTTATTTGGTACTTTTACTCTATTGGTTTGATAACCATATAAACTAAAATAATTATCAATTATTTTTGCGTATTCTTGTTTAACGCTCATTTGATACGCCGAAAATCTAATATTTTCGCGCACAAAATTAACATCACCATTATTAACATTTCCGCTTGTTGTCGGTGATTGAAAAGCGTGTATTTCTTTTTGGGCGGTAATAGATTTAATTTGGTTTGCTTGCTGTTTTCCTATGTAATACGAGTTTTGGAAACCCTGTATAGTAGAGAAGGCCGCGCTACCAATATTTAAATCCATTAAGTTATTAGCAACATTTTTCCCAAGTTCCATTGTATTATCGAACGCCGCCTGAGAACCTGCTAACCTTATACTTTCGGTTTGTACCTCAATATTTAAGGCGTTTTGTGTAAGCCAATTTGTATAATAATCACTTTGCCAACCACAAACCGGGAATTTACCACCGGGCAAACCATAATTGTTATTTTCACCGGTTACGCCGTTATATCTCAACGGAATAAGGCGAATCGAACCGCCGGGCGTTACTGCGCCATACATAACAAAATCGCACAAATCCTTTTCTACGCCATCATCATTAAATAATTCATAATGATAAACCACCGATGCGCCGGCGTTATTATCCATTAGTAAATACGAGTACGGATAAGTTAACAATTTATTATTTAACGGTGTATAACCGTCTACCTTTGACGGTTTATATATTTTTTCGTTGGTACCGGCATTTTCGCCTAAATTAGACCAATAGCATTTAGCCGGCACGTAATTCTGCAAAAGTTTATTATTATCACCTTTATAAACATATAAACTCGGCATTATGAAAATTGATACAATAGCATCATTGGTTCTTAATTCTGCTAAATCGGAAAGTTTATCTTCAACCTCGCCCGGAGTAGAAAAATAATAAAAATACCATCCGTTTATAACAGAATTATATATATTTAATCCGCTATCTTTTCCGGAATCTAAATCAACCGTACTTGCCACTATATAACACGTTGCGGCCATTGATTTATCATGTATTACCTTGTTGCAAATATATTCGCCTGTTTCCAAACCTTCCGGCAACGTATTTTTCCCGATGGTATCATCCTTTGTATGCTCACGCTCTACAAAACAACTTTTAACATCGTAATCAAAAAACCATGTTTGTATAACATCAGTCTTTATATATACATCCGAAACGCCGTCATTATGATGTTCAATATTAGTAATAAAGGCATAAAACCATTTATTAGAATATGCCTTATTTTGATACATAACATAATTAACCTTGCCGTTTATTTCATCAAAATGTTTTGGAATCCTTATTTTTTGGTCTTTCTTTTGATATGAAAAATCCTCATATTTTAAATCGGTATATATTGCCCTTGATTCAAAATAGGTTTCTTGTTCCGATCTGGATTCAAAAAATAGAGTATGTTTATAATCGGCCTCTAACGGCACATTTAAAAGAGATACCTTTGTTATATTTACCTTGCTCATTTTTTTGGCCTTTCTGCAATAGGCGGTTTTGCGCCGCCTATTACTTTATTAAATAATATTATTTTTTACACTCAGTAATTACCCAACCGGAAGGCGTAAACATAGCGCGATAAATTTTATCAGATTCAAACACGCTATTTATTTGTTCAACCCCGTTTACATCGGTAAAAGTAATAGATGAAGTATTATTATTTATATAAGAACACTCAATAAAAAACGATTTAATTAATTTTCCGAAACACTCCGTAAAAATGTGCTTGATATTTTGGCCATTATCCGCGCCGATTGATATATAAAAATCATTATGTAAAAATTTATCATTTGCAAAATCATGATTTTTACCATAACTTGAAATTGAAACATTTTTAAGAACGTCATCAATATAATATTTACCGTTATATGATATAACCGTTCTTCCTGCGTAACTATCTAAATCATAAAGAAAAAGATAACCCTTAAATATGTTATAACTCGGAAAATTCACATTTATATCATTATCATCGTAAATTCGGCTTAATCTCATTTCCATACAAGGCGAATCAAATAAATTACCGGTAGAATTAGTTAAATATACCCAATATTCGCCGCCAAATTCACCTTCGCCACCCATACGGCAATTTAAAAATATATTTCTTGTGGAAAAATCAAGTTTGATTGCAATATTAGAGATTGACTCAAAACCCATATTATTAAATGAATTACCATTAAATTTATCCGTTTGGTTTTTTCCTTTTTTTGTTTTAATTCCGTCTATACCTCTAATTCTACCGCCAAAAAACGCGTTTTGATTTATCCAGGGCATGTCATCATTGCCGCACTCTAACTCTATGGCGGTTTTTCCATATAACAAACCAAAAGTAATTTGATTGTATTGTATACCGGCGTGGCCGTTAGCATAAAGAGAAAGCGCGGTATTATTTACTATTACACTATTTAAATTGATTATGTTATAAGCTGTAATTAAAATATCCGGTATTTTATCATCCCTGTATAACTTAATTCCATGGTTACCGGATATTTTAGAAATAACAATATTACAATAACAAGCATTAATAATAATGATACCTTCGCCCTTTGAAATAATTTCCCCTGTGATTGAAATATCCGTATAATCATTAACAATATATACCGGCTCCGATATTAAATATTTTTTAGTGCCTATTATGGTTTTACCTGTTTCAAATGCTTTTTGGAGCGCTTTTGTATCATCACAAACACCATCACCAATAGCGCCAAACATTTCCGGCGTAACAATGCCGACCGTTTTATTTTTCAGTTCATGCACATCAATTTCAAGTTCTTTATATGCAAGCATAACGGAATCCGTAATCAATTTATCAATTTCGCCGGACAGCTGCATATCATTTATAAGGCATCTAATAGAATTAGTTAAATTTTCCTTGATATACGCGCAAAGTTCCGCGACCTTCTCATCATAAAACAAAAATTTTGCGGTTGATGTTTTGCAAAGGTCTTTTACTTCATTTAATAATTGTGAGATAAGTAAATCGTATTTATTATTATCTTTGCTCAATCCTTCACAAGCTGAATTACAATCAATCATTTATAATACCTCCTTTATATGATACCTATAATTCTTTTAATATTTTCACCTATACTGAAATTTGTTGTTATAACTGAATTAGGGTCTCTTTGAATGAAATAATCAACACTTTTACAACTTGTCAACTCACAATCAACACTTTCATCGTTTTCATATTTTCCCCTTATTTCCACGCTTGATAAGAAAAATTGAGTGGTGCCATCTTCTTGTTGGCCGTTTCGGGGTCTTCCCATACATCCGAGATAAACTTTCCTAATTACATTTTCCCCTATTACATGGCGTAATTTAGAAACACTACATAATACAGTTTCACCAGCACCTCGTGGGTGTTCAAATTCAATCATTACAACCTTATATTTAAGTAAATTTGGAACTATAATTGAAAGTTGTTCAGTATTTTTACTATCATCACCAATTGAACCATCATACAAAACAACACCTTTATTATCATACATATCCGTATAACCGGCTACGTCATCCATTAATTGAATCTTTGTCTCTTCATAATCGTCATAAAGCCCGGCCTTTACGGTGTTATAATCCCCTTCAAGCGCGGCCTTCTTTTCCGTATAATCGGCATTAAGTCCGGCCTTTACGGTGTTATAATCCCCTTCAAGCGCGGCCTTCTTTTCCGTATAATCGGCATTAAGTCCGGCCTTTATACTTTCATAATCGGCCGTCATTTCCGCTTTAAACTGCTCACACTCCGCGATAAAATTATCAACCTTTACTTTGATATTATCAAGCGCGGTATAAATGGCATCATCTAACAAACCTGAACTATGCAAATCGGATAAAAACAATTTGAAGGTATTAATAATATCTTCGCTAAACTGTGCGTAAACCTCCGCAATTTTTCTATCTTGATGTGCGATTTTCATATCAACGGTATTTATATAATTATCGGTTAAACAAGATATGCGGCAAATAAACTCTTTTACATCATTATTCTTTTCGGTTTCCAAATCACTTATGGCCTTGTTTATTTCCTCAACATATTTATTATATGATTCGATAAGCTCGTTCATCTTTCCATATAGGCGCGCCGTTTGTTCTACTGCGGTTAATGATTCCGTATCATAAAACGCCGGGAATTTATTAACCAAAACCCATTTGGGTAACGGTGTAATCATAATTATTACCTCCTTTTAATTTTATATTGTTTCGTGTTCGGGTTCATCAACGCCGAATATTTGGTCGGCCGGTACATCGCTTTGTGGTACTGCGAAAAAGTCCCGGGTGCCATATGCCGTATATGTATTACCGTTTTCATCGGTTACTATGTGCGGCGTAAAATCATAGTTAGCACCGCAAGTTACATATACACTATCGGGTGAATATCCAAAATTTCTACCTATAACCGTTAAATGCGTTTCATCTAACACATCATAATCCAATGTGTTATCGTGCAATACATAGTTTGTCATAGGTTTAATACGATATCCCTTGTGTACTTCATTAATATACATTTTTTGCATTGTGGTATTTGGTATTAACGTTGTTATATCTTCATAAGTTATTGCCATTTTAATCAATCCTTTCTTTAATAATTCCAACCTTTTGAAAAGGCATATTCAAGCCAAGTCATACCGTTTGGTGCGGTGTTGCCTTCGGCCTCTAATAAATCTTTTGTTGTGCTTGAAAATGAAACTTTATATGTGTGTTCTTTATCCGTTCCCGAAAAATTTTTTAAAGCGTTAATTATGCTTTTGGCACTTTCAACCGTTAATATGTTTAAAGATGACAATTCTATGTTTTGCCCGATTGTACCGCTTATTGTAAGATTTTTAATTTGGGTTGTTAATGCAAATAAATTAACAAGATTTGTGTTTTCATCAACAACAAGACTATCAATCGTTTCAATGAAAGAATAAGAAAAAACGTTGGCGCAATCAGTGTTTTTTCTAATATCCAACACACCAATCCGGCGTATTGCATTGTTTGAGTTAAAAACTCCGTTAAAGTTGGTACAGTTTGAAAAGTCCAAAACTACACCGCATTTTTCTAATAATTCAACCAAATTTATTGAAAATTCGCTATGCGTGTTTAAATAAAACATCCTACGTGCTGTTGTTGGTTTTATGTCATATTTCGGTTTAAATGTTACTTCATTCCAAACGTTACCTTGAAATAAATAATCATAATTAGTTAGATTTCCGTTGGATTGCGCATTATCCCAAAATTCGCTATGTTCGGCTTTTCTACCGTATCCATAAAGTTTATCTTGATTTTCCGCGATGGTTTTTAATTTTTCGCCTATACTCATGATTCAACACCACCTATTAAAGCGTTTTGAATTTCAATAATTTTATCTATCGCGGTTTCAATTTCGGTTGTTATTCCGAAAACATAATTTTCATAAGATTTTACCTTTTTATCAACATTTTGCACACATTTATCAACAGATATTTGATAGTCGGTTACTTTCTTATCAAAACATGCAATCGCGTTTTTTAATTCTTGTTCAGTCATTTTATATACCTCCATATAAAAAACAGGGAATAGGGATTTAAAACCCTATCCCCTTAATTAAATTATTATTCCTCGCCGGGAACAGTAAACGCAACCGCGTTAACAAGCGGGCTATATGCAATCATCTGATGATGATGAAGGATGTAACTATCATATAATCCCTCTGGATTTTGGAAGGTACGCATCTGATAAAGACTATCGCGAATTTGCGACCAATTAACGTCAACGATTGCACAACGGATATTTTTATCCGGGAAGGCATCAATTACAACCTGTTTTGCGAGGAAGGTTGCGCGGTCAAGGTTAAACGCCTTCGCGAGTACATCAACATCAACGGCAATAGAGGTTGCGGCATCAATAACTATAAGCTGGTCCTCAACATCCGAAAATGTTTCAACCGGGATTTTATCTTTATTCTGCGCGCTAAGATAACCGTTATAAATAGTTTTCGGGAAGGTCATATCCTTTGATACTAATTTAACCGCCTTAATAAATTCGGTTGCATTTTCGGGTGATGTAACCGGATCGGCAATATCGTATTTAACCATACAACCGGTTTTAACGGCATCCGCAAACATTTGCTTAAACAAAATAAACTCATCTTTGTTATCACCGTTATAAAGTGAATTGACAATTCCGGCATATACACTATTGAAACCGTCAAAACTTCTAAATGCTCTTTGGAGCAATTTTGCGGTAATTGTAACCTTGTATTTATCCTCGCGGTTAATCTCATGATATACGGCCTTTATATCGGGTAACTTTCTTTCAAGAAGTGTCGAACCGGTCTTGTCAAAAGCTTCGCCTTTTGCAAAGTTAATAAAAATTTCTTCAACGGTATCACCGAAGGGAATAACGCCCTTCTTAAAGATAGCAAGCGGATTTCTAAAAATCTTGCTATGTACCTGCGTATATGCAACCTTGTTAACAAGCGAGGCCGCAAATTCATTTGCGAGGTCAACATCCTCCAAAAGAACGCCGCCGATTTCGTTAAGGTTGTTTCGTGTTGCCTCCGGGATTCTATCAACGTATTCGGCCGATGCGTTATCCCTTATTGTGTTTAGTAAATTAATAATTTGTTCACTGGTCATTATTTTAACTCTCCTTTTTCGTTAAATAAATCTTCAAATTTTCTTTTTTCCGGTTCACCTTCGGTGCCGGTTTCGGATTCAATGATTTCTTTTTTTGATTTGTTTTCGCCTAACTGCAAAAATAAATCGGTGTTAACGCCGCGCAACGTTTCGTTTGCGGCTGTTAAATTGTTGTTTTGTTCGGTTAAATCATCATTACTATCAAATACCGTATTGATGTTATCGCGTAAACCGTCAAGCATTTGGCGGCGTTGTGCCTCATCCTCACAAGTACCGATGTTTGTAATAATATCTAAAATTTCTTGCCTATCCATAGCGTTTCATCCTCTTTTTCCTATTGAATAATAAAAAATTAAAACCTTTTCGCTTTTTAGTTGTGATTATAGGTATATCCGGGTCATCCGGCTCATCGGGTATGTCCGGTTCGGAACCACCTTCCGAAACTATAACAACGCCGGGATTTTCAATAAAGCCCTCACACGTTGCGCCTTCGTAACCGGTATTTTGGAACCACCATAAATTAGTACCTTTGTTATTACGCGTTATAGTTCTTATTTGCCACGCGCCACTAATACCGTTTATCGCGCTATCTTCCCAATTTGCGCCGCCATAAGCTGATTGATGAATAGTTATTGTATTTCCATCTTCCGAAACATCACTTATATATGCAACGTGATTTGCGGAACCGCCCCAAACAATCATACCGCCTTTCGGAGGTACCTTCGAAGGGTCATCAATAACATACTTATTAAATATATTGCTTGATTTACAACCATCAATAATAGTATTGGCATCACCGGTAACGCGGCAAGCAAAACCACCGGCCTCGTTATAGCTCGCAATATCGTTGTGATACCACGTTTCGAAAAAGCAACCCCACGCCAAGCCAACGCAATTACACAAAACATTATAACCGGCCACCATAGGCGAACCGTTGCGGCAATTGGATATGCCGCCGCCTTCCGAATTGTTATAAAATTGGTTGTTTGTACCGGCTTTTGTGGTTCGCAACCATACATCATTAACCGGCTTATTAAATAGAGCTTGTTCTCTTTTTCTACGAGCTATTAGGGCATCTTTGTATGTTTCGGCCGAACCCCAATATATAACAATGTTTTCGGATACCTCCGAAAGAGAATTACTGTTATATATAAGTTGCCGCAAGCCACTACTATTACTTGCGCCACCCGGCCCCCTGTTATATGTATACGATACAAGGGCATCAAATTGATTTTGGTTAATATTCGGGAATTTGCTAACCGCAATATCGTTAACGTAACCTTCATATCTTACAAGGTCGGATTTAAAAAGGTCGTCCGCCTCTTGTTGAGTTATTGTCATACCTTCATAAACATCGGGGCCATAATGCCCCCAACCAATAGTCCAGTATGTTTCGCCCTCTAATTTATAGGCCGTTAATCTACAACCCTCTTGCGCTTTTAAAAATTCAAAACCGTTTTCCGATAATTTTAAAGCCATGTAATATTATCCTTTTACGATGATGCCGTTAAACCCGGCTTTTTTAAGTTCGTTAAGCGTTTTTTCCGCGTTGGCCTTAACAGTATACGCGCCCACTTGTACACGATATATAATTTTTTGGTCTGCTTGCTGTTCGGCCTTCGGTTCCGTTTCGGCCTTCGGGTCTTTGTATGTAACACCGAGCGTTTTTAAAATGCCTTTTGCAATTGCAACGCCCATTTTCTTTTGCTCTTCGGCCGTATCAATAATTTTGATATCGGTTTTATTATCAACAAAAGCACACTCAACAATAACGGCCGGTGCTTTTGTTTCTCGAATAAATCCGTAATAATCCTTGCCAAAAATATTCTTTTTAATTTTTGCGCCGCGTGAATTTTGGCCGAGTTTTACGATTTCATTTAAAACATTTTCGGCAAGTGTTTTTGATGTGCCGCCCTTGTAATGATAAAAGGCCTCCGCACCATCACCGCCGCCGGCGTTATTATGAATATCAATAGCCAAATCCGGATTATACGCGTTACACTCTTTTACCTCATCATTGAGTGTATCGTTTTCATCTTTTGTTCGGCTCATCTTAAATTCAACGCCATGAGATAATAATACATCCGCGCAAGATAACGCAATTACAAGATTCAAATCTTTTTCTTTGAATCCGTTAGCAGCTGCGCCGGAATCGGTTCCACCATGACCGACACCGATAAAAACTTTACTCATTTTTTATTCCTCACTTTCTGGATTTTGCAATAGGTCAATTGCCTTCTTGATTGGTGCCGGAATCGGCACACCTAACAAGCCGCAATTTTCAATAATTGATATTGTTTCATTGGAAATAAACGCAATAATTACACCATCGCGAATAAAATTTACCGTTAAAATAACATCAAGAAAATGCGCGACAATTATAAGCAAGAAAACAAAACACTTTTTAGCAAGTCCAATAAAACCAACCTTTGACGATAGGCCGCCGGTATCGGTCTTTTTGGATTTATGGAAAATTGCCAATATCCAACCGGTTATTAAATCAATAACCATGAATATTCCCAATACTATAATTGCGGTATCCCAACCGCCCACCAAATAAGATATAACCGAACCGGCTATACCGGAAATTGAGATAATAATATTTTTCATAATCCCTTCACCTCACTTTACAAAAAAATACTCGTAATATTATATTAGTATAATTTACGAGTATATTATATTATCATTTTCCAAATATTTCAACAATTCACTATAAAGTTTTTTAAAAGTTTTTGTGAATTATACCGACATTTGTATAACTTCATAGGTAATATTTTTTACATCCATCGTTTCAAAATACACGTTACTCATTTGATAATTTTCTATAAAACTGTTAAATTGAGTGCCGCGGCGTTTTGATTTTAAAAACATTGTATTTGGTTGATGGTCTTTTAAAGTGAGCGTGTAAACCAAACGAAATGAAGGGTCGATATCTTTGCTAACCCACATTTTGCCCTCGTTGGCATCTATCCATACGCCGAGCTTATGCTCTTTATAAATAAACGTGAAATAATACCGCGCGTTGTTTGATTTCTTTTCGATAAAGGTATCATCATCAAGCAGGAATTTATTATCTATTGAATAATCCGCGTATTTCGTACCGTCTATGATACCGCCAAATTCGGTATTTTTTTTGGCATCAATAAAAGCGGCGTTTCGCACATCCTCAACTAACATTGATTTTTTTGGATGTTTCCAAATATACTTACCGTTTTTATCTTGCTTATCCGATATTTTTAATTTGAAATATAAAAAATACGGATTCGTAATCGTGAGCGCGTTTGCTAACATAAACAAAACCACGCGCGGATGGTCGGTTCCTGGTCGCGCTATTGTTTCATATAGATTTAAAAGTTTTTCCGGCTCTTTTTCTACATAAACAACGTTGCCCTTATCAAGCAAAAACTCATCAAATACAAGCGTTGTTATATTTGGATATGCTATTGATTTTTTATTGCTTGCGGTTGCTAATACAAAACCGTAACCGGCAATATCATCCTTTGTCCATTTTTCTTTCGGATCGGCCGGCTTTAATCTTATGTAAAAATGTTTCGAATCCGTTTTAAATTCATAATCCGGGTAACTATCTTTTATTTTTTCGAAAAATTGAGTCATCGGCTCTTTTAAATCATCTTTATACCGGCGTATATATCCGAATTGTTCGCGTTTCTTTATGAATTTATCAATAACATATTTTGTCGCGCCGTATGTTTTACCGCCGCCGCGATTTCCAACTATAAAATTGAATAATGCGTTATATGTCAATGTTCGGCCGATATCCCAAAACATAGACACATCAATTATTTTCTCTTTCTTACTCATTTAATCCCTTCTACTTATTATTAATCCATTTTAATTCGGTCGGCCCGATTTTACCTTTTTCCCAAACCATCCAAACATAGTCCATCGCGCCATTTTTAAACCCTGCCGGGTTATTATTCTTTGAGCAAGCATAACGCCCGGTAAACACATAAACCCTGTACGGCGGAAATTTGCTATATATTTCGTTATATCTACGCCGCCCGGATAAATAGTTTATTTTTAAAAATAATGCAACCTTCGAACCCATATCAACGGATTCCAACGCCTTTTGTATAAACTCAACCGTATATTTAAAAGGCGGATTCGTTATAATATCCCCGAACCATTTATTATTTGAATTGATAAAATCAATAATTTCATCTTGATATCCTCTATCAATTAAATCGGTTGAATAAACGTTATATCCGTTTTCTTTCAATACTTTTGATAGATTACCTTCGCCGCAGGCACACTCCCATATATTTTTATTAAATGTTTCATATCTTAATAAGTCGCGCATCGCGGCCGGGTCGGTCGCGTAATAATCGTTTTCCTCGCGTACCGCCGTTTTACTGATTCCGTTTGTTACTAAAACATCCATAGCAAAACCACCCTTTATTATTTTGATATAAAAAAAGTGAGATATTAACCGGATATAAAGTAGTAAACCAAAAGTACCAATTATGGCGTTGCGGCTCTTCACCGTTGGTTCAACGCCATATCCTTTATATTTAACGATTATTATCTCACGATAATTATTATACTACTGTTTTATTGTAAAGTCAACATCTTCCAAAATTACGCCGCCGGCAACGATGCGCGGTTGTTTTTTCCCTTTAAACTTTGCGCCGATTTTGAAATTTTTAAAATTAACGTCCGGGTAACACTCGGAAGGCATACCAGCAACGGTTATTTTCATTTTATAGTGTTGCTCGCCTTCGATAGAGTATAAATACGGTTCTTCGCCTTCCATCCCTCTAATATACTCGTTTTCGCTTATTAGCAACCTTTCAATATAGCATTTACTACGTAAAAATTTTGCTTTATCGAAAACGCCCTCAACCTTCCACGCGCCGAGCTTAGTATTATCTATTTCCAAACCTTCCGGCAATTCGTAATTTTCGGTTAGAATATGAAGGGAATCAGTATCGGAATAAAGCCATTGTATATCACTTTTCCCGGCGTTGTAATCATCCATTATTTTTTGTGATGCCCTAATAGTGATATCGCGCGCGTAACTTGTAATAAAAGATGCCATCGCGATATATACGCCCGGTTTTTCCTCCGGTTCACTATCATAGAAATCAACTACACCGTTTTTATCAAGATGCGGAATTTTAAATCCGATTTTAACATCGGTGCCGAATTTTCCGTAAAGCGAATTTAAAAATAATTTACTTATCAAATACATACCCGGATTATTCTCGTTTTTGGCCTGTATCTTAATAGCACTCCATTTTTCAACGTACTCTTTGAAAAAGTAATCACCGGCTTTATATTTCCAACCGCCGAGATATACCGGGTTATAAACCTCGTAATTTTCAAAAAGCAATTTTAAATCAATTGAATTTAAACACAAGGTTATTTCCTCATCATTTGTTGTTGTTAAATATTCCGTTGTGCTAAATTTAAAAGAATATTTTGCTTGAATCGTTGGAATTTTGCCCGGCTTTAATTTGAATTGACATTGTATCATTTGAGTATACAACGGATATAAACTATCCTCTTTGTATTGCCCTCTATAAAATATCGGCGTTCCATACGGTAGCATTTTATTGGCCATAACATAACTATAAATAGAGTTCATATCTAATACTAAACCGCCGCCAACCTGTTTACCGGCAAATTTAGGATTAACCATTGAAAAGCCGCCGCGATATGCTTGTTTTACATCGTTATGATATTCGGCCGTAAATCGCGGAAACCATCTTTCGAAACTGCGCTTTGTTACTATCTTTTTATATTCTTTCATCGCACAGCTGCCAATTGTCATTTTATCCAAACCGTTATTATAAAAATACTCTACGCCATAGGCAACGATTTTTACGTCATGCGTTATATATTTTTTTTCATCCTCTGATAACGGCGCGCCTTCCGGTAAATTATTGTGCCGGTGATAATCTATATTTAATTTTTTAAACGGTAGATTAAAGGCCTCTGCAATTCCTTTTACGCTTAACGGTATCAATTTATATGAATCTAAAAATGTTACCTTTTTAATTCTTTTACCCTTCATAAAGAAAACAACCTCAATACAGTAATACAAACCTTTATTTGTAATCAAGGTTGTAAATGTTTTGGTTTTGCGCTCTATCGATCGGGTAACGTGTTTATAACCGTTTTTTAATAACCACGATAAAATAAACTGCGAATCCCATTTTAAATTACAAAATAACACCGTTATATTATCCGGTTGCTTTTCGCACCATTTCATAAAATCATCAAGTCTATTTCCAATAATAACATTATCTATATTACCAACTTCACAAACGGCATATCCCCAAACGAAACAATTTTTCTCATCGGTTGTGGATTCAGTATCAGCAACATAGATATTTTTCATTGTTTTTTACCCCTGCCCTTCGGTTTCCTTTTCGGATTCCATATACTATTTAATGTGCTTAGGTTTTCCTCATATCCTCGCTTATCACCGGGATATGATAACTCAAAGTTACCGCCTTCGGCCTCAAAAACTTTTCGAAATTCCGAATTACTCATACTTTCGATATTATCAACAATATCGGCAACATCTTCACTATTAAAATTCTTTTCAAGCGAATCAATATAGTTTTCTTTTAAAATTCTATCTTTTTCGTTCCAATATTCAGACGTTGACTCTTTAATCAATGCCCGGTGCCGCGCTCTTAGGTCGCGTATTTCCATAGCATCGGTAAATGCGCTTGTTGGTGATATCTCTAAATCCTTAATAGAACCCATACCGAAATCACCTTTTTTATAACCGAGCTTTTTACCTCTATCGGTCATTTCAATATTTGCAACGGCTTTTCGGCGGCGCGCTCTTTTTTTGTTTATGTTCGCGGCGCGGCGTTGCATATCTTCTTTTTGCCATTTTGTCAAATTTATGTTATGTTTATTGTATCCGGGCAAAGAAACAAGTTCTTCCGCGCCCTTTTCCGAAAAACGCCGTAATGAGTTAACCTCTCTATTTAAATCATGGCGGCTTTTTATTTCATCTCTTAATTTTGCATAACTTACCTTTTCCGGATAATATTTCGCATTATCCGGATTTTTCTTTACTTGCCGCGTAACCTTCGCATTAAAATTTTTAACGGCGCGTTTTAATTCTTGTTCGTCAATAGCTCGCAAGTTAAAAGTATTTCGTTTTGACATTCTATTTTTACCCGTCCTTTACAAATTAAGAATCCCCTTTTTTCAATAGAGATATAGAGTTTCAAATCCGCGAGCTTATTTGCTTTAATACTAAACCCGAAACGGTTTGAAAGTGAATTGTTAATCGTATCCCTGTTTTTGTCGTATTTTTCAATAAATTTTTTGCGGTATAATTCGCTTGAAAAAACAAATGTAATAGTTTCATCCGGATACTCTACCGCGTACCGATACGGCGAAAATTCGAAATTATACGCCACTTTTCCCCTTGTTAATTTATCCAATGGTAATACCCATCCTTTCTTTATTCGCCTCAAAGAACGCTAAAAACTCATCTATATAGTTATTATCAACAATAATATCAAGCAATTCAACGGCCTTCTTTCTATGAATTTGTGCAACGGCAAGATTTTCTTTGTATATTTTTTCGAGTTTTTTCGCTATCAAATAATGATAGGCGGCATCTTTAAATAAATACTCTTTGGTTTCTTTTCCGGGAAATATTATTTCATTATTGTTTGTTTTCATTTCTTTTACACCTCACAATGCTACCTCGTTCCATTATATATTCGTAAACTACTTTGCAAACTGTTTTGTAACAGGCGGTTTTTTTGCCTATTTCTTTTACACCGTCCGCTAACATACTTGCCATAAATCTTTCGGTTATTAATTCCAATGATAATCCTAAATCATAATCGTTTCTAATCTCATTAGTGTATTTTTCCATCCTTCTTACCCTCTTTCTTTTTAAGAATTTTTACAATGCGGCTTAAATAATACGGCGTTCCGATAAGGAAAAACAAAACAACGCCTACAATAAAAGCGGCCACTATAATAATAAGTGATAACTTTATTATCATTTCTATCATTTTGACACCTCCTTATTATTAAAAACCTGTTTTCGCAATAACTCATTTTCAGCTTTTAAAATAGCGTTTTCGTGAATAAGATTTTCAATACTGCGCTCTATCTTTTTATAAGAATCACAAAAAGCGCGCCAATCTCTTAATACCTTTTTTAAATAATCAACGTAATTCATTTTTTTATTTATCCTTTCTCCCGGCTTGCAACGGGCATCCTTTTGGATGGCAGCATTACCACCGGTTTTCCGGTGTTGCTCTGCTTTATTTATTGTTTTCCGTTAACTTATAATCCATAATGAATGATGCTATTTTATCAATTATCATTTTTCTTTCACTTGCATCATAGCAATCATAACCGGTTACATCTTTAAAAACCTCAAACAATTCAATAAAAGAATCTAAATCAAAATTACCCTCGAAATCAGTAACTAACCATTCATGGTCCCTGTAATTATTCATCACTTCATTTGTGTTACTTTCCTCAAATTCGCAATCAGGAACACATACATTAACCATCCGCCGTTATCCATAACATTTAAAACAAACTTATCCATCTCAAATAAATACAAAACACATTCTTTAATAACATTTTTCATTTTCTTTTTCCTTCCTGTTTCCTTACATCTTTTGGAAACTGTAATCATTATAAACGCTAACTGTAAAAAAATCAATATATTTTTTTAAATTTTTACAATTATTTTTTCAACATTTTTACATTACATCAATACAGGAACATAAACTATCAAGCAGGAAGGGAAGGCACGCCACCGGGCACCCTTCCCTTTCCCGCTCTTGTGTCGGATGGAAAGCGTGGAAAACTCTTTGAGTTTACACACTCTTACCACCGCCCCAATTCACACCCATCCTATCCCGCCCCCCTAAAGAGAGAAAAACACAAAACAAAATATT
>JAZUPW010000017.1:0-208923 GCA_045605385.1 Acutalibacteraceae bacterium
CTATTTTACTCCACACGCATCATACCGTAGCCAACACCGATATGTGTTTGAATATACTGCGGAGAGTCGGGTTTAGATTCTATTTTCTTTCTGAGTGTTGCCATGAACACACGAAGCGATGCTACATCATTATCCCAACTGCTTCCCCAAACCTTTTGTGTAATGAAAGTGTGTGTTAATACTTTGCCTATGTTTTGAGCCAATAAACAAAGCAACTTATATTCAATAGGGGTTAAATGTAGTTCGTTATCCTCTAAATATGCACAACCTGCTGCAAAATCAATCTTTAATTTTCCGTTAGTGAAAACCGACTCATTTCCTTCACCGTTAGCCATCATTACGGCAAGTCTTCTTCCTGTTACTCGGATTCTTGCTAAAAGTTCCTCAACGGAGAAGGGCTTTGTTAGATAATCATCTGCGCCATTATCAAGTGCCTCAATTTTATCTGCATCTTCGCTTCGAGCACTGATAACGATAATAGGCACATTTGACCATGTGCGTATTTTCTTTATAACATCAACGCCATCAATATCGGGCAATCCGAGATCAAGTAAAATAATATCCGGATTATAGGTGGATGCCTGTCTAATGGCATCTTCTCCCGTTTCGGCAACTATATATTTATAATCGTGTGCTTTTAATGTGGTGGTCATAAGGTTTTTAACCGAACTATCATCTTCCACAATTAATATTTGTAGTTTATTCATCTATTTTTACCTCTCCTAACGGTAGCGTGAAAGTAAAGTTGCATCCTTGTGGTTGGTTATCTGTCAAGGTCAGTTCGCCGCCATGCGCACCGATAATTGACTTACAAAGAGCGAGACCTAAACCAAGACTGCGGCGGCTGTCTGCTATTCTATTATCTCCGGTATAGAACATCTCGAACACATGAGGTTTTATATTGTCCGGAATTCCGTTTCCGTTATCAATAACACTAATTGATGCATAGCCGTTTTTCTTTTCTGTAATGACCTTGATTTCAGATCCTAACGGAGTATATTTAATCGCATTATCTATAAGGTTTATTAACACCTGAACAATGAGTTTAGCATCTGCATTTGCAAGAAGCAATTCATCCTTATGAATAACGGATATTTTGTGTTCTGTACTTTTTCGACCTATATGGCGAAGAGCTTCTTCGGTTATTTCATCAACAAGTTCTATAGACTTGTTAAAGTTCATTCTACCTTCTTCAATTCGGGTAACTGAAAGCAGATTTTCCACAAGACTTATAAGCCATTCGGAATCATCAAAGATGTCAGTATATATTTGCATCTTTGTGTCTTCATCTAATTTATCTTTGTTTGACAGTAAATTTCCCGCGTTTCCTGATATAGAAGTGAGAGGTGTGCGTAAGTCATGGGAAATTGCTCGTAGAAGATTTGCTCTTAGTTGTTCATTTTTTGCCAAAACAGCCGTTTGTTCTTTTTCTTTTGCATTTCTTCTATTGTCCATCGCCAAGGCACATTCACCGAGTATGGAGAGCAGTATACTATTTTCAAATGCATCAAGAGGCTTTCCTTTTATGCGTATTCCGATAACACCGTATATATTATTGTTAATACGAATTGAGAAATAAACACATTTTGCCTTGCTGTAAACATTTGTAGATGCACCTGCTCGGTGCTTGTTAAGATATACCCACTCAGCAGTATTTCTCTCTGTTGTAGTGAATAAATCTTCTAAATTATCCGATTGGGCGGAGTATAAAGAGCCTTTTGTCAGTTTTCCATCCCTTACCGAATACATAACAACCGACCGATTTAAAAGCTTCATTATCTGTGTCGCAGTAATATTTATGATATCTTCATCATTTTGAGCTTTCTGCAACAATTGGTTAGTATCCAAAAGCACCTTTGTTCTAAAGGCTGCCTGAGCAGATAATTTTGCATGTGACTTTAGTTTTGAGGCTAATGTTCCGGTTATAACAGATGCCACAAGCATTATAGCAAAGGTCACAGGATATCCCGAATCATACGCATGGAAGGTTAATCGCGGCTCTGTAAAGAAAAAGTTGAAGAGCATAACGCTCACAAGTGAACCGATAATACCGCAGGTGTATCCCTTAGTAAAGAGAGATGTTAAAAGCACACCGAGAATATATACTGTGATAATATTGGAATCGGTAAATCCAAAACTGTAAAAACTAAGGCCTAATATAGTTGCGATTGCAAGAATTAAAACGGTAATAAGTATGTCCTTTGGATACGGTATTAAGCTTCTTAATAAAGAATTGGAACTCGGTCTGAATTTCGAGTTTGTAATATTGTCGGGGATAATATGTATATCTAAATTCGGCGCGATTTCAGTCAGTTTATCGGTTAAAGTTGGCCTGTTCCAAAAATGCCGCCTTTTAATATTGCTTCGTCCGATTACTATTTTTGTCACACCGGATATTCGGGCATACTCTGCAATTTGAAAGGACACGTCCTCACCGTAAGCCGTTGCAATGTCCGCGCCTAATTGCTCGGCAAGACGTATATGGTCTTGCAATCGGTTTTTATTTTCCTCGTCTAATTTATCTGAATCGGGAGTTTGTACATAAAGCGCAGTAAAGCTGCCACCAAAGGCGGAAGCCATAGTAGCAGCAGTTTTTACTATTTTAGCATTGGAAGGAGAAGCAGAAAGACAGACAAGGATGTGTTCTTGTGCATTAGAACCGCTTGTAATATTTGAATTTTTCATCCGCTTCACCAACCTTTTAATATTTTCACTAATTATAACATATTATTTCAAAATATTCTACTGCTTTTATACGGCTTCATCGGTCAAGGGTTCTTCTATTTCTATATCATTGCTGTCGTAGAGCATAATTCGTGTACCTTCATGCTTACTTCTAAATCGGCGAATTTCTTCTGTTATTTCTTCATCTGTCAGTCCCTCGGTGAGCATAACACAAGAAGGTTCTTTATTTTCGTTTTCCTTCTCAATAGCTTTTCGGTTTTCATCCAAAAACTTATCCAGTCTTGCCATAAGAAAATATCCGAATACAAAGACTCCGAGAACAGCTAATGCTAATACGATATCTCTCCAAACCTCCACTATGCTCACCTCCTAACAATTCTATTGACTACGGTTATATGTGGAAGCACTTTTGTAACGCTTTATCCTCTCCAATAACGAGCAATGTCTTGTTTTCAAATAAAAGTGTGTCCGGTGTAACCGCAACATTCGTCTTTCCGTTCTGCTTTACACCGATGATGTTTATATTGTATTTTTTTCGTATATCAATTTCTCCGACTGATTTTCCTATCCAGCCCTTCGGAACTGCTACTTCGAATATTGAATGTGCTTCGTCAAGCTCGATATAATCAAGAATGTGGTCAGAGCTATAACGGATGGCTGCCCATTTTGCTACCTGTTTTTCGGGATATACAACCTCATCCGCACCGTTGCGTAGGAGGAATTTTGCCTGTCCGTCACGCTCGGCACGGGAAACAACCATTTTTGCACCCAACTCTTTTAGAGAATAGGTGGTTTCAAGTGAACTTTGGAAGTTGCCACCGATAGCAACAATACATACATCGTAATTATCAATACCGAGTGTACTCAAAAATTCCTCGTTGGTACTGTCGCCAATTTGTGCATTGGTTACTATATCCATAGCATCATTTACACGGTCTTCATTATGGTCAACGCCCATTACCTGATGTCCAAGCTGATTGAGTTGCAACGCTATATGTTTGCCGAAGTTTCCAAGCCCTATCAATAATACAGATTTCATAATTCATTCTCCTTTAACCCACTGTGATTCTTTCTTGGGGAAGTTTTGATAATTTTTTACCCGTCCCCGAAAGTGCCGCATAAATCAGTGTCAAACCGCCGACTCTTCCAAAGAACATCAGTATCATAAGTACACCTTGTGACAGTACGCCAAGTTGAGATGTAATACCCAAAGTTAAACCAACTGTACCAATAGCAGATGCCGTTTCATAAAGGCAGGTGCTAAATGGTAGTTTTTCCACTACACTAATTATGACAGCACCGCTAAAAAATAGTGTTATATACATCATCAATATCGTTGCCGCATTTCTCACCACGCTATTATCAACTCTGCGCTTAAATATCTGTGTATCTTCTTTGCGGCGGAAAGTGGATAAGGCATTAGCGAGAAGTACAGCAAAGGTTGTTGTTTTCATACCAGCTGCTGTAGAGCCGGGCGAACCACCAATCAACATTAACACGATAATAATTGCCTGACTTGCGCCTGTCATTACTGTTAGGTCTGCGGTATTGAAACCTGCCGTTCTTGGTGTCACCGATTGGAACAATGAACTAAATATTCTTTCTTGCATCGTCATTTTGTTAAAGTCAACAAAGAAAAAGAATAAGGCAGGAATTAGAATCAAAAGAAATGTAGTAACAAGAATAACCTTACTTTGCATACGGTAACGCTTGAAATGATATTTATTTGTAGCAATATCTTCCCAAGTAAGAAACCCTATGCCGCCGATTATAATTAAAGACATTACTGTAATATTGATTATTGGATTTGTAGCATATGAAGTGAGAGATGAATATTTCGCACCTTCTGTTCCCATAATGTCAAATCCGGCATTACAAAAGGCAGATATAGAATGGAAGAAGGACATCCAAATTCCTTTTATTCCGTAATCCGAAATAAAGGTTGGCATCATTACAACAGCACCGAGCAGTTCTAAAATAAATGTTACCTTTAATACAAATCCGGTCAGCCTAACAATTCCACCAACTTTAGGAGCTGCTATGGCTTCTTGCATTGTACTGCGTTGCATTAATGTTATTTTCTTACCGGACAACAATGCAAAGGAAACCGCTATTGTTATAACCCCTAAGCCGCCTATTTGTATAAGTGCAAGAATAATGCTTTGACCAAACACCGACCAATAGATTGCGGTATCCTGAACTACAAGTCCTGTAACACATACTGCCGAGGTTGAGGTGAATAATGCTTCATTAAACGGTGTTACGACACCGCTCTTTGTAGATATAGGGAGCATCAGTAATAACGCACCCACAAGTATGACTCCGGCAAAGCCGAGTATTATGATTTGAAACGAGGTGAGTTTCCTCTTTTTATGTAACAGATCTGCCATAACGCATCTCCTTATTCTCTTTATCTATCATAATTATATTATTTTGCGTTTTAAGATGGTATTATGGCATTAGTTTTCGTATTAAGATTGTATAAAGAAAATGGAGTTGACCGTTAAAGTCAACTCCAAACAAAAAAGCTATTTATTTTTTTATAAGACGATGAAGTTTCTGGACAAATTCTTCCGAATGGTTAATGCTTAGTTCTCCATGATTATAATTCTTAATAATTTCTAAGTTTGACATTGGTAAAAAACCAGCGATCTGCTGAGCAGATTTCTTCATAATCTTTCGTTCTTTACTTCCGACAACAACGAGTGTCTTTGCTTTGCATTCAGCAAGTGTGTTCCTGATACGATATTTTGAATTGGCCGTTAAAAATGAAATCATATCCTTCTTTGTAATATTGGCTGTATCAATGTAATATTTATCGAACAATTCTTTCCTTATGTGCAGTGCTTTAAATTGAATTTTAGAAAACCATCTCTTTTTAACAAGCGGATAGCAAATGTCATATGCAGGTTTTATCATAGCTGAAATATACTTCATCGGTATAACCAAAGCGCTTTCTATAATTGCATACTCGCATATATCGCTTTTCTGTGAAAGCATTTCAATAAGCACCTGTCCTCCAAGAGATAAACCACCTATCAGAAAAACTCGACCTTTAAAATTCTCATCAATATATGTAATAAGTTCTGCTGCATTGTCTTCTATCGATGTGAATGGTGTATTACTTCCAAAGTGTCCGTTTAATATAGGTAGAATGATGTGGAAAGAATCCGCGAGTTTTTCTGCCACTTCTTCATAATTCCACCAAGATAACCCACCGCCATGAAGTAAGATAATAATATCCTTATTACCTTTGCCGTATTCTACAACTTTCATTGATTGTTACAATCCTTTCGTAAAACAATTAGTGAAGTATTATCATTTAAGTGAATTATATCATAATATCATTTTTATAACAAGAACATTGTTTTTACATAACTTTTTAATCAAGAAGAAAGCGGTATGGTTTTTTTGCCACACCGCTTTTTTAGATAAAATCTTATCAGTTAACAATAAGAAGTTTTAACTTATTCAGCTTTCTTGCTGTCAAGGAATTTATACACAAGTGCTGCAAGAACACCACCAACCAAAGGTGCTCATTAGGTTGCGGGACTTCCCGATAATTAGTGTTTAGTATTCCTCCCTTTATGTAGATTTGTGTGTAGAAAAAGACCATACCTTCGAGGGTGGCGGTGTTTGGGTGTGACGAAGTTTTTTAGGGTTTAAATTATTTTCGTTTTGGCAAGGCGAAAGCGGAGAAATGCTTTACTGCATTTCGAGCATTTTTAACACCGACAAAGCGGAAATAACAACCGAAAACGAGTCTAAATCCCGAACGCCGTAACCCTATGGGTATGGTCTTATTTTAACATCATCAGGGGCCATTGCTGCGCCCATATTGTTTTGGTCAATTATGCCTAAATCTACTATTTTGCCTATTGTTGCGGCGGCTACGTATGGTCCTTCACCCGTTGCCGAGAGCACCGCCGCGCCGCTTCCCGTTACTGTCCACTGCGAATTAGGTGTTCGTTGAGAACCGTATTCAAGCGGAAAACGGTATTGTCTTTCTGCAGAACAAAAGTGCGACGACGTAACGGCAACACCATTTGTTATACCGCCGCTTTCTATCATAAAAGAGGTAATTATTGTAGCAAGTGCAAAGGTTGAACAAGCACCGTATATCCCAATTAATGGGATTTCGTAATCTTTAAGCCCGAATGATGAACCTATACACTGATTAAGCAAATCACCCGCGCAAACGGTATCAATATCATTTGCTTTCAGTTGTGCTTTTTCAATAGCATAGCCCACCGCCATTTTTTGCAGTTTACTTTCGGCTTGTTCATAACTTTCTTCACCGAATCGGCTGTCGGTGACAACATAGTCAAAATATTCGCCGTAAGGGCCCTCGCTTTCCTTTTTACCCACCACTGCTCCGCTTCCTATTATTGTAGGCTTTTTTTCAAAGATAACGGTTGATTTTCCTATTCTTTTTGCCATAATTATATTCCTTTCGTTTTTTTCTTTTACCAATATTATTTCTATAATTATCAATATTATTATATTGACAAAATTACACACTAAATATTATAATTTTCTTAGATAAACTAGCGAGGTGATTTTATGTGTGAACTGAATTTAAAACTAAAAAACTACATTGATGAGTTCAACAAATACGATGATGAAATTTATAAACAAAAGTATGCTAATACTGTTGCGTTTGATTTTTTAAAAAACGAAATTCCGCTTATTGATATTCCCGATAAAACCATTGAAAAGACTTATTACTTTCGTTGGTGGACATATAGAAAACAAATTAAAGACACACCCGACGGACCTGTTATTACCGAGTTTTTACCCAACGTATGCTGGGCGGGCCCTCACAACACTATTGTCTGTCCTGCTTGTTTTCATATTCGCGAAGGCAGATGGCTTAAAGATAATGACGACGTTATAAAAAACTATATTAACTTCTGGCTTTCGGGCAAAGGTGATGCTTTTTCATACAGTTCCTGGCTTTGTTATGCAACACTTGAGTATTGCACAATAAAGAACGATTTTGCTTTTGCTGTAGAAAAATTAGATGAATTAATAGAGTTTTTTGAAAAGAGAAAATCTATTCATGTAAGAAACGGCGGTATTTATTGGTCTAACGATGACCGCGACGGTATGGAATATTCTGTTAGCGGTATGGGTCTTCGTCCAACCATAAATGCTTACGCTTATGCTGATGCGCTCTCGCTTTCTGTTATTGCAGAAAAAGCAGGAAAAAACGATATTGCCGAGCATTATAGAAACGAAGCCGAAGATATTAAGGCGCTTTGCGAAAAGTTTTTATGGACAGATAATTTTTATAAAACCATACCGCTTGAAAAAGACACAGAAAACCCCTATGACAGCCGTCCCATTGTTGATGCCGAACACGACGCTATTGAACTTATAGGATTTGTTCCGTGGTATTTTAATATGCCAGATGAAAACAAAGAGCAAGGCTTTGCAGAGTTATTTAAAGAAGACGGGTTCTTTGCAAAACACGGCATTACCACCGTTGTACAGCGCCATAAACGTTTTATGGAAGAACACGACCATGAGTGTTTATGGAATGGCCCCGTATGGCCTTTTGCCACGTCGCAGGTATTGGTTGCATTCTCTAACCTTCTTAACAATTACACGCAAAGTACAGTTAATAAAAACGATTATTATAAATTACTTTTACAATATGCCGAAAACCACGTTCATACGCTTGAAGACGGTACTGTTGTTCCGTGGATAGATGAAAATATGCACCCATACACAGGCGTATGGCTTGCAAGAGATTTACTTAAAGACGTAGTAAACTACCGTAAAGGCGAAGCTTACTTCGAGCGCGGCAAAGATTATAACCATTCCCTATTCTGTGATTTGGTACTTTCGGGACTTTTGGGAATCGACTGTAAAAACGGCGAATTAACCGTTAATCCGCTTATTCCTGATGATTGGGACTACTTCCGCATTGAAAATCTTTACGTAGGCGGTAAAAAATATACCGTTACTTATGATAAAGACGGCAGTTATTACGGCAAAGGAACAGGAATAATAATTGAGGTCGCGGATAATGAAAAAATTTAAAATCACGAAAAAAGCGTTATCTTACATCATTCTGATTTTTTCGCTATTAATTTTTCTTTTAATTTACGGTTTTATTATAGGCGGTGAAATTAGTCCGTTTCTTTGGGGAGGTATGTTTTTATTTTTAGTAATTATTGTAACAGCAATTAGTAAAAATTATAACAAATACAAAAACCGTTTCATAAAACTTGACTTTTTAAATGTTTTTATTATTTCATTCATTTTACTAATAGGTGCACATACGTTTTATTATAATTTTAATAATATTTCATACACCACGGTAAGGACTTACGGTACAGTTGTGAACGAAATAACTTACAAAGGTGGCGGCACCGCTTGGTTTTATAACCCAGAGGGAAAAGAACTTAGTGCAGAGGTTAAAGATTATCGTATGATTGTTTATGATGAAACTACTTTGCTTTATAAGGGCGACACAATAATAATAGAAGAACGAAAAGGCGTTTTTGACGTTATATATCAAGTAATAAAAAATAACAAATAAGGTGTTTTCATGAAAATTTTTAAACAGCAAGATTCAAGCGCAGTATTTCCGTATATTGCTTATATTCCCGATGAAATTAGCGAAAAACCCGCTTTAATTATTCAACTTCACGGTGCGGGAGAACGCGGATACGGAAAAGAAAACTTAGATAAGGTAACAATTCACGGTCTTCCTAAAATTGTTAACGACGAAAACCTTAAAAACTGTATACTTATACTTCCCCAATGCCCCTCTGATACTTTTTGGGTAGCAAGAATTGAAAGTATTAAAAAGTTTATAGACAATATGGTAGAACTGTATAATATTGATAAAAAACGAATTTATTTGTGCGGTTTAAGCATGGGCGGTTTTGGAACTTGGTATACCGCAACCGCCTACCCAAAACTTTTTGCGGCTATTGCTCCCTGTTGCGGCGGAGGTATGTCGTGGAGTGCAGGAATGCTTAAAATGCCAATATGGGCTTTTCACGGTTTGGAAGACAAGGTTGTTCCGCCACGAAACACTATTGAAATGGCAGAAGCCCTTGAAGGTAAAAATCCAAACTTTAAATGCACACTTTATGAAGGCGTTGCCCATAACTCGTGGGAAAAGGCGTTTAGCGAAGAATTACTTGAATGGCTTCTTTCTAAAGAATTAAATTAGTTTTATAAAGCAAATACGGGGGGATTTGTTTGAAACCGTTTTTAAGTATTGATTTAACAACAAATAAAAAGAACGAACAGCAGAACGGCAATGAATTTATTGTTAAGCAGCCTTCTGCCACATTAACACACTCGTTTGAAACTTCTATGGAAAAGGCAAATGAAACCTTTGAAAAATCTAAATTACCTTTAGGTTTTAGAATAATTTATTACTTATGTTATTTTACTGCTGCAATTATGGCTGTCGGTATACTAAGATCAGACGTACCCATTGAAGAAGCATATAAAAATGCATCTTGGTTGTTTTGGTGTTGCGGTATATGCGCTGTAATTGGATTTATATTATGGCGTTTTATGGCTTATAAATCGAAAAAGGTTTTAGAAGCAGATGAAAACAAGCAAGTGTTTGACAATTTAGACAGTATTGCTGATACTATTTATAAAGACTTAGGCGTACCCGAAAACGCAAAAGCAGTTGATATTCTTTCGTTTTATTACGTAAATAACGGTGATAAAATTAAGATAAAAACCAAAGGTGTGCAGTCTTATCAGTTTTTAAACACAGAGTTTAAAATGTTTTTTGATAACCAAAACATATACCTTGCAAATTTAGAATGTTTGTATGCTTTTCCAATTAATAACATAACATCAATTAATACTATAAAAAAGAGTGCAAGGCTTAGTTGTTGGAACAAAGAAGAAGACTATAAAAAGGGCGTTTATAAGAATTATAAATTGGTGTCGGATGAATACGGTTGTATTCATTGTAAATGCTATCACATTTTAGAAATTGCACATAACAATGAAACGTTTGGAATTTATTTCCCAAGTTATGAATTACCAAGTTTTACGCAAGCAACACAAGGCAGAGTAACTTTAAATTAACTTGCTTTTTTTCATTAAAAGTTTGCATTATAATAAACACAAAGGGGATTATTTATGAGCAGAGAAAAAAGAATTTCGTATTTAATTGTAACTTTATGCACTTTTATCAGCAGGTTTTTATTATACGGCGGATTATTGCTGTTAATACCAAATAATCAAATCTCGGAAACTTTAAATTTAAGCAAAGAAATAGTTTGTTTAATATACGGTGTTTTGGGCGGTTTTTTATTCAGTTCATTTCTTTCGGCAATTATATTAACAACTAATTTCTTTTCAAAGCGAAAACTTGCCTTTAAAATTGTGGCTGCACTGCTTTGCCCTATCACAGCAGTTTGTGCTTTTTATGCTTGTTTTTTCACTTACATTCCATACCAGATTTATAATATTGTAAAAATTGTTACCGAAAAGAAAAAAACCGCTTTCGTAGAAACGCAATATAACGTTGTTACCGAAGAACCTATAGTTTACGATATTGAAAATGTTGAAACAAATAATCAAACAGAGGATTAAAGTTAAACGAACAAAGGCTTGACCGTTTGGTCAAGCCTTTATTTTAGAGTATTGAAGTGAATTTTAAGTATCACCGTTTAACGTTTTTATCAAAAACAGTAACCAATGCTCCCCCACGTTCAACTATGTCGTCAGATGTGCGAAGCCAACCAATATGAGCCATCCAATTAAAGCAAATTGTTCTAATATCAAGCATATCCATAATTGGCATCATTTTTATAACCTTTTCAATAGCCCAATCGGTATTAATACTAATCTTTGCATACGTTTTTTCATACACCATGAACGACAATATTAGGATTAAGTTTCTTTAAATTTTCAGGCACAATTAAAGTCCCTTATCAGCACCTAATAATTTAATTTTTTGGATAATATCATAATACTTCCCTTGTATATCCTATAAATTCATCACTCATAGTTCCATTGTTTCCAGCTTTATTTACAGCACAAACCCTATAATAATAAGCTGTTTCATCTTTTAAGCCGGAATCAACATATCTACCAACAACATATTCTTCAGGTTCTACATTTGCTATAAAGGTTTCATCGTTCGGAATAAATCCTGGCGCTTCACTCCTGAATAATCTATAATGAGAAAAATCTACATCGTTATTATATCCCCACAACAAATATATCTCACCACGATTTTCACTATGGTATGCACAAGGAGTTGTTATTAAACCAGTGTAAACAGAGCCAATTGGTGAAGGTTTATTATCTCTTTTAATGATTTCTTCTTTATTTTGAATTTTCAAATCCAAACCATCAACATTTAATCTATATGTGATAAAACCAACTTTATCAACCAACTCTTTAGAACGCTCATCAACAGTATTTGAAATTACACTTGTTTGCTTGTCAATCAAACTTATTATTGTGGGTTCTTCAAAATCATCAATATGATAGAATCTTGCAATCAACCCCTTCTCATCTTCAGCGGGTTTTAATGTAAGCAATCTATCAGGATATTTTGTTATCAAAAACGATTTTTCATCGTCAAAATATTCGCCCGAATGAATATCTGAACCAATTACATTTACAGGATTTGCATATAATTCCGCTTTTAGAGGAATATTAGCTTTTTTATAATCCCCACTATACGAAGTTACAGAAAATCTAAACTTGTAATTAATATGACGACTTCTAACAGTTCTGGCTTTTAACCAAGCATTTGCGGCATAAACAAACATTTGAGAACCGTCTCCGGTATTCAAATAATCCGTTTTGTCAGTATGTATGTGATCGAATTCAATCAATTGGTTATCTAATAACATCAATGCCACACCATGATCGTTATTCTCCGCACAACACCATTCGTTAGCAGCCATATAAACATCCGTTGAATGACCAGTCACATCTTTTGCATACTCGGCAACGCAACCATTTAAATGACAGTATCTTTTGGCATTTTCAATATCAAAAGGAAAGGCAAAATAAAGATAATTGTTCTTTATTGGCATTTCAGCCATATCATTTGCACAAAACATATCATTACAAAAATCTATTCTTTTTTCAAAATTTGGAATAGTAACTGTTGTAATAATTTCTGCTTTAATTATTTCGTGTTTTGATATTATTTTTACAGTAATAAAATAATCCGATTGTTTTACTTCGAATTTTGCACTAATCGTTTTTGAAAAACTTCTATGATTATCGTTAGTGTATAAAATATCATTAACTTTGTATTTATTGTTCGTATCAACAATTTCTTTTTTAATATCCTTATCAAAAATCGAAGCAATACTACCATTTTCATCGAATTTAATCAGATAATATTGATTTTCAATTACCGGTGGTGCTTTTGCGATATCGATTTTTTCGTTAATAGTCATCAAATCACTTTTTGAAATTCTTTTATATCCAAAAGGTGGAATTTTTGTTAATATTCCTTTTTCATTATCTTTTACATACTCTAATCTTGAATGTAAAGTAGGATTAAATACAATTAAAGACTCTTCAGGAATATTAATTTTATCAACTATTGTTCTTAAAGATTTTTCTATCTCAGACGAAGCAATATTATAAGATTTTTCGATCCAATCTTCATGTTGCATCCATGTTTCACAAACTCGTCTTCCTTGATATCCGCTTGTGCCATAAGAATGTTCATCGTTACATAACAGATTGTACCAAGCCCTATCAAAAAGATAAGCAGGATATTTATATTTTGAATCAAGCATTGATGCTATTGTCGACCATTTTTCTGCAGTTGGTAATAATCGATCTGCCTCAAACTTTCTTGCTAAACAATCAGCCGCAGAAATGGGATGTTGATACCACCCACCAGTAATATCTCCGGTAACAACCGGAATCGTATCATTATGCTTTTCTCTCAAAATATCAAATGGCTCATCAGGATTTCCAAGCGTCCTAAGTTTAGGCCATTCCCAATTCGAGTTCCATTCTTTAATAGATTTTAACAATCCCAAATTAGGCTTTTCATCATCACCGTAGCATGTTAAAAACCAAATATTATATGGATATTTTTGATCAATCAATGGTAACTTCTCTGCAAATCTCTGTTCCATTAATGGTAGATTTGATTTTTCAAAGGAATTTGAATTATGCAACAACCCAAATTCTTCTCCACCATTGTCGTATTGCAAACTTCCAAATACCAATAAACGATTCTTATTTAAATCTTCCCAATAAAAAACCATAGGGAGTTCAGAAGTATATCTAATATCAATTCTCGAACCGCCACCATTACATTCTGATGACCAAGTACAACCACGAAATTTTCTATTCATTCTCCAAACTGATGATTCATTCACATTCCATTGATTAGGAGAAAAGATTACATTTTTATACCCGGCATCAGACAAGGGTTGTATCATAGACATTGGAAGACCATTATTATCTATCATCGACATTGTATGTGAAGATACTCCCCACTCATCTTCCAAACGTTTTCGTTCATATGCAAAACGACACATTTCTTCTAAACCAAAAGTTTGTATGTGATTTCCAGCAAATCCAGAACAAACACCAATTTTTCCATCTTTTACATATTTATGAACAAGATTCTCTGTTGCTTTACAACCACGATCCATCACATAATTATTAAAGAACCACGTACCCTCAACAGTATAACGATATCGATTATTTTTATTCTCCGAATCGGTCTCATCACAAAGTTGCATAGCATTCTCAATAAATTTAGAACTGTTATATCGTTGTATATATTGTGAATTGTGTAAACCAATATCTGTATGTGAGGAAATCATTATATAAATTTCTCTTTCAATTGGTTTGGTTAACAAAACATTTTTAACACAGCACTCTTTGCCTGTTAAATCAGAAATAACCCATTTTGACATTATGTTGTTTTCAATTTTGGGTATTTTAACTGTAGTGCATCCAAAACCACTATCAAAACTAACCGGTAATTGTTCAAACAAAAGATTATCTTTTTCATCATATACACGGATATACATATGCATAACTTTTTTTACATAATATTCTATTGTTACCAATTGCAGTCCGTTTTTATCAACCATAGAAACTGGAAGAATTTCAATTTTTTCCACTATATTCAAATTACACACCACCTATTTTTTAATAAATTATAACATTTTGCAACATTTTCCACAATATAAATATATATCGAAAAAACTGTAAATTTATAAACTAAATTTATTCCTAAACTTTCCATTATTATTAACATATTAATTTTTTATACATAATTATTTCACGGTAATGAGAATGTCAATGCTTGACATTCTCCGAAATTTGGCAAAACTGTAATAATATGAATTAAACATTGACAAAATGCTCGATAAGTTATAGACTTAATATTAGAAAACTCATAAAATTTATTATAAAATAATCTAGGACAGCGAATTCTTATGAATAATCTTCCAAATTTTAATATAATTGATATACTAAAAATTAAACGTACTTTTCCGAGCTCAATAATAACCAAAAACAAATTTTGTTGTATCTTATCTTGTCGTACAAATGGAGAATGTACTTTTAAAACAGATGCAAAAACTTTTACTGCAAAAGTTGGTGATGTCGTTTTTGTACCAGCTTCATTAAATTACACACAATACCACACCCAAGAATCACTTATTTGTTTTCATTTTTTTATTGACAAAGAAATAAAATCCAATATACAAATTCACACATATAAAGATCCTGCAAAAATGGTAAAATTATTTCAAAAAGCAGAATCTATTTGGAACAAAAAAGGACCTTTATATCAATATGCTTGTCTTTCTATACTATATGAAATCATTAGTAAAACAGGCATCATTATAGAGGAAGAACCTGAAAAAATACCTCAAATATTAGAAGATGCCATTTCATACATAAACAGCAATATGTTTGAGACTAGTTTTTCAATCGAAAACTGTTTATCCGAGATTAATGTTAGCCGCACTTATCTTAATAAACTATTTAAGAAACATTTCAATATAACTCCTATCTCTTATGTAAATAATAAACGTTTAAATCGAGCAAAACAGCTTATAAGAACAGAAAACTATACCAATGACATAATTGCGAATTTATGCGGTTTTAAAGAAACAGCATATTTTTACCATTTCTTCAAAAAGAATACTGGTATGACTCCAAAAGAATACAAAAAAGACAAGAATACGTTATTATAAACATTTTATTAAATCCCTCCTTTTGACTTAATATTAACATATAATTTTAAAATAGTCTTGTCATTTCTTGCACAATTAAGAAAAACTTAAAACCGCCCTATTATTCACAAAATCGAACAAAGGCTTGACCGTTTGGTCAAGCCTTTGTTTTAGAGTATTGCAGTGAATTTTATGTATCACCGTTTAACGTTTTTATCAAAAACAGTAATCAAAATGCAGGCACAAATAACCAACAGTGAGCCTATACACATACTGACATTAAAATTTTCTTGAAAAACTATAACTCCCATCAATACGCCTGTAAGTGGCTCTATAGTGCTTAAAACAGAAGCACGTTCACCACCAATTAAAAAAGTACCGCGTTGGAACATAACCACCGCTCCTACGCCTACTACTATGGCAAGTAAAATGCATAACAGCCAACCGAGAATAGTTGCAGGCAACGTAATGCGATCGAATGCAAGGCAAACTGCCAATAAAGATACCGAGCAAACCGCCGAAATATAAAAACTAAGTTTGAATCCTGAAACATCGTTATAGCGAAAAACAGAAAGAAGTACCACATATATTGCATAGGTAACGCCCGAAGCCAATGCGAGTGAGCAGCCTATTATATCTAATTGCTCATTTGGATTGTAAAACATACATAAACCTACAACACATAACAGAACCGCTAAAAACGTATTTAACTTTATTTTTTTGCGCAGAAAAATAAATCCAATTAAAACTACAACAGCAGGATAAACAAAGTGAAACACGGTTGCAGTACCCGTGGCTATATGCTGATAAGAGCCGTAAAGCAACAACGGTGTTATACAACATCCCATTAATGCAATTAACACAATTGACGGTATAGCCTTGACGGAGATTTTGAATGATTTGTCTTGACGCCAAGTAAACAAAGCAAGTAAGGGCAAAGCAAGTAAATTTCTAAATAAAACAACACTTTCCCTATTTATTTTCTCAGCATAAATATAGCGTGTAATCAGCGGCATACAACCAAATAAGAACGCACTTATAATAACCAATACATAGCCTTTTATTATAGTTCTGTTTTTCATCGTTATTCCTTTATTCATGTAATCTGCCTAGTAATAACTAACAATACTATAAATGGATAATTTATTCCACTTCAAGCGTAATGAGTTATATTCAGCCATACTTATTTTATGTTATTTAAGATACAACAACTTTCTCCTAATTGTCAATGTATTTTTACAAAAAAACAGCATTATTTTTGATTTATATACATAGTTTATTTCGTTATTAACTAACGTTTGATTTAAACCCAAACAGTTGTATTTTAATTAATCATAACCACTAGCAAACTAGTGGTATGCACAGCCCCTATAAGGGGCGCCTACTGGCCAGGTTCCTAAAAGGGACCTCGAAAGTTTGGCAACGCATTACCATCTCGGGCAGCCGCTCACGTGCGGCTGTCTTTCCAATATTTCTTTGTGGCTTGGCACTTGCCTCGCCACATTTTATTGTAGCACTACTCGTTTTATCTTCCCCCAGTAGAACTGGGGGTTTATTTCCACGTCTAAAGACACCAACAAAAAAAGGCTTGACCAATTGGTCAAGCCTTTTTTTGAATATACAGTGTCATTAGTTTATGATTTTTCCGCAAAGAATTTTCTATACACCGACGGCGAACAACCTATAATATTTTTAAAAACTCGATTAAAGTATGTAGGCGAAGAAAAACCGCTATCTATTGCAATTTCTAAAATCGAAACACCTTTTTGCTTCAATTTTTCTACCGCAAAATCCACTCGCAAAAAATTAATATATTCAAAAATAGTTGCACCAGTTACCGATTTAAAGTAATGACACAAAGCATACTTATTATAACTAACCTCATTGCAAATTTCATTCAACGTAATAGGCGTTTTAAAATTTTCGTTTATAAACCTAACAATCACTTCAATTTTTTCAATTTGCTTTGCAGAAATTGTTGGGGCGGTAATAAAAGATTTAGCAAACATAAACGCTATCAACTCGTAAATATACGCTTTTACATACCATTTACTGCTTATCTGCTTTTCATAATATTTCTCAATAATTTTATTTAGTATTTCTTCTACTTCATTGTCATCGCAAAATTTCAAATACGGTTTAGATTTAGTGCATGAAACAAACTCGTACAATTTTGAAAACTCGTTATCATTAGCGTTTTCCATAAAAAAGTTAACGCCTATATGCATATAAGAAATTTCCGCATCTTTTGACCACAGTTTGTGGCCCGTGTTACTATTTATAAAGATAATCTCTTTGGATTGAAGTTGAATCAACTCGTTATTTACATAACAACTTAATTCTCCGCTTTCTACCCTAACAACTTCTACCGCCGTATGCGAATGAACTCCTCTGTAAGTCGCACCCTGACACATATTTAAATGATAAAGTTTTATTGGAAGCATAGTTTCTTCGAAATAAATAATTTCTTTTTCCATAAAACGCCTCTTTCGCAATATAGTATAGATTTTAGCCAACATTGATATAGAAAACATCAAAATTATTTTATATTATTATATTGCAACATACAAAAAAAGTAAAGTGTTAAAACTGTGCGCTTTCCTTTAAAGAGGATAATATATGAATAGCGGTATCTCGGATAAAATTAAATTAAGCCAATTGCTATATACGTTTGAAGCGGCTTTTGAATATCTAATTTCTATATTTGTTACAGGCTCCTTCCTAGCCACGCTCACTAAGCAGTTAGGCTTTTCAGATAGTTTAACGGGAATTATGTCTTCGGTAATTTCGCTTGGGTGCTTATTCCAACTTTTATCTTTATATATAAGGCCAAAACGAGAAAAAAGATTTGTAACCACATTAAGCATTCTTAATCAGTTGCTTTTTATGTTACTTTACGTGGTGCCTTTAACAAGATTCAACACCCAAATTAAAACCGTTCTTTTTACCTCTTTTATATTTATAGCATACTTAATATATAATGTTACGCATCCCAAAAAGATAAATTGGTTAATGTCTTTTGTAGAAAACCGAAATCGTGGGATTTTTACCGCAAATAAAGAAATTATTTCTCTTTTATCGGGAATGGCTTTTTCCTTTGTAATGGGCAGCGTAATTGACCATTTTTCTGCCAAAGGAAATATAAAACAAGCATTTGTTATATCTGCCGCAACAATTTTTATATTAATTTTGTTGCACTCGCTTACTATGATATTTGCCGCAGAAAATCAATTGCCAACCAACGCAAAAATTAATATAAAGACTACCCTATCTGAACTTATAAAAGATAAAAACCTTTTGCGCATTACTATTGTTTTTATACTGCACAATATTGCTACGTATATGACCACTCCGTTTTACGGTACCTACCAAGTAAACGAATTGGGTCTCAGTTTAAAATTCGTTTCTGCAATAGTTATGATTGGAAGTGTATCCAGAATTTTAATTTCAAGATTTTGGGGTAAATATGCCGATAAAAACTCATTTGCAGTTGTGCTAGAAAAATGTTTTATCTTTTCGGCGTTATCGCAAGTTTGCGTTGTATTCGCTTTTCCGTCTTCAAGCGGTAAAATAATGTTTGCTATATACTACCTATTACACGGAATTGCGTTGGGCGGAATAAACAGTGCGCTTATAAATTTGATATTCGATTACGTTCCAACCGAAAAACGCGCCGATTCACTTGCAATAACACAAGCGTTAGCAGGTCTAACAGGTTTCTTAACTACGCTTTGTGTAAGTCCGCTTATTTCTTTAATTCAAAACAACGGCAATAAAATATTCGGCATAAATATTTATGCTCAACAATTCATCTCATTTTTTGGTTTTATAACAACAATTTTAACAATACTGTTCGTTAGAACCGCTATCACAAAAAAGAATATAAAATAAAGGTGTGTGTGTAAAATGGAAACCATAAAATTCGATTTAGCTAAAAAAGGCGATAAATTCAAAATCTTAAATGCAACCAACGGCGGTCCTTGGTATAAAAGACACGCTTTAGACCAATATCGCAGTAACCTTGCCGAATATAAGGCGGCAAGAATTCCTTATAGCCGTAACCACGATTCAGGCGTTGTGCCAACTTATGGTGGTCCGTATAGTCACGATATTAATAAAATATTCCCTGTATTTGATGCAGACCCCTATGACCCCGATTCTTACGATTTCGCTTGTACCGATGAAGAAATATTAAAATGCCTTGAAGCAGGCACCGAAACCTATTTTAGACTTGGACAAACAATAGAACATCAAATAAAAAAACACAATATTCTTCCGCCAAAAGATTTTAAAAAGTGGGCGGTTATCTGCGAACATATAATCCGCCACTATAATGAAGGTTGGGCAAACGGCTATAATTTTAATATAGAATATTGGGAAATTTGGAACGAACCCGATATGGTAAACGCTAATGGTACTAGTTGTACTTGGGGCGGTAGCAGAGAATTATTTTTAGACTTTTACGAAGTTGCCGCAAAACATTTAAAGGGTTGTTTCCCCCATTTAAAAATCGGCGGACCCGCTCTTTCAGATTCTATGTCATTCGGCGAACTTTTCCTTAAAGAAATGCAAAAAAGAAACGTACCTTTAGATTTCTTTTCTTGGCATATTTATACCAACGATCCATCTAAAATGGTGTACCGAGCAAACTTTCTTAAAGAGTTGCTTATAAAATACGGCTATGAGAATGCCGAAAGTCATCTTAATGAATGGAATTATATTAAGGGATGGACAGAAGAGTTTGTTTATTCGCTTGAATGTATGCACGGTATAAAGGGTGCTGCGTTTGTTATGGCTTGTATTTGTGAGGCTCAAAAAAGTAACGCCGTTGATATGCTTATGTATTATGATACTCGCCCATCTACCTTTAACGGTGCGTTTGATTATTATACCGCGCGACCGTTAAAAGGCTATTATCCGCTTTATTGGTATGGTATGTTTTACGATATGACTGCTGAAATTAAAGCAGAAAACAAATTAGAAGACATATATACCCTTTGTGGTGTCGATGAAAACGAAAAAGCTCTATCAATTATAACCTATTATACCGACAACGACGATACCGCCGAAAACAAAACCGTTAAATTGGATTTTGGCAAAAGCGGAAAATACGAAGTTTATTTATTAGACCAAGAGCATACCAATGAATTAATTTCAACAACAGATAATCTAACCTTTGAATTAAAACCAAACAGTTGTATTTTAATAAAGGAAATTTAAAATAAAGGCTTGACCGAAACGGTCAAGCCTTTTTACTTTTATTAAATTATTCATTGATATAATCTTTTGCCGTTGAATTAAGCATTTCAATAAATTTTTGCATTAATTCCGACGCTTTTCTATCGGTACGTAAAATATAACCTATCGTGTAATAATCTTCACTTTCAAGCGGTATACTGATTATTCTACCATCGTTAAGTTGTGAGGGCATTATTCCTGTTCCTACCGTATAACAATCGGTAGAAAGCAACGCGTTCATCAAAGTTGCTCTATCATTTATTGCTATGTGCTTGTTGCTGTGAATATCTACTATCTCTTCGGCAAAAAAGGATACATTATGATCTCCTTGTTCATACGTAACGTACGGATATTTTTCTAAATTTTTTAACGAAATTAAAACATTGTTTGAAAGAGGATGCTTTTTGCGAATAAACACATGCGGAAACGCTTTTAAAAATGGTGTAAACAACAAATTTCTCTTGCTTAAATATCGTTTCATAATGCCAATATCATTGGCTTTAATTGCAATTATACCAATATCGCAATATGCAGTTTCAACCTGATGTATAACATCATAAGTTTTCATTTCAGTTAATGAAAAATCAAAAAATTCTTCTTTGATTTCATCAACTAATTTTCCAAAAACATCTGCAACAAAATCGTAATGTTGTGTAGCAACATACAAACGCTTGTTTAATTTCTTATGGGTATATCTATTAACGATAAAATCATTTTGTTCTGTTATGCATCTTGCATATCTTACAAACTCGGCGCCTTCTTCTGTCAAATAAACACCATTACCTGAACGCTCAAAAATCTTAATATCAAATTCTTCTTCTAATTGTCTTACACTAACCGACAGACTTGATTGTGCTATAAACAATTGTTTTGCCGCCTCGTTAAACGAACCACATTCTGCAATTTTAAGAACGTATTTACACTGTGTAATTGTCATATTTTACCCTTTCGCAACATTATTTTTTAAATTTATTTTTGGCAACTCCCAATGATATTTTGCCGCCATAATCCTTATAACTACTATTATAGGCAACGCAACTATAAGCGCAACAATTTTATTTACATTTGCTCGTATTAGATAATATACAGTACTACCGATAATAGATGCCAACGCATATATATGTTTCCTTAAAACATACGGTGTGCTGTCAACCAGAACATCACGCATAATACCGCCGCCTATTCCTGTGAGCAAACCCATAGATATTGAAAAAACCGACATATCATAAAATCCTGCCTGATATGATGTTTCAATACCAATAACCGAAAAGATTGCAAGACCTATTGCATCAAAAAAATTGTTAACACCTTCTATGCGTTTTTTAAAAGATTCAAACTTGTTTACATTGATATATGATACAATAAATACAACAATTGAGGTTACGGCAGCAATTATTAATACAATAACATTATAAAATATATTCGGAGGAAATTTGCCCAAAAACAAATCCCTGATTATTCCTCCGCCAACCGAAGTAATACATCCAACAAGCGTTACACCAAACAAATCCAAGCTGCATCTTATTGCTATCAATGCACCCGATATTGCAAAAGCAACGGTACCTATTATTTCCATTAAAAAAATTACTGTTAGTTCATTCATAATCTTTTTTGTATGGATTATAAACCCATTTCTTTTTTTACTTCTTCAAAACATTTTACAATATAAATTATATCTTCTTCACTTAAAGCCGCAGACATTTGTGTTCTTATTCTTGCCTTACCTCTAGGAACTACCGGATACGAAAATGCAACTACATAAACACCTTTATCCATCATACGTTTAGCCATTTCAACGGCCTTGTGCTCATCATAAAGCATAATAGGAATAATTGGTGTACCGCCATCAATTACATCAAGGCCGATTTCTTTTATTTTGGTTGCAAATAAATTTGTATTGTTAAAAAGCTTTTCACGGATAGACAGGTCGTTTTCTAACATTTCCAAAACCTTTAACGATCCTGCAGTAACGGCGGGCGCTAATGTATTTGAGAAAAGGTATGGACGCGAACGTTGACGAAGCAGGTCAATGATTTCTTGTTTACCAGAGGTGAAACCACCCGACGCGCCACCAAGAGCCTTACCAAAGGTTCCGGTAATAATATCTACTCTGCCGCTAACACCACAATGCTCTGGAGTGCCCCGACCTGTATCACCCATAAAACCAACGGCATGACTGTCGTCAACCATAACAAGCGCATCATACTCGTCAGCAAGGTCGCAAATGCTTTTAAGATCAGCAACAATACCATCCATAGAAAAGACACCATCTGTTGCAATAAGCTTTATGCGGCTGTCTTTTGCTTCTTCGAGCTTCGCGCGAAGATCATCCATATTGTTGTTTTTATAACGGAATCTTTTTGCTTTACAAAGACGAACGCCGTCAATAATGCTTGCATGGTTGAGTTCATCACTTATAACTGCATCTTCTTCGGTAAGAAGTGTTTCAAAAAGGCCACCGTTTGCATCAAAACAAGAAGAATAAAGAATTGTATCTTCCGTGCCCAAAAAAGCGCTTAATTTGTTTTCCAACTTCTTATGTAATTCTTGTGTGCCACATATAAATCTAACAGAAGAAAGTCCATAACCATAGTTATCATAACTTTCTTTTGCGGCGTTAATAACATCAAGATTATTACCAAGACCTAAATAGTTATTAGCGCACATATTAATAACTTGTTTGCCATCCGAGAGTTTTACCTTTGCACCCTGTGGTGTAGTTATAATTTTTTCGTTTTTGGTAAGACCTTCTTTTTCAATTGTTTCACAAGTTTCTTTAAAATATTTAAGTGCAGTTTTCATACTTTTTCTCCTTAATTTAATTTTGTCCAATCAAGAATAACCTTGCCGCATTTACCACTGTTCATAGCCTCAAAACCTTTTTCATATTCGGTTATGTCTAATCTGTGGGTAATAATATTTGAAATATCAAGGCCGCCCTGAAGCATCGCAGACATTTTGTACCAGGTTTCATGCATTTGTCTTCCATAGATACCTTTAATAATAAGACCGTTAAATATAACTTTTGACCAATCTATTTTGGTATCACTCTTCAATAAACCAAGCAAAGCAATTCTACCGCCGTGAATCATACAGTCTATCATAGAATTAAATGCAATCTCACTGCCCGACATTTCAAGACCAACGTCAAAGCCTTCTTTAATGCCAATTTCGCTCATAAATAATTTTAAATCGGTTTTTGCAGTATTAACAGTGTATTGAATACCAAGAGTTTTTGCAAGTTTTAATCTTTCATCATTTATGTCTGTAATAACAACGTGACGTGCACCAACGAATTTACAAACGGCTGCAGCCATAATTCCTATAGGTCCTGCACCTGTAATAAGAACATCTTCACCCGTAAGGTCAAAAGACAGTGCTGTATGAACTGCGTTACCAAACGGATCAAATATAGAATAAAGTTCTTCGGGAATATCTTTTTCGCATCGGCGTACATTTTCTTGAGGAATAACAAGGTATTGCGCAAAAGCACCATCACGGTTAACGCCAACGCCAACGGTATCCTTACACAAGTGGCCATTACCGGCAAGGCAGTTTCTGCATTTACCGCAAACAATATGACCTTCACCGGAAACAATATCACCTATACACCAGTTTTTCACATTGGCACCAAGTTCTACGATTTCACCAACATATTCGTGGCCTATAACTCTTGGTGTCCGGATAGTTTTTTGTGACCACTCATCCCAATTGTAAATATGCAAATCTGTTCCACAGATAGCAGTTTTATGTATCTTGATTTTTACATCATTATCAGACACCTGTGGTTCAGGAACATCCTCAAACCATAGACCTTTTTGTGGATATTTTTTAACAAGCGCTTTCATAACAGTATACCCCTCTTAATTATATTTCAATAATATTTTATCATTTCAATATAAAAAAGGGTAATATTAAAAAACTATCAAAATCGTTCAAAAGTAATTAAAAAACTTTTTTATAAAATTAGTTAAAACAGGCTATAACCGTACCTGCTATTTTAAATATATTTGCACCAACGCCTAAAATATAGCCTTCTGCTTGTGTCAACTTAGGACCCTTTAATTTGTAAAAATATAGCAAGATACTACTCAAAGTTGTCATATTGCTTTCTTAGATTACTATACTCAGCTGGAGTGACGCCCACCTTTTTCAAAAAGCATCTATAAAATGTAGAATAGTCCTTAAAGCCTGCAGTATATGCTGCTGTTTTTGCAGAGCCACCTGCGTTGAGAACTGACTGTGCCATTATGATGCGGCGTTGATTTATGTAATTGCCAAGCGCAAAGCCTGTTTCGTTTTTGAAAATTTTATACAGGCTTTTTTCTGACAAAAAGAAAGCATTTGATATCATCTTGTAATTTAAATCTTTAGAAAGATGCTCGTCAATGTATCTTAAAATTTTGGAAATCATTTCACCGTGCACATATGAATCAATGTTTTGGATTTGTTCGCTGTGTTCTTCAGCCTTTATCAAAAGCGTAAACAAACTTATAAGTGCACAAAAATCGTTATACGGCGAGTTAAGAGCAAGGCGATTTTCGATATCTCTTATCAGCTCATCGATTCCATTCTTTTGGGCAGCCTCTTTGCTTAATATCAATATATTTCTTTTTATGAGTTTCTTATAAAGAGTAAAATCTGCTGTATTAAATCTAACGAATAAATCTTTGTTAAACAGTATTCGTTTTCTCATATATCGACAACTGTTTTTTATAATTGGGCGGTGAAGCACACCGTTAGGGATAATAATGACCGTTCCCTCTTCTACACTGATGCGCCTACCCTCAAAGGCAAAAAACAGTTCTCCCTCTAAAAATTGGTATATTTCAAATTCTTGATAATGTGTATGTACTTCAAAATCACTGTTTGGCACCGCATTTTGCGTTAAAGCAGATACAAATTTGATTGTGCCATTCAAACCATCATATTGTATTGAAAAGTCTTTGTTTTCCATATTTTTTATTACCTCGGTAGAAAAATGCAATATATTAGCATAATTTCACAATTGATTTTGCAAAATTAGTATGATTTAATAGTAACACAAAAAACTCATTTGTCAATAAGGTGGAATTGCTATGTTTAAGACCGAAACCCATTTGCACATCAGCGAAGTCAGTCGTTGTTCACAAATTCCTGCAGAGGATATGGTAAATCTGTATCATAAAGCAGGATATAAAACACTGATTGTCTCCGACCATTTTCAAGCAAGTTATTTTGATTCTTTAGGAGAAATCCCTTGGGATAAGAAGGTAGAAGCCTTTCTAAGCGGTTATAATAAAGCTAAATCAGCTGCCGAAAAATTATCTATGAATATTATTTTAGCTGCAGAAATACAATTTAACGGTTCGTGTAATCATTATTTAGTATACGGAATTGACGAAGTATTTTTGAAAAAGCGTCCTGATATACTGGATATGGGCATTGAAACTTTCTACCCTTACGCAAAGCAACATGGTGTTACTGTTATCCAAGCACACCCATGCAGAGATAATTTATGTACACCCACACCAGAATTTGTTGATGGTTTTGAGGTTCATAACTCAAACCCTCGTCACAAAAATTTTACTTCAAAGGTAATTGAAATAGCACAACAGCATAAAAAGCCTATGACTTCCGGTTCTGATACTCATCGCATAGAAGATGTCGCACTTTCCGGTGTTGTGACAGAAAAGGAAATTTGCACTGCCGACGATTATATAAAAATGCTATATAATGGTGAACTAAAAATGATAATGGGAGATTTCAAATAATGATATATCTTATCAGTGATCCGCACGGTGGTGAAAACACACACGGGATTGAACGATATCTGGAAGTATGCACGGATTCTGATTTGTTGATCATTCTTGGCGATCTTGGTCTCAAGTTTCAAGATAATGAGGAAAATCGACGCTTTACAAAATGGTTTTTATCCATTGACAAGCCTATCGCCGTGGTAGATGGAAATCATGAAAATTATGCCTTCATCAATTCTTTTCCAAATGATACATGGTGCGGAGGAAACGTGCATCGTCTATCTGATACCATCGTTCATTTAAAAAGAGGAAATATATATTGTATAAACGGCAAAACATTTTTTGTTATGGGCGGTTGTAAAAGCTCTGCCAAATGGAAAGAAATGGGGCTTTGGTACGAGGGAGAAGAACCAACAGAAGCCGAGCTTTCACTGGCTTACAGGAATTTAAGTAAATACAACAATACGGTTGACTACGTGCTGACACATAAGTATGCTGACTACAAAGAGCAGGGCTATGCTAATTACCCTCCCTTAACTCTTGAAGGACTTACAATGCATATAGATAGCAATATTAAATTTAAACATTGGTATTCAGGCCATTGGCATCGCACACAAATTATCGATGACTGCCATACGGTCGTTTATGATAAACCAATTGCTATTCCTTAACGCTCCCGTTTCAAAAATCTTTAAGGCTTGACCGAGCGGTCAAGCCTTTTTTCATATCATCTGCATTATCCAATAAATAACCCCATACACAACTCCTGCCGAGATGCCGTAGGCTATAACCGGACCTGCTATTTTGAATATATTTGCGCCAACGCCTAAAATATAGCCTTCTGCTTGTGGTCAAGTAGGACCCATTAGCTTGACTAAATATTTACATCGCGATATAATAAAATCGAGGTGAAAATATATGAAAAATCTTTTACTTATCGGCGACTCTATTCGCGAAGGGTATGATAAATCTGTACAAAAAACATTAGAAGGAAAAGCAAATGTATATTATCCCACCGAAAACTGTCGCTTCGCATCCTACGTTTTACGATATATTCATGAGTATAAAACACTTATGAATAATGAGAAAGTTGATGTAATTCACTGGAATGCAGGACTTTGGGATTGCTTACATTTGTTTGAAGAAGATGAAGCACATACACCAATTGAAATGTACGCCTATTATATTGACCGTATTTGTGTGCGCATTAAGAAAATCTTTCCCGATGCTAAGGTTATTTTTGCCACCTCTACCTCTGTACTTTCAGAGGAAATGAACAAGGATTTTAAGCGCTATAATGAGGAAATAGAAGCTTATAACGAGGCGGCAGTTGAAATAGTTAAAAAGCATGGTTTTACAGTCAACGATTTATACACTGTTTCAATCTCACTACCTGAGAATGCACACTCTGACCCTACACACTATTATACATCGGTAGGCACCGAGGCTTTTACAAAGCAAGTCTTATCATACGTTGTTCCTGCCCTTGAAATTGATGAAGAAATCAATTACACAGAAGTTTTGCATATTGAATAAACTATTTTTTACCCGTATAGAAAAGATAACAGGCTTGACCGATTGGTCAAGCCTTTTTGTTTAAAACAACGTTGTTATCCAATAAATAATACCATACACAACACCTGCAGAGATGCCGTAGGCGATTTCAGGACCTGCGATTTTGAAGATATTGGCACCCATGCCGAGAATAAACCCTTCTGCTGCTGTCAATATAGGACACAGTGATTTTATAAATTATTCCCATTGTAGCGACAAAAAGTATGGGTCTTCTTCTCTGCCACAATCCATTGAATAACTTGCAATATATCGAATTCCACCCGTATTCTCATTATAAGCAAATATTAGATAATAGTAATCAATCTTTTCTTTTGCTTCACTAAAATCAAGGGTATCATCCGTAAAACTAAGGCAAATCCATTCACCCCACTGTTCTTGTTGTCTAGCACCTTCCGGATAATAGTTTTGGATGCGGTTTAGTTCTTCAGTGAATTCATCTTTTGGTAATACCCATTCGGCATAAACATTAAAGCTCGGGTCAACAGCATCTTGATAATAGTAATAGTATTTGGTGGTATCTAAAAATTTATCCGGAGGATACCATTTCGAACCCTCCGCTATAGCACTTCGCGGTATGTTGGCAGGAAATAATTTGTAAATATCATCCCCATACATTTTTGCATAAGTACCCATTGACAAATAGTTTTCTGGATCATCCGTTTCTGAATAAACCGGCGGTATTAGCATTAATGATGCCATACCGATCGGTTGTACACACACCAAAAGTGCTACCGACAATGCAATTCCTGCAATCCACCTTCTCTTTTTGCGTTTCTTTGGGAGTAATGCATATTTACGATATAGAAACAAAATAACAATCGATACCAAAATAGGAATCAGTATGTATGCGGTTCCAATATAATTCACAGGATTCGTATAGTATTTGGGAAACACAAAATCTTCACGATATGTAATGAAAACACCAAAGCCAAGTAATCCCCAAAACGCAAGTAAGATGATTGCGATAGATCGCATAATCCACTTTTCTATTTTCTCTGCTTTTGGGGGCTTTATATCCGCATCCGGCAGTGGAGTTTGTTCAAAGCTATCTTTGATTTTTTCGCAAACATAGTCTATTGTAACAATTTCTTGTTGCGGAATATCTTTTAATGCATCCACAATCTTTTGACCGGTAACCACAGATTCTTTCTTATCGTTCAAATAGGCAATCAAAACTTCCTTTGCAGATTCTCCGCCCAATTTAAGTATCTTAATTTGTTCCAAAGAAAAATCCGCTTTGCGAAGTAATGCGATTTGCTCAAAGACTTCTACATCTGATTGAGTAAAATTATAATTGTTTCGCCCAGTATAAGATTTTTCATTATTAGGTGTCACCAAACCGTTTTCAATATACAAACGAATTGCACGGTCTGTTAGTCCTGTTTTTGAGATTACTTCTTTTATTTTCACAAAATCACCCCTTTGTAAAATAATTATACCATTTTACCTAAGGTAAATGTCAATAAAAATCTAATAAATTATTCCATACACCACACTCGCAACTGTGCCATATACGATAACTTGCCCTGCGATTGTGAACATCTTCGCACCAACGCCTAAAATATAGCCTTCTGCTGATGTCAATATAGGACACAGTGATTTTGCAAAAATATTTACATTATAACGGTGGTGTGATATAATGAAATAAAATGAGGAGGTAATAATATGAAACTCAAAATCCTAGTAAAAATCATCGAAAAACTATTCGGTATGATGCCGGAAGATGACCAACCCCGTGCAGACATGTTTCTTCCCGACCGACTTTTAGCTATGGCTCTTGTGTTTTTAGCAGGCGGTGCAATATGCACTATTATTGCTGTTTTTAAGTTTGCAATATGGGCAATCGTTTGTGCTGTTTTGGGTATTGTGCTTGGAGTTTTTGCCGTTCTTTGTTGGAAGAATCAATCTATCAACATAATCTCAGATGAACAATTTACATATACAACAATGTTCGGAAACACTCGCACATACTCGTTTTCCGATATTCAAGGTGTGCGTAAAAATCAAGATTCACTTACTCTTTTCGTTGCCAATGAAAAAGTACATATTGAATCAATGGCTGTTCTTAGCGAACGCCTAATTGAGCGCCTTGATAAAGCATTAGAACAAACGAATTAATGAAAAAAGCTTGACCGTTTGGTCAAGCTTTTTATATCATTTGAATTATCCAATAAATAATTCCGTAGATTACGGCGGCGGTGCCGTAGGCAATTACAGGGCCGGCGATTTTAAAGATATTTGCGCCAGTGCCCAAAATACAGCCCTCTTCTGCTGTCAATATAGGACACACCATTTGCAAAAATATTTACATTATATTGGCAGTGTGGTACAATGAAAAAGGGAGGAATAAGTATGTTTGGTTTGATATTCTTAATTTTTCTTACAGTAGCATCGTTGATTTTTAGTGTTCTAGCATTTCAGGGTAAAGATATCATTCTCGATGATACCTATATTAAGGCTTCGGAAGAAGAAAGAAGCACTATGAATAAAAAAGCATATCGCATACAAGGAGCAATTATTTTCCTGTTCATTTCTGCTATATCTGCTTGTAATGCCTTGCGTGCAATTACACATATTCCTCTGTTTACATATCTTGCCGCTACATTTGGTATCATTGGAATCGTCTATGCTATTGTTTCGCATTACAAAATCAAGAAAAAATAAAGCAAGCGGAGTGGGAAACCACTCCGCTTTGTCTACAGTCTGACCCGATAGTAGTTACTATCGGGTATTATCATATTAAAACACTGTCGTTACCCAATACACAACCCTGTAAACCACACTCGCAATAGTGCCGTAGACGATAACGGGACCTGCGATTTTGAACATATTGGCGCCGACACCTAAAATAAAGCCCTCTGCTGCTGTCAATATAGGACACAGTTGTCAGCAAAAATATTTACTTTATATTGGCGGTGTGGTACAATGAAATAAAGTGAGGTGAATGAGATGTATATGTTTCCGTTGTTTTTAATCATTGTGTTTATTATGGCAAGAGCCAATTCTACTTATCATCCTCATTTGCTGTTCAAGCGATATGTTATCATCAAAAACAAAACCGTTTCCAAACTGTTGATTGGACAATCTGATCCTGTAAATAGCCCCGCAAAGAATGCCAAAACAAATAGGAATAAACTTACGTATTGTGGAATCATTTTTTATGTGCTGTTTCTTTTGTTATGTGGTTTTTCGGTTGTTATGACCTTGCTTCCAGATTTTCCGTGCGAAAGTTTTGTTTTTGATTCAAGATATATGTTTTTAGCGGGTGATACTCTTAATCAAAAACTACCACTTGTTTTTGCATTCACTCTTTTGTTTGCTGAAACAGCGGTTCATTTCATAAACACATCAAAATACGCAATTGAAAAAACTAGTGCAAAAAAGTTCACAAGTGTTATGTATTATTTATTTTCTATATTGTTTTCTGCCGGTGCTATCGGTAGTTTGTGGATAGCAATTACAACTGTTCTTGAAGCGATATAAAAGGCTTGACCGATTGGTCAAGCCTTTTTGTTAGAATAATGTTGTTATCCAATAAATAACCCCATACACAACTCCTGCCGAGATGCCGTAGGCTATAACCGGTCCTGCGATTGTAAACATCTTGGCTCCAACGCCTAATATAAACCCCTCTGCTGCTGTCAATATAGGACACAGTAATTTGCATAAATATTTACATTAAAACGGTGGTGTGTTATAATAAAATAAAATGATGAGGTGTAAATGGATAGACTAGATTTTGATAACCAATTAAATACAATATTATGTTACTACTGACGACCTTATCAAAATAATAGTCATTTAGAAATTAACACTCAAACAGGAAAGGTTATTTAGATATGAAACAAATTATAACAAATCCTTTAAGTGAGCGCTGGTATGCTGACCCTGAAGCAAGATTTTATGAAGGGGAATACTGGATATACGTAACACACTCGCTACCGTACCATGAACAGAAGAATATCGATGTTTTGCATTCTAAGGACTTAGTAAACTGGGAGATTTGTGAAAATATAATCGATATGTCGGGATTTTACGGTTATAGATTTGCAATATGGGCCCCGACTGTAATTGAGAAGAATAATAAATATTATTTAATATTCGCTTGCAACGATATACACAAGGACGAAGAAATAGGTGGTCTTGAAATTGCGGTAGCAGACAGTCCGGCAGGTCCCTTCAAGGCATATACGGATACCCTGGTTGGAAAATTTATCAATGGGGCGCAGCCCATTGATGCCCATTTATTCAAAGATGATGACGATACCGTGTATTTGCTGTATGGCGGCTGGCGGCATTGTAATATTGGGATCTTAAATGACAATATGGATGGCTTTATAACATTGGACAACGGGGATTTCTTTAAAGAGATGACTCCTGAAAATTATGTTGAAGCACCGTGCATTATGAAAAAAGATTCCAAATATTATTTTATGTGGTCTTCTGGTAGTTGGACAAATGGCACTTATAATGTGCGATATGCTGTTTCCGATCATATTTTATCCGGCTATTCGAAAAGCGAATGCATTTTGAAAGAAGATCCGGAAATTGCAACGGGTCCCGGCCATAATGGATTTTTATATGTTCCGGAAAAAGATATGTATCTAATGGTATATCACCGACATAAGATTGGAGAACACGATGGTAATGCACGGTATTTGTGTATTGACCAGATGCAGTTTGATGGAGAAAGAATCATACCCGTCAAGATGACACACAGTTGGGAAATTTTATAATGTGTAAAAATTTACGGTTTTCATTCCCTCCTTGCTAAGGGAGGCGAAACGCCTCCCCTACATTCAAAATAATATGGTTATCCAATAAATAACCCCATACACAACTCCTGCAGATATGCCGTAGGCGATTACAGGACCTGCAATTTTGAATATATTTGCGCCTACGCCTAAAATATAGCCTTCGTGCTTGAATTCTACAGCGGGAGAAACTACTGCATTTGCAAAGCCGGTGATGGGCACAAGTGTTCCTGCACCGGCCACCTTCGCTATATTATCAAAAACACCTATTCCCGTTAACAATGCTGTTATAAATACAAGTGTTACGGGCACCAACATTTTTGCGTGTTCTTCGTTTATTTCAAGCATTGTGTATAAATTTAAAAGCCCTTGTCCAAGCGTACATATAGCACCGCCTATTATATACGCATATAAAAAATTTCTAACTTTAGGCGAATTGGGTGAAACTTTTTTCACCATAGAAGAATATTCGTTTTTTGTTGTTTTCATTTTACACAACTCCTTATTTTTATTTTTTTTAAAACTAAGGAATTTATGCAAAAAAGAGCCGAAAATTTTTCGACTCTTTTTTTAAATTGATTAAAGTATATCGTTAAGTACACTACCGATATTTTCAGCCATGCCAAAGAAACCGAAATCGTTAGGATGAGTTCCGTCACAGGTACATTCGGTGCGGTCCAGCCCTCTGAAGTGGTTATAACCGTCTACGAAGTAAACGTTCTTATCCCCGCCATTTCTTGCGTTAAGATAAGTTTGCATAATAATATCTTTACGCGCAAGAGTGTTTTCATCTATTTTAGCGCAGGGGCGTGTAACTATAACTATAGGTAGTTCAGGTTTTAATTCTCTTACAATTTTAAAGAACGGTTCGTGTGTTTTCTTTAAATGCTCTAAATTAGGAGCATTGTGGTCGTAGTCCATAACGAAAGCGGATAAATCAAGTCCTGCTATGTATTTTGCCATATTAGCCTCACCCATAGCCTGACCCGAGAAACCAAGACAGATAGTATCGGTATCAAGATGACGTGAAATAATGTTTGGATAGCAGTTACCGGGTCTTGAAGCGCAAAGACCGTGTGTTATTGAAGAACCGTAGAATAATACAGGTTTTTCATTGCGGTAAGGACGCGGCTTTCTTATTGTACTTCCCTTTCTTACAACTATTTCTAACTCATAAACTTCGTTGGTAAGAGGAAGATGAACAGTAAACTCGCGGAAAGAATTATCGGGCAAAGTTCTTATGCCTTCATAACCGTCAAAACCGTCAAGCGCAGGATAGAATACGCATAAAAACTTACTTACACCGTTTTTATCATCGCAATAAACATCAAAACCAGTATCTGTAAGTCGTGTAATATGCGGGCCAACAACAACCTTGTACTGAAATTTAACACGAATACCAATAACGTCGGAATCGGTTGCAAAACGAACACGAGCACCTGCAGGTGCCTTTGCCTTATCTGCTACACCGCTGCTTATGCTATTTGCAATATCATCGGGCAAACGGCGGAAGTTTTCTTTAACATTCCAAAGTCCGTGCACAGAAAAACATTCTTCTTTCACATTACGAAACTCAATGTTTTCCTCCTTAATATCAAGTCCTGCTTTTGCATAACCGCTCCAAATAGGATTTAATTCAACATTCATCAATATTACCTCCAAAATAGTTTGATAATTTATATATTAACAAAAATAGTAATATAAAACATAAAATTTATGCTTTATTTCTTTAATTTAATGCTTTATAAATTTATTACCTTTAAATTATAACAAACCTGCTATTATTTTTTTAAGTGTTGCTAAATCGGCTACGTTGGGCGCCGAACCGTTTTGGTCAACGTCATAAAACACGGGAGAAGAATTAAGCGATAAATTTATTCCCGCAATTACCTTTTTAAGCAAGGCTAAATCAGCTACGTCTACCGCATTATTATTGTTAACATCACCAATTTTGTTTTCAAGTACCGATGCAGTACTAAAACTGAGCGCAACACTTTTTTCACTTGCAAAATGTGTGTCTGTTTCCCTATATCGCTGATAAAAAGTATAGGCTGTTGACGGTTCAAGACCGCCGAAATAAGGGCTTAACTGCCAGTTTTCGCCGTCCATACTGTATTCCATATTCTCATAGTTATTAAGTGAAACACAATTATAAGAATAATAAGAAACATTTGGCTTTTCACAAACTGCGGTATTTAAAGTTTTGTTTACAGCAACACTTACAGAAGAAGATGTAAGCGAATACTCGCCCGTTCCTTCAGAAACAATACACTCATCGGCAACAATATCGGCAACACCGCCGCCTATAACTTTAAAGTCAACAGAAAAAGCAAATGTAGTTGTACCGCTGCCCATAGTTACAAACTTAACTTTCCCCTTTTCCATAAGATTTGTATTACTTCCTGCAATATATTCAAGTACATCTGCTGAATATAAAAGCAGACCTTCGGCAGCGTTAATGTAGGTATCTGTGCTGAAGTTAACGGTAACCGTTATGGTATCGCCAACGGTAGGGTTAGTAGAACTACACTGAATACTTGTTCTGCCCGAAACCGCCGAAGCAGAAAAAGGAAACACTGAAAACACTAACAGTATGCAAAGCGTAAAAACTGCAAAGTTTTTTAACATTTTAATTCTCCCAAAATTAACACATTTTCATAAGTCTTAAATAGAACTCAACACTTCTGTATAAAGTTTCAACACGTATTTTTTCGTTATTACCGTGAATAGATGCACGTTCTTCGCTTGTTAAATCCATAGCAGAAAAACGGTAAACTTTATCGGAAATTCTTCCGTAATGTCTTGAATCGGAACAAGCAACCATTAAGTAAGGAGATACAATTGTTCCTTTCCACGTAGACGCAAGCGCGTTTGAAATATACTCATAACCCAAACAATCGGTAACTGAAATTCTGCTTGGATTCATACCGCCTATTAAGTTAATTTCAACGTTATCGTTATTAACAGTATCTTTAAGATATTTTAAAGCGGAATCAATATTATCATAAGGATTAAGGCGCATATTGGAAACAATACTTGCCACAGGCGGAATTACATTTGGCGCATCACTTCCCTGCATCATAGTAAATGCGGTTGTTGTGCGCACAAGAGCATTTAACTCACCGCCCGATTTAACGCATATTAAATTAAGTATTGGCATAAACAACCATAAATTTGCAAAAATCATTCGGTAAATAAAGTTAGAATTTCTGCCTAAAGTGTCAAACATTTTAGCAACGGGTTCGCTTAAATGATATTTAAAAGGATTTTTTATAACAGCAAGACAAGCTTTAGAAAGAAGTTCTATGGGGGAATCAGGTTTAGGTGAAGAAGCGTGTCCACCGTTAGACTTAACCTTGTATTCAACGTTCATCATACCTTTTTCGGCAATACCAATTAGACCGCAAGGCTTTTTAACACCAGGGAAAACGTTTTCAACAACAGCGCCGCCCTCATCTAAAACAAATTCCGGAGTTATACCGTTTTCACTAAACCAATCCACAATATTAACAGCGCCCTTGCCGTTAACTTCTTCACCGCCCGAAAAAGCAAAGTAAAAATCACGCTCTGGAGTAAAACCTTTTTGAATTAACTCTTCCGCAGCATAAAGTACGGCATTAAAGGTGGTTTTTGTATCTAAAGTTCCGCGTCCCCATATAACACCGTTTTCAAATTCAGCGCCAAAAGGATCTTTTTCCCAGTTTTCACAAACCACAGGAACAACATCGTAATGCGCCATAAAAACGGCAGGGTTATTATCAGTTTCACCCTTCCATTTAAAAAGCAAAGCGCGGTCAGGCAGTTCTTTATATTCACAAACCTTAAAGACGTTAGGGTAAAGTTTTGGAAGTAACGCCTTAAACTTATCAAACTCATTATCGTCTTCTAAAGAAGAATCGGTATAAGAAACGGTTTTACAACGAATAAGTTCTCTTAAACACTCAACTGCCCTGTCTTTATCAAAATCTATTACTTCGTTTGAAACGGTTATTTGAGCGTTAGGTTTAAAGTTAAGCGTTCTTATAATAACAAACGCAAAAAAGCAGATAAGTAACGCTAAAACAACATATAAAGCCAACAATTAAAGCATTCCTTTCTTATACATAATACGGCTCATAGCAAGGGTGAACAATACGCTTACTGGAACCATAATTCCAACTGTGCCTTCATTAAGAGCAGGAACAGCAATAAACAGAATTAACATAAGAGCAATTGGTGCAATAGCAATTTTCCAATTGCGCGAAATAAACACAACACCTAGACCACCGAAAAGTGCAGGAATCATTTGAGCAAAAGCAGGTGCCAATACTTCTGATTCAAGAAGCGGAGTAAGAGGCGTTAAGAGAATTACACCCAAAATAATAATAATGGTTGTAACAATTGAAGAAACCGCAATTGCAATGGTAGAAACTACCTCGCCTTCATCAGAATTAGCCTTAACCCCCGCCTGTTCAAGCGCACCGATTGCGCAAGGAAGTTTTAAATTAGAAATATTGCCGGTTACAAAAGAAAGATACGAACCGCCTGCGCCAAGCATTGGTATATAAGTAATAACTTCTACCACGCCGACAGCCCAATACATAGGAGCAGTAGCAATAAGACCTAAAACCAAACCTTTAAAATCGGGCATAGCATCAAAAATAAGGGCAACCGCCAATGGAAACGCAAGTAAAATAAACATCATTGAAATGTTCCATATTGTTCCGTATTTGTGAACTTTATTCATATAATCACTCATTGTTTTATCCCCCTTACATTAAGATAACCACGCGGTAATCGGAATAGCACTTGCCATACCCGCAAGTAAACTTATAGGCAAAGCGTAATCAGATATCCAAGACGCTTTAACTTTTTTAACAAGTAGACCTGCAAGGCACATAATTATGCCCGAAACCGCCATAACGCATACGGGAATAAGTCCTGAAAAATCACCTTTAAAGCAAAGCGAAACGTCACAGAACACAAAGCCTACAAAAGCCGAAATCATACCAATAAACATAGCGCTTGAAAAAATATCAGACCACTTTTTATCGCGCTGTTCAAGTTTAGACATTCCGTTCTGCATTTTTTTACAAACAACGGGAACAAGCCAAATGCCAACTAAAATACTTAACGTCATAACAAGAATGATTGTTACGTATTGCGTAGCGTTTAACCCTACACCGCTGCCAAGGGAAAGTCCCATTGCATTAGCGGCATTATTAGCGGCAATTGCTTCATAAGAAAGCGAACCGACAACACTTAGACGCAACCAAGGAAGCGCAAGACCTAAATCTTTAGAAAGTGCCATTACGCTTATAACAATAGCAACCGCAGGCGCAATTGTAAAAAGCGTGGCAGATACAATAATCTTTTTAATTTTTGCCGAGTCCATATTAAGTTCTTTAGCGCGCTTTAATGCTTTAAGCAAAAAGAAAACAGACTGCGCAAGTACGGCAGCAATAACAATGCCAACCATTACGAACAGTATAGGACTGTTTATACTGAATTCCATTTAAAAATCCCCCAATTCAAATTGATTATATATAATTTAACACATTTTAAGAACTTTTTCAATAAAAAGCGCCTACTTTTACAAAAAAGACTTGATTTAATTAAAAGAATATTGTATAATACATTTCGTTGTAAAACAAATGCCGGTGTGATGGAATTGGCAGACGTAGTGGACTCAAAATCCACCGGTGGCGACACCGTGCCGGTTCGAGTCCGCCCACCGGCACCAAAATCGGAAATCCGTTCACGAAAGTGGACGGATTTTTGATTTTGTACTATTCATTCTTCATTATTCAATATTCATCATTCATTAAAAACGGATTTCCGTAATGCATAATGAAATCGCTTCGCTGATGAATAATGAAAAAACAATTTATTATGATTGAAAAACACTATAGTTTATGGTATAATTAATTTGGCAAAAAAAACGTGAAGGGAGTTTTTGTATGAAAAAATTAATATGTTTTGTTTTGATGTTTGTGGTTCTATGCAGTTGTTTAACAGCCTGTAATTTCACTCGAAATATGTCTGGTTCTTTAGCAGGTGAAGCTGAGGCCACCCCAAAAGTAAAACAAATGATGACGGCTCTTGCTACAAATAACACTGCCGAAGCAAAAAACCTTTTGCACCCTAAAGCAGCCGAAACTTCAGTCGCTGCCATAGAGCAAATGAGTGAATATTTAGACACAAGAGAAGTAGACTCTATGGAACAAGAAAACATCAAAGTAAACACTTCTGCAGGCACTTCCGGTAAAACAAGACAAGAGCAAGTGGTTTATCGTGTAACCCTAACCGATGGCGATATTATTTACTTAAACGTGTTCTACTATTCCGATAAATCCGGTACCGGATTTATCTCTTTCCAGTTTGTGCTTGGTATAGTTTAATTTACTCTATAGTAATAAATCCAAGAGCGTTAAGCTCTTGGATTTTTTTATATGTTGCGTCTTCACTAAATTTACAATTACTTCACCCTGCCGAAATAAATCTTTATTCCTTCCCAATCGGGAGGGTCTAATTTATATTGTACAGGATAATTAACTGCATAATAATCGTAATCGTGTATAAATTCGTGCACAGTAAACACACTTGCTATATCGTGATTTTTTATAGCATTAATAAAGTCTGCTTTTGCGGTTTTAAGCATTTGCTTTAATTCTTTATCTTTAGCCAATTCGCTTAGTTCATCAAAAAAATCAAGAATAATATAATAGGAATCGTCTATAAAACTGTCATTCGTAAATGGGTCGGTAAACGCTTCCCCACGCTCTAATTCAAACACTTGCCAATAAACGCTTTCTGGTTCTTTAAGTCTGGAAACCCTGCCCAGCAAAAACCATTCTATATGATTATGAAGAGTACGAAACTTTTCGCAAAACTCCTGTTTTTCGGTTTCGCTAAGACCGTCAAGCGCCTTGTTTTGCCAGAAAAGGCAATCCTTCTTTTTTGGAAGCGTTAAATCTGATTTATGCAAATAATACCGCCTTGTTGTAAAAGCAAGTATCTCATAATAAGTTGCATCTCTTATATTAAAAACAGTTTTCTTGTTACCGCTTATTAGTTCTGCTACACCGGTGTATAAATTAAGAGTAGTTGTTACACCTTTATTTCCCACAAATTCAAACGAGTATGTAAGAATTTCGTAATCCTTAATATCTTCTTCACGTTCAGCCCAATATGTTTCAGATATTAATTTAGCAAATTCGTTAATTTTTTCAGCATCTTCTATAATATAAACTTTAGGCAAAGACGTTATATGATTTGTAGCAATTATTTTTGTTATATCTTCTTCGAAGTATTCTGCAATATTTTTTGCTTTTGTCTTATTTAACTTTTCTTTAATGCTTACATATATTTTCTCAAATGCGTTAAAAATTGGCTCTCTTACAGCCTTTACTCCGAAAACGGTTGTAAGGCAAAGCGCTATAACAAGTATAATACAAGCCACTCTTTTCGATAAGTAATTAAGTTTATATAAAGCATTTCTTTGCGCTTTAATGAGTATATTCATTTTTTTGTTAAAGGCAGTAGAAAAAATATGTTGTGTTTCTTCGCATTCACTTAATGCAGAGTCTATAAAGGCTTCTTTTAAAACGTTCTTTGCACTATTCATAATACACCTCCGTTAGCCAAAACATTCAAACCTGAATCAGATTTTGAAACTGGTTTTTTCGCTGTGGCTTTGTTAAAATACTCGTAAATCCGTTAGGATTTACTTACGTTTGTGCCTCACAAAACAAAAACACTTCTTTTACAAAATTCTGCGATCTTAAAGGCGCTGACTTTTTGAGTGGATTTTGGTGAAGCGAAGCATATAAGGCTCTCGCCTATGTGTGAAAATGAGCCGAAAGCCGCCTAAAATCAGACCTTTAAGGCTGGTTAGGTTTGAATGTTTTGGCTAAGGCTTTAAGTAAAAGTTTTTTACCTCTTACAAGTTGCATTTTTACCGTATTTTGTTTTCTGCATAACAGTTCGGCCGTTCTTTTTAAAGAAAAATCCTTAACGTAATGCAAAAATAAAACCTCGTTATATGGCGAAGGAATGTTTCTAATTATATTCACCAGTTTTTCATATTCTGTCTTTTCAGCAAGTTGTTCAATGGCGCTGTCGTACTGAGAAATCTCCTCTACATCTTCAAGGCTTATGTTCTTTTCTTTATTATTTTGGCGCAAAAAATCATAAGCACAACTTTTTGTTATAATAAAAAGATATGCTGCAGTTTCCTTTTCTTCTATATTCCTGATACCCTTTATGTTTTTTGCAATTTTAATAAAAGCATTTTGCAAAACATCTTCAGCGTCGTTTTCGTTTTTTAATATGTAATAGGCTTTGTTATATAACGCATTTCGGTATTTATAGTACAGTTTTTCAAAAATTTCTTTTTCATTCTCCTGCAGTTCTACCGACATTAATATTATTTGTATCAAAAAAGCACCCCCTATTATATTAACGAAAAAAACTTTAATTTAGGTTACATAATTATAACTTAATTTATAATTAATAACAAGAATTTAAATTGACAAAACCACCCGCTATGATATAATTGTTATGATTTAACTGAAAAATCTGTAAAGGACTGTATATTATGCTTGTAACCGACAACGATTTACTAAAACAAATAGATACCTTTATTGAGAACAACAAAGATGGTATTATAAACGATTTATTGAACCTTGTTCGTGTTGCTTCGGTTCGCACAGAAGCAAAAGAGAATATGCCGTTTGGTGAGGATTGCCATAAGATGCTTATTGAAACAGCAAAGCTTTATAAAAGCCACGGATTTTCTTCACGCTTTGATAAGAACAACCACTACATAATTTCTGAATTTAAAAACGGTGGCAAGACTATTGGTATTTTTTCTCACGGAGACGTTGTTCCTGCTGACGGCGAATGGCTTATTTCTCCCCCGTTTGAACCTGTTATTAAAGACGGATATATGTTCGGCAGAGGTTGTAACGATGACAAATCGGGAATTATTCAAGCCCTTTATGCCGCAAAATTTATTAAAGAAAATTACAATAACTTTAGAAGTAATTTATTAATGTTCACAGGTGCTAACGAAGAATCAGGAATGGCAGATATAAAAGAATTTGTTAAAAACGAAAATATGCCCGATTTTTCAATTTCACCTGATGGTGAATACCCCTATTATGGGGGCGAACGCACTATTATTAGATTTTTTGCAACTTCTGATAAATCCTTCAAAAGTATAAAGAATTTCTGCGGTGGAAATGCCGAAAATATTATTTTAAGCGAAGTAACGGCAACAATTAAATACAGTTCAGAACTTTTAAATGAACTTGAAAAACTTTGCGAAAACAATAAGTCATTTTTACTTAAAAATAATGATAACGAAATATTTATTACCGCTTTTGGAAGAGCTGCACACACCGTACACATAGATAAGGGATTAAATGCCGCCAAGTTATTGTGCGATTTACTTGCTGAATGCAATAATTTGCCTATTGAAGATAAAGAAATTCTTAAAAAAGCAAGTTTGTTCATTGGCAACGGTTACGGCGGCGGATTTAATATTGAAAATGATGACGTAAACTTTGGTAAGCTTATTTGCTGTAACGGTATTGCAAAGTGTAAAGACGGCAAATTAACTTTAAGTTTTGATATACGAGCAGGTATAGACTTTAATTCAAATAATATTGAAACTAACATTATAAACGCTTGTAAAAAAGCAGATTTTACCGCTGATATACGCAGAAGCTCACCAGGGTATATAAGAAACAGCGAAGCCGATTTTGCCAAAACAATAAGTGACGTATACCATTATATTGAAAAGCCCGAAACGCAAAAAGCACCTATTTTAACTGCGGGCGGTACTTATTCAAGAGAACTTGAAAACTCTTATTCTATTGGTACTGTTGCCTACACTAAAGTTCACAGCATAAACCTTCCCGAAGGTCACGGCGGTGTTCATCAGCCCGACGAAAAATTAAACATCAATGGCTTTTTAGAAGCACTTAAAATCCTTATTTGCATATTACTTGAAGCAGATATATTATTAAATAACTAAAAAAGTAACCCGTAAGAAAAAATCTTACGGGTTATCTTTTATTTATAGTATTCTTCTTTCATTTGCACGTCATCGCACAAAATTTCAATTCCTTTAGTACGCAGATAAATTGTTTCTAAAGTTTCTTTAATTTTAACTGCACTGCACAGTATTGTTTCGGCATTACCGATTTTTCCTTTTTTGGTTGCGCCGTGATATTCAAACGCAGGTGCAAATTTAGGAAATTTAGCAGAAATTGACGTACCTATTCCCTTTGCAAAATGTGTATACATCTGTTTTTCTTCGGTTTCGCCCGATTCATACTTAATTTTTACCCTTTTAGTTTCGTCGGCAAAACGGTTAGGAATATTTAGTATCTCATCTACACAGTGTATAAAAGTGTTTCTTTCGTGGCCTACGCCTATAAGAAGTATAGCACCGTTTTGTTTGTAAATCTTTCCGTAACAACTGTTAGCGTGCGCGGGAGTATTAAATTTTTCTTCTCCGCTTACAAACTCTTTTGCGGTACTGCCAAACACTACCATAGAATGTGTTGGGTGCAAACTGCGAACAGCATTTGGATGCGATAATGCAAGAAGCGGTAAAGTACCCACACAGGTTTCTTTTTTGGTTAAATCCAAAGCAATTCTTCCTTCTTCTCTGGCAAAAGCCCAAGTGTGCGTTGGAATACATAAAAGTCCGCCGTTTTTGGTGCAATGTTCAATAAGTACCTCAAGCAAGGTTTCCCCGCCGCCTTCAATTTCGCCCACTGCTTTAAGTGAGGTATGAACAATAACGGGCACGTTGCTTGGGACGTTTAATTCGGTTAACTGATTTTTTAGTTGCTCTTTTGTAATCATATTAATTCTCCGAATCTTTATTAAAGACAAATGCATTATCAACGTATTCACAAGTATAACTGTTGTTTTCGTTAATTTCGCCTGACAGAAGTTTTTCGCTTATGGCATCTTCAATTTTAGACTGAATAGCACGTCTTAGCGGACGGGCTCCGTATATATCATCAAAACCTTCATCGGCTATTTTAGAAACGGCTGAAGCAGCGAACTTCATATTTACATTTAATTTAATTAAACGGTTCTGTAAATTTTCAAGCATTTTTTCAGCAATTTCTTCTATTTCGGTTTTAGACAGTTTTGTAAATACAATAATATCGTCTAAACGGTTTAAAAATTCAGGTTTAAAGGCTTTTTTTAGTTCGCCCAGCACTTTTTCCTTAATGGAGTTATTATCGTCTTCTTCGCTGTTCTGAGCGAAACCGAAAGCCGTTTTCTTTTCAGTTATTAAACGTGCGCCAATATTAGACGTCATAATTATAACCGTATTTTTAAAGTTAACGGTTCTGCCTTTTGCATCGGTTAAAATTCCGTCATCCAATATTTGCAAAAGAATATTAAACACATCTGGATGTGCTTTTTCAATTTCATCAAATAGTATTACTGAATAAGGATTTCTTCTTACTTTTTCAGTAAGTTGGCCTCCTTCATCAAAACCAACGTAACCGGGAGGCGAACCCACCATTTTAGATACGGTGTGCTTTTCCATATATTCCGACATATCAAGGCGAATCATAGCACTTTCACTGCCAAACATAGCCTCTGCCAACGCTTTACATAGTTCGGTTTTACCAACACCTGTAGGGCCTAAGAAAATAAACGAACCTATAGGACGCTTTGGATCTTTAAGACCTACCCTGCCGCGCCGTATTGCCTTTGAAATAGCGGTAACGGCTTCGTGCTGTCCAACAAGGCGGTTATGAAGCACTTCTTCAAGTTTTAAAAGGCGTTCGCTTTCTTCCTTGGTTAACTGCGAAACAGGAACACCGGTCCAATCAGATACTATTTCTGCAATAATTTCGGCAGTAACACAACCGTCTGCTTCTACGATATCGCTATCGTGGGAATCCTTTTGTGTTTCAAGTTCCTGTTCAAGTTTTTTACATTCATCTCTTAGCGATGCCGCAAGTTCAAAATCCTGATTATTTACAGCATCTTCCTTTTTTGTTTCAAGTTCTTTTATTTTACTTTTTAGTTCTTTTGCTTTTGAAGGCGAAGCGTAATTTTTAAGGCGTATTTTAGAACCCGCTTCATCAATTAAGTCAATGGCTTTATCCGGCAAATAACGGTCGGTTATATATCTTGTTGAAAGTTCCACCGCCGCTGTAATTGCTTCATCGGTTATCTTAACTTTATGGTGCGCTTCGTATTTATCTTTAATTCCTTTTAAAATAAGAATAGCATCTTCTTCGCTTGGTTCGTTAACGGTTACAGGCTGAAAACGGCGTTCAAGCGCAGCATCTTTTTCAATATTTTTTCTATATTCACTTATAGTGGTAGCGCCTATAATCTGCAAATCACCACGCGCAAGTGAAGGTTTCAAAATGTTCGCCGCATCGGCAGAACCTTCAGCTGAACCCGCGCCGATAATAGTGTGCACCTCATCTATAAAAAGAATAATATTCTTAGCCTTTTTAACCTCTTCCATTACCGATTTAATGCGTTCTTCAAAATCGCCGCGGTATTTAGTACCCGCAATCATTCCCGTTAAATCAAGTGAAAATATAGTTTTATCAAGCAGAATTTCAGGAGCATCGCCGTTAGCAATTTTTAATGCCAGACCTTCAGCAATAGCAGTTTTACCAACACCCGCCTCACCAACAAGGCAAGGATTATTCTTTGTTCTGCGGCAAAGAATTTGAATTACACGGTCAATTTCAGTTTCTCTGCCTATAACAGGGTCAATTTTACCTTTTTTGGCATCGGCGGTTAAATCTCTGCCGAATTTTGCAAGAGAATTTCCACCTCTTTTGGAATTATTTTTCGGTTCTTCATCAATTATTTCAGAATCATCATCAAGCGATACACCCGACGCTTTTAAAACTTCGGTTGTTAGCGCTTTAACGTCTATGCCTAATTCATTTAAAAAAGCAATAGCATAGTTTTCATATTCACTTAAAACGGCAATAAGAATGTGTTCGCTGCCAACAAGCGTTTTACCAAGATTACGGCTACCCGCAGTTGCAATTTCCAAAACGTTTTTTGCTCGCGGAGTAAAATACTGCGGAGAAAGATTTGAAGGAGTTCCCGCACCTATTCTTAAAACCATTAATTTTTCTAATTTTTCGGCTGTTACACCAAAATTATTAAGAACAGAAAAAGCAATACCGCTGCCAACCTTACAAAGGCCTAACAACAAATGTTCACTACCTACATAGGTATGGCCAAGTATTCCTGCAGAATTTATAGCCTGATTTAAGGCTTCATTTGCCTTTTCTGTAAATCCGTTGAAATTATATCTCATAATAGTTACCTCCATTCTTTAAAAGTTACGCCACAGGCGCTTTTAAAGAGATTCTCTTATAATTTTTGCTCTTAAAATATCTCGTTCCTCTGCCGATTTTTCACCGTATTTTCGCTGAAGCATATAAGGCTTTGTTTCAACAAAAAGTTTAAGCGGCAAAGTTTTATCTATATCAAGTATACCCATAGATATACCCATCTTAATCCTAGACAGCAATTGCATCATTTCTTCACTGCTTAAAACACGCTGATTTTTCAAAATACCGTATGCACGGTATACGGTATCTTCTGCAGTTATGCGTGGTATAGCATTTCGTGCTTCGCGTTCCTTTTGCGCAATTTGGTTTACAATAAGCGTTAAGTTTGACAACGCGTTTTTTTCGGTAATACCAAGGGTTATCTGATTAGAAACCTGATAAAGCGACGCTGAAGATTTACTTCCCTCGCCATACATTCCGCGAACGGTAAATCCTATTTTTGAAATAGCGTCTTTAATTTTATTTGCGGTATTTCCCTGATTAATCACAGGCAAGTGCATCATAACAGAAGCGCGCATTCCTGTGCCAAGATTTGTTGGGCATTCGGTAAGATAACCAAGTTCGCTGCTAAAAGCAAACTTGAGTCTTGAGGCTAAAATATCATCTATATCACTTGCAATATTATAAGCGGTATCGAGTTGAAACCCTGCAAGTATTACCTGTATACGAATATGGTCTTCTTCGCCTACCATAACACAAACCGATTCATCTTCTGATATTATAATGGCTCTGCCAACACAGTTTGCAGCAAATTCCTTACTTATAACATGGCGTTCCACCATTGCATAGATTTCATTTTGAGGAACGTCATCCATTAAAATAAATTTTAAAGACTTAGCGTAAGGGGTATCACTGCCTAATATTGCTTCTTTAACAGCGTTATTAAGTTCTTTTCGGTGCTGTGCGTTCATTTTCGAAGAAAAAGGCATACCTTCAAGGTTTCGGGCAAGTCTTATTCTTGTGCTTATAATAATATCATCTTGCTTATTCTGTGTAGAATACCAATTACTCATCTGCCTTTTCCTCCTCTGCTTTCTTAATTTCATCGCGCACTACAGCGGCTTCTTCAAACTTTTCTTTTTCAATAAGTTCTTTAAGTTTTTCTCTTAAAACCGTAAGTTCATCTTTTTTAGAAACCACCAACGCGGAATTGTTCGGCTTTTTGCCAATATGCTTTGTTGTGCCGTGTACACGTTTAATATAGGGCAAAAGTTCGTTACCGAATATGCTGTAACAATTTGCACAGCCAACTTTTCCCGTTCTTGCAATATCAGCAAATACTGAACCGCAACATTCGCACCTGACGGCAGATAGCGAAACCGGCACCGAAGAAAAATCACCAAATGCCGAAGCAAGCATTTCTACCAAAGGATTTTTAACAGAAGCGGTATATCCGCTTTCGGCAGCGCAAGCAGGGCATAAATCGGTTTCACTTGCTACACCGTTTATAACCGTATGAATATGTGTTGTTGCAGTGTTTTTACCGCATTTTTTGCATAACATAATAAATTCCTCCTAAATTATATATTAACTATACTTGAGTTAAAAGCATTTGTTTAATAATTGCCGCGCGAAGTCTATCACGGTACATAGGTTCCACAACCGATAAAACGTGGTTAGAAATAGCCGCAACTATTAATTTTATTGCTTCTTCGCTAACAAGTGAAGCGCGCAAACAGTTATCAAGTAAAATTCTTGCGCTTGTTGCATCTATTGAAGAACCAATAGAATTAACTATATGCATAACGGCTGTCGGACGGTTCATACTTACCCTTGAAATTCTTATACAACCCCCGCCACCGCGAAAACTTTCAATCTGATATCCGTGTTCAGGAGTAAAGCGCGAACCTAAAACATAATTTATCTGGCTTGGTACACAGCCCATCATTTCAGCAAATTCGTTTCGTTGAATCTGCGCAGTATTATCATTCGATTCATCTAACATTTCTATGATAGCCTGTGCAATAATATCACTCATTTTCATAGCAAACACCTCTCGTTTGACCTTTTCTGACTTTTATTATATCACAAAGTCAGAAAAAGTCAAACTATTTTTTGTAAACAAATAATTAACATCAAAATTTTTTAAAAATGTAACCATAAATGCAAAAAAACATATTATGTAATATAAAAGAAAGGAGGTAAATTTCGATGTGCAACAATAACTTTTTCGGCGGTAACTGCTGCTGGATCATCATAATCCTTCTCTTAATCTTCTGCTGCGGTAACGGCAATGGTACTTGCGGCAACAATTGCGGCTGTGATAACACCTGCTGCTAAAAACAAAAAAGCGTAGTGTCGATACAGACACTACGCTTTTTATTTATTAGTACATAAAAAGACAGCTATAGGGAGACACTTCGTAAAGAAGTGTTCTCCCTACTTTCTTTTTATATAAAAATTGACACTTATCTTTTGAAAGTGTCATAGTGGGTTACATACTTTAAAATTAACCTATCTCAAAGATAAGAATAATAAGTGATATTGTGAGACAGGTCTCACAGTGATATTTTGCCTTTCGGCAAAGTGATATTGAAACCTTGCGGTTTCAGTTATATTATATTCGCCATTAAAACTGTCCGAAGGACAATATCACGATGCGTAGCATCATATAACTGCGAAGCAATATAACTCGCCTTTGGCGAATATAACTGAGGCACCTTCCTTACGGAGGGTGCCTCTACAGACTGTCTTTTAATACTTTTAATTAGTTATTGTTGAAAAGAGAAATTACGTCAACAAAATTGCCGTCGTCTTCTTTGGTTTGAATCATACCGCCTAATTTTTCAGCAAGGTCATTTTCCTTTTTTGTCTTATCTTCGTCACCAAGACCGGTTGCTACAACAGTTACGCGGATAGCATCTTCAAGAGTTTCGTCGAACTTAGCACCCCAGATAATGGTTGCATCGGGATGTGCCATATCAGAAATAATGGAAGACGCAAGTTCAACTTCTTCAAGACCGATATCTTCAGAACCGGTAATGCTGATGATAACACCTTTAGCGTTATCCATAGAAGTTTCAATAAGAGGACTGCTGATAGCAGCGCGAGCTGCCTGTTCTGCTTTATCGCGACCTGTAGCATAGCCAACACCCATGTGAGCGTAGCCTGCACCTGACATAATTGCAGAAACATCGGCAAAGTCAAGGTTAACAAGAGCAGTAACATTAATAAGTTCTGTGATGCTCTGAACGCCCTGACGGAGAACGTCATCGGCAATATCAAATGCGTTCTTAAATGTAATTTTCTGTTCAGAAACAAATTTAAGTCTTTCGTTAGGAATAACTATAAGGCTGTCAACGTGTTCTTTAAGTGCAGCAATACCTGCATCAGCCTGAGTCATTCTCTTCTTTCCTTCAAAAGAGAAAGGCTTTGTTACAATACCAACAGTAAGAATACCAAGTTCCTTAGCAATCTGAGCTACTACAGGAGCAGCACCTGTACCTGTACCGCCGCCCATACCTGCGGTAATGAAGATCATATCTGCGCTACGGATAGCAGCAGCAATTTCATCGCGGGATTCTTCGGCTGCAGCCTTACCTTTTTCAGGATTAGCGCCTGCGCCCATACCGGATGTGGTTTTGTCACCTATTTGAATTTTCTGGTTTGCTTTGGAAAGATATAAAGCAGCTTTATCGGTATTAATAGCAATAAATTCTACACCCTTAACACCGGCATTTACCATACGGTTAACAGCGTTTCCGCCGCCGCCGCCTACACCTACAACTTTAATCTGAACAACATCTTCTGTTTCGTTTGCTACATCAAATGGCATTGTTTTTTCCTCCGTTTATATACTCTTAATTGATTTTAACATAATCATACAAATACATATTAACACACTAATTTCAAAATTTCAATAAAAATATTTACAAAATTGTAATTATTTTAAAAATTTTTAATAAATTTGTATATTTTTGGCACATATTTGTACTTTTTACACAATTTAAAAGATTTCTCCTTCAACAAAATAGCCTTTTGTATTATCCTTTGACCATTCCGAAAGGTCTATTCTGCCCGTTTTTTCACTTTCAATGTTATTTATCATTGCAATTAGTTGTGAAAACTTGCCCGAAAAATCATATTTATTACCAAAATTAACTTCAAATCTTTCTTCGGCAATCATTTTAATATTTTCACTATCAGAAATATCAAGCGTACTAATTTTAATTGAATTGTTTTTAATAACCGATAATATATTTTCAATATATAACGAATCTTCTTCGCTTAGTATTACGTACTCGCCATTTTTATCGGTTTCCCAGTTTGCAATAACGGTAAGATTTTCACTATTATCCTCACCAAATTCCGGTACAATTCTATATGACGTATCACTTAAAACACTTTGTGTTTCATTACTAAAACGAATAACGAACTTAACGTCTTTTACTTTAATAATAGCAGTATCGGGAAGTTTACGGCTAATTGTAAGTTCTTCTATAAAGGGAAGTTGTTTTTGCACACGTTTAAGAATGTCTTTTTCGTTAAGCATAAAAAGATTATCTTCATTGTTTATTGCCGTTGCTGAAAGAATTTCTTCACTTGTATACATTATGCTTCCGCTGATTTTTACATTTTTGGTTTTAAACAATACCGTTAACGAAAGCCCACCAAGCAATAAAACTGCAACAAGAAAAAAACTTAACAAAAAAACTATTTTTCTGTTCTTATTTCTTTTACGTGTTTTCTTTGACATCCAATTCTACTTCCTTTATATCAGCACCTAGTAAAGAAAGATATGCCGGTAATTCACAGTACCCTCTTTCAATGTGCTGTATTTCACTTATATGAGTTATGCCTTCGGCATTTAGCGCCGCGATAACAAGGGCCGCACCGCCTCTTAAATCAGTACAGGAAACATTACAACCCTTTAATTTATTGCCGCCGCTGATGTAGGCGGTGTTACCGCTAATATCAATTTCAGCCGAAAACTTTTTAAGTTCATTAATAAACCTAAAGCGATTTTCAAATATAGTTTCAATTACTTTGCTATTACCTTTTACAACCGACAACAAAGGAATAATAAGTGAACCTGCATCGGTTGGAAATTCGGGGTATACTCCTGTTTTAACTACTAAATCGCGGCTTAAACAATTATCCGCCTTTAAACAAACACTATTGGCATTTCCCTTTACGGTACAACCAAGGTTCTTAAAGAAGCGCAGAACTGCAGAAAAATAATCTGCTCTTACATTATTTAGACAAACTTCGCCACCCGTAATTGCCGCCGCAGAAAGAAAGGTTGAAGCCACAATTCTATCGGGAATTACCGTGTGTTCTGTAGAATGAAGTGATAAAACACCCTCTATTATAACTACTTTTGAACCAGCGCCTTTAATTCTTGCGCCTGCGCTGTTCAAGAAATCGGCAAGGTCACTTATTTCGGGTTCACACGCCGCGCCTTTTATTACTGTTGTTGAACCGGATATACAAGAAGCAATAATTATATTTTCGGTTGCGCCTACGCTTGGAAACGGAAGCGATATAACAGCACCGTTTATTGAATTCGGCGTTGAACATTCAATATATCCGTTTTCCTCTTTAATAACAACTCCAAGTTGTTTTAACGAGCTTAAATGAAGATCTATAGGACGCGGACCTAATTCGCAACCGCCGGGGGTGCTTATTTTAGCCTTACCCATTCGTGATACAATTGCGCCTAAAAATAATACCGAAGAACGCATTTCACGCATTAAATCATTTGGTATTTCATAATTTGCCGCATCGGTTGCATCTACAATTACGGTATCTTCATCTCTTATACACACGCACCCGAGTTTTATTAAAATTTTTAACGCGGCTTCAACGTCACTAAGCATTGGACAATTATGTATTATGCATTTGTCTTTTATAAGCAACGTAGCTGCAAGAATTGGTAATACACTGTTCTTTGCGCCCTGAACGTTTACACTTCCTTCAAGACGTTTACCACCCTTTACTTCATAAACAGTCATAAAAGCACCCCGTTATTATAAATTTCTATAATTTATAATATGCCGCTTTTACTGTTTTGACAAAGAAATTCAGGCTTGTGTATATAGTTCCATAACAATCTTATAAATACGACTTAAAGAATCATCAACTGCCGATTTACGTGCATTTTCAGACATTTCTTCGAGCAAAGTTTTATTGTTTATCAGTTTTTCTACACATTCAATTAATGTTTCGCCCGAAAGGGCTTTTTCTTCTATAACTTCACAAGCACCGGCATTTTTTAAAGTCATAGCATTGTGGAACTGATGATTTTCAGCAACATAAGGTGACGGAATAAGTACCGACGGTTTTCCGCAAACTGCAAGTTCGCTTAAAGTAATAGCCCCTGCCCTGCAAATAACCAAATCGGCAGCCGCCATACAAACATCCATATCGTTAATATATTCTCTTAATTTTATTTCCTCACTTAATTCTATATCGCTTAAAGAAGAAAGTGTTGAATTATAACCGTATTTGCCCGTAGCGTGAATATGATAATACTTACCGCTGTTATTATGGTGACGTATAAGTTCGCATACTGCTTCATTTATAGGTCTTGCGCCGAGGCTTCCGCCAAACGATAAAATAACGGGACGGTTATCAAAGCCTAATTTTTCTTTGGCTTCTTGCTTAGTAATATTAAGTAATTCGCTTCTTACGGGATTACCCGTTATTTCAAAATTTTTACCACTTTTAAAATGCTTCATAGCATCGGGCATAGCCAACATAACTCTATCAACTTTATCGGCCAACATTTTATTGGTTATACCCGGAAAAGCATTTTGTTCGTGTATTGCGGTTTTAATTTTAAGTTTTGCGGCTTCTTTTAAAACAGGTCCGCTAACATAACCGCCTGTGCCTATAACGATATCCGGTTTTAACTGTTTTAAAAGTTTATTTGCCTCAACAGAAGCGCTTAATGCCTGTTTAACAGCAATAACATTATGCTTTATTGAACTAACCGAAAGGCTTCTTTTAAATCCTGAAACCTTTATGGGATAAAATGCATATCCCTTTTCAGGCACTAACTTTGCTTCAAGTTTATCGGGAGTACCAATATAACTAATTATTGCATCTGTATGATTTTGTTTTATACAATCTGCAATTGCTAAAGCAGGATTAATATGTCCTGCCGTTCCTCCGCCTGCAAATAAAATATGCATTATACTCACCCTTTTAGTGTAATTTTACGTTTTTTCAAGTTTTGCACTTCGCGAAACCGAAAGCACAATTCCCATTTCGGACATTAGTATTAAAAGCGCTGTACCGCCGTAACTGAAGAAAGGAAGACTGATGCCCGTATTCGGTATGGTATTACTTACAACCATTATATTAAGCGCTGCCTGTAAAGCAACCTGAAACGTCAATCCAACGGCAAGAAGTGCGCCAAATTTATCGGGAGCGTGCATTGCTATGGTAAATCCTCGCCATACAAGAGCACAGAACAGCAAAATAATAACAAGTGCACCTATAAGTCCTAATTCTTCACAAACTACAGCAAAAATGAAATCGTTATGGGGTTCGGGAAGCCACGAATATTTCTGTCGCGATTGCCCTATTCCTCTTCCAAGCAAACCGCCCGAACCGATTGCTAAAAGCGATTGAATTGTCTGATACCCTTTACCACTGGCATCTGCCCAAGGGTCAAGCCAATAAGTAAAACGGCTTGATGCGTAACTAACAAGTCCCGTAACAACGAATAAGACAACGGCGCCTGCGCCTATGCCAAGACCTGTAAATATATACTTTACTGCCAGACCGCCGACAATCATAAGAATAATACCGATTAAAAGTATTAATATAGTTGCTGAAAGATGTGTTTCTACAACAACAAGTCCGCAAACCAAAGCAAGTAAGCATATAAGTATGGCTACAAACTTTAATTCACCCATTCTTTTGCTGTTTTTAGCAATTAAATGAGAAAAGAGCAAAATTATTGCAAATTTAGCTATTTCCGAAGGCTGAAAAGATATTGGGCCAATAACCAACCAACGTTTATAATTAAGCCCTTCATACATTGGCGGAAGCGCCAACAGAATTATAAGCAAAATAACCGAAACCACGTAAATCACTACAGAAAATTTGCGATAGTAATGGTAATCAATTCTTGAAAAGCAGTACATTGATATTAAACCTAATACCGCAAAAATTGCCTGTCGGGAAATGAAGTGATAACTGTTACCGTACTGAGCGTAACAGTAAGCATAGCTTGAAGAAAAAAGCATAACAAGACCAATAGCAAGAAGAATCAGTAAAAGTGAAAAGAAACCGATATCCATCTTGCCGTTCTGAATAAAGTTATACTTTTTATTACGCTTTTTCAAACGTTTTTCAGCCACAGCTCACACGCTCCAATAATATTTATTTAATTATTATAGGTAAAAACGCAACCGCGCTTCCTATAACTGTTACAAAACAAAATACAAAGTTAATTTTTTCTTCACTCCAACCACACATTTCAAAGTGGTGGTGAATGGGGCTCATTTTAAATATGCGTTTGCCCGTTAATTTAAAAGAAATAACCTGTAATACAACCGACAACGCTTCACAAATATAAACAATACCAACCGCTATTAAAAGTATAGGTCTTTGAGTTGCAAAAGCAAGTGCAACTACAACACCGCCCAAAAACATAGAGCCTGTATCACCCATAAAAACTTTTGCAGGGTGGAAATTCCAAACAAGAAATCCACCGCACGCACCCGCTGTAATTGCGGCAAAAGTATCTACACCTATAAGTGAGGTAAATCCCGAAATAAGCATAAATGCGCAACAAACAATTAACGTTACGCTTGAAGCAAGGCCGTCTACACCGTCGGTAAGGTTTACGGCATTTGTAAAACCGTAAATAAAGAAAAATGCAATTGGCCAGAATATAAGTCCTATTCCATGTGTAATAGGAACAAATCCAACAAACGGCAACCAGGTTTCATCCATTCCCGCAAAGGAAAGCGCAACCAAATACAAAGCGCATACAAAACTTTGAAAAATTGTTTTCTGCAAGGCGGTTAAGCCTAAATTACGTTTTTTAACAACCTTGATATAATCGTCGGCAAATCCAATTAGTCCCATTGCAAACGACATAACTATACCCGCAATAAGCATAGAAAATCTTTTAGGATTGTTTATATCGGCATAAAAAGCGCCCTTTACAATAAACGAGTAGGCAACACATAGCAAAAACGAAACCAATACAGCAATCATCATCATAACGCCGCCCATTGTGGGGGTTCCCTGCTTATTTTTATGCCACGAAGGGCCTATTTCTCTAATAGTCTGCCCAAATTTTAATTTATGTAAATACGGAATTACAATAAAACCTAAAAGTGCAGTAACAGCAAAAGAAACTATTGCACCGAAAATTGGGGTTATATCTTTCATTTTTATTCTCCTAAACGTTCTTTTAATGCTTCAAGAACAACTTTTCTTTCATCCAGTTCTATAGTTTTATCTTTTAATATCTGGTATGTTTCGTGTCCTTTGCCTGCAAGAACCAAAATATCGTTTTTTTCTGCCGTTCTTACGGCATATTTAATTGCTTCAATACGGTTTTCAATTACAGTTGCCTTTTCTTTGTTTTCAATTCCTTCAAGAATGTCATTTATAATTGACATTGGTTCTTCGGTTCTTGGGTTATCGCTTGTAACAATAAGTTTATCTGCAATTGTTTCGGCAATTTTTCCCATAATAGGTCTTTTGGTTTTATCACGGTCGCCGCCGCAACCAAACAGAACGGTTAATTTATTTTTTTCACATTCGGCAAATGTATTAAGAATGCTTTTTAAACCGTCGGGAGTATGCGCGTAATCAATTATAATATTAATTCCAAGGCTGTTTTCAACCGATTCTGCCCTACCCTTTACTCCATTCATTTCACCAAGCGCTTTACTTATTTTATCACTATCAATGCCAAGTTCATAAGCAGTAATGGCAGCGCACATTGAATTGTAAACCGAAAATCTACCGCCTGTTGAAAGTTTTATATAAAGACTATTATCTCCGTTTAAGTTATAGCAAACGGAATCGGGTTTAAACACAACATTTTCGGCAAAATAATTGCAATTAACGTTATCAAAAGAAAACATTATGTCTTTTTCAGCTTTCCCTTTCATACAGGAAGAATAACTGTCATCAGCATTAATAACGGCAGTTTTGCACATTCCAAACAACAACGATTTTGCCAAGGCATAATTATCCATTGTAATATGATAATCAAGATGGTCCTGTGTTAAGTTTGTAAATATACCAACCTCAAAACAAGTATCATATACGCGTTTTTGGTGAAGCGCGTGAGAAGAAACTTCCATTATTGCGTAATCGCAGCCTTCTTCATACATTTTATTAAAAATGTTATTTAGTTCATAAGCATCGGGAGTAGTATGTTTTGTTTTATAAACGACATCGCCTATCATATTCTGAATTGTTCCAATAAGTCCAACCTTATAGCCAACACTTTCAAGAATATATTTTATCATATAACTTACTGAAGTTTTGCCGTTTGTACCCGTAATGCCCACAAGCTTTAGTTTTTTGGCTGGTTCGTTAAACCATTTTGCCGATGCTTTTGCATAAAAAGCACGGGTATCATCTACTATAATCTGATTTGGTGCGCCTGTATCTTTTTCTGCAATAATAACTGAAGCGCCCTTACTAACAGCATCAAGAGCAAATTTATGCCCGTCAAACTTTGTTCCGCTGATGCAGAAAAATAGGTTATCCTTTTCTACACAAGCAGAATTGCTTGTAATTCCCGTGATATCAAAATCGGCATATTTACCGCAGACATCAGGCAAAAGTTGCTTTAAAAGCATAAAATCACCCTTTCAAACTTTTTTATTCTTGCGGAGCAAAGTCTACAATACTATCATCCCTGAAGTACACGGTAACAACACTTCCCTGTCCTACCTGTTCACCGGGTTTCACACTTTGCTTATAACAATAAGTATTTGCGCCCGATAAAATGTTTCCCGAAAATTCAACATTAATTCCCGCTTCTGCAGCGGCTGTGTTGATTTCACTAACGGTTAAATTTATAAAATCAGGAACGGTTGAAAGATGAGAATCAACCGAATCTTCATCGGTATACAAAATAACAAGTCCTCCTGCATATAGTTCTTCAGAACTTGAAGGAAGTTGCGAAATTACAGTTTCGCCGTTACCAACAACACGGTATATTAAATCAGCTGATGCTATTTTTCCTTTAGCACCGTCAACGCTTAGATTTGTCACGTCGGGCACCGAAATTTCTCTTAAAGAAAGTTCTTCGGCGCTGTATTGGGGTTCATAACCGAGATACGGCAAAATTTCTTCAAGAATATCTGCGGCAGCAGGTGCAGATATTCTTCCCCCGTAGTAACTGTCCCCGTGAGGTTCATCTAACAACACAAGCATTGCAATTTCAGGTTTTTCTATTGGAGCAAGTGCTACGTAAGAGCCTATATACAGCCCCTTTTGACCTGTGGAAAGCATTTCTGCCAACTTTTCACTTGTTCCCGTTTTACCGCCCGTGCGATAACCTGCAACGTAACCGTTTTTAGCACCGCCGTTTACAACGCCTTCAAGTATTGTACGCATTGACGCTGACGTTTGCTCTGAAATAACCTGTCTTTTATAAGATGTTGTTGCTGTTTGAACAACCTTATTTTCATTATTTACAACCTTTGAAACTATATGAGGCTGAACAAGATATCCGCCGTTTACAGAAGCAGCGGCAGCGGTGATTAACTGTATAGGAGTTACCTTAAAAGTCTGACCGAAAGATGCAGACGCAAGTTCAACAGGACCCATATTTGCTTCGCTGTAATAAATAGAAGCAGTTTCGCCGGGCAAGTCAATACCCGTTGCTGTAGTTAATCCGAAAGCTTCAAAATATTTTGAAAAAGTAGAAACGCCCATCATCTGACCGATAGTAATAAATGCAGGGTTACAAGAATTACTTGTTGCTTCTAAAAGTGTTTGAGTACCATGACCCGATTTTTTGTGACAGTTGTACGGCTGTCCCGAAACCTGTGTTCTGCCATTACAGGTAAACGTATTGTTTAATCCAACAATATTTTCTTCAATTGCAGCGGCGGCAGTAACAATTTTAAATACCGAACCCGGTTCATAAGCATCGGAAATCGCTTTGTTTCTCCACTGTTTGTTTCTGAGTTCAGAAAGTTTTGCCGTTCTTTCCTCGCCCTCAAGCGCGTCTACTATACTTTGGTCAGCAGCAGAAAGTGTGAACGGTTCATTTGGGTCAAAATCACCCGTTACAGCCATAGCATATATTTCGCCCGTATTGACATTCATTGCTATAGCAACACCGCGTTCACTGCATTTGTTATCTTCTACAGCCTGTTTTAAATGTTTTTCTGTTACGTACTGAATATAATTATCTATAGTAAGTACCAAAGAATTGCCCTGTATTGCCTCTTCCACCATTTCGTAAGTAAAAGGCATATCTGTGCCGTATGCAGTCTTTGCCGCTACCACACGTCCGGGAACACCCGTAAGCGTAGTGTCGTAATAACTTTCAATTCCCGCAAGACCTTGGTCATCATCTCCAACAAAGCCTAAAACAACCGAAGCAAGGCTTCCGTTAGGATAATATCTTTTTGTACTTTCATCAAGTCCCACGTATTTAGAAAGTCCTAAATTGGAATTATCGGCAAGAAACTGCCTAACTTCATCGGTTTTGGCTTTATCAACTTTTTTCTTAACAATTACGTAATAAGAACCCTTTCCTGTATCTTCATAAACCTTCTCTCTGTCTATTTCCAATATGCGCGAAAGACCGTCAGCTATAGCAGCTCTGACGGTTTCTTTTTTTGCATCATCCTTTAGTTTTAATATGCCGTTTGGCGTTATATATACTGTCCATGCAGTTGTACTTGTTGCTAAGGTGTTCATATTGCGGTCGTATATATCTCCGCGCGGCGCTGTGATAAGGCTATCGTATAGTTGTTGTTCGGAGGCAAGGCCCTGATATTTTTCGCCGTTGACTATCATAGTTAAAGTAAGACTTACTCCACAAACCGAAAAGGTTATAATAACAACGCATAAAAGCACAATAGACATTCTCTTAAGCATTAATTTGCTTGGCTTGTTGCTCATAGTCTTACCTCCGTAATTAGTAAATCATTATGCCACACGGGAGCCGAAATTTTACGACTCCCGTTAACTTTTTTCTAAATATTTATATCGCGTTGTTGCAATAAATATACCTTTTCTTTTAGTTTTCGGCAACCATTACCTCTCCCGAAGCATTCTTTGCCATATTTTTATCGTTTACGCGTATATAAACAACCTGATCTTTATCAAGTTTTTTCATTCCAAGTGCTGCCGCTTCCATTTCAAGGTTGGAAAATGAAACTCTTCTTTCATATTCCATTTGTAACGCAACACATTCGCTGTTTAGGGTATTAAGTTTTGTTTTGGCTCTGTTTATCTGTGAGTTCAATTCATTTACTTTTATTCTTAAAGCAAGATTAAAACACAGTGCTGTTACCATTAATGCGGAAACCACAATGGCAAACATTGCCGAAGACAGTTTTTTTACAGCATATCTTGACTTGCGGTCAACATTTTTAACGGGCATCTTAATAACATTAGGCTTTTTAGGCTTAATTTGTACTGCGGCATTTTTTTCTTTAGGCATAAACATATCAAAGTCATACGCTAAAGAATCGTTGTAGTACTTAAGATTATTCATTGATGCTCTCCCCTGTATTTTTATTCTTTAATTTTTCTTATTGCTCTTAGTTTTGCGCTTCGGCTTCTTGAATTAACTTCAAGTTCTTCTTTTGAAGCCTCTACCGCTTTTCTTGTTACGAGTTCGCCTCTTGGAGTTTTTCCGCATACGCAAACAGGAAAATCTTTAGGGCAGGTACAACCCGTGCAAAACTCTTTAAATTTTTGTTTCACCATTCTGTCTTCAAGTGAATGGAAAGTTATTATTGATAACACACCGTCAATATTTAAACGGTCAAACGCTTTATCAAGCACTTCCTCAAGACTTCCAAGTTCATCGTTTACTGCTATTCTTAATGCTTGAAAAGTTTTTCTTGCAGGGTGTCCGTCGCGTCTTGCCGCGGCAGGAACAGCAGAAGCAATAATATCGGCAAGTTCTGTTGTGGTTTCAATTGTTTTTTCTTTTCTTAACGCAACAATTCTTTGCGCTATGCGTCTTGCAAATTTATCTTCACCGTAAGTAAATATTATTTTACTTAACTCACTTTCTTCTGCGTTATTTACCAAATCAAAAGCACTTAAGCCTTCTTTGCTCATTCTCATATCAAGAAAAGCTTCTTTATGAAAAGAAAACCCACGTTGCGCTTCATCAAGTTGAAAAGAAGAAACCCCTAAATCAAGTAAAATTCCGTCAACTTTATTTATGCCAAGTTCATCAAGAACTTTATCCATATCTTTAAAGTTACTTTTTATAACCTGTGCAGGTAAACCTTCAAGTCTTTCGGTTGCAGTTTTTACGGCATCGGGATCGCGGTCTAAAGCAATCAGTCTACCGCCTTTAAGTCGCGATGCTATCGCCTTTGAATGTCCCGCACCGCCTGCAGTACCGTCAACATATATTCCGTTCGGCTTTATATTAAGCGAAGTTATTGTTTCTTCTAAAAGTACGGAAACGTGTTTGAATTCCATCACGACTTCTCCTTAACCAAAGTGTTAAAAATTCAACTCTTCCATAATAGACGCAACAGATTCTGGAGTGTAAAGTTCGTTTTCTTCTTTCCAAAGGTCTGTATTCCATACTTCAAGGTTAGAGTCCATACCAATAATGTGAGCCTCGGTTTCAAGTAATGCATACTCTCTTAAAGTCTGAGGAATAAGTATTCTTCCCTGAGAATCACACTCTACGTTGAAAGCACCGTCATACAAGAATCTTTTTACCATACTTGATTTAGTGCTTGGTAATGTTCCTATTTTTTCAACAAGTTTATTCCATTCATCATTTGAATATACACAAAGGCAACGTTTACCGTAAATTCCGCGGCATATCATAAATTCGTTGCCAAGTTCATCACGAAGTTTTGCAGGAATGAACATCCGGCCTTTTTTATCTATTGTGTGTTGATATCCTCCGTAAAGCACCGGACTCACCCCCATTTTCACTAAAATTTAACCACTTTAAACCATTTTTATGGTATTTAGGTGCACTTTTCACCACTTTTACGGTTATTATACACCATATCATATAAAATTTCAACTGTTTTTTTAAAATATATACAAAAAAATAAAAAAAGCCTCTTTGCCAACTTATAAAAGCTGACAAAAAGGCAAAAAACTGCGGAAGACAAACAGTCAACCACAGTTTTTCCGTTTTTATTTTATTTCTGAATTCCCGCAGCAACCGCCGTTTGCGTTTTTAGAACTGCAAGAGCAACAGTCAGGACAACCTATACACTTTTTTCCTTTTTTCTTTGCTTTGTAAATATAAATTGCAGCAAGTCCTATTATTACTACAAGCACGGCAACAATAATAACATTTTCCATAAAAGCAACTCCATACTATTTATTTACCGATACAGTTTCGCTTCTTTGTGTTTTAAGAGCGTATTCTGCTTTCAGTTTCTTTTCGGTGTTGTGAATAACAGCAATAATCACAGCAACCATAACAACCACAGCAACAAGTCCCGCAACAGCGGCGCTGATATTAAGAGAAGCGGCATCGGTAATTAGTGTACCAACAGTATATACAAAATACGAAACAGTATAACCTACAGCCAATTGAAGTCCTATTCCGCCCCAAAGCCATTTAGCGCTCTTCATTTCTGCATTCATAGCGCCAATAGCGGCAAAACAAGGCGGTGTGTAAAGGTTAAACATAAGATATGCAAGTGCGGCAACTTTTGTAATTGCCAAAATACCTGCCACCTCTGTTCCTGCGCCTTCCATAAGAGATAGTTCCTCAGTATCAATAAGGTTTTCAAGGCCTACAAAACAAACGGCAAGAGTACCAACAACGTTTTCTTTTGCAATAAAGCCTGTAACAGCCGCTGCCGCCAACTGCCACGAAACAACGCCTACAACAGGCATAAGCAAATAAGCAAACGGCGCTGCAATGGAAGCAAGTATAGAAGAGTCAGCACTTTCGGCAACTGAGAAGTTCCAGGTAAAACTCTGCATCAACTGTACTGCCATATTACAAAGAAGAATAATTGTTGCGGCTTTTACAATGTAAGCCCAACCACGGCTGCACATAGACTTAAACGCACCCCAGAAGGACGGCACCTTATATTCGGGAAGTTCTATAATAAAGAAAGATTTTCTTGCTTTATATCCCGTAATAAGGTTAATAAGCAACGCACCAAGGAAAATAAGTGCAATTCCCGCAAAATACATTAAAGCGCTAACCCACCAGGCATTCTCAAAGAACACACCTGCAAACAGCGATATAACAGGGATTTTAGCGCCGCAAGGCATAAACGGAGCAAGCATTGCTGTAGCTCTGCGTTCGCGTTCGTTACGAATTGTACGGCTTGCCATTATTCCTGGAACAGCGCATCCAATGGTTATAACAAACGGAATTACTGATTTTCCCGAAAGTCCAACCTTTTTGAAAATAGGATCAAGAACAACAGCCGCGCGGGACATATATCCGCAATCTTCAAGAAGTGCAATAAGGAAATACATCACCATAACAAGCGGTAAGAATCCAACAACAGCCACTACGCCGCCTATAACACCGTCAACAAGAATAGCGGAAAGCAAAGGATTAGCATTTTCAAGCAACCCGCCAACAAAACTTTGAAACGTTTCTAAAAGCGGTACAAGTCCCGGAATAAAGGTGTCCCCTACTTCAACACCTTCGGCAATCCAAGAGCCGAGAGTAGTTTGAGAAATATAAAACACAAGGAACATAACAACTGCAAAAATAGGAATACCAAGCCACTTATTTGTAATAACGGCATCAATTTTATCGCCGATGTTTTTATCTTTGGTAAGAACCTTACGGGTTTCAACTTTTTTTACAATACCGTTAACAAACTCAAAACGTTTACGGTCTGCTGCTTCAACCATTACTTTATCGGTAAGGTCAATATCTTCCTGTGTGTAAGGTGCGGTTATATTTTTGCCAACCTGTTTAACAGCTTCTTCAATAAGAGTTTTTAAACCTTCTGCCAATGTAGAAACGGTTTTTACAACAGGACAGCCAAGTTGCCGTGATAGTGCATCAGCATCAATTTTGTTGCCTTTTTTCTTACCAATATCACTTTTGTTAAGTGCAACGACAACAGGAATTCCAAGTTCTAAAAGTTGTGTGGTAAAGAAAAGACTACGGCTTAAATTATCGGCATCTACAATGTTAATGATAACATCGGGGTTTTCATTCTTAACGTAAGAACTTGTAATACTTTCTTCGCTTGTAAATGGTGACATAGAATAAGCGCCGGGTAAGTCAACGGCAGTAATTTGTTCACCGCCTGTAAAGGCTTTTTTTATCGGGTGCTCTTTTTTATCTACGGTAACACCCGCCCAGTTACCAACTTTTTCATTTTGCCCCGTTAAGGCATTATACATAGTGGTTTTGCCGCTGTTAGGATTTCCTGTTAAAGCAATTCTCATCTTTATTCTCCTTAAAAATATACAAATATTCTAACAAATGACCAGTTAGCCGTTGCTAACCAAATATCAAAAAAAGAAATCAGCAAACTTCTTTTCCCGTTAATGTCAATAAACAATAATGGCTTCAGCCAACTGATTATCAATACTGTATCTGCCATCTTTTATAGAAACAATACAGGTACCTTTCAAGCGAGAAATTACAGTTATGGCTTCCCCACTGTAACAACCTAAGGAAAACAAGAAAGCATCTAGTTCTTCGTCAAAAGTTTCAATGCTTTTTATTATGTATTCTTTTCCCTCTTCTGCCGAAAGCAAAGTCATAACCAGACCTCCGTTTTAAGTTAGCACACGCTAACCAAACATTACAAATATACGGTTAGCGTTTGCTAACCGTATATTATTATATACATATTGTAATATTTTGTCAAGACTTTTTTAAAAGAAAAACCTCTTTTTAATAAAAGAGGTTAAAAAATCTTATAGCGTATCTTCTTTATTGCGATAAACCACAAGTTTGCAAAACAAAAATTCCAATAAAAAATTAGAAATCATAGTTACGGCAAGAATTATGTAATCGTTAACCCCTGCCGTTTCGGCAAGATGCCCAAGCCAGGTAGAAAGCGGAGTAAAGGCAAGATAAAAACCAAACACCTTTGCCATAGCAACAGGAACGTTAGCAGCCGATTTAAAAGTGTATTTTCTGTTAAGTGTAAAATTCCAAAGTACCGAAAGTATTAACGACAACAAATAAGCAGGCCAATAGCGCCATTTAAAAAGTTCGTTAAAAAGTGCAAAACTGCCAACCTGTATTATACCGGCCGATACCGAAAATAAAGTGAATTTAATTAATTGAAAAAAAGATTTATTAGCCATAAAAGTATTCTCCGATAAAAAAATTAAAATCAATGCCAGAATATGTAACCAAGCCCCATAAGAATATAAAGAGGGCCAAAACAATATACCATAAACATTTCGGTATGCGGAACTTTTGTCTGAAAACAATCGGTTACGGCAAGACATTCAAACACGTAAGCCGCAGCACCGCAAAAATAGCCTATTGCTTTTAATATATTGTAATAACTGTGCCAGAAAAATGACGTTAAGAAAAACAACGCTGCAAGAACAACAAAAAGATTTCTCAGCACAAGAAAAGTGTAATCTATTTTCGGATGCAAACCTTCGGTTAATTCTTCTTTATCAGGTATAGTAGCATCAACGGTGTGCTTAATGGTTTCAAGTAGTTTAGGCATATTATAATAATCCTTTCGCATTAAAAACATTTGCCGAACATTATATAATTCATTATAACATAATAACAAAAAAGCTGCAATAATTTTTACATAGCAAAAGAATTTTAATAACTGTCATACTATAAAATTTTTAAGCTGAATACAAACAAAAATCCGTCCTCAAATGAGAACGGATTTTCGTTTGGGAGTTTTGAACTTAGTGGCACGAATGAAAGGGCTCTGAAAACCGGGAATTATCTTAATATATATCAATATTTGAACATTTAGTCTTTATAAATTCAAAGAATTCGTTATACTGCTCATTTGACTCAAAACAAGAAAAGGGTAATATGTACGACATAATATTGTTCACATGAATATAAAATACTTTGTTGTCAACAACACTTACTCTTTCAATAGCTGAATATTTTTGTTCGGTCCTATTATCGGGTGTTGTTTCTATAAAAACATCTTCGTAAAACTCAATGACAGCCGAAGGAGAATATCCCATTTTCCCTTTTTTCTTTAGACTTTTTAAATGACTTTTTAAGGATAAAACAAATAACGGAGAGAGCAATAACTCAAATATAATCAATAAAATTGCCATTGGAATTATTCCAATAAAAGAATCAAAAGTGAAATTGCCTCCATACAACGAGATAAAAATATATACTCCAATAATTACAGCAAAAACAACTCTAAAAGTTGTCATCTGCTTTTTTCCATAATGTGACCGCAACATCCAAAACTTGTTATAATCCAAATAATCCTGATCGCTGGTATTTACATTAAATTGAAATTTCATATTATCACTCCTTTGAATGTATTATAGCATAAAAGTGGTGATAAATCAATGCGGAGCATTGTATCTCATCAATTCCGCAGGAATTGCATATCATCAAAACGAAGGTTTGTATATCATCAAGCCGACAGAGATACACACCTACGGTGTGATAAGATACAACACGGCAAAGACGTGTTGATGATATACCAAGCCTGTCGGCTTGGATAAAAAAAATCTCGTTCAAGAGAACGAGAGTTTTTTGGTGTTTTGAACTTAGTGACACGAATAAAATATGTCTGAAAACTGAGAATTTTCATTAATTATTGTGTGCGTTTACTGTGTACCCACGAAATTGAGCTATAAGAAACAAATCCAAGACATATTCCTACGTTGAAATTTTGGAAGCCGCTAATAACAAAAGATAAAGCCCCTATAATTGCATAAATACTGAAAATTATTGTAGCAATCAATTCAAATAAATTCAGAAACCACTCAGGACACATAGAGTTTTTAACTTGAATAAATACAACTAAAAAAATACCAAAGAAACCAATTACAGATACTATCGGGGTTGCCATCATTAAATTTATTTTATCTGGCGATGTTCCAAATAAGACAAATAGCAGATACATAAGTAAAGCAATTGCCATTGGAATAATTAAAGATAACTTTTTATTTGCAAACATTTTATCAAGTATTTTTCTCATTAAATACCACCGCCTTGAATGTATTATAGCATAAAAGCAGCGGAGGGGCAAGGGAAAATGAAATATGGCTTCGCCATATGAAATAATCCTTGCGGATTATGAAATATTTTGCCGTTGGCAAAATGTGAAATATAATTCGTTCCTTCATATGCCGTAGGCATATTTCATACGCGAAGCGTATTTCATATTGCGTAGCAATATTTCACTCGTTCCAACGGAACGAATTTCATTGAAAAAGAAAAGACACGCTGTAAAGCGTGTCTTTCTTTTTCTGGTGCCGACACTCAAAATGGAACCGGTCTAAAAACCTTAGATTTTCTCAAACAATTACGTTGTTATTTGTTCTTTTTTGTTAAAAATAAAGGTGGTACCAAGGCCTATTGCGCCAATTGAGGCCCACAAAATATATACCGTATTCCAACCGACGTTGCTCATAACATTGGCAAAAAGCAAATTTGCCAATGCCGCAGCAATATAACCAATACAATCAATCACACCATTGACACTTGAAACTCTGCCGGTTTTACCAAGGCTTGGTATATAAATGCTCCAAAGCAACGCCGAAGTACACGACATAGACATCAGTGCAACCGCTAATAGCGCTATGCTCATCCATTTGTTAGGCGAAACAATAAGCAATTCAAACATAACAGTAGTGATAGAAAAGGACACTCTCATCATTGGAATATCCTTCTCTTTAATTGCACGAAAAATAGCAAGTGCAATAAAAGGCATAAACGAACGACAAATCGAGATTGCCGAATATAACAAATTTGCGTTTTCTTTTGAAAATCCAAGCGGTACTGTTAAAAATGTTGTCAACCACTGGCTAATAGATGCCGCAGATATTTCGACAAGACAAGCGACGATTATATAAAATGTTATATTTTCGATTTTAAAAACCGCGAGAAAAGAGGTCACTCCTTTAACTTCGGTTTTAATATAACTTATAAAACCTTTTGCCTCCATAACAGAAAATACGATATGTGCAAAAAAACCGAGCACAACGGCAATAGCGCCAGCAAAGATAAAAACTAGGTTCCATCCGTTAATCAAAGCAAAAACACTTGCAACTAACGGACCTACAAAAGAAGAAAATGAAAAGAAAACACAAATAAGACGTGCATGATTTGGACACGTATTTTCTGAAATGATTTTCATTAACGGGCCGCGCAGCATTGAAAGGGCAAAACCAAAACAGGCAAAACAAACAATTTGAAGGATTTCCCCCTCTACAAACGGGAAAACCATAAACGAACCACCAGAAATAAATAGCCCTATGCTTACCATATTTTTAGGTGAGAAAAAGTCCCCCAAAAAACCATTTACAAGTTGACCTGCTGCATATAAGAGCATATATGTTGACGAAAGATTAGCAATATGTTCAACCGAAAAATCGCCGGTCAAAAGCAAAGTTGGAGTTAAAACGCTTAAAATATGTCTTAAATAGTAATTGACAATATATGTAAATATACAAGTCGAGCCAATAACGGTTGCCTTTTTTATTTCTTTCAAGAAAATCATCTCCTATTTGTTATAACGGCATGTGCAGTATTATAGCATAAAAGCGGTGGAGGTGCAATACTTTTTCACTATTCACTATTACTTATTACTTCCAAAAAACCCGAATGCGAAGTTTAGTGAAGAGTGAAAAGTGAAAAAGTAAAATCCCGAACGCTTTCGCATTCGGGATTTTTGGTGCCGACACTCAAAATGGAACCAGTCGAAAAACCTGATTTTCTTTACTAAATACATTCTTCAGAACTATTTTAATATAAATTTATCCTCTTCAGTTAACTCAAGCAGAGTAACTGCCTTTTCAAATATTCCTTTTGCTTTACTAAAGATTTCCGGGTGATGCGCATCGCTACCCAAATAGAATTTACAATCGCATTCCTTGGCAATCCTGTATATTTTTAAAACGGTGTCTGTCTCATCGTCTTGAAAATTCATATCTGATGCATTAAGTTCTATTCCAACGCCAAGTTTTGCTGCGCGGCTGAAAAGTGCCTTCATTTCATCTTCTGGTATTAACCTCAAAACTTCAAGGTATTCTTCTCTTGTCGGAGCAATCAACCCACAAGTCAAATGCGCAATACCTACCTTATGAAACGGTAAATTCATATCAAGCACCGCCGCAAAGCGTTTCACCCAGGCTTTTGCTCTATTCGCCGTACTTGATACTTCATCTTCGGATAAGGTATACCCTTTCATATGAAAATGTGTTGTAGGGATGACTATAAAATCGAACAAATCGTATCTTTCTTTAGAAAGGCCCAATGTCAAAGAACGATTAAGCTCAGTTTCGCAACCAAACAGAAACCGTATTCCTTCGCACTGTGGCAACGGTTTTGCCGCCTCAATATGTCCATAGTCTTGTTTAGAATACCATTCTGATGCGCCTTCCACCGTTTCATCCCAAAAATGGTCGGTTAAACATATGGTATTTAGCCCATTTTCTTTGGCATAGCGTAAAATTCTATCGTTTGTTTGTTCCGGATCTTTGGAACACGAAGAAATATGTGAATGTATATGCAAATCATTATCAACAACATAGTTCATTTTTTTCACCGCCTTAGGTGTATTATACCATAAAAGCGGAAAAGTGGCAAGGGATAATGATATATCGCTAACGCGATATGATATACGACTTGCGTCGTATGATATATTTGCGTTGCAAATATGATATAATATCCGTTCCTTCATATGCCAAAGGCATATATCATCCACCGCAGGTGGACATCATATCGAAGATATATCACCCGTTCCGACGAGGAACGGATATCATTGAAAAAACCTCTTTACTTTCGTAAAGAGGTTTTTTCTGGGACCGACACTCAAAATGGAACCGGTCTAAAACACTTGATTTTCTTTAATTATTCAGTTAATTCTTTCAATAAATTAGCTTTGTACTTTTTATTGTATGAATAAAACTGAATTTTAATAAATTTTTTAAAATTCTTGCCTTGCTCTGCAACAAAAATAGGAATATTGTGAAATGCATCAGCTAAATCATACACTCTATCAAAATCTTGTTGTTCAAAAGATTGCAATAATTTTCTAAAAGCATTTAGTAATATACCGTAATAAAACTCGTTCTTTTCAACTCTATGACCGTAAGTATAGGCGTTATTGATATATACCCAATAAAAGCGTTCTTTATCTATTTTCTCAATAGGTTTTAATGCGTTTCTAAATATATTAAATTCTACGAGATTTATATCTTGTTGTTTTTCTAAAACTGATATTATTGCTTTTGTTATTTCGATATTATATTCAGCTTGGGGATTAGAACGAAAAGCAACCAAAACAGCATATAAATCGTGAAACTCGTATCTATCAAGTAACATATCATCACCGCCTTGAAATTATTATAGCATAAAAACAAATATAAATCAATGCGAAGCATTGTATTTGCACGAAGTGCAACATTGTTGGGCGAACGCCCGCATCGTTTGTGCGAAGCACAACACTGTTTCCGAAGGCAACATCGTTTTGTGTCCGCTTATTGAAAACGATGTTCTCGCTTTGTTCGAAACGATGTTGACCGCTGTGCCAACAACGCCTTACTGTTTCTTACACCGTAAGCGTGCGGCGTTGTTGCAGTTAACATCCGCGCGGCTGTTAACCTCGGATACCACAAATCTATCCGTAATATAAGGCAAAACAAAAAGGACTACCGAAGTAGTCCTTTTGTTTTGGGTATTTCGAACTTAATGACACGAATTTAAAATACCTGAATTTCTTTCAATTCTTACCGCAATTTTATGGTATACTTCTTTGTTCTTGAGTTTTTTATTAAACTTTCAAAACAATTTCACCATTTTCTAAATATTCAACAGCTTCATAATCGCGATTTATGTTCGCTTTAAAACTGAAATAATCGTCCTTGTTTTTAAAAGCCGGTGAATATGACCGAATAGCATCCATTGCTTTTTCGGCATTGTTCTGTAAAAACATTCTTAATGCCAAGATTTGCACCTTTGCCGAATCCACACACGCAGTTTCGGGGTCGAAAATTTCATAATTATTACTATGTTCTATCCCTCTTGCACCTCCAATATAACCGTGAATAGTTGGCATTAAACTTCCTATATCTCCCATATCGGAGCAACCCGTTCCCCAACGGTTAAGATCAACATCTACTTTATCAAGAACAGTTTCCATTGCTTCTTTAAATACAGACGCCATAACCCTGTCAGTCCATCTTGGCCAAGACCCCGCCGTGTCAGAAATGCGAACGGTAGCGCCCATAGAAGCCGCTGCAGCAGCTATAGCACGATTGACTTTAATATTTGCTTCTAAAACCACATTCATATCCGCACCCCGAACAAAACTTTCCATTGAAACCTTACCGGGTATAACATTAACGCAACTTCCGCCCTCGGTAATAATTGGATGAACACGAATGTGTTTATTGTCTTCGAAAGTTTCTCTTAACGCATTTATGGCAGATAACGCCATATTTGCTGCATACAGTGCGTTGATTCCCTTGTGCGGCGAACTACCTGCGTGCGCTTCAATACCCTTAAATGTTACCCTTTTTCCTATACGTCCATTAGAACCACCATTAAAACTACCGGTGTGTTTTTCATCAACATCAGTATGTATCATAAAAGACATATCAACACCGTCTATAAGGCCACGATACAGAAACTCAACTTTACCATTGCTATAACGAATAACGCCATCTTTTATAAGGCTTTCTCTGAATTCTTGTTCAATGCCTTCCTCTGCCGGAACAGCAATAAGTCTAATCTTTCCGCAAAGTCCATCAAGTGCATTTGGTTCTTTTAAAGCCGCTGCCACACCAACCAAAGCCGCCACTTGTGCAACATGTCCGCACGCATGTACCGCACCTGTTTCTTTATCAGCAGCTGGATGATCAGGAACAATTAATCCGTCCATCTCTCCAAAAACGCCAATAGTCGGACCCTCTTTGCCGGTATCTATTTCAGCAATAAATCCAGGTATATTACCCGCTTCGGTAACTATATAACCCAAACTTTCAAATTGTTCCTTTAAAAATTTGTGGGTTTTCCACTCCTTGTATCCTGTCTCAGGATTTTTCCAAATATAATCAAAGCAATTTAGAATTAACTCTCGCTGTTTTTCAACATTTTTAGTAAAATTATTCATAAACACCATTCTCACTTTCAAGTATTCATTATGCATCATACAGTGCCAAAGTTTTATATCTACACTTTCCTAAAATAGTATATCACAAAACCAAAGGCGAATGCGTTTCGACATCGTTCCACCGCCGTCGGTTTGAGGTTATTATATCATATAAGCGACAAAATTGCAATACTTCTTACATTTTAAAATTGCTTGTGTTTTAAAATCTTAACGATACAAATCAGAATAAAAACAGAATAATATTTTTTCTTAATAATACTGTTTGCCGTAAGGCAATTTCGTTTTGTGTCCGCAAGCGGAATGATGTTATCCTTCGGATAAATGATGTTGCGAGTAAACTCGCATACGATGTTGTGTCCTGCGGACACAAACCCAAAAAATCTTCTTCATTACCAATTGAAAAACCATCTTTATTAAAAGAACAAAGCAAATTTGATTTTGTCTGCAAATATATGTATTTTTTTGTTTGAAACGCTTTTTTTACATCTATATAATTCAAACGAATTTGGGAACCTGTTGACTGAACCATTTTAATGCACTCATCATTAACAGTTACTCCAACTTCAATAGGTTTTCCATGTACTTCTAAATCACGTTTTAAAGTAATGTTAACATTTTTGTTGTATATAAACACCTGCAAAAATATCCAAATAATTGGTAGTATAAACAAATATACATTGATATTCTTTTTAACGATAATATCAACAATACCTAATACAATATATAAAAAGAAAAAAACATCAAAAGCAATAATTAAAGGACGACGAAAATTTATATACCCAAATACATCTTTTGCCCATTCACGATTTTTAACATAACTATTTTCAAATAAACTTTCCATATAACTTCCTCCTTTTTAATCTATTATAACATAAAAGTGGTGGAGGTGCAATACTTATTACCTCTTACCTATTACCTATTACTTCCCAAAAATCCCGTGCAAATTTTATTTTGAGGTAAGAGTGAAGAGGTAAGAAGTAAAAAGTAAAAATCCCGCCCAACTTACGTTGAACGGGATTTTTGGTGCCGCTGACCGGACTTGAACCGGTACGGTATTGCTACCGAGGGATTTTAAGTCCCTTGTGTCTGCCTATTCCACCACAGCGGCGAGAACAGTAAAATAATACCCTATTTTTTGTAAAAAGTCAAGTTTTTTCTTTATCTTTACCGTAATTTTCTAAAAAACTGTGAAGTTCACCCTTATCTTCATCGCGATAAGCCACAATTTGCGATATATTTACATTATGCAAACTTTTGAAAACGTTATCATCTACCGCAGGGTTAACCTTTTTAATATCGGCAATTAACTGCTTTATTTCTTTTCGTTTAGACATTCCTTCGTTAATTTCACTTTCTTCAGTAAAATGACAAGCACACGCAAGGAAATGTAAATCGTTATATCTTGCCCAAGCGACAATATCGGCTTCCTTAACCTTATACAGCGGTCTTATAAGCTCTAACCCTTCAAAGTTGGTACTACGCAGTTTGGGAAGCATTGTTTTAATTTCGGAAGAATACATCATACTCATTAAAACGGTTTCTATTACGTCGTTAAAATGATGCCCAAGCGCAATTTTATTACAACCGAGTTCTTTTGCCTTAGCATAAAGGTATCCCCTTCGCATTCTTGCGCAAAGATAACAGGGCGAACCGCCGCAAACGTCTACAACGTCAAATATAGGCGTTTCAAAAATGTGAACAGGAATATTCATTACTTTTGCATTTTCTTCAAGCAGAGCGCGATTTTCGGGCAAATAACCGGGATCCATAACTATAAACTCAAGTTCAAACGGAATAGCCGAATGTCTATGCATTTCTTGCATACATTTAGCAAGTAACATTGAATCCTTACCGCCTGAAATACAAACAGCAATTTTATCGCCCTCATTAATAAGCTCATATTCCTGAAGTGCGCCGCAGAACTTATTCCAAATAGGTTTACGGTACTTCTTTATTATGCTTCTTTCTATTTCTTTATATCGTTCCATAAAATTCTCCAAAAAAATATCCGATACTGAATATTATATCAGTATCGGATATTAAATTCAAGAATTACTTACTCTTTTTGGCAAGAACAGTCTTTAATACAAAGAGTGTAGCTATCATAAGCACAAGAGCAATAGGCAATGCAATCCAGGCACTCTTTACAAAGCCTGCAATAATGTAACTTACAAAGGATACTCCTGCAACGGTAAGTGCGTAAGGCAACTGTGTTGAAACGTGGTTGATGTGGTTACACTGACCGCCTGCAGAAGCCATAATGGTTGTATCGGAAATCGGTGAGCAGTGGTCGCCGCAAACAGCACCAGCCATACAAGCAGAAACAGCAATAATTGTTATGCTGCCATCGGTTGCGCTGAATACACTTAACACAATTGGTATAAGGATACCAAACGTACCCCAGGAAGTACCTGTTGAGAAAGAAAGTCCAACAGCAATAAGGAATATAATTGCAGGAAGGAAAATCTGGAGTCCTGCAGCAGAGCCTTCGATAAGCTGAGAAATGAAGATCTTTGCGCCAAGGCTATCGGTCATTGTCTTTAAAGTCCAAGCACAAGCAAGAATCATAATAGCGGGAACCATTGCCTTGAAGCCTTCGGGAAGTGCTTCCATACAATCCTTAAAGGAAATAACGCGGCGGCAAAGGAAGTAAATAACCGCAAAAATAATAGTAATAAACGAACCGAACACAAGGCCAACCGATGCATCGCTGTTAGAGAATGCTGTAATAAAGTTCTTATAACCGTCTGAATCTGCGGTAAAGAATCCACCTGAATAGATCATACCGATAACACAAGCAACAATAAGGAAAAGTACAGGAACAATAAGGTCTGCAACTTTACCCTTTGTGTTTACGTTTTCTTCTTTAGCATCTTCAAATTCGTTTCCTGTTGTAAACAAATCACCGTTAACGGTAGCATTGATTTCGTGCTTCTTCATAGGACCGTAATCGAAGTTAGTAACTGCAAGGAAAATCATCATTGCAATTGTAAGAAGCGCGTAGAAGTTATACGGAATTGCTTGAATGAAGAGTGACATACCGCTATCGGCACCTGCACCCTTTGCAAAACCTGCAACGGCGGCAGCCCATGAAGAAATAGGCGCAATAATGCAAATAGGAGCAGCAGTTGCATCTATAAGGTAAGAAAGTTTCGCACGGGAAATCTTATTCTTATCGGTAACGGGACGCATAACCGAACCAACGGTCAAGCAGTTAAAATAGTCATCAATAAAAATAAGTACGCCTAAGCAAACTGTAGCAAGTTGAGCGCCAACACGGCTCTTAATGTGTGTACTTGCCCAACGGCCGAATGCAGCAGAAGCGCCCGTTTTGTTCATCATAGCAACAAGCGCACCAAGAAGTACTAAAAAGATAATAATACCGATATTGTAAGCATCTGCAACGGTATTAATAAAGCCATCCTGGAAAACATGAACTACAGTGGTTTCAAAATTGAAGCCCGAATAAATAATACCACCTGCAAGAATACCTATAAACAAAGAAGAATAAACTTCCTTAGTTATAAGAGCAAGTACAATGGCAATAATGGGCGGCAACAAAGACCATATAGTTGCATAAGCGCCAACAGATTCACGAACTTTATCAAGAGCAGTTATAATATGTTCTTCAAAGCCCGCGTCATTTGCAAGGTTATCAGCATAGCCGTCTACATAGGCACTTGCTGAATCAGAATCGCTTAAATCATATTCTGTTTCCTCACCGTCTACATCTACCGTAAATACAGCAGAATCAAAAATACCTTCGGCAGAAACTGAGCCGTCGGTTTCGCCATCAGCACAAACGCCAATGGTTGTCATTGCAAATATAACAAACACTACTGCTATAATTGCAAACACTCGTTTGATGTTCCTTAAATTCATCATCAAAACCTCCAATATTTTTTTGCATAAAAAAACGCGACTGCGAAAGCAATCACGGCAATTTACAAAAATATTGAAAGTTGCAGTGATAGCACTCCACAAAAAACTTGTGACAGTTTGCAATATGTTTTACTGCAAACCAGCGAAAAAGCATTAACAGGATAACTTTTTCACTTCGGCATTGTCCCCTTTCACCGCCAAACCCTGTTTACAAACAGCAGCTACTTATGTTCAATGCGCCTCTATCGACATTTTTTTACAGACGTATAATAACATACATTATTAATTCTGTCAAGAATTATTTACACTTAGTTAAAAACTTCCCAATAATATTTTCTGTTACAAACAGGAAAATCGTTAAGAACACCGTGTTCAGGGTCATACACAACTCCATAAGCATAAAGCGACCAATGCCAACAACGCGGTGTTTCAAGGCTTAAAAGCGCAATATCAGGTAAATCGTTAATTGTATTTGCCACATTTCTTTCTTCCGATAACTTAAAACCGTAATACTGAAGCACTCGCTTCATATCGGCAAACTTAGTTTCACGTTCGGTTTGGCAATCCAATATAATTTTATTAATGTCAACACCCGTTATCATAGCAAGAACCGCCTGTCCGCACTGTAAATCATTAGGTTCGTGAATATAGGTAATATTCAAAACTAATTCCGCCTTTCAAGCAAAGAGCAGTACGAAACCGTACTGCTCTTTTTTAAAATTTATCCGGTAATACCTACGCGGTCAATACTCTTAACAAATTTTCTTTGTAAGAAGACATACATAATAAGCATAGGAAGAACAAACAGAACGCAGGCAGCTGTCTGAGTTGCAGTAGTTTTAATACCGCCGAACACAGCATACAAAGAAGATACCTGTTCATGGATATTAGATAATTTAACTGCAAGAGGCATAGCCTTCTGGCTGTTCATAAACATAACTGCCAGATAATAATCGTTCCAGTGCCAGATTATAGAAAGAATAGATACCGTTGTAATTACAACGCCCGAAGAAGGAAGCGCGATTCTGGTATAAGTCTGGAACAAACCTGCACCGTCAATCCAAGCGGCTTCTTCAAGTTCTCTGGGAAGACCTTTATAGAACTGCATATAGATAAACATAATAATACCCGAACGAAGTCCTATACCGAAAATAGACGGCAAGTAGAAAACAAAACCTGTATTAAGAATGTTAGGTCTTATATCTGCGCCTGTAATCTTTTCAATAAGAGAAAGTATTCCCATAAAGTCAAGGTTTGCAAAGTTCATCATTTTAGGAATGATGATCATTTGGTCAGGAACAAGAATTGTAAGAATTAAGAATGCCATAAGAATCTTTTTGCCCTTAAATTCAAATCTTGCAAGACCGTAAGCAATAACAGAGCAAGAAACGATTTCAAGAAAAGCGGCAAGAAGTTCAAAAAGAATTGTATTCTTAAGAGAATTCCAGAAATCAAGACAGTTCATTGCCCATTCATACCATTGCGTTGTAAACTGTTTAGGAATCCACAAAACACCGGGATCGTAGAAATCGGTATAACCACGAATTGAGGAAGATACCATATAAAACAATGGATACAATACAACGTAACCTATAGAAATAAGAATAAGGTAACGAAGAATAGCAACAACTACGCTTACTGCTTTATTCTTTGCTTTATACAGGGTAAGGTTAGAGCCGCTGTTAATGTCTATATTAAAAATACTCTTTACTTTATCAAACATTTATAACGCCTCCCTTATTCCCACTTACGCGCACAGAAATGGTTAAAGCAGAACAAAATTGTTCCAAGAATTGCTCCGATTACAAGGAAGTAAACCCAAAGCATTGCAGAACTTTCACCAAACATCTGTGTAGCAATTGAACTATATGCCTGTGTAATAACCTTATCGGTACGCGATGTCATAAGTTCTACCATTGTAAATACGGTTACAAGGGTAATAACACGAGAAAGACTTGGAAGCGTTATAAACCAAAATGCTTCCCAACCTGTTGCGCCTTCAACACGAGATACTTCGTAATAAAGATCTGGAATTGACTGCATACCCGAAATGAAGAGAATAATCTGAACACCGCAACTCCAAAGCAGGTTCATAATGCTGTTAATTGCGCTTTGGAAGTATCCGCCGATTTTATCGGGAAGACCAATAAAGTTAATAAGCTGACTAACGTCTATCATATTGGCAGCAACAGCTTCATCGGTTGTAGCTGTAGAAGAAACGCTTGTTGTACCCATTATTGTACCAATTACAACACCGCTTGCAATAATAACCGGTAGGAAGTAAATAGCACGGAAGAAAACTCTTCCTGCGAACTTCTGGTTAAGAAGTAATGCAAGTACAAGGCTTAAGATAATGATAATGGGGAACGAATAAGCAAAGGTACCGATACTGCTTAAAAGGTTATCGGCAAACTTAGGGTCTTGCTGGAAAATATACTTAAGGTTTGCAAGACCTACCCAAGTGGTTTTCATACCGCCTGCTACGAGTTTAACGTTACAGAAGGTATAGAAGATAGACTGGAAAATCGGAACAACGAAGAATATAATCAAACCAACAACCCACGGAGAAACGCATATCCAACCGTAGCGTTCTTTAATGGCTTCAATTCCCTTGCCCGCTAAGGATTTATTATTCTTAGTAAACATTATCTTCATACCCCCTTTGCATAAATGTAGGAACCAGCATTAACTGTTCCGTGTTCAGATTCATAAGCCTTTTTAGAGTAGTTTACGTAAACAACCGTTCCGTTGTCGTAAGTTACACATCTAATTCCGTCGGCAAGAATCTTGTGATCTTTTATCTTTGCGTCAGCAATTGCATTGTATAATTCTGCAGTTGAATTAGCAATCTCTACCATTCTATCTTTATAATCAGCGTAAAGTCTTGTAGCGAACATCTGATAATTAGAAGGTAAAATTTCTACGCTATGATTGTTAATAAAGGAGAAACGCAAACCGCTGCCCGATTCAATACATCTTAACAAAGCAAGATTTGTATCACTTACCGTATTAAGCGCAGTTCCGTACATAGGAACGTAACCTTTTAATACTATCTGATAGAATGGAACATCTTCATCAAACAAATTATAGAAGTTAGAGTGAATAGGTGCTTCTACAATGTAATCAGAAAGTGCTGCAGCGTAATCGTTTGCCGAGTGTCCTAATAATAATAGGCCTGATTCTTTAGCAGCATTAAGAATTGCGGTAACGTCATTGTCCATATTACCAGCCGCTATATATCTGTTATCGGCACAGTCAGAATATACAGTACTGAAAAGGTTGTGAGAAGAAAAACCGCTAACACCCATAGACTTGCAATCTTCTATTACACTGTTTGCAAAAGCAGGAAGTTCTAGTCTTCCAATATGGTAGTAAGAAGAACCGTTACTTCTGCCACCATGGCCTAAATAATAAGCCATTTTTTTGTTGTAAGTGTGGCTGGGACCTTTAGCAGCACCGCCGTTTGTAGGTGTAATACCGCTACCTTTTGAATTCAAATACATCATATCGTAATTGAAGAAAAGATCAACGCCGTCTTCTTTACACTGATTAGCAAGAGCTTTAACCTGTTTTTCAGTTCCTATTGTTTTACCAACTGTAAGTCCGCCACCCGGTTTTCCTACGTCAACACCGCTTGCGCCAAAACCAAACAAATCAGCAACAACAGACTGGTTAACGCTCTGGTCGAAATCTTTAATGATTTCCCCTGCCTGTGTAACGGTAGTTGTGGCAAAAAGGCTTGTTGTAGGAACACCAAGGAAGGAATCGGGAACCTGAGTTCCGCCTATAAGAGAAAGGCTGACAGAAGATTTTTCCTGTTTATCTTCAAGACCTTTTTCATTTACAAGATACTCACGGTACTTATTAGCCATACCAACGTAATTTGCATTTTCGTTATAAAGCGGATAATAGCTAACTTCTATTTTAGCGTGAGAATACTGATCGGAAAACTGTGTTGCATTGTTAACTGCTTTCGATGTAGTCTGTTTACCACGGATATTGAATATCGGGTAAATTGTAGTATGACCAAAACCACTGTCACCTATATCGGCATAAATAGACGCTGTTTCAGCACCTTCATTGATTATAGCCATAACAGCAGAATTGCCGTTCTTGGCACCGAAAACAGGCATTCTTATTGATTCAGTGTTTGAATTATACAATGCAATAGTGGGCATATACATACTGTCGCCACCGTAAACATCATACTCAAAAGAAGTACCAACTTCAGTTTCGGTATCAGCATAAATCAAAGCACCGTTACCCGAAGGATAGAAGATATAAGCATCTTCCTTAATGTTCGGCACAGAGCAGAAGAAAGGTGCAATATGTATTCTGTAAACAAGGTTTGTACCGTCTTCAGTAATCTGGCTCGGATCAACACCAATAGCAATACTATCTTTCTTTAAAGTATATTCAACGGGAATAGATATACCTAAACTATCAAAATAATAAGTAATCTTAAATCCGTTTTCAATTTTTTCAAGAGCATAAGTACCTCTGTTCAAAGACTGAACATAAGAGTTTGCTGTTTTAATGGTAAAGTTATTGGTTTCAACATACTCAACCATAAGTGTTGTTTCAAGTTTGGGATTATTTGTTATAGGATCGCCAAACTCATCTAACTGAGTTTCAAAAATATCACTTGGTGTAGCCGACCAATTTGTGTTATTTGCCTTATCAAAAAGGACAACACGTTTGGTAGAAGCGTCCCATTTAAGTTGAAACTGATCATTTTCAGCAGCAACAAAGGAATCTTCTTTATTAACCGGATGATCTTCATCAAAAGCAATAGGATCAGTAAGTACTGCACCATCGCCGCAAGCAGCAAACGACATTACTAAAAGGAGGCAAAGAACAACCAGAAAAGCTTTTTTTATTAAATTTTTCATTATGTTTACCTCCCCTTTTATCTGTATAGAATCTCACGAATTATGGTGAGAATGAATGAATATGTCTGCTGAACAAGAATGAATACCGCAATACCAAGGAATATTACTATTAAAATACCCAATACCGAAAGAATTGATGTGCCAACAAATTCGCCGAAAGAATAATCGTGAATTTTAATCATACCGGAAATAAGAATGAATGCTGTAAGCAATGTCATAACAGTAACGAAAATATTAAGGAATGCGGCTTCACCGGAAATAAGGAAATTAGAAGCAATTGTATAAACTATATTGCTAATAATAAGAGGTACAAGAGAATACGACGTTACAACGAATATTTCTCTAATCTTTCCTTTACCGTCCATAAGTGTACATACAGCCCAGTTACAAATGGTCCACATAAGAACAACACCAAGTGTCTGTACAAGAACCATAAGTGAGTTGAACGCACTGCTTGTGTGTGAGCGGAACAAGAATCCGCTCGCGGTTTCTTTAATAATTGCAGTTACATAATAAGCAACAATTAATATAGAACCGTAAAGAACAGAACCGCGATTGTGGTGTTTTACCTCACCAAACACATCGCCCGGATGAAGCGTAACTCTTGTAAGAAGTTTTAGTTCTGTATTCTTAATAAGAACAATATTCTTCTTTTTCATATACCTTTTAATAAGTATAAAACCAACAACAATTACAACTAATGCAAATGCTAACCAGTTAATATACTTTTCAAGGAAATCACGGCGAACATACTCAAACGATGAAGAATATACATCATTATTAAATGAATACTTTGCATATTCCATAGCTTTATCGTAATCGCCCGAAGCAAAGTATGTTCTTGCAATACCTGAATATGCTACCTGAGAGTTGCGATCGTTTTTAATAACTTCTTCCCACAACGGTCTTGCCGCTTCGTAGTCACCGTTTCTGGTTGCAAGGTCAGCAGCAAACACTGTTTTTCCGTAATCGTTAAGTTCGAATATAGAAAGAGATAACTTATTTACTGCCGAGTCGATAATAGCGATTGTACTTTCAGAGTTAACGTCAAGGTCACTATAGCCAGCAGGAACACCCACCTGATCGGACTTACCTAACTTACCGCCGCCGAAAGCATTAAGCAATACACAGTCATCATTGTAAACATAAATACCGCCTATGTTTGCATCGAAGGTAAATATATAGTTATCTTCATTTACTGCAACATCTGCAATGCCCGAGAAGGTTGCTCTGGAAAGAGATGAAGCACCGTAGCGAAGACCAAAAGTAACACCGTCTTTTAGTGTATTTAAACCGCCTGGGCTCATACGTTTAATCTGACCCGACTGTACACCCCACTTAGTAGAAGCGGTTGCTGTATAAACGAAGTCTGAACTGTCAATGTACAAATCGGTAAACTGGAAAGGAAGCGTACGTTTAGAGACCGCTAAAATAGCATCGGTCTTTGTAAGTTTATCCCATATACTTCCAAGGAAACTTAAAACTGTAGTCTGAACAGTATTCGCACCGTAGAATCCAAGGAAATCACCCTGAGGTGTATAAAGCATAGCGCCGTAGTAGGAACCGTCACTCAATACGTAAACGTATTCACTGGAGTCTACAGTTACAGCAGTAGGTCTGTAGTTAGTTTTAAGGTTATCGGGAATAAGACTTGAATCGGGCAAATAAAGAACGCTTTCTATATTACCCTGTTGATTTGCAATAAGTACGCGAGCATGTTCGGTATCACATACATATATATAGTCTCTTGAAGAAACGAACATACTTGCTGCGCCTGTGTAATCAAAAATTTCACCGTTAGCATCGGTAAATGCGCCAAGGGTTTTCACAAGGTTATATTCTTTATCAAATATATGAATCTTACTTGAAGCACCGTCTAACAAATAAAGATTATCATGTTTATCAAAACATACGTCATCAAGAGACTGTACCCCGTCCTCAATAAGTTCATCAGCGGTAAAGTATTCAGCAAAGTTATACATACCTTTAGCAATAACCGCCTGAGAGGTATTGGCATCGTCCCAATAAACAAAAGTGTTATAAGGCACGTCGCCTGTTTCTTTAATGATACCAAGACCACTAACCGAAACAGAGGATAGAAGAAGAACCATTACGAGCGTTACAACAACTAAGCGTAAAGCAAACTTTTTAAATCGCATCAAATTACTCCTCCTTAACCCTTAATACCGGCGCTACTCATAGATTCCATAACGTTACTTTGTGTTACAAGGTAAACAATAATAGGAGGAATCATAAGAATAACTGTAACAGCCATGGAACTACCTGATCGAGCAATACCGCCCTGAGTGATTTGTCCCATAATACTTGCTAATGTTTTAAGAGATTCACTGAAGATTGTACCGCCATCGGGAGCGAGTGACCAAATATCACGGAAGCCGAAAAGTGTAAGAGTAAGTACACACGGCTTAACAATAGGCGCTGCAATCTGGAAGAAAATTCTGTAAGGTCCTGCACCGTCTATTCGCGCTGCCTCAAGCAAAGCCTGAGGTAATGCACCTTCCATATACTGCTTCATAAGGAAAACACCCATTGTGGAAGCTATGTTAGGAAGAAGAATAATCCAGTATGTATCTATAATTCCCATCCAGGAATATATAAGGTAACGCGGAATACCCAAGGTATAACCGTTAAACAACAACGCAAACTGAATTAAGGTGAAGATAGCAGCCTTACCTTTAATTTCACTTCTTGCAAGTACAAAACCTGCCATTGTACCGAAAACAACGTAAGCAACGGTACCAAGCGCAGAAATAAATATACTGTTAAACAAGTAACGTGAAAGCGGAATTCTTAAGTTAGAAAGCAAACCCGGCAAAACCAAATAGTTAGACAAAGTTGGCTTTTCAACGAAGAATGTAGGCGGGAATCGCATAAGTTCATCAAGCGGCTTAAACGACGTAGCAATACAGTAAATAAGCGGAAGGGTTGAAAACAAACCAAACGCAACTATAAACAGTATGTAAAAGAAGTTACCTACTTTAGAACGTGTAAAACGTCTTGTCTGGTTTTCTTTAGATACTTTTAATCTTACCTTTTTGCCTGCTGAGTTAAGTAAAATACTTTTTGTAGACATTTTGTTTCCCCCTTTCATTAAGTTCCTGTCTTGCTTAATGCTTTACCAATAAGCCATCTTGCAAGATACATAATAGCGAATAGCACAACGCTCATTGCCGAAGCATAACCCATTTCGTAACGTGTACCACCAACGTCAGCCAAGTACGAAACTATGGTATCAACCGCATAGTTTACAGAAGGATAACCTGCAAGAGAGGTTGCTATAGAACTTATAGAGAAAGCACTTGCGATCTGCATTACGGCACTGAACAAAAGCATGTGTTGCATTGTAGGAAGTGTGATGTACCAAAGTTCCTGCCAACGGTTACGTATACCGTCAATAGCACCTGCTTCGTAAAGTTCTCCGTTAACGTTCTGAAGACCGGAAATATTAGCAAGGAACGAAACACCCATACTTGACCATAACTGAACAATAATTACTATAGGCATAATGTAACTTGCATTTGTAAGCCAAGCAATAGGTTCTCTTATAAAGCCCATTGAAAGCAATGCACTATTTATATAACCGTAAGAGTCGGCACTGAAGGCAACCTGCCATATAAACAAAGCGTTACCTGCCAGAGAAGGACAATAGAACAAGAACGATAATATTGTACGAACCATAGGACTGAATTCGTTAATAAACCAAGCAAGTACGAAGGAAAGTAAGAAACCTGCAGGTCCTGTAACAACAGCAAGAATAATTGTATTCTTGAAGGTAAGCATAAAAATCTGGTCATCAAGAAGCAAACGCAGATAGTTATCAAGACCTATAAATTTTAGTGTATTTATCATATCGAAGCTGAAGAAACTTAATACAACCGAAGCAACGATAGGTAAAACGGTAAACAATACAAACATCAAAAGGAAAGGTGCGATAAGGGTGTAATAAGGAATACTTTCCTTAAATGACATCTGTTTGCTTTTTATTTCATTTTTCTTTTTAGCCATTTTATCGCCTCTCCTTTCTTACGAGTATTCTTTGATCTTACGATCAATTTCGTTATTGGCTTCAAGAGCCCATCTTGTAAGAGCATCCTTAGGAGCGTTTACATCGTTGTAAACAGCCCAGAAAGCCTGATCAATAGAACGGGATACGTAGTAACTTCCGGGAACTTCAGGAACTTCTTTAATCCATTCGCGCTGTTCAAGAAGAATTTCAAGGTCGCCGCGTTCCCATGTCATATTTTCAAACGCTTTTAAGTTAGCGGTTGTAATACGTGAAATTGTACCAAGAATAGATTCAACGTTTGTGTTGTATCTTGTCTGGGTTGCTTCTTCTGTCCACCATTTAAGGAATGTCCAGGATTCAAGCGGAAGTTTTGTTGTATTAAGAATCGAACAACCTGTACCGCTTCCGCAAATTGTACGGTCAACTGTGCCGTCTTCCTTTTCTACACCTGGGATAAGAGCAATTTTCCAACGGCCTGCAACTTCAGGAGCTGCTTCAGCAAGTGTGGTGTACTGAGTATAAGTACAAACGCCAAGCGGAATGGTACCTGCTCTGAAACGGTTATAGAAACTTGCCGAAACAGGAAGTTTGTACTTAGTATGCATATCTGTCCAATATGTAAAGGAAGTAAGCGAGATTGGTGAATCAAGAAGCAATTCATCTCTTGCTTCGTTGAACACTTCACCGCCGTGCTGCATAAGTAAGGTTGTATATACACTTGTGAGGGGAGCAGTTTCAAGATAAGCGTTCATATTGTTACGCTGTAATGCAGCAGTAACAGCAAGGAACTCTTCCCATGTATTTGGAACTTCAAGTTGAAGTTCTTCAAAAATATCTGTTCTGTAGAACATTATATAGAATGACTGCTGATCAGGTAATGCATACAATCCTTCATGATATTCATAAGGAACACTCGCGGTTGAACCGAAACGTGTAAGCACTTCGTCGCAATCTTCAAACTGTCTTAAATCTACCAACGCGCCACGCATTGCAAGGTTTACAGGGCTTGAACGTACAAGATGCAAGGAAAGGTCGGGAGCATTGTTAGAAAGCATACCTTTAATAATATCGGCATTAACAAGTTCAAGGTTTACTGAAACGGGATATCCAAGTTCTTTTTCTGCATAAGGAACAAATGATTCATTTATAAGGTTGTTAAGAACCTGTGACTGATCACGGCCCCAGTTAACCCAGATACGGATAACCTTTGAACCCTCTTTAGCAACAGAAATCTTGCTGTAAGACTCGCTGAAAGAAATAAAGAATCTCTGCCACTTGAACCATTCCTTACTAAAGAAACCAACGTGTTTGAATTCCACTTCTTTGTCTACAGGAGTAAACTTAATGCAATCAATGCTTAATGCCATTTCCTGCATGCTGTAAAGCCATGAACTCAACTGTGTGTATTCAGAGAAATACTCGCCAACGTACTCATGAGAAGTATATCTGTTATCAAGCATACTCTTAAGAACACGGGCAGTATTGTTCATAGAAGCAATATAACTACTGGTTTCTTCACCGGAAAGCGCCTGCATTTCTGCAACAAGTTCTTTAAGTCTGTTGTAGTAATCGGTAATACGGTCTTCAAAGCCGGGAATTGTTTTGAACAATTCATAACTTAAGTTCGGGTCGGGAGTTTCACCTGTAATCATAACAATATCAAGGTAAAGGTCACCAACATCAGTGGTAACGTCTTTTAATTTGTAATATGATTCAGAAAGTTCACCCAAAGTACCCATTAAAGAAAACTCGTGCTTACCTGCTGTAAGGTAGAACTCGTACTCACCGTTTTCATCGCCGAAAACAAAATCTTTCCAGCCAATGGTATAGTTGAACTTAATATTTGCGCACTCACTGAAAGGAGTAACACCGTCTATTTTAAGATGACGGTAAGAGAAACCATTGATAACCTGATCCTGTTTATACTTAAAGCCTATTTTGTAAAGGCCGTCGGCAGGAACTTCAATGAACCACTTAATTTCTTCGTTAGGAAGTTTCCAGTTGGTGTTACCTATGTAGTTAACCTGAGAACGTGTTGCGCTTGAAGGAGTAACTTCAGGAGAACCGTTATCGGCATAAGGAATCAAAGAACGCGAACTCTTAACGTCAGCGTGTTCAGCCTCAATGGTAATCGGTTCAGTATCAGCGCTCTTATAGCCTGCTGCTTCGTATTCCTTTTTAACGTCGGCATAAGGCTTAACAACAGATTCGGGAACTGTTAAAGCAATTTTAGAAATTACCCAGTCTTCCGCATTTGTAACAACGGTAACGGTATGGGTTCCTGCTGTGAAGAAGAATTCCATAGGATAAACAGAAGCGCCCGAAATATCAAATACAGCCTTTTTTGTAAAGCCTGTGTATGTTTCCTGTTCAGCAGCGAACTGGTTACCGTAGTCATCTTCACGGAACTCGCCCATATCCATCCACATTCTAGGAAGTTCTAAGGCGTCAGCGCCAAAGAAAGGATATTCTCCGTCAATCTTTATACCAAAGTCAAGATCACGTTCAGAGCTGTCTAAAGCTTTGTATGTGAAAGAAATGTTATAAAGAGCGTCAGCGGGAATGTTAAATGTATAATCAACGCTGCCTTTCTGACTTTCCCAAACAATAACATTTGTCTGACCTTCGTATTCACTTTCTGATACAACACCGCTGCCCGATTCTGCGGTGTAAGCAGAACCGTCTAACACAATATCCTGAACAGCAGGCGAATTGCCCTCATGTTCAAGTTTGTAAGCATGGTAATCGTAGTCGTCACCGGAAGGCTTTTCCACTAAAGGAGCAACCGTTCCGTCCGCTACACTTACAGTTGCATCGGTTTCATTTACAGCAACAGCAGGAACTGCCAATGCGGTAAGCAATAACGCAACCGAAAGTATACCGGTAATAATTCGTACAGATACTTTTTTCATTTTGCCACCCTCGTACTAAAATTTAATATTTTTATACACTGCCGTGTAAAATATTACAAAGTTTACTGACCGCCTACAGGAGGAGTCCACACGTTAGGATCTTCATAGTCTATAGATGAAGAACCCGAACTGTCATCGCTTGAAGAAGTAGAACTGCCGCTGTTTGAAGAGTCTGAGGTTCCACCGCTTGAAGAATCGGAGTCATTACTTGCCGAAGAATCAGAACTGTTGCTTTGCGACGAACCCGAACTATTACTTCCTGATGAATTCGAGTTACCGTTTTCGGAAGAATTATTGCCGAAAATATCATCAGCATCAATCACAGCGTCTGCCTGCCCTTCGGTGATATCAGAAACGCTTGAATCGTTTTTGTTGTTATCATTGTTGGAATTAGGGTCCGAAGCGGATTTTGAACATGCCGCAAAAGATAAACACACAAGCAAAACCACCAAAAGAATACCAATAAAACGCTTCATATCACACTTTCCTTTCTTTTGTAAAAAATGTTGCAAAATTAACACTGTTTTTAATAAAAATTGACACAAAAATGTCGAAAAAAGCATAACAAAGCAACAATATCACACAATACTTTATTATAGGATACTATGTTTGGCGTAATAAATCAACAAAAATATACCGATTTTTATAAAATATCTTACGATTTTTGGCCCATTTTTCATTATAACTAATAAAAAGAATTGACATAATCACGAATTTAAAGTATAATTTTTATAAATTTTATTGTGATTTTGCACTATTTGACTTTTGTTTTGCTATAACAACTGTTCCATAAATCATAAAATATTTTCTAAATATCGGAGGTTTGGTTTGGAAAAATTAAGTTTTTACGACGGATACATTTACAACCGCAACAAAAAGGTTGCGGTTAAACTGTATGACCGCACCGTATATATGGGTTATTTTTCATATATAACCAAACAGAACGACACTTTTGAAATATGGGTTATGAATTCCGAAAAATGCACCGTTATGCTTAACGGTTCTACATATAATATTGTAAAGGGCGATCTTCTTGTTTTCTCACAAAACGACCCTTGCGACATAACTTTTATTGATTCCACAAGTGTTTTTACTGTTCTTAAAATACACTGCGAAAACTTTTTAGACGCATTGCCAAAAAGCGCGCTGTTTGGCGAACTAATGTTTTTAAATCAGAAAAACAGCGCTTTTGATTACCATCTTCCCCTTTCGCACCCGTGTTCAAATTTGATTAAAGCGAGTATTGATAACGCAAAGAAGTTATTTGCCGCTAAAGAATTCGGTTATGAATTCGCCGTTCTTTCACAAATAACAAACATTTTTTTATCTTTAGCAAGATTCAGTAACTATTCAGCGGTTGCTGCAAAGCAAATCACCAAAAAGAAGAGTCCGAGTATTGATATTAACTTTAAGAAATCGCTTGAATATATTGATTCACACTTAAAAGAAGAACTAACCCTTGAAAAGATTTCTTCAGTTGCGGGGCTTACGCCTAATTATTTTTCAAATATATTCCGCCAACAAACAGGAATGAAGTTATGGGATTATGTAAGCGAAAAAAGAGTAGCGCTTGCGGCAAAACTTCTTATTGAAAACCCAAACGATTCCGTTATAACAATTGCGCTTAAGTGCGGATACAACAACTGTCCGAACTTTAACAGGTCTTTTAAAAAGTATACGGGAATGACACCCAAGAAATACAAAACTTCTGTAACAAGGCAGGAAACCTTCAATGACAAGCAATAATTTAGAAAGAATTAAATATCTGGTTGAGTTTTTAAACAAATGCGCCGATGAATACTACAATACAAGTTCTTCAACACTTTCAGATGCTCAGTACGACGCCTTGTTTGACGAACTTTGTTCACTTGAAAAGCAAAGCGGTATTATTCTTGCAAATTCACCCACACAGCGCGTTGGCTTTGAGGTTATGAGTTCTTTACCAAAAGTAGCCCACGAAACACCGCTTTTAAGTCTTGACAAAACAAAAGACGTTAAAGACGTTGAAACAATGCTTAAAGAAAACGACGGTTGCCTTACCTTAAAAATGGACGGTTTAACCGTTAAACTTGTTTATAAAGACGGTGCTTTGATTGAAGCTTCAACCCGAGGCGACGGCGAAGTTGGCGAAATTATTACCCATAACGCAAAACGTTTTTGCAATATTCCCACTTCCCTGCCCGAAAAAATTAATTTAACCGTAACGGGCGAAGCGTTTATTGATATAGTTACCTTTGAAAGAATTAACGAATCTATTGAAAACGATGAAGAAAAGTTTTCAACACCGCGAAATCTTGCGGCAGGTTCGGTAAGACAGCTTGACAGTGAAATATGCGCTAAGCGTTCGGTTAAGTTTATGCCATTTAACGTACTTTCAGGTTTTGACGATTTAGCGTTAAAAAGTGAAAAACTAAACAGACTTGCTTCTTTGGGTTTTGACAGCATTCCGCTTGTGAAATTAAAAAAAGGAACACAAAGCGATGTTATAGAAAAAGAAATACTATCTTTAAAAGAAACCGCTAATTCACTTAGTTTCCCCATTGACGGCATTGTTTTTTCTTATGACGATATTGCTTACGGTGCTTCTCTTGGAAGAACTTCACACCATTTTAAAGACGGTATTGCATATAAATTTTCCGATCCGCATTTCAACACTATTCTTAAATATATTGAATGGAACATTTCCCGAACGGGACAACTTACCCCCGTTGCGGTGTTTAACCCTGTTGAAATTGACAATACAATAGTTGAAAGGGCTTCACTTCACAATATAACATTTATTGAAAACTTAAAACTATTGCAAGGCGATGAAATAACCGTTTCTAAAAGGAATATGATAATTCCCCACGTTGAAGCCAATATATCGGCAAACGGCAGAAGCGATTACATTTGTAATTATCCACACTACTGCCCTGTTTGCAAAAACGAAACACAGGTTGAAGAAACCTCTAATTCCGATAAAAAGGTTAAGGTGCTTTACTGCAGAAACGAAAACTGCGCAGGCAAGCAAATAAAGAAGTTCACACACTTTGTAAGCAAACCCGCAATGAATATAGACGGTCTTTCGGAACAAATACTAACCCGTTTTATAAAAGAAGGTTGGATTACATCCTTAAGTGACGTAATTAACCTTGAAACTCATTATGAAGATATTGCCAGTATGGAAGGCTTTGGAATTAAGTCTGCCGATAACCTCATTAACGCAATAAATACCGCAAAAACAACAAAACTTTCAAATTTTTTAGTTGCCTTGAATATTGACCTAATAGGCAAAAGCAGTGCGCTTCTTATAGAACAAAAGTTTGGCGGTGACGTTAACTCATTTTATGAAGCGGTGCAGAACAATTATGATTTCACCGAAATTGAAGGTTTTGGGGAAATAATGAACAACGAAATTCATAAATGGTTTAAAAACGAAACCAACAAGGCTGAATTTATTGCTTTAAAGGATATTTTAAGTTTTGAAAGCACTGAGACAATAGAAAACACCGACAGCGAATACTTTGGTAAAACGGTTGTTATTACCGGAAGTTTTGAAAGCTTTACAAGAGATGAACTAACCGAAAAGTTTACAAAACTTGGCGCAAGGGTTACTTCTTCGGTTTCTAAAAAAACCGACTTTGTAATATGCGGTGAAAACGCCGGCAGCAAACTAACCAAAGCCAAAGATTTGGGAATAACCATTATAACTGCAGAAAATTTACCGTTTTAAATGTATTATAAAAACACAAAGCCCGACCTAAAAAGGTCGGGCTTTGCTATACGCAATGTTATTATTTAACAAAAAGTTCTGCAATCTGTACTGCGTTGGTGGCGGCGCCTTTTCTAACCTGGTCGCCACAGCACCAAATGTTAAGGCCGCATTCATCGGTCAAATCCTTACGGATACGACCAACGAAAACTGTATCCTGATCACTTGTTTCAAGCGGCATTGGATAACTGTGAGTATCAAGGTCGTCAACAAGTTTACAGCCGTTTGCCTTTGCAATTGCTTCTTTTGCGGCTTCAACCGAAATAGGTTCTTCGGTTTTAACAATTACCGAAATAGAGTGTGAACGCATTACGGGAACTCTTACGCAGGTACAACTAACATTAAGTTCAGGCAAATGCATAATTTTTCTGCCTTCGTTCTGCATTTTCATTTCTTCGGTAGTGTAATCTTCGGTTGACGCACTGCCGATTTCGGGAATAAGGTTAAAAGCAATTTGATGCTTAAATACTTCACTTTTAATTTCTTCACCGTTTAAAACAGCCTTGCACTGTTCTTCTAATTCTACAGGACCTGCGGCACCCGCGCCCGATACAGCCTGATAGGTAGACGCTATCATACTTTTAATGGGGCTTAATTTATTTAAAGCGTAAATACCTGTAAGGGTAATAATTGTAGAACAGTTGGGGTTAGAAATAATACCGTTGTGCTTAAATGCATCTTCAGGGTTAATTTCGGGAACAATAAGCGGTACGTCGTTGTCCATACGAAAAGCGCTTGAGTTATCAATAAACACAGCGCCCGCCGCTTTAATATGCGGAGCCATTTGCTTTGCAAGTGCATTTGAAGCCGCGCCCAAAACAATATCCATTCCCTCAAAGGAATTTTCGGTTGCTTCGGCAACGGCAATTTTTTTGCCGCAAAATTCAATTTCTAAACCAACACTGCGTTTACTTGCAAGTAAAACAAGGTTTTCTACCGGAAAATTTCTTTCCTCTAAAATCTTTATCATTTCTCTGCCTACGGCACCTGTAGCGCCGAGAATTGCAACATTATACTTTTTCATATTGTTTTCCTTCCTTTATGACTTCTTAACGAAACTGTTATAAATTACGTTTATTACGTTTTCAAAATCTTCGTTATTAACACCAACAATGATATTAAGTTCGCGTGAGCCTTGCGAAATCATTCTTATGTTAATATTATTTTGTCCAAGCGCCGCAAAAAGTTGACCCGACATACCGGGTTTATAAGCCATTTTTCTACCAACAACGGCAATTATAGCAAGACCGTCGGTAACGTCAACGGTATCAGGTTTTAAAGTCTTCTGTAAATCGGCAAGTAAAGCATAGGTACAACCTTCAAGTTGTTCGGTGGAAACAACAATAGAAACGTCATCAATACCTACGGGCAAATATTCAACGTTAATATTTTGTCTTTCAAAACATTCAAGCGCTTTTTTAAGGAAACCTACCTGAGAAGAAAGACCTGCTTTGGAAATTGAAACAACCGAGAAATTCTTTTTACCTGCAATACCGGTTACAAACTGTTTTAAATCATCTTCGCTGTCATCAAAACTTTCCATAACAAGACTGCCTTCGTTTTCAGGATCGTTTGTGTTACGTATGTTAAGCGGAATGTTGCGTTCTCTTACGGGGAAAACAGTGCCTTCGTGAAGCACCTGCGCTCCCATATAAGAAAGTTCACGAAGTTCATCGTAAGTTATTCTGTGAATAGGCTGTGGGTTATCTACAATTCTTGGGTCAGCCATTAAAATACCCGAAACATCGGTCCAATTTTCGTAAATATCGGCATCAAGCGCGGCAGCAGCCAAAGCGCCCGTAATATCAGATCCGCCTCTGGTCATAACCTTTATTTCACCGCTTGGTGTAGAGCCGTAAAAACCGGGAATAACTACCTTACGGTTCATAGCAAGATCTCTTAAAATTTTATAGGACTGTTCGGTATCAACAGTACCGTCATATCTGAAACGTATCCACTTTGCGGCGTCTATAAAATCAAAACCTAAATAATCTGCCATAAGTTTTGCCGAAAGGTATTCACCGCGAGAAACGAGTTCATCCTGAGTGATACCCTTACTCATTTTTTTACGAATTTTCGCAAGTTCGCTTTCAATATCTACACTAAGACCTAAATCTTTTTTAATTTCAATATAACGTTGCGAAATCATTTCAAAAACATTTTCAAACGAAACACCGTAAGTAATATGTGCATGGCACAAATAAAGTAAATCAGTAATTTTGTGGTCATCGGAAAAGCGCTTACCCGCAGCCGAAACCACAACAACCTTTCTTGAAGGGTCACTTTCAACTATTGATTTAACCTTAGCGAACTGCTTGGCATCTGCCATAGAAGTACCGCCGAATTTTAAAACCTTTAACATAAAATATTTTCTCCCTTTTATATGCCTGCTATAAAACACTTAAAGCCGTTTTCTCTGGCTTTTTTTGCAAACTTGTGCATTTCGCTAACAGAAACTTCCGTTGTAATAACGCCGTGTTTTTTCTGTTTTGCTTTAACAGTTTCAAACCAACTATCGGTATAATCGGTTCTTACGTAATAACAATGGCTTGAAAGTGTATTATCAGGCTCAGCATCAATTAAAATATTATTATACAACAAATTGTTTGAATTTGCAACATCAATACAATCTTCAACAACAGTATATGCGGTTGGAAATCTTCCTGCGCCAAAACCGTAAAAACTTTCTCTGCCAACGTACTGAGCATCAAAACTTATCATATTAAGATTCTGCTTAACGGTTGCTTCAGGTTTATCAACCGAAATAAAAGCAGGTTCAACGTACACGCTAATGCCGTTATCAATTTTTTTTGCATAAGCCATTAAACGGCATACACATTTCATTTCTTCGCAAACTTCAATATCTTTTTCAGTAATATCGCGAATACCTTCAACGTCCGCATTTTCTTTATCAATAGCCACAGAAAAAGCAATATTTGCAGATAACACAACCTTGCAAAGAGTATCAAGTCCGTCAATATCGTTAGAAGGATCTCTTTCGGCATATCCAAGCCTTTGCGCCTCGGCAAGTGCTGTATCAAAGGAAAGCGAACCTGTATGCATTGAATCGAGAATAAAGTTTGAAGTTCCGTTCATAATACCGTAAACCGCTGTAATTTCTGCCGCCCTTTTGGCGCGTTCAAGATTTACAAGCCACGGAATTGCGCCGCCGGCAGCCGCAGTGTAGCGGAAACTAACCTTATTTTCCACAGCAAGATTTGTGAGTTCTTTATAATAAGTACTAACCAAAAACTTGTTTGCCGTAATTACGTTCTTCCCCGCTTTCATAGCAGAGGTAAGAAAACCGTAAGCAGGGTTAAGACCGCCTATTACTTCAACAACGGTATCAACTTCGCTGTCATTTAAAATATCATTAAAATCAGTAGTGGAAACTTCGCCTAATTCTTCGTGCTTTTTAATATCAAGCACGTATTTAACCGACATATCGTTTCTCATCTTTATCATTTCGTAAACGCCTACGCCTACAGTTCCAAAGCCCAAAACAGCAATTTTCAAAGTTATTCCTCCAAACTGTGTTTCATACAAACACACTTTTTTGCCTTGAATATAATAAAGTATTACTATTTTATCATAGCATACTAAATAAATCAACCGAAAATACAAAGATTTTCGGTTGTAGCAAAGAATTCAAAATTTTTTATTATATTTTGTTTATTTTAACGAAAAGTGTGTGTCACACGCGCACACAAAAAAATTGTACGGTTTTAAATAACTGAAAACTTATAAGAAGTTTTACTGTAAAACTTTTCGTCTTTTTTTAGCACGGGTGAAGGAAAATACGAAAATTCCGTTGCATTCGGGAATCCTTGTGTTTCAAGGCAAAGTCCGTAATGTTTAGGATAATCAACCATACCTTTTCCACCCTGTAAATCAAGGAAATTTCCTGTGTATATCTGTACTCCGGGCTGATCTGTATAGCATTCAAGTTTAATACCTGTATCTTCACTTACAACTTCAGCAGCCTTTTTGTAAACACCCTTTTGCATAGAAAGTACAAAGTTATGGTCTATACCGCCGCCAGAGTTTATAACTGCATCTTCACCGTTTAATCGTTCTCCCAAATTTGCAGGAGTTCTGAAATCCATACCTGTGTTTCTCACAGGGACAATTTCACCCGTTGCAAGACAATTTGCATCGCTGTTACAAAAAGCTTCGGCATTAATCTGCAATATATGATTATAAATATTCTTTTCACTTAAAGCACCGTTTAAATTAAAGTAAGCATGGTTGGTAAAGTTCACAACGGTATCTTTATCGGTAACAGCAGAATACTCTAAAGAAAGTTCATCATCTTTTAGTTCAAAAGTTATAGAAAAGTTAAGTGTACCGGGATACCCTTCTTCCATATCGGGACTTTCATAAGAAAGCGTTAATTTTTCGCCTTCAACAAAGGCAGAAAATAACTTGTGATTAAAACCTTCTGCGCCGCCGTGAAGATGATTAGGCCCGTTATTTGTACAAAGGTTGTAACTAATTGAATTAAGTGTAAATTTACCCGCTTCAATACGGTTTGCAAAACGGCCAACGGTAGCACCTATATATCCAACGTCGCCTTCATAATAACTAACGTTATCAAAGCCCAATGCAATATCGGTTAACACACCGTTTTTATCGGGCACGTTGAAAGCAACTATATGTGCGCCGAAATCGGTAACGTAAACCGAAGCGTTTTTGTTTTCAAGAATAAAAAGTTGTGCTTTTCTTCCGTCAGACAAGGTTCCGAAATCTCTTACAGAAATCATATTTTATTCCTCCATTAACAACTATCATACGTGTTTAATAATACAACGATTTGTGTATATTTTCAAGTTTTAATTTTAAACGGTCAAACCACTCATTTTTTTGAAATATTCTTCACGGTAAACAGACGGACTTTTACCGTATTTTAATTTAAAACATTTCACAAAATATGAAGGTGTCTTAAAACCGCAGAGTTCACCAATATCCTTTATAGACTGTGTAGATTGAATAAGCAAATTTTTAGCAAAAAAGAGGCGAGACTCTATAACATACTGATTAGGAGTTGTCCCCATTTCCTCTTTGAATATCCTGATAAAATAATTCTTGTTAAGCGAAAGATAATCGGCTATTTTTTCCACAGTTAATTCTTTTTCATAATTGCTATTAATATAGTTACACGCTTTTCTGACGTACAAAGTTTGATTTTTCACCTTTTCGAAACTGCGGCGTTTGTATTTAACCGCATCGCTCATTAGTAAAAGTAAAAATTCAGTTATGTAAGAATCAAGCAATTGTTTATCCACCATATTCGGCGGCGAACTTTTTGAGATTTTTTCATAAAGTAAAACAAGCTCTTCGCTGTGAGACGGATAGAAAACATTTGGCATGTTATTCAAAAGTTCTAAATCATAAACATTTTGCTGAGGAGTATTACTGTTGCGGTAATACTCCTTATGTTCTGTTTCGTTTTCTCCCGAAAAATCTACCGTGAGCATATACATATTATAATTGCCGTCACCCGTAATAGTTTGTCCCGGTTTTTTAAAAATCATTGCGCCCTTTTCTATATGATAATATATACCGTCTATGTATATATCGCGTTCCCCACCCATATACAAATCAAACTCATAATCTCTTACAACACGGCAATCCTTTTGATTATTTGTTAAAACAAAACGCATACATTGCAAAATCTTTGGTGCAAAAAACATTGTAACTCTCCTCAAAAGTGTTGATTATTATATTAATCATAGCATATATACAAAAAATTTACAATACAAAGTGTATTTTATTATATAATCGTGTCAATTTTATTTCTTGTTACAAAAAGCAAAAAAATATATAATTAAATCACAAAACATAAAGGTGGTTAATATGAAAATTAAAAAAATATTTTTAGCCGCCGATTCGGGCGGTAGCAAAACCGAATGGGTAGTAATAGACGACAGCGGAACAACAATCACACAGATAAAAACAAAAGGCTTAGCGGCAATTAAAGAAGGAATTTTACCGGTAAAAGAAATTGTTAGTGAAGCCTATGAACAGATAAAAGCCTACGGCAACATTGAAAGCGTTTACCTTTCGCTTGGAGGACCAAACGTCAATGAAGTCGAAAACGCTTTAAAAAACTTGTGGAATCACAGTAATATAAAGGTTGAACGGGAAGCCAACGGAAATGCTATGCTAAATGCTGCAAAAATGCTCGGTTGTAACGCAGTTGTTATGTGCGGAACAGGAAGTGTTGCTATTGGCGATACAAAAGTGGGAAGAAAGTTTTGCGGAGGTTGGGGTCCCACCTATGCCGACGGGGGCTCAGGCGGAGGTTTATGCACCGATGCGCTTAAAATATTTTTACGTTCGCTCGATGGTTTAGAGCAAAATAGCAGTTTAAATAGAATCTTTTCTGATATTACAAAAGGTCTTAACCTAAATGTTTTTGAAGATAGAATGGAAGCTAAAAAACGTGCTGTTGAATTAGACCGCAGAACCTTGGCTTCATTTGCTCCACAAATTTACAAAGCAGCCGTTAATGGCGATCATTTTGCTTTAAAAGTTTACGAAAATGCAGCAAAGGAAATCGCCAATATGGCGTTTAGTGTTTCAGATAACACCGAAAACGACAATGTGTTATTATGCGGAGGTTTTTTATCAAACAGTCCCCTTTTGCTAAATATGGCAGAAAAGTTCTTTTCACAAAAAAGCAAAGCAAATATTACTTATAACCAACGCTTCAGTCCTATTGTTGCTGCCAAGGTTGCTGTTTTACAAAAAGAAAACATTAAAATCAGCAAAACACTGTTTGAAAAACTGTTAAATAACTGAAAGGAAGAAAAAATATGAACAGTATTATTGAAAGTATAAAAAACGGTTTAATTGTATCTTGTCAGGCACGACCCGGCAATCCTTTGAAATCACCTGATATTATGGCGGCGATGGCGTTGGCTGCCGAAAAAGGCGGTGCTGTAGCTATACGCGCAGATGGACCAAGAGATATTTCTGCTATAAAAAGACTTGTACATATACCCGTAATCGGTATTTATAAAACCGAGCCCTCACCCGATATTCCATATATAACCCCTGATTTTGAACATGCAAAAGCAATAGCAGATTTAGGTGTAGAAATAATTGCAATAGATGCTACGCTTCGCCACCGTCCAAACGGTGTAGACGTTGCTGAACTTATAAAGCGAATTAAAGAGGAATTAAACGTGCTTATAATGGCCGATATTGCAACCTTTGAAGAAGGCGTTGCCGCAGCAAAGGCAGGTGCAGATATAGTTGCAACAACACTCAGCGGATACACCACTTATTCGCCTTTTAAAGACGAACCTGATCTTGAACTTGTAAAAAAACTTAAAGAAGCTATAAATGTTCCTATAATTGCAGAAGGCCGTTACAATTCACCCGAAAAGTTAAAAGAAGGCATAGATGCAGGTGCTCATGCTGTGGTAATCGGCAAATCAATCACAAACGTTACCTTCAGCACTGAAAGATTTATTAAAGAAGCAGGATTATAATATTTAAGGAGAAAAGATATGTGTCTTGATTTTAAAAATTTCAATACAGGTACACTGTTTTTATGCCGTACCGCCGAAAATTTTCCCGTTGGATATGCCGAAAAAAGTTTTGAAGATATGAAAAATAATCTTCACTTTGATTATGCCGCCCTTTTGGAAACCTGGAATTGTGCTGACGGTGTACTTTGGAAGAGTGATAAATTTCCAAGGAGCAGTTATTGGAAAAACGAAGATCGCGACCCAATTGAAGAATGTTTTTTAGCTGCTGATAAATATGGTATTGCTTTTTTGACCGAAGCAGGTATGATGCACGAAGAGTTTATGTTATCGCACAAAGAAGGTATGCAGACAAGCTATTCGGGAAATGCAGTAAGATACGGCAGAATAGGACTCTCTCCTTCCTGCCCATATACTCTTGAGTATTTTATAAAGAAATACGATGCTATGATTGATAAGTTTTCTCATCATAAAAGTTTTAAAGGCGTTTGTATGCCCGCAGAAAACGGAATATATCTTTCTTATGATAAATACACTAAGGAAGCCTATAAAAACACCTTTGGTAGCGATTTGCCTTCTCCCGAAGAAATAGCAACAAATAAGTCATTGGAAAATCAAGTTTTCCGTTTTTTAGAAAAACAATTTCTTACTATGTACCAAAGCCTTGCAAAACATATAAAAGAAAAATACAATTTACCATTAATGCACTACCCAATTGACAAAATTAGTGAAGACAGCTTTATGCAACCGTATTGGCCTCACCCAAACAAAAACATTGCTGTTATAAATCAAGTTAAAGAATTAGGTTTGCTTAATATGCAGCTTCATCCACCTCTTTATCCAAACCCATATTTCTTTAAATTGGAAACTGAATATCTTTTAGCAAACTCTGACGGTATTCCTTGTGTGGCAGATACTCATTTTTATCATGAAATGGCGGCAGGAAGACTTCCCGATACTACTCCAAAAAGAATAGTGGACAGTATATTATCAACCCTTACACCGTTTGGTATTTCATTTTTTTGCTACGGATTTATGGCAGAAGAACTTCCTCCTTGGAAAAACGCATTGAAGCCGAACGTACCTATTTTTAGCGTTTACGGAGAAACAAACACGGTGAAATCGCGTCGTGAAATGTGTCTTAAAGGTATGGATTTTGTTGAGCAACTGCGACCTATGATGGAAAACACGTTACACGCCGCCAACTGTGCCATTTACTTTCCTGAAGAGTTGAATAACGAGTATATGTACAGTAGCTATGCCTCAGAACATATTTTCGGTCTGCACGAATTATTAAATGCAGCCGCAATTCCGGTAAAGATTACAGCAACAATTCCCGAAACCGAACAAGAACAAAAAGTCTTAATAATGGATAACGTTCCCAATATATCTTCCCCCGATTTACAAAAACTAAAAAATTACTTAGCAAACGATGGCAAATTGATAATAATTGGAAAATGTTGTAAGGAAATAGAAGAAATTACGAGTCTAAACATATCAATTTCAAATTCAAGACTTGTAAAATCCCCAGACTCACCTGAATATAATAATCTTCTTTTTAAATTGCCGCTTGATGGAAAACATTATTATGAAACACATGGAAAGCCTTTGTTTTATTACGATGACGGTACTCCGGCAATAACCGAAAAAGAAAACGTACTTTTCTTTGGTGCGTCTGATGAAATAGGAAGATTCAGTCAATACAGAGATTTTCGCCTTGCTAATTGGTGGAAAGAATATTTATTAAGCCGAAACCTTACAACAGGGGTTGAGTTCCATAACAAATATTCCGGTTCAAAAGACCTGCATCAATTTGTCAGTTGCGACGTTTATGAAAACGAACACAAAAAATTGTTATTTATACGCAACTTTGGCGTAGAACAACGATACTCTACACTTACTTGGGATTTACCGAAAGATTTCAACGTTGTTAAAGCTTTATCAGACGGCAAAAACTTTAATTTCGAAAACGGCAAGGAATTACCGATATTCGAACATTTTATTGCGGTTTATGCCGAAAAAACATATAATTTTAATTAAGAGGTGTTAATAGGTGTATACTAAACAATACTTTATTGATGAATTTAAACGTTTGGGATTAAAACCTTCGGATACAGTTTTTGTGCATTCTTCTTACAAAAAAATAGCAGGAGACGTAGGAGTAGATGGCGGAGCTCAAACAATTCTCGATGCCTTTATTGAATATTTTGGAAAAGAAGGCTTAGTTGTGTTCCCTGCTATGAGTTGGAAATTAGGTTATCTTGTTAATGATGAGGGTATAACCAGAAATCCTGCTTTAGGCGCCGCAGAAGGCTTTTATGAGTACGGTAATCATTTTGATGTAAAAACAACAACCTGTTCTTATCTTGGAATACTGCCCGAACTGTTTCGCCAAAGAGAAGGTGTTATACGTTCTATTTGCCCTTGTTCATCTGTTGCGGCTTTCGGACCCGATGCCAAGGAATTTTGCGACGGTCATCAATATGCCGAAACTCCGCTTAACTGGAATTCACCATGGGGTAAGCTATACGAACGTAAAGCAAAAATATTGTTTTTAGGCACAGGTATGTCTTGCAACACCTTTATGCACGTAATTGAAGAATATGCAGAAGTGCCAAACTTACTTGCACCGTATATCTGGAAATATACCGCAACCGACTATAGTGGAAATACTTATAACATTGAATTTAAACGACACGAGCCCGGACACAACCATTACTACGAAAAAGTTGAAGACGAACTTGTAAAAAACGGTATTGCACAGCACATAACCTTTGGCTCGGCGAAATCACATTTGGTTGATGCATTTTTAGAAACAAACTATATGTCTAAAAGGCTTAAAGAAACCCCAACTCTTTTTATGCACGAATACAATTAATAAAAAACATATCCGCTAAACTCCACGTTAGCGGATATGTTTTTTATAAATAATTTAAGTTATTAAAAAATTAGAAAAATTTTATTAATCTTCTTTAATTTACCACTAATATTAAAAAATTCACTGACAATAATACTATTGCAAGCGCAAAACAGTGAAGGAGTGAAAAAGAATGGCTAAACACGTAGTTCCTGAAGCAAAAGATGCTCTTAATCGTTTTAAGATGGAAGCTGCTAACGAAGTAGGCGTAACTCTTAAGCACGGTTATAACGGTGACCTTACTTCTAAGCAGGCTGGTTCTATCGGCGGTCAGATGGTAAAGAAAATGATCGAATCTTATGAAAACAGCATGAAATAAACGCTTATAAGCGAATGTGTGCTCCATCTGTCAAATAGATTGATGGAGCGCATTTTTTAAAAAGCTTTCTTTACAAAAAGAGGTGAAAATATGTTTGATAAGATATGTCTTGCTTTAATAATTATTGGTGCGCTGAACTGGGGAAGCGTAGGTTTATTTCAATTCGACCTTGTAGCATGGCTTTTTGGCGGAAGCGCTTCTATTGTAAGCCGAATTATTTATATAGTTATCGCTTTGGCAGGTATATGGTGTATATCACTGCTTTTCCGCAAAAACGACTCTTGCGAAGTTCCCCACACCCACAGAGCAGATTAATATATATAATGGACAAATCTGCAAAACGTAATACAAATAATAAACATTATTTTTATAACGCATTAAAAAAATATGCTATGAACTAACCACTTGGTACTTAAAGTTTTAGTACTGAGTGGTTATTACTGTGCCTTCATCTTTTAAATTAAACTCAACGGTACCGTCGTAATCGGTTCGGTAAATATTAGCGCCTACATAATAAAAGTTATCAAGCACTTCCCTGTGCGGATGCCCGTAAGAATTATTTTTACCAACAGAAATAACAATGTATTCGGGACTGCATTTTTTAAGAAATTCAACAGTATTAGAGGTACTGCTTCCGTGATGTCCCGCTTTTAGAACGTCACAATCAATATCTATATTAGATGAAAGAAGTTTTTCTTCAATATTTTCCTCAGCATCTCCCGTAAACAGAAAACGGTTATCTTTATATTCCGCCATTACAATAAGAGAACGGTTGTTTTCTTCTTTAGAAGTAGTATCGCAATATAAAACGGTAAGATTTATTTCACCGACCGTTATAACCATTCCCTGTTTGGCGTTATGAGTTTTAATGCTCTTTTTATCGCAAAGCACAGTAATATCTTTTGAATATTCAACAGCGCTTTCATCGGTACCGCTTGGTTTTGGAAGCACCGCATTTTCAATTATAAAACTGTTTGCAATATCGTAAAAAGCATCACAATGGTCACTATGAAAATGGCTTAATATAACGGCATCAAAGCCCTTAATACCTTTTCTTTTGAGTGTTCTTACAATATTACTGTCAGATTCTCCCGTATCTATAAGCGCAAAACGGCCGTTACTTTGAATTAAAACGGCATCGCCTTGCCCTACGTCAATGAAAGAAACTATTTCAGCCTCATTGTCAACAGATTCATAAATGCCGAATATTTCACGCCAAGACGGTATAAAAGAACTTTCAACAAAAGTAATTAAAAACAGAACTGCGGCAACTAATGATATAACCGCGTTTATGACGTTTTTATAAAGTGATTTATTCTTCACTTGCCTGTTTCTCCATTAAATCGGCCTGAGTAATTAAAATTTGTCTGGGTTTAGCGCCTTCGTAAGGGCCTATAACGCCTCTTTCTTCCATTTGGTCCATTATACGCGCGGCTCTTGAATAGCCAAGTTTAAGTTTTCTTTGCAACAAAGAAGTAGAAGCCTGTCCAAGTTCTACAACAACCTTTATTGCTTCATCAAGCATTGTATCGGCTTCACCGTCACCGTCATCACTTGATGAGTCACTATGCTTACCCTTTTTATCAACAACAGCAAGACGATCAATTTCACTTTGTATGTTATTATCATATTCACTGCTGTGGTCATTTTTAATATACTCTACAACTGCCTCAACTTCTTCATCACTTACATAACAGCCCTGAATACGGTTAGGTTTAGAAGCGCTTACAGGGTTAAACAGCATATCGCCGCGACCAAGCAATTTTTCAGCGCCGCCCATATCAAGAATTGTTCGGCTATCGGTCTGCGAAGAAACCGAAAACGCAATTCTTGTAGGAATGTTTGCCTTAATAACACCTGTAACAACGTCTACCGAAGGACGCTGTGTTGCAATAAGTAAATGCATACCTGCGGCACGCGCTTTAGCGGCAATACGGTTAATAGAATCTTCAACTTCACCGGGTGCTGTAATCATAAGGTCAGCAAGTTCGTCTATAATTATAACTATTTGCGGAAGTTTAACTAAATCGGAATCTAATTCGCAAAGACGGTTAAATCCGCTTAAATCACGAACGTTATTATCGGCAAATAAACGGTATCTGCGTTCCATTTCAGTAACAGCCCAGCCAAGAGCACCCGAAGCCTTTCGCGGATCGGTTACAACAGGAACAAGCAAATGCGGAATACCGTTGTAAACACCAAGTTCAACAACCTTTGGGTCTATCATAAGAAGTTTTACTTCTTCAGGAGATGCCTTAAACAAAATACTCATAATAATAGAGTTAATGCAAACCGATTTACCCGAACCCGTAGCACCTGCAATAAGACCGTGAGGCATTTTTGCAATATCGGTAACAACAGGATTACCTGCAATGTCTCTGCCAAGTGCAACGGTAATTTTACTGTTAGCATTCTGGAACACTTCGGATTCAAGAATTTCTCTTACGCAAACAGTATCGCTTTTCTTGTTAGGAACTTCAATACCAACAGCCGCTTTATTTGGAATTGGGGCTTCTATACGAACACCTGCGGCGGCAAGGTTTAAAGCAATATCATCGGCAAGTCCTGTTATTTTACTTATTTTTACACCAACAGAAGGTTGTAATTCATAGCGCGTAACGGTAGGACCGCGGCTTATATTTATTACTCTTGTTTCCACGCCGAAACTATGTAAAACTTCAACAAGTCTTTTTGCAGTTGCATCTAATTCAGAACTTACGGCGCCCATATTTTCTCTTGAAGGTTCTTTAAGCAAAGTAATGGGAGGATATTTATAACATTCATCTTCGGTTATAGTTATACCGCTTGTAATTTCCTTAGCAACACCTTCAATTTCAGCGCGTGTTTCTTCGGCTGTCATTTTTACCTTTTCAGCCGAGGAAGTATCTATTTCTTCGCTAGAAGTATCTGTTATAAATCTAGCCTTTTTAGTTGTTAAAGAAACGTCTTCATCTTCGTTTAAATCGTTATATGCCGAGACAACCTTTGCCTGTTTTTGAGAAAGCGAATTTCTGCCTTTTTTTGGTTCTTCTTCATCAACAGGAATGTCAACACTGTACATTTTGCGTTTTTCTTCACGTACTTCTGCAAGGGTTTCTTCGGCTTTTTGGCTTATCTTTTTAACAGGTGCCACCGCGCCTTTGTAAAGTCTTGCAACACTTGTTCCCGTAAGAAGCATAAGAAGCGCAAGAAGAAGAATTACAATAAAAATTATAGCCCCCGTTTTATCAAAAAGCTGATAAACGGCGTTACCCATAATTGCACCGAAAACACCTGCATTAGAAAAGGAATGAGCGTCGTAAACATCGACAATATGTTCTACATATTTGGTCATAGAAGTTGTTGTGAAAATATCAATAGCAGAGGAAAGCACCCATAAGAACAATGCGCTTTCAATAACCCTTACTTTAAGAATTCCCACAAGTTTGCCCATAGAATATAAAACTGTTGCAATAACTATGAATATTGGAAGTATTATGCTGAATACACCGAAAACACCCAACACAAAATTATGTAATATAAGCCATAACCTTGCGCCTTTGTAAACAGCAAGTGCAAAAACGAGAACCGAAACCGCAAAAAGACAAACAGCCAATATTTGGTTAATCTGTTTATCGTTTCTGTTATTTCGCGGTTTTTGCGCTGTTTTTGTTTGAGATTTTTTTGTTCTTTTCTTGTTAGACATATTCTTCTCCTATAATTTTACTTTCTGTATGTAAGTCTGCAAAGCAGACTAATTTGATTCTATCATTCCATAAAGTGCATCAAGCACGTCGCTTAACGTTCCAATGTTATCAATAATACCCTCTTTAACAGCAGCATTACCGTCAAGCACCGTACCCATATCGGTAACCATTTCGCCCGTGTTCATAAGAAGTTTATTAAAACGTTCCTCACTAATACCCGAATTACTGCAAACAAAAGAAGTAATTCGGTTTTGCATTCGTTGAAAATGATTAAGCATTTGCGGAACGCCGATAACAAGGCCGTTCATTCTTACGGGATGTACAGTCATTGTAGCAGAAGGCGCTATAAAAGATTTTCTTGCCGCTACCGCAAGAGGAACTCCTATTGAATGACCGCCACCCAAAACAAAAGAAACCGTTGGTGTTTTCATTCCCGAAATAAGTTCGGCAATAGCCAACCCCGCTTCTACGTCGCCGCCTACGGTATTAAGCAATATCAGTACACCGTCTACAGAATCGTTTTCTTCAGCACCCACAAGTTGCGGAATAATGTGTTCGTACTTTGTGGTTTTACTTTGTTCGGGCAATACTGTATGCCCTTCTATTTCACCAATAATTGTAAGGCAAAAAATATTGTGTTTACCTTTTTTAAGAGTAAGCGATGCAGTTTCTTTTATTTCTTCAAAATTATCAGTATTTTCTTCACTTTTTTCGTTTTTGTTGTTCTTGTATTCAAAACTCATAACTATAACCTCCGATAAACTTATTATTCGAAGATTATAATAAAAATATTATACTATTTTTAATTACATTTTTCAAGTATATAATATTTTATAATAAGATAAACAATAGTGGATTAAAATAATTGCGCTAAAAACTTTTCTGTATATTCATTTGCTTTGTTAAAATCCATAGCATTAATATAGTATTCTTCAAGTTTATCGTGGCTGTCTTTTGCTTGTTTTAAAGACAGAACAGCCTGATTTAAAAACTCTTTTTCAAGTTTTTTATTAAATTTTATTCGCTTTTCGTATTCTGAAAGTTTCGTTTCATTCATAAATCTTTCTGCCCTTATATTGCGCTTGTTACTTGATATAACACTGTTTTTTGTTGAGGTGCAAAAAGCCAGATTAGCATCTTCGATAATAACGTGATCAATTTTTTCGTTTGGCAGAATATTGTTTTTTACGGTAATAATGCTGTATCCTTTTGAAAGCGCTATATCCCTAACAATTGAAAGAAATATATTTGAAACCGTAGAAAGTTCATCGCTGATTACTATTTTATTTTCTGCTAAACTGTCTATGGTATCAGAAAAACACACTTCACCGCTTGGTGTAACTCCGTTAAGACAGCAAACAGTTTCACTGGGTGTACCGTAAGTGTTTTTAAGATATTTATTTGCTTGCTTCTGGGCATAATCAACGGTATTTTCAATATCTGTAGCAAGTAAGGCAATTTTCATATTATCTCTTTTAACTTTTCCCGCCGCATTAATACACAATGATGCCTTTTTATGAAACTTTTTATTAATTTTAGAAATTTCAATTATATTTTCTTTTTCTTTAAGCAACGTATCTTTATTCCAAAACTCACCGAAATTAATGATTTCATCGCTAACCCCCGGAAAAACGGGATCAACGGTATGGGGCGAAGTGCCGTCAAGAATCATAATTTTTTTCTCTTGCAACATTACGGCATCTAAAGAAGAAGTATCACTGCTGCAAGGACTAACCGTTACCTTTTCGCCGTTTTCGGCGGCAATTGCGGCAACCTTTTTCATAAAAGAAGACTTCCCTGTTCCCGGACCGCCTTTGATTATATAAGTGTACCAGTCACTTTTATTTTTTGTGTAATCTTTAAAATAATTAACAAAGCCGTCTGCCGAATTTGCTGCTAAAAACATTTTAGGGAAATTGTTTGTCATAATTTTTGCCTCCGAAAGTTAAATGTACTGTAATATTTTATGCAATTAAAAAACTTTTGACACAAAGCCTAAACTGTGTTAAAATGCTTTTGCGAGTTTACCGAACGGCTGCGCGTATTTTACGTGAGGAAAGTCCGAGCCCCACAGAGCAGGATAGCGGCTAACGGCCGCCGAGGGTGACCTTAGAGAAAGTGCAACAGAAATATACCGCCGTGGCAACACGGTAAGGGTGGAAAGGCGAGGTAAGAGCTCACCGGCTGTACGGAGACGTAACAGCCCTGTAAACCTTATCCGGAGCAACACTGAGTACGGCTATACATTTGCTCGATGTGCCGTGAAAAGTGGCTTGAGCGTATAAGCAATTATGCGTCGAGATAGATAGTCGTTCAAGACAGAACTCGGCTTACAGATAAACTCGCATTTTTAACACCGCTTAAGCGGTGTTTTTTTATATAAATATTGAAATAATTTTCCTTTAGTGATATAATTATTTAAATATATAATTTTTCGGGGTGATACATTATGAAAGTTGTTATAAAAGTTGGCACTTCTACACTTACGCATTCTACGGGCCTTATAAACATTCGCCATATAGAAGCGCTTTGCAAAATTGTGTCTGATATAAAAAATATGGGACACGAAATTGTTTTGGTTTCTTCGGGCGCTATTGGTATGGGCGTTGGAAAACTAAAGTTAAAAAAACGTCCTAATGACCTTGCTACCAAACAGGCGGCTGCGGCTGTAGGTCAGTGCGAACTTATGTACACCTACGATAAACTTTTTTCGGAATATAACCATACTTCGGCACAAATTCTTATTACCGATGACGATATTGCCGATGATGAGAGGAAAAACAACTTTACCAACACACTTTTCCGTTTACTTGAACTTGACGTTATTCCGATTATTAACGAAAACGACAGCGTTGCGACTCACCAGATTGTTCTTGGCGATAACGACACTTTAAGCGCAATTGTTGCGGCATCGGTTAATGCTGATTTGCTTATTATTCTTTCAGACGTTGAAGGTCTTTATGACAGTGATCCGAGAACCAACAAAAACGCAAAACTTATTCCTTGCGTTAAAGAAATTACTCCCGAAATTGTTGCTTTAGGCGGAAGCGCAGGTTCGGCGCTTGGCACAGGCGGAATGGCTACAAAAATTAAAGCCGCACAAATTGCAGGAGATGCCGGTTGTGATACCGTTATTGCCAACGGTGCCGACCCTTCAATTCTTTATTCAATTATTGCGGGGGAAGAAACAGGAACAAGATTTTTAGGAAAGCAGAGATAATATGACTACAAACGAATTACTTTTAGCAAGTAATAAAGCCGCACCTTTTATTTGCCGCGCTTCAAGCGAACAAAAAAATGACGCGCTTTTATTTATGGCGCAGGAACTAATTAGTTCTACAAACGAAATCTTAATAGAAAACAAAAAGGATATGGAAGCAGCAAAAGGCGTAATAAATGATGTGATGTGTGACAGACTTTTGCTTAATGAACAGCGTATAAAATCTATGGCGGACGGTATTCTTGACGTTAAAGAGTTAAACGACCCCGTTGGTAGAGTTCTTGAAAACTTCAACCGCGATAACGGTCTTAACATAAGCAAAATAAGTGTTCCGCTTGGCGTTGTTGCAATTATTTATGAATCACGCCCAAACGTAACAAGCGATGCCGCCGCGCTTTGTATTAAAAGCGGTAATGCCTGCGTATTGCGAAGCGGAAAAGAAGCGCACAACAGCGCCTGTGCAATTGTAAAAGCATTAAGAAAAGGCCTTAGTAAAGCAGGACTTCCCGAAGATTTAATTGTAATTATTGAAGACACTTCACGAAATTCGGCAAATGAACTTATGACCGCCGTTGGTCTTGTTGATTTACTTATTCCGCGAGGCGGCAAAGGTCTTATTAAAGCTTGTGTTGAAAACGCCACTGTTCCCTGCATTGAAACAGGAACGGGAATCTGCCACATTTACGTTGATAAAGATGCGGATTTCGACAAAGCAATTAAAATTATAGAAAATGCTAAAACTTCGCGGCCTTCGGTTTGTAATGCCGCCGAACAGCTTATCGTTCACAAAGATATTGCAAAGCAGTTTTTACCGCTTATTTTCAAGCAATTATCTTCAAAAGTGGATTTCAAAACCGACAAAGAGGCTTCATTGATTTTAGGTACAGAACTTGCGCAAAAGGAAGATTTTTGTACTGAATTTTTAGATTATATAATGGGTGTTCAGGTTGCCGACAGTCTCCAGAACGCTATTGATATAATAAGCCGCAATTCAACGCATCACAGCGATGCAATTATTACCGAAAATAAAGAAGCGGCAGAAAAATTTGTGCTTTGTATTGATTCAGCCGCCGTATACGTAAACGCTTCTACCCGTTTTACCGATGGCGGAGAATTTGGGCTTGGCTGTGAAATGGGTATTTCTACCCAAAAACTTCACGCAAGAGGCCCTATGGGTTTAAGCGAACTTAACACTTACAAATACGTTATACACGGAAACGGACAAATTAGGTGATTATATGTATGATTTAGGTTTTATTGGCGTTGGAAATATGGGCGGCGCTCTGCTAAATGCCGCCACAAAAAAGTGCGCCGCAGAAAAAATTATTATTGCCGACCACAACACGGAAAAAGCAAAAGAGACTGCAAAACAACTTGGTTGTGTTTTTGGAAATAACCAAGACGTTGTAAACTGCGCAAAATTTATATTTTTAGGCGTTAAACCGCAAGTAATGAAAGAATTGCTTTCTACACTAAAAAGCGATTTAACCGCAAGAAAAGACCGTTTTGTGCTTGTTTCTATGGCAGCAGGTCTTTCTATTGATGATATTAAAGATTTTTTAGGCATGGAAGTTCCTATAATCCGCATAATGCCAAACACTCCCGTCCTTGTATCAAGCGGAATGATTCTTTATTGCAAAAACAACCTTGTAAGTGAAGACGAAATGAACTGCTTTTTAGAATTAATGGCTGAAGCGGGAACTTTTACAAGTTTAACAGAGGACCTTTTCGATGCCGGATGTGCGCTTTCGGGTTGCGGTCCCGCTTTTGTTTATATGTTCATAAATGCATTAATTGAAGGGGCAAAAGAATGCGGTCTTAACAGCGAACAGGCAAAACTGCTTGCAAATAACACTGTTATCGGCGCGGCAAAAATGGTACTGGCAACTAATACTCCGCCCCACACATTAAAAGATAACGTTTGTTCACCGGGCGGGTGTACAATTGAAGGGGTTTACAAGTTAGAAGATGCCCTTTTTGAGGACACGGTAAAAAGCGCCGTTATTGCGGCTTATCAAAAAAGTAAACTATTAGGTAAATAAAAAGAAAAAGATTGTATCGATTGATACAATCTTTTCTTTTTACTGCGCCTGAACGCCTTCAGCCCCTGCGCCATTATTAACGCCCAATACAATATCAGATTTTTTCTCGCCGCGAAGTTTTCTTTCCTGCATTTCAAAAATGCGTTTATACCACGGCATTATAAACCTTGCATGGATACCGATATCCCAACGCGGTTGAACTTCATCTTCGTGTTTCCACATCCAGTTAACAAGGTCGTTTATCATTTCTTCGCCTTTTTGTTTATCTTCTTTATAACCCGTAATTATTGCGTTAAAGAACTTTTCAATATATACGTTCTGGCGGTGAACGTCACTCCACGATATTTCTTCAAGAGCGCTTTTATGGGTAGGCTCTTTTACGTTTTTGTTAAACTCTTCAACAATTTTTAAACATTTTTCCATTGTAGAAATAATGTCTGTATGTAAGTAATCTCTTCCGCCAGGCTTAATTTTCATATCGTAGGTATCTGAAAGCGTTTGAAGATGCTTATAACAATCTTTCCATCCTTCGCCAAAAGCGTGTTTGAAATAATCTTCGCTGATTTCTTCAAATGAAACTTTGTTATTCCACAAAGTTTTACCGTAAGTATATAGTCCCATACCCGTTGGAAAACTGCAACGCTGAGGCTGATACATAACCATACCGTTAAGGCCTAACTTTTTCTGATTACAAATGTCGGTATGAAGTGTCTTTGCTATTTGCTGATAACCGATATCGGAATAATGATCCCACATATAGTGATATTCGCCTACATACCAATCATAAGGGCATACTTCCTGCCACTTTTTAAGGAAAGCCATATCTTTATTTGGATTTTCGGAAAAACTTAATTGATTAACTATATACGGATACGGTTCTTCGTTTGGTATTTTGTCTATATTAATAGGTTCATGATAAGTATGAGAAATTGGATATATACCAAAAAGGAAGCGGTCTTTATTTTTAATTCTTTCTTTTATAGGTGCCCAAAGTAAATCTAAATACACGCCAAGTGAAATCTTTTGAGGGAGCCCCGATTCGGTCAATTTTTCATCCATATAATTAAGAATATTTACGTAATGGTCCGAAAGCCTTAATTTAGTACAGTTTTCGCATTCGCAAGCAACATTTGTGTTATCGGCAAGGGCAAACTTAACAACGTCTACCTGCGGATTATTTTTACAGTAATCAACAAGAAAATCCGTCATCTTTTCTTTTACTTTAGGGTTAGAACAACAAACATTTGTATTAAACGAAATTGCATCCATAAGCCCTCTTTTGCCATTTACAAGCGCCATTAACGAAAGCGTTTCTTCATCTATTTTTTCGTTGTTCTTTTCCCAACCGCCTGCATCTAAACCAAAAGGATACGTAGTAAAACCGTGCCCCATTGTTTCAAGAGTAAGCCCACGTTTTTTTACCTCATCTTTCATAATATCTATTTGGTTTTTCATTTCTTCTTCGCTTACGTTTTCAGATTCTTTAAATGGATTATTTCCATGTTCATACCAACGCTTAAAAAAAGCTGTGGGATACATAAACTGAAATTCATAAGTATTCAGCGCAATTTTAGGGCAAAAATCAATAATATCATAAACGTTTTCAAAGGAACAACCGCCTTCTATAACAAGACCTCTTTTGTTTGAAGTTGCTTTTTCTTTAACGTAAACTTTTACCTCGCTTAAAGTACATTGGTTTATATATTCGCCGTCTTTACCCGGACGTAAGAAACGGCAACCGCACTCAATAAAGAAACGGTAAACTGCTATAAGAACGCTGCCTGCATTTGAACCTGTAATAACACCCTTATTCCCTTTTACATCAATAAAAATCGCATCGTTTTCGCCATTTTCAATATCGCCATTTTCATTAAGACCGATATAAATATCTGTTTTTTCTCTTATTATGTCAAAATCAGTAAAGGTTAGTTTTGCATATTTCAAAAATTCTTCTTTTGAAAACTCAATTACTCTTTTAATATCTGTCATAAATATACCACCTTTCATTTAAGACAAGTTTATTGTACATTATTTTTTTAAAAAGTAAATGTAAAAAACGTGACTGTTTTTGTTAAAATCGTTACAACAAAAATCCTTGCATACAAAAAAGTATGCAAGGATTCAATTTAATATAAATTCAAAAACAGTGCTGGGTCTAACTTTGTACCGTCTTTTCTTACTTCAAAATGTAAATGGTTACCTGTTGAATTACCTGTAGAACCAACCGTGGCGATAACCTGACCTTGTGCAACAGATTCACCCTCGGAAACGTAAAGTTTACTTGCATGGGCATAAAGTGTCTGATAACCGTTGCCGTGGTCTATAAGAATATAGTTGCCGTAACTGCTTATATAAGTAGAAGTAACAACCGTTCCGCTTTGTGCGGCATAAATAGAAGTCCCCAAAGGAGAAGCAATATCTATTGCCTGATGGTTTCTGCCGTCTCCCCAATAACTTGAAATAACCTGATTTTCAACGCGTTTAAGCGGCCAGATAAGTTTAAGTTTAGAAGATTCAACAACGTTTATAGTTTTTCTTTTAGTACCAATAACAACTACTTCATCAACGGGAGTTTTAACAACAACCGATTCAAGCACTTCTCTGCTTTGTTCTTCACCGTTAACATAAACAATTCGTTCAAGACTTTCTTCAATGCCGTTCTGCCCTGTTACCGCCTTAACCGAATCTCCAACGTATCTTGTATCGGTCTTACGGGTAACCGATTTAAACGGAATAGCTGTTTGCTGTCTTAAAGTTACTGTGGTCTTTACTTGAAGAGTTTTTAATATTTCTTCAAAATCAGAAATATTACTTAATTTTGTTTGATGAAAATATCCTTTTTTAACGGTTACGTTATCAACAAATTCAGATTCTGCTTCCGTATAACCGCTGTTAAAAGTATCAAGATAATTATTAATAACACCTGAAAGATTGTTTTCACAAGCGGTACTTGCCACAAATTCGCCGTTAATATACAAAGCATCGCCGTTCATTATGGTTTCGGTGGAATTAAGAATATTCAAAGCAATATCTTCAGTATCGCTGAGTTTATCAACAAGAGTGAAGGTCATAGAAAAGTAAGGAGAATGAGTATGTTCTTTAAATTTGTCACAATCAACAAGACACTCTGCAAAATCATAGGCTTTTTGATAATCTTCTTTAGATTTAACAAGCGCTATGGGTTTACCGTTATATTCAACACTGTAAGCCACTGTTATTCCCGAAGATAAAGAAGCGAAAATCACAGTTGCCAAAGCAACCACTGCAAAGGTCAACTTACTGTTCTTTTTAATAAACAAAACAAAAACCGTTAAATACTTAATTAACAGTTTAAAAAAATAATATAATTTTTCTTTAATAACATTAAGTTTTTCCATTGCTTTTTCACTTCCTTTCTGCAAAAAAAATAAAAGGTTACAAAATTGTTACATTTACTATTATATCAAATAGTTACAATTTTGCAACCTTTTTTTTGGTTGTTTAAAATTTTTTTACAATATTACCAAAATATCCTAAAACATAGACATCTGATTTGTATCAGGTATCGAATCTAACACACCTAAATCGGAAAGCGATTGTATAATTGCTTTTGAAACGCCTGATTCAAGTTGGAAATCTTCTTTTGAAATAAAGTTACCCTTTTGTGCAGTTTCATAAACAGCAAAAGCGGCTTTATCACCCATTCCCGAAATAGCGCCGAAAGGAAGACGCATTTTACCTTCTTCGGGAAGATATTTTACTGCGTGAGAGCGTGTAAGGTCAACAGGCAGTATTTCAATGCCGCGGCACATAATTTCATTAAAAATATAAAGGTTATCAAGCACAGAAAGTTCCTTTGCCGAAGCCTCTTTACCTTTAAGTTTAATTTCCTGTATTGCCGCCTTAACTGCCTCTTTACCCTTTAATATAACCGAAACTTCAACGTCTTCGGGACGCGCAGTAAAGTAAGCGCAATAAAATTCAAGCGGTTTATGTACTTTATACCACGCAAGTCGTAATGCCGAAATAACATAAGCGGCAGCATGGGCTTTAGGGAACATATACTTAATTTTTTTACAGGAAGCAATATACCATTCCGGAACGTTTACCGCGCGCATATCTTCTTCCATTTGTTCCCACTCTTCTTTAGAAACCTTACCTGATGCAACCATACCTTTTCTAACTGTTTCAGTTATTTTAAATGCACGGCTGTTTTCCATTCCCTGGTTAATTAAGTAAACCATAATGTTATCACGCGTACCTATAACTTCGGAAATTGTACAGGTTCCGTTATCAATTAAATCCTTAGCGTTACCAAGCCAAACGTCAGTACCGTGCGATAATCCTGAAATCTGCAATAAGTCTGAAAAACATTTAGGCTTACAGTCAACAAGCATTCCTCTTACAAACTGTGTACCGAATTCAGGAATACAAAATGTACCCGTTTGAGAATCAATTTCTTCGGGAGTAACCCCCAACGCTTCAGTAGAAAGGAATAAACTGTACACCGCAGGGTCGCTCATTGAAATGTCGTTAACTTTAACACCGCTGTATTCTTCTAAATACTTGTAAGTAGTAGGTACAACGTGACCGAGTTCATCAAGTTTAAGTATTGTATCGTGAATAGAATGGAAATCAAAGTGCGTTGTAAGTACATCTGAAGTGGGGTCATCAGCAGGATGCTGAATTGGGCAGAAATCATATATTGTATTGGTTCTCGGAACAACAACCATTCCCGCAGGGTGCTGACCGCTTGTTGCTTTAATCTCAGATTTTTCAACCAATTTTGCAAGTCGGTTCATTTCTGCCTGACTAAGCACTATTCCCTTTAATTCACAGTAGGCTTTTACGTAACCAAAAGCGGTTTTTTCGGCTATAGTAGATATTGTACCCGCCTTGAACACGTTTTCTCTTCCAAAAAGCGTTTCGGTATACTTCTGAACTTCAGTTTGATATTCATCGGAAAAGTTAAGGTCAATATCGGGAACCTTATCGCCTTTAAATCCAAGGAAGGTAGCAAACGGGATATCGTGACCGTCGCGTTTATATGGAGTGTTACATTTAGGACAATTCTTTTCGGGTAAATCAAATCCCGAACCTACTACTTTACTGCTGAAAAACTCGCTGTGCTTACAGTTAGGGCAATAATAGTGAGGCGGCAGTGGGTTAACCTCTGAAATACCCGCCATAGTTGCCACAAATGAAGAGCCTACACTTCCTCGCGAACCAACAAGATATCCGTGCTCTTCACTGTATGCAACAAGTTTTTGCGCCGTAACGTACATAATAGAATAACCGTTGGAAATTACACCTTCAAGTTCGGTTGCAAGGCGGTCTTTAACCACTTCGGGAATAACACCCTCATAGCCGTAAACAGACATAGCCTTGTCCCAACATATCTGACGAAGTAAATCGTCTGAGCCTTCAATTACAGGCGGATAACTTCCCTTTGGAACAGGAATAACGTCATCGCTTATCATATCGGCAATTTTATTTGGGTTATCTATAACAAACTCTTTTGCACGTTCACCGAAATAAGCAAAATCATCAAGCATTTCCTGTGTTGTTTTGAAATGAAGAGGCGCCTGATTATCAAAATCAGAAAAGCCTTGCGCCGCCATAAGAATTTTTCTTATAATTGCATCTTCTTTTTTAAGAAAGTGAACGTCACCTGTTGCTACAACAGGAATGCCTAATTCATCGGCAAGTTCTACAACCTTTTTATTAAACTCAATAATTACGTCGTTACTTTTAACGTGTTTAAAGGGGTTAGGGGTAACAACACCTTTTTTGCTTACCTTATCGGGATTAGACGAATCCCTTACCATAAATTCGTTATTGGAAAGCGGTTGAATTTCAAGATAATCATAAAAAGAAGCAATTTCCAACAATTCCTCTTTCGGTTTTCCTGCAATAATAGCGCGGTAAAGTTCGCCTGCTTCACAAGCACTTCCCAAAAGCAAACCTTCGCGGTGCTTTTCAATTTCACTTTTTCTTGTTAACGGGAAACGGTGAAAGTCCTTAACGTGCGCATTTGAAACAAGCATATATAAATTTTTAAGGCCCGTTAAGTTCTTAACAAGTATTATTTGATGATATCTTTGCAATTTAGAAACGTCGGTTTCACCTTTGGTATCATCTACAAAATAATCTTCAACACCGTAAATAACCTTAAATTCGCCGCCCGACTTCTTTATAGTGCTTACTGCAGCAGCGGCGGCGGGGTAAGACTGTACGACACCGTGGTCGGTAATAGCAACGGCTTTGTGTCCCCACGAATGAGCAAGTTTTACAATTTTTCCTGCACCTGCTACAGCATCTTTCATTGACATATTTGTATGACAATGGAGTTCAACGCGTTTTTCGGGCGCGTCGTCGGTTTCTTCTATTTTCTTTGCCGTTGCCATAGCTTTTGGTTCAAGCACGTAATCGTGCTGAAAATTATCATAACTATAAGTACCTGTAAACACGATTATTGCGCCGTCTTTTACAGGTTTTAAAAGTTCTAACTTTTCAGGATCTAAAAAAAGTTTACAAAAAACAGAGTCGGTGTAATCACTTACGCAAAAAGTTACGACTACTTTAGGGCCACGCTTTGTATTTATATTCTTTTCTTCGTAAGCAAAGACCTCTCCCCATCCCGAAACGGTAGAACGTTCTCCCGATTCGCCCGGTGGGATTATAGAATTAAGCGATACTCTTGTTTCTTCCAAATTTTTGCCGTAAAAAAGCGTTACATCCTTTAAAAAATCAGGCAAACCCGCAGTTTCCACCACAGCAGTATTTACTGCAGAATTATTTATTACAGGTTCATTATATTCAGGCGGAGGTTCGGGCAAATATTCTTCTTCCACATGCAACGGTTCGGGTAACGAAATATCAACGTCCTCTGTCTGGCCAGAAAAGCTGACGCTGATTTCTTTTGAAAAAGCAGTTAATATTTCACGTTTAAAAAGTTGCTCAAAACCAACACTTTTAACCATTTCAAGGCCGCCGTGAAACAGTTCCACCTCAAACACATCATTATTAAGTTTATATTTAGCGCCGTTAAAAAAGCCGTTTAACGCCGAATGTTCACTGCATATTTTTTCGGCAATATCAATACAAGCCTGTTCGCAAAAACATTCCGAGGTATATAGGTATTCGGCTTTAGCAAAATTTAATTTAAGTTTTTCCTTTAAACAGTTAATAAGCGCGTTTCTATAATTGCTTTTTATGTAAGAATTACAGCTTATTTTCATATTTAAAGTTCTTTTTTCAATATCAAGATTACAGGTTTCAAGTATTGCATCGCTGTAAACTTCTGCAAGTTGTAAACTAAGCAGTTCGGCAAATACTTTTGAAAATTCAGTTGCCATTACTTCCCTCTCACAATTTATTTATTTCTTCTTCTAACGCTTCTAAAAGCTTATCTTCTTTTATATTACTTTTTACTATTTCGCCTTTTTTGAACAACACACCGCAACCGTCACCGCCTGCAATACCGAAATCGGCGCCTTTGGCTTCTCCAGGTCCGTTAACAACACAGCCCATAACAGCAATGGTAATATCCTTTTCAATGTTCGAAAAGCGTTCTTCAACCTTTTTGGCAAGACCTATAAGGTCTATTTTTGTTCTACCGCAAGTAGGGCACGAAACAAACCTTACTCCGCCATTTTTAAGTCCAATTGCTTTTAGTAGTTCCTTTGCGCTTTTTACTTCTAAAACAGGGTCATCGGTAAGAGAAATGCGTATAGTAGAACCTATTCCCCTTAACAATAAACCGCCTATTCCTGCCGCAGATTTTATAACACCACTGTTATAAGTACCTGCTTCGGTAACACCTAAATGCAACGGATAATTACATTTTTCAGCAGCAAGAACGTAAGCATCGTACATTGTTTTGGTATTTGATGCTTTGAGCGATAAGACAATATCGTTAAAATCAAATTTTTCAAGTAAAGAAATGTGATACATTCCGCTGCTAAGCAATGCTTCGGCTGTTACTTTGCCGTATTTTGCAAGAATATCTTTTTCAAGCGAACCCGAATTAACACCTATTCGTATAGGAACATTATTAATTCTGCAAGCATCGGCAACAAGTTTAACTTTTGCCTCGTCCCCAATATTTCCGGGATTTATACGAACTTTATCAACACCTGCCGCAACGCTTTCAAGCGCTAAACGGTAATCAAAATGTATATCGGCAACAACAGGAATACTAACTTCTTTTTTTATGGCATCTATAAGTTTTACAGCAGCCATATCGGGCACAGAAACGCGTATTATTTCGCATCCTGCATTTTCCAGTTGCTTTGCCTGAGCAACGTTTCCCGATATATCGGTTGAAACTACGTTAAGCATAGACTGAATGCTTATATCTGCCCCACCGCCTATTAACACATTACCGACTTTAACCTGTTTTACGGTTTCATTTGTAAACATAACTTTTCCTCACGCAAATAATGTAAATATATCCTTAAACGTTATTACAGCCATAATTAACAACAGTAACACAAGGCCTGTTGCGTGTATAACGCTTTCATATTTTTTAGGAACAGGTTTTCTTGTTACCATTTCAACAAGAATAAACAATATTCTTCCGCCGTCAAGCGCAGGTAACGGTAACAAATTAAAAATACCAAGGTTAACGGTTATAAGAGCCATAATAGGCAATAGATTCATAAGACTTTCTTTTGCGGCATTACTTATTGTAGTTGTAACGCCAACAGGCCCCGAAACAGCGCTTATTCCGTATTTTCCGCTAATTAAGTCTATAAGCGAAAACCACACTACCCTGCAATAAGAGAAGGTTGTTTTCACAGTTTGCGATATATAACGCGTAAATGTCTTTTTAAGTCCGTATACTTTAAAATCCATATCAACGTAATATATACCGTTTTCCTCTTGCGTTCTGAAGGTAACGTCGTTAAGCATTACTTTTTCATTTTCTCTTTTAACAAGAATATCAAGTTTGCCGTCGTCAACGCCTGTAAAGGCATAAGAAAGGTCCATATAGGTATATATACGTCTGCCGTCTATTTCTAAAATTTCATCGTTTATCTTAAGCCCTGTTGATGCACTTAGCGCGTCATCGCTGAACTCTGCTACCGTATTTGAAATAAATACTTTTGATGTAGAAAGTAAAATTGCCACAAGAAGCAATCCGAGCAACAAATTAAATATAGCGCCCATAGCTGTAATAATTAGCCTTTTATATGCCTTTTGATTACAAAAAGCGCGTGGATTATCGCTACCTTCATCTTCGCCTTCCATTGCACAATAACCGCCAAACGGAACAAGGTTAAACCTGTAAAGAGTTTCTTTTCCTTGCTTTTTAAAGAGTTTAGGGCCAAATCCAACCGCAAATTCGTTAACCTTAACACCGCACAGTTTTGCGGCAATAAAATGGCCGAATTCGTGAATAACAATTAACGTTAGAAACACAAGCACAGCCACAAGATACGGCCATACCGAATTCCATACAGAAATTACTGTAGAAATAAAGATCACTCCAAATTATTTGTAATTATCTAAAACATACGCTCTTGCCGCTTTATCGGCTTCAAAAACATCGTCAAGCGTGAAAGTATCAACACTTTTTTGTGCTTCTACAGCGCCAAAGACCAGTTCAGCAATATCTAAAAAAGCTATTTTTCTTTCCAAAAACAACCTTACGGCTTCTTCGTTAGCGCCATTTGCGGCAGTTGGTTTTAATCCGCCTTTATTTATGGCATCTATACAAATAGGCAAACACCTAAATGTTTCCATATCAGGTTTATAAAACGTAAGTTTTCCAATATCGGTAAGACTTAAACGCTCACTGCAAGGATATCGGTTTGGATACGTTAAGGCATACTGAATAGGAAGTTTCATATCGGGCACACCCATTTGCACAATCATTCCGCCGTCTTTAAATTCAACACCCGAATGAATAATACTTTCACGTTGAATTACAACGTCTATATTTTCTGCTTTAATATCGAATAAATGCACCGCCTCAATTACCTCAAGACCTTTATTCATCATAGTGGCAGAATCAACCGTTATTTTTTGTCCCATAGACCAATTGGGATGCTTTAAGGTTTGTTCTACCGTAACGTTTTTTAATTCTTCTTTTGTTTTAGAAAAAAACGGACCACCCGATGCAGTTAAAAGCAGCCTTGAAAGGCTTCCCTTTTCTGCCCCTTGTAAGGATTGAAAAATAGCCGAATGCTCGCTATCAACAGGAAGCATTGTTCCGTTGTATTCTTTAAGCGCTTTTTTAACAAGGTCACCGCCTGTAACAAGCGATTCCTTATTAGCAAGGGCTAATGTTTTTTTCTGTTTAATTGTTTCAATTGAAGCATTAAGTCCCGCAATACCTACAATAGCATTAAGAACGGTGTCGCCGCTTTGACTAACAGCGTTTACAACACCCTCTTTACCACATTCAACCTTAATAAAAGTATCTTTAAGTTTTAATTTAAGTTGTTTTGCGGCTTCTTCATCGGCAAGAGCCACGTAATTCGGCTTAAATTCACGCGCCTGTTTTTCAAGCAAATCAGCATTTTTTCCTGCCGTTAAAGCGGTAACTTTTATTTTTAAATTTCTTGCTACGTCTAAACCTTGAGTTCCTATTGAACCTGTTGAACCTAAAATGATTAATTCTTCTGTCATTTAAAATAAACCTTTCTCAACACAAAACAATAACACAGGCGATATTAACAGTATGCTGTCAAATCGGTCAAGTATACCGCCGTGTCCGGGAATAAGTGTTCCGTAATCTTTAATTCCGGCGTTACGCTTAACAACCGAAGCAAACAAATCACCGCACATACCAATGCCGCAAAACAAAACGGTACAAACAAGTAATATGAACAAATTTTTACCGTTCACCATTATTGTTAAGTAAAGAACAAGAGAAACAATAATACTTGAAACTATTCCGCCAATAGCCCCTTCAATAGTTTTTTTAGGGCTTATATTCGGGCAAAGTTTATGTTTACCAATGAATACGCCTGTAAAATAAGCGCCGCAATCACAAATACACGAAAAATTTAGCAGTAATAACAAGTAAAACAAACCGTTTTCTCGCAGATATAACCCTGCCAATGATGTAAAGCCAAAAGAAATAATTATGGGCATTCCAATACTTACCGCAATTTTTTCAAGACCGAAACTACTGTTATTTTTTAAAGCAACAACGACAATTGTCAAAACAAGAAGTAATGCAAAAAATTCGTCGGTTAATCCGCTCCACAGCACTTTTGTTACACCGCAACGCGCTAAAACGGCAAAAAACGAATAACACATTGCCGCTATAACTGCCGCCTTATTTTCAACAATTTTTGTGTTATTTAATATTTCGTAACTTGCAATAGCAGAAATAACTGCTAAAAACAGCGCAAGTACAACAGGAAAACGGCTTCCCGTAAGCAACACAGCAACGGTAAGCGCTATTAAAACTGCGCCTGAAATAATTCTTGTTTTCATAAAATCACACTCCGCCGAAACGTCGGTTCCTTTTGTTATAATCATCAATAGCCTTATCTAAATCATCGGTTGTAAAATCGGGCCATAAAACATTATGAAACCAAAATTCACTGTATGCCGACTGCCAGATAAGAAAATTTGAAGTTCGCAGTTCCCCGCTTGGTCTTATTATGAGTTCGGGATCGGGATAATCTGCCGTATAAAGATTTTTGCTTATAAGTTCTTCGGTAATATCCGAAGCAGAAACGTTTTCTTTAACAAGTCTTTTAAAGGCATTTGTAAGTTCATCTCTTCCGCCGTAGTTAACAGCAAGACAAGCGGTCATACCCGTAGCATCATCAGAATCGCGACAGGCGTTTTCTATTAACAACTGTATATCATTGGGTAAGGCTTCAATATTACCAATAAAACGAAGTTTTATATTTTCGCCTTTAAAATTAGCAGAATCCTTAAGATAATCGCGCAGAAGGTTCATAATTCCCTCTACTTCCTCTTTAGGTCTTTTCCAATTTTCGGTTGAAAAAGCATATACTGTTAAATATTTTACACCAATTTTGTTACAATATCTTGCAATTTCTTTAAACTTTTTAGCACCTGCTGAATGGCCGACACTTCGGGGCAAACCGCGTTTTTTTGCCCAACGTCCGTTGCCGTCCATAATTATTGCAATATGCGCAGGAATTTTCCTTTCGGTTTCCTTTTTCTTTTTAAACAGCAAATTAAAAACCTCTTTCTAATGTTCAAAAAGTCATTGTAAGCAGGTGCTTACAATGACGCCTTTTGACTCTGAGTATACAGATAATATTTACAGTTCAATAACTTCTTTTTCTTTCGCAGCGGCTAAAGCATCTATTTCTTTGCAGAACTTATCTGTAAGATTCTGAATCTTCTTTTCACCGTTCTTTTCGTCATCTTCTGTAATTTCGTTATTTTTCTTTAAACCTTTTAATTTTTCAAGAGCATCTCTGCGGATATTACGAACCGCAACCTTAGCATCCTCGCCCATTTTCTTAACGTCTTTAACAATTTCTTTTCTGCGTTCTTCGGTTAACGGCGGGAAGTTAAGTCTAATAGCAACACCGTCGTTCTGAGGATTAATACCGATATCAGAAACAAGAATTGCTCTTTCAATATCTTTTAAAGTGGTAGCATCCCAAGGCTTTATCATTAGAATTCTGGGTTCGGGCATAGAAACAGCCGCCATCTGCTGAACAGGTGTAGGTACTCCGTAATAATCCACGTTTACGCGGTCAAGTATGGAAGCATTTGCTCTGCCAACACGTACCGCTTTATAATCTCTGTCAAGCGCGTCAAGAGATTTATCCATTCTTTCTTCTGTTGATTTAATTAAAGCATCCATTAAAATATCCTCCTGAAAAAATTATTTAACAACTGTGCCTATGTTTTCACCAACAACGGCACGAACTATATTTGCGGGGTCGTTTAAATTGAATACCTGAATAGCAATACCGTTATCCATACAAAGCGAAGCAGCAGTGCTGTCCATAACGTGAAGTTCTTTTTGTAAAACGTCAAGATGTGAAAGGGTATCAAACTTCTTAGCATCGGGATTCTTTTTGGGGTCGCTATCATAAACGCCGTCTACGTTTGTAGCCTTAAAGATAACGTCGGCATCTATTTCTGCGGCTCTTAAAGCTGCTGCTGTATCGGTAGAAAAGAAGGGGTTACCTGTTCCGCAGCCAAAAACGACAACTCTACCTTTTTCAAGATGTCTAACCGCTTTATTACGAATATACGGTTCGGCTATTTGACGCATTTCTATAGCTGTTTGAACTCGAGAAACAACGCCGACCTGTTCAAGACCGTCTGCCACAGCCAAAGCGTTAATTGTAGTTGCAAGCATACCCATGTGGTCTGCGCGTGTGCGGTCCATTTTACCGCTGCTTCTTCCGCGCCAGAAGTTACCTCCGCCTACAACAATAGCAACCTGAACGCCTAAATCCACACATTTTTTAATTTGTTCGCAAACTTCAACTACCTTTTCAAAATCAAGACCGCTTCCCTTTGCACCTGCAAGAGCTTCACCGCTTAGTTTTAAAAGTATTCTTTTATAAATAGGTTTCATAAAGGTACTCCCCACTATTATTTATTTATTATATTTTACAATAATTCACGCCTAATGTCAAACAGATAATATATATTTATATAAAATATTTAAAAAGAAAGCCAATACGCTTGGTATTGGCTTTCTCAAATTGTTTAATAAATGTTTACAAACTCGGTATCTTGGGTTTGATAAAGTCTTACGTAGTCAATTGCGTAATCTGCATAACCGTTTTCCAAAACAAGTTTATCGGCATAAGAAGTATGCATCCAGTTATTCCAGCACAAATAATAATAATCGTGGAAATAACTCATACCGGGACGTTCGGTTGAAAAGTCATCTTCTTCGGTAATATATACAGTGTAATAGCACTCTCCGTCAATATACAACTTCATATATTCGGATGTCCATTCAAAGCCATAAATATGATACTCATTCTTTAAGTTTTCATAATTTTCGAAAACGTAAGTACTACTGCCTTCGTGGTTACTTACGTCTATGCCGTCTTTGTACTGCGTTACAGAACCGGCGCCGCGTTCCCACTTATGCATTGTAAATTCGGTGGATTTAAATTTCCAAAACGTTTCAACAATATCTATTTCACCGAACTTTGTGTAGTTTTCGGGCAATAAATTAAAATCGGATTGCATCCAGAAACTAAACCACATACCGTACTGATATGGCATTTTAGCTTTCATTTCAATATATCCGTACTTATACGACATCACATCTCTTGTGGTAATTGATTTAGCGGTAGTAAAGGTACCGTCACCGTCATCTAACAAACGAAGCACAAGATTTCCATCTTTTACAAAAATATTATCTTCGCTTGTAGAAACTCTAAGAATATTACCGTCAGGTGTCATAGTGTCATATTTGGTTGTAACGCCTTCAAGCACACCGTTAGTGTTAAATTCCTGATTCCAAACAAGCTGACGTTCTACACCGTTAAGTGTATGTGTGCGTTTATCTTCCGGAACTTCGTTACCGTTAGCAAAGGAACCTTCATTATGATACCAATTATAATCGACAATATCCTTTACAGTATAATTAGTTATCGTGCTGTAGAAGGTGCAAATTTGCCCATTAATAGACACTTCAACGTAACCTTTTACATAAAGTCTCATACTCTGGTTATATGTTCCGTCTTCAGCAGCAAAATTTGTAACATAGGTTGAATACGTAAGGTTATCTATACCGTTAACGTTTTTAAAAGACCACACCTTTTCAAGGTCGGTAACGTTTATATCTATAATCTTATTGGTAGATTTTGCGGTTTCACGGGTTACTGCCGCATCTGCCAAACCGCCCACACCGCCGTTTGCTAAAATAAAACCACGGGAACGGATAGTATAACTTTCGCCGTTTATAACCATTTCTTTTCCTGTAACAGTATTATAATTGAAATAATAACGAAGCGCCTGAGATTCATCTTCGGCAAGACCTTTTATCATAGAAATGCCGCCGTTACCAACAAGCGTTCCAAGACTTGTAAGTTCTACACCGTAAACAGAGAAGTTGTAATTCGCAGGCCAATAAATAAACAGCGCCTCGCCTTCAGCAGTTTTTCCGCCTTCCATATCGGTATTTATATATACCGTAAGGTCAGAATTTAACTTACTTTGGTTTGCATAAGTTACTACGAAATTCGCATCTTCTACAAAGCCCTGATTAGTGTATATTGAATCTGCATCTGCTGTCATAAAAGAAAGCGGAACTCTTGAAGCAGCTCTGTATCTTAAATCAATTTTGTAAACAGTATTATCTTCTACCGCATTTGATAACATTGCATACTTAACTTCTACGCCGTCAATAACACCGCTTTGTTCAGTTAATGCTGTTCCTATAATATCATCTAAGTCAAAAACAAAGTCATCAATTTCATTTGCAACATCAATTGCCGAAACAGATATCGCTGTTAGCAAAAACAATACAACACATAAAAGCAAACAAACAATCTTTTTCATAAAACATTCCTCCAATCCTTAATATGTTAATTATAACAATAATTTACTTGTTTGTAAACAATAACTTACTTGTTGAATTATATTAAAAAATCCCGAATGCATTTGCATTCGGGACTAAAAGAAAAAATATTAATTATTTTACCATAGAAGCAACTTCGGAAGCGAAATCGTCAACTCTCTTTTCAATGCCTTCGCCTTTTTCAAAACGAACGTAAGAAGCGATTTTCAAATTCTTACCAATCTTCTTGCCAACAGATTCAACGTACTTACCAACGGTAAAGTCACCGTCAATAACGAACTGCTGTTCAACAAGACAGTTTTCCTTGAAGTATTTGCCCATTTTGCCTTCTACGATCTTAGCGTATACAGCATCGGGCTTACCAGCCATCTTAGGATCTTCTTTCATCTGAGCAACCATGATAGCCTTTTCTTTTTCAATAACGTCTGCAGGAACGCTTGCTTCGTCAAGGTATGCAGGGTTCATAGCAGCAATCTGCATAGCTACGTTCTTACCGCAAGCAATAACTTCTGCATCATCAGCATCAGCATCGGTATCAAACTTAACCATAACACCGATTTTACCGCCGCCGTGAACATAAGAAACGATGTTTCCTTCGTAACGAACGAAACGGCGAACCTTAATGTTTTCGCGGATAGCAAGGAAAAGTTCCTGAACCTTTTCTTCAACAGTGCTGCCATCTTTTTCTGCCTTTAAAAGAGCATCAAGATCAGCAGGATTTTCACTTGCAACGATAGAAGCGATTTCAGCAGCAAGTGCCTTAAAGCCGTCACCGTTAGCAACGAAGTCTGTTTCAGAGTTTAATTCAACCATTGCGCCTACGCCGTTTTCTACTATAGCACAAACTGTGCCTTCAGCAGCTACACGAGTAGACTTCTTAGCCTGAGAAGCCAAGCCTTTTTCTCTTAAATAGTCAACAGCTGCGTCCATATTACCGTCGCACTCAACAAGTGCCTTTTTGCAGTCCATCATACCGCAACCGGTTTTTTCACGCAATACCTGTACGTCTTTTGCTGTAAAAGCCATTATTTTTTCCTCCAAACGAATTATTCAGCTGCTTCTTCAGCAACTTCTTCAGCAACCTCTTCTGCTGCTTCTTCTGCAGCAGGTGCTTCCTGTTCGCCCTGACGGCCTTCGATTACTGCTGCACCGATAGTTTCAGCGATAAGTTTAACTGCGCGGATAGCATCGTCGTTACCGGGGATAACAGCATCAATTTCATCAGGGTCGCAGTTTGTGTCAACAATAGCGATAATCGGAATACCGAGCTTCTTAGCTTCAGCAACGGCAATTCTTTCTTTGCGGGGGTCAACAATGAAGAGAGCACCAGGGATCTTCTTCATATCTTTAATACCGCCTAAATACTTTTCAAGTTTTTCAATTTCAAGCTGAAGACCAACCGTTTCCTTTTTGGGGAGAAGGTCAAATGTGCCGTCTGCTTCCATTTCACGGAGCTGTTTTAAACGAGCAATTCTCTTCTGGATTGTAGAGAAGTTTGTGAGCATACCGCCGAGCCAACGAGCATTAACGTAAGGCATACCGCAGTTGATTGCTTCTTCCTTAACGGAATCCTGAGCCTGCTTCTTTGTGCCTACAAAGAGAATGTCGCCGCCGTTTGCGGAAATTTCACGGGCAAAAAGATATGCCTCGTTGAGTTTCTTTACAGTTTTCTGAAGGTCGATAATATAAATACCGTTTCTTTCTGTAAAGATGTACTCTGCCATTTTTGGGTTCCAGCGTCTTGTCTGATGTCCGAAATGAACACCTGCTTCAAGAAGCTGTTTCATAGATACTACTGCCATTTTTGTTTCCTCCTGAGGTTTTTCCTCCACCTCGCCTACTAACAGGAAAACCGTGTAGTGTCGGTCACCCCATCTGTTTTTAAAGCGAAATGTGTGTAATATTAACCAATGCTTTCGCATTAGCCAAAGTATTATACCACAACACATTCAATTTTTCAACTATTTTTTTAAAAAATTTTAAACTTGCTAAAATGCCGTTGTTTCAGGCTTTTTTTACATTATTTTACATTATATATAATTATTTTTGAGTTTTTTCTTATTTTTGTGTTGACAAAAGTGTACTTTTCGTGTGATAATATAAAAGAATGAAATTCTGTTAAGGTGATTTTTTATGCGAGTAATAACAGGTTCTGCAAGAGGGACCAAACTTAATACCCTTTCGGGTAATGACGTCCGTCCTACTGCTGAACAGGTTAAAGAAGCCTTGTTCAGTTCAATTCACTTTCAACTTGAAGGAAGTTCTGTACTTGATTTATTTGCAGGCAGCGGTCAACTTGGTATTGAAGCATTAAGCCGAGGCGCAGACTTTGCAGTTTTCTGCGATTCTTCTAAAGCCGCTACCGATATTATTGAAAACAACCTTGAAGCGTGTCATTTTTCTAAAGAACGTTTTTATATTCACAAAGGTGATTTTACTTCTTTTCTTCGTACAACAAGTAAAAAATTTGATTTTTGCTTTTTAGACCCACCCTATAACGCGGGTTTATATGAAGATGCTTTTACAGGTCTTGAAAATGTTATGAAAGAAGACGGTATAATTCTTTGTGAACACCCTAAAGAACTCCCCTTTAACGATTGCTACGGAAACTTTGTTAAGGTGAAAGATTACAGATTTTCAAGAATTATTATTTCCAAATATGTTTTTAAGGACAATGCTTAATGAATCGTGATATTGCAATATACCCAGGTAGTTTTGACCCCGTTACCCTTGGTCATTTAGATATTATAAAACGCGCATCAAAACTTTTTGGGAAATTAATAGTGGTTGTTATGGTAAACCCAAATAAAAATTGTGCTTTTTCTCCTGCTGAACGCGTTCAGCTTATTAAAGACTGCACAACCGATATTGATAATATTGAAGTTGAATTTTCAGACGGTTTACTTGCAGATTATGCAAAAGAAAAAGGCGCGGTTGCAATTATAAAGGGTTTGAGAGCACTTTCCGACTTTGATTACGAATTTCAAATGGCTCTTACCAACAAACAGCTTAACCCTGAAGTTGAAACGCTTTTCCTTACCACACGCGCAGAGAATATGTATTTGAGTTCCAGTATGGTAAAGCAAATTGCAAGTTTGGGCGGAGATATCAGCGGGTTTGTTCCCGATGTTATTCATAAAAAAATAATTAATAGATTGAAAGGATAGATAAAAAATGAACTTAGAAGAGTTACTTGAACAGTTTGATGAAGCGCTTGACAGCGGCATTAAAATGCCCGGCAAAAAGACCTTGGTAGACATTGAAAAATTGCGTGCAGTTGTAGATGATATTCGTTTGAACATTCCTAACGAAATCAAGCAGGCTCGCGGCATTGTTACTGACCGTGCAAACATCATTTCCGGCGCTAAGCAAGAAGCAGACAGCCTTATCCGTGCTGCTGAAGAACAAGCAAAGGCAAAGGTTGCTGAACAGGAAATCACCCGTTTGGCTCAGGAAAAAGCACAGGAAATCATTTCTAACGCTCAGGCAAAGAGCCGTGAAATGCGCAAAGCAGCACAGGATTTTGTTGACGACATTATGCGCCGCGCAGACGAAAACCTTACCGCAAACCTTGGCGAAGTTCGTAAGACAAGAGCTTCTCTTAAAGCACAACTTCCCCAGAACAAAGATTAATTTATAACTTTACACAAAAATCCCGACTTCGTTTTGTAGAAGTCGGGATTTTATTTTTATAAAATATTTTTTACGGAGCGCTTAATTCTGATTGATAACTTGAAGAGCCAACATCCGGTAAAAGCTTAGCCGTAACGGTTTCGGTAGATCCGTTTGTTTTATAAACTGTAAATTCTAACGTTTCATTAGGTTTAGTCATTTCAATAGCATCAAGAATAACCGTATCGGTTGTGATTTCTGCGCCGTTAACAGCGGTTATAATATCACCAACTTCAACTTTTCCGTAAAGATCGCTATCAGCATTAACCTCTGCAACAGCCACACCTAAAACAGCGTAATTATTAAGTTCTTTTTCAACAGGATTTATTTCTTTGTACGAAATACCAAGTCTGCCTCTATCATTAACGTATCCATACTGTATCAACGATTCAACAATACGTTTAGTAACGGTGCTTGGAATTGCAAAGCCTATACCTTCATACGCATCTCTGCCCGAATCAGAAGAACTATTCATAATCAGTTTTGCCGAAGTAATACCTATAACCTGACCATACATATTTACAAGCGCACCGCCCGAATTACCTGGATTTACCGGAGCATCGGTTTGAATAACACGCATTGAATAGGCGCTGCTTAAAGCAGCTCTTCTTTCTTTAAGCGAAACAACACCTCTTGTAAGACTGTTCTGCTTTACTCCTGAAGGACGGCCAATAGTAACCACACTTTCGCCAACAACCACCTGTTCGGAATTACCGAACGTTGCAGGATAAAAACCTGTTGCATCTATTTTTAAAACAGCAAGGTCACTTCTTGTGTCTCCTGCAACAAAGACTGCATCATAAAACTTTCCGTCATAGGTTTCAACCTTAAATTTTGCGCCTACAACACCCGCATATATATGGTCATTAGTAATAATATATCCGTCTTCGGTATACACAACACCCGTTGCAACACTTCCCTCACCCGAACTGTTAAAAACGGTAATGCCAACCACCGATTTATTAACGGTATCAAAAACCTCTGCTGTAGTCAAAGCATCATCTGCGTCGGGTTTATCTTCAAGTTCAAGTGTTGTTTCAGCAAAAATATTGCCGCCTGATAATTTACGGTTATTGCCTATAACGTAACCAACCGTACAAGAGGTTGTCATTAAAATAATAGCCGCCATAACAAGAGCAAAAATTTTTACACCTTTACCTACGGGTTCTTTTTTAATTTCGGAATACTCAACAGGTTTGAACGCAGTTTCTGTATTTTCAGGTTCAATGTTCCATTTTCCGCCTTCAGAATTTTCCTCGTTTTCATTGTCAAGTTCAGTTTCTGCAGAATTTTCTGTTTTAAAAGGAAGTTCCTCTGTGTTTTTTAAAACCTCTGTTTGTTCAACCGCTTGTTGCTGTTCGTTTTCAAAAATTTCTGTTTCTTCTTGAGAGTTGTTTGATTTTTCGAATTCATTCATATATATCTAAAGCCTCCAAAAGTTATATCTCATAAGGCAGAGAAATGCCAAATTCAGTATATTCATTTTCCTTACTGCTTACGAAAACTGCACCGTGGTGGATTTTAACAATAGTTTTAACAATATAAAGACCAAGTCCGGTGCTATCCTTAACCTGTGAGCGCGATTTATCGCCCTTATAAAAACGGTCGAAAACAAATGAAAGGTCTTTTTCGGGAATGCCAATGCCTGTATTTCTTATTTTAAAATTAAGCATATTTCCTTCTCTTATAGCAGAAAAAGAAATTGTCCCACCTTCATTTGTAAACTTAATAGCATTATCGCAAAGGTTATATACAGCCTGATAGATTAAATCTCTATCGGCATACAAGTTATAACTTTCAAGTGTATCAAGCCCAACAATGTTAAGTTTTCTGCTTTCTATACGCTGTTCCTGACTTATTACAATTTCTAAAACAAGTTTTCTGAAATCAAAATCGGTGGGTTGAATTTTAATTTCGCCCGCTTCCAATTTAGAAAGACTTAACATAGTTTGTACCAATCGTGTAAGGCGTTTAACTTCATTTGAAACAATTTTCAAATAATGCTGTTGCTGTTCACCCTCAATGGTACCGTCTATAATTCCGTCTATAAAACCGCCAATTGTAGTCATAGGGGTTCTTAATTCGTGTGAAACGTTTGCAATAAAGCCACGGCGCATATTTTCAAGTTCAACAAGCGAATTTGTCATCTGGTTAAAAGACTTTGCAAGAGCGCCGATTTCATCGTCGCTTGTAACGGGTATTCTTTTTGAAAAATCACCTTTTGCCATAGCCTTTGCTGCCTCTGACATAAGCACAATAGGTTTATTCCAGCGCCGTGTAACAAAGTAAAGCACAAAAAACATAACCGCAACAGGCACAACGGCAGAAAAAAGATAAATTTTAGCAAGTTCACCTAAAAAGCCTGTAAGACTTGAAGCAGCCGAAGCCACAATGACATAGCCAATAAGACTTGAATCTACAACATTTTGCACACGCTGTGCCGTAACATAGTTAAGTTCGGTAAAAACCGAACCCATCCAGGTAACTTCATTCACTCTGCCGTTTTCAGTCTTTTTAAGAAAATCTGCAGGAAAGGAATTTTCGGTATGTCGGCAGGTGTTTTTTACAGCATAATCTTCACAGGTACAACAAATAGTTTCGTTATCGCTGTTAATAAATACTATCAGCGTGTCGTTTTCGGTTGCAGAAACCGCCCTTGAAATATTAAACATATTCCTTTTAAACCCGCTTGAACGGTAATCTACCGATGCATATCTCGAAACGGCGTCACAAACAACACCCATTGTTTCAAATTTATCTTTAGAAAGGTAATTGTTCATAAGTACGCTTAATATTATAACTATAAAGGTTAAACAAAGCAAGAATAAAACCGAAATCATTAAAAAATATTTTCTGAAAGTATTAAGTTTCATTATTTAGCCTCAAACTTATATCCTACGCCCCAAACGGTTTTAAGGGACCAATTTTCAGAAACGTTTTCTAATTTTTCGCGCAAACGTTTAACATGAACGTCAACAGTTCGTGAATCACCGTAATAATCGAATCCCCAAACTTCATCTAAAAGTTGGTCTCTGGTATACACACGGTTTGGATTACTTGCCAAATGAAAAATAAGTTCAAGTTCTTTTGGCGGTGTATCAATTTGTTTGCCATCAACAATAAGTTCATAATTTGTAAGATTAATTCTTAGTTTATCATACACTACTTCTTTAATATCCTTGTTTGCAGTGTCAGCCGAACGGCGCAAAACAGCCCTTATTCTGGCAATTACTTCCTTAGTATCAAAGGGCTTGGGAACATAATCGTCGGCGCCTAATTCAAGACCCAAAATTCTATCAAAAGTCTCACCTTTTGCAGTTAGCATAATAATAGGCACGTCCGATTCTTTTCTTATTTCTCTGCAAACCTGCCAACCGTCAAGTTTAGGCAACATTATATCCAATAAAATCAAATCGGGATTTTCTGTTTTAGCCTTCATAACTGCCATTTCACCGTCGGTAGCAGTTATAGTTTTGAAGCCGTCTTTAGTTAAATAAAGACGCAACAGTTCGCATATATTTTCATCATCATCAACAATTAATATTTTTTTATTATCCATATTAACTCCGACCTTTGCTATTTTATATTTATAAATGTAATGATTTATAAACCATAACCATTATAACACAATACTGTTAATAAAATGTAAATAAAATTAAACCAAAAAGAAAAGAAAGCCGCTTACAGTACGGTAAGCGGCAATATATACATGATATATTATTCAGCAGAATCTTCTTTCATCTTTGCAAAGCATTCGCTACAGTAAACCGGACGGTCTTCTCTGGGTTGGAAGGGAACCTTCGCAACAGAACCGCACGCACTACATGTGGTCTCGAAAAGTTCTCTGGGACCTCTTGCCGCATTTTTGCGCTTGTCACGACAAGCTTTGCAACGCTGTGGCTCATTTGCAAATCCTTTGGACTCATAGAATTCTTGTTCTCTTGCAGTGAATACGAATTCTTCTCCGCAGTCCTTGCAAACCAGTGTTTTGTCTTCGAACATACTTTAGTACCTCTCTTGTTTTTTTGGTTTTTTACCCCCGGTCGGAATCGCACCGACATCTTTGACATCAACGCTCTGCTAAATTTAAGCTACACGGGCATATATATTAACAGTACTATCTGTTAATTTTTTTTATTTTCTTTCTTGCACGACAAAGTGCATTATCTACTTCCTTGCGTGAAACTTCCAAAGAATCACACACTTCTTTATAATTGCCTAATAGTAAATATCTTGAAAGCACTGTGTATTCAAAAGAAGACAACGTTTGTTTAATTTCATTAAGAAACAAACCTACGCTTTCTTTATCAAGAACCGTTGCTTCGGGGTTATCCGATAACCCTAAAGCGAAGTCTTCCGCCGATATTAGTTTATCATTTTGAATATGCCTTGCTTTATTACTATGTCTTAACGCAGATATCATACCGCGTTTTACACAAACAGATGCAAAAGTAGAGAAAGAAGCAGAAGAAAAATCGTATAGCCGTATTGCAGAATACAATGCGATAAGACCTTCTTGTATAAGGTCGTCCCTCTCCCAAGGGTTAGATGAAAACTTATTTGCCAAAAAGGTTACGGTTTGCCTGTAACGGTCAAACATAACCGATAAAAGTTCTTCATTTCCCGATTGAATTTCGCGTATAATAATATCATCGGAAATAAGAGAAAAATCATTCTGATAAGTCAAAATCATCAAAACCCAACAAAAAACTTCATAATTTATATTAATAATAACCTATTTTTTTAGTTTTGTCAAGCATTTTATTGCCGCTATTGACAAAACCGAAAAATAATATTATTATATTAATAAATATTTAAAAGTATATTTGGAGTGAAACACGTGTATAAAGAAAAATATAATTTATGGCTTGAAAAAGCAGTAAACGATGAAGATTTACAGGCAGAATTAAAGGCTATTGAAAATGACAGCGAAGGAATTTCCGACCGTTTTTACAAAGACCTTGAATTTGGAACAGGCGGTCTTCGCGGTGAAATAGGCGTTGGCACAAACAGAATGAACGTTTATACCGTTGGAAAAGCCACTCAGGGACTTGCGGAATACGTGCTTTCTGTTAATAGCAACGGCAGCGTTGCCATTGCTTACGACAGCCGAATTAAATCTGATGTATTTGCAAAACACACTGCAAGTATTTTGGCTGCAAACGGAATTAAGGTTTATATTTACAAGGAATTAATGCCTACCCCAATGCTTTCCTTTGCCGTTCGTTATTTTGGATGTGATGCAGGTGTTGTTATTACGGCAAGTCACAACCCTGCTAAGTATAACGGTTATAAGGCTTACGGTCCCGACGGTTGCCAGTTAAATCTTGAAGCAAGTAAATACGTGTTATCTATTATGAACAAAGTAGATATTTTTGAAGGCGTTAAAACAATGAATTTTGATGATGCCGTAAATAAAGGTATTATTGAGTTTATAGATGAAAGCGTTATTGAAGCGTATCTTGATAAAGTGCAAGAATGCTCTGTTGCAAAGAATATTGACGTTAGCAAGTTAAACGTTATTTATACTCCGCTTCACGGCAGCGGTAATAAACCCGTACGCGCCATACTTAAAAGAATCGGTATTAATAACGTAACCGTTGTTAAAGAGCAGGAACTTCCCGACGGCAACTTCCCCACCGCTCCGTATCCAAACCCCGAAATCAAACAACCCTTTGAAATTGCTTTGAATTTGGCAAAAGAAGTTAATCCCGATTTATTACTTGCTACCGACCCTGATTGCGACCGTGTTGGTATTGCAGTTAAAAATAATGGCGAATATACACTTATGAGCGGTAATGAAGTCGGCGCCCTTCTTTTACAGTACGTTCTTGAACGTAGAATTGAATGCGGCACAATGCCCGAAAATCCAATTGCCGTTAAAACAATTGTTACAACCGACGTTTGTAAACGTATTGCCGCAAATTACGGTTGTGAACTCATTGACGTTCTTACAGGTTTCAAATTTATAGGTGAACAAATAGGAATTTTGGAACAAAAAGGTGAAGAAAACCGTTATGTATTCGGTTTTGAAGAAAGTTACGGTTACTTAGCAGGCAGTTACGTGCGCGATAAAGATGCCGTTGTTGCTTCCATGCTTATTTGTGAAATGGTTGCCTTTTATAAAGAGCAGGGACTTACCCTTGTTGAAGTTCTTGAAGGTATTTACAAGAAATACGGCTACTATTTTGCTTCCCAGAAAAACTTCACATTTGAAGGCGAAAGCGGAATGAAGAAAATTGCTTCAATTCTTAACAATCTTCGCACCGCTCCCCCAAGTGATATATGCGGCATAAAAGTTTCTCAGATAGATGACTACGAAAAAAGCGAAACCTTATTTACCGTAGACAACTCTACAAAAGAAATTTTACTTCCTAAATCAAACGTTATTTGCTTTAAACTTGCTGACGGCAGTTCACTTATTGCAAGACCTTCGGGAACCGAACCGAAAATCAAGTTCTATTTAAGCGCTGTTGCCGAAACAAAGGAAGCTTGTAAAGAAAAACTAACTCAGCTTGAAGAAACTTGTAACGAATTTATAAAATAGAATAAGCCACAAAAAATCGGTCATCGTGTGATGACCGATTTTTGTTTTACTTATTTTTCAAGCCAAATAAACTTGAATTCGTTTTCTTTAAAATCACTGCTTGGCTTAATTGCAATACCAAATTCACCTGCATCAGATTCATACTTCATATCAAGATTCCAATAACGAAGCATTTCTTCTTTAATTTGGAATTCAACCTTAACGGTTTCACCCGCTTTAATGTCTACGCGCTTAAATCCTTTAAGTTCCTTTATAGGCGGCGCAATTGTTGCAAAGCGGTCCTGAATATAAAGCTGAACTATTTCGGTTACGTCGTATTTACCTTTGTTTGTAATTTCAACCGAAGCGGTAACAATTTCATCTGCTGTAAAGCGTTCCTTATCAACAACGGTTCCGCTGTATTCAAGTTCAGAATAGGTTAAACCGTAACCAAACGGATAACGCGGGAAGTTAGAATAATCATCCTGATACTCTGAAACGTATGGACGGTCGTGACGGTGGTCGGTACGCAAATAGTTATAATAAACAGGAATCTGGTTAACGTTTTCAGGGAATCCCATTGTAAGCTTACCGGAAGGAACTGCATCACCGAAAACAAGGTTAGCAATTGCGTCAGACATAGCAGAACCTAAGTACCAAACGTTAAGAATAGCATCGGCATCCTGAATTTCGGTTAAATCAAGAGGTCTACCTGTGTGAACAAGTACAACAACCTGTTTTGCAACTTCTCTTACACGGCGGTAGAGTTCAAGTTGAACATCAGGAATACGGATATTTGCACGGCTGTGTGCTTCACCCGACTGATTGGGCGATTCACCGATAGCAAGAACAACTGTATCAACCGTTTTTGCAATTTCAACCGCTTCACTAATGGTTTGCTCTCTTGTTTCTTCATCGCAGTAACCAAAGCGGTCTGCTTCTTTTTGCTGTTCACGGCCCAAGAAAGAACAACCCTTTGCAAACACAACGTTGCCGTCGGTACATTTAGCCATAACAGCCTCTTTAAGGGTTTTAGCAAACGGAAGTTCAACAACATTACCGCCAATATCCCAAGAACTCTTAGCGCCTTCCAAATCAACAGCAGGGCCAATAAACGCTATTTTACCGTTTTTAGCAAGAGGTAAGGTTTCGTTTTCATTTTTAAAGAGTACACAACTTTCGGTTGCAATTTTAAGCGCAACTTCGGCGTGTTCTGCGCAACCAAGTATCTTTTCACGTTCTTCATCACTTGCCATACGGTACGGATTCTCAAACAAACCAAGCTCGTTCTTAAGTTTAAGAACACGCCAGCAAGCATCATCAAGAATTTCCATATCCATCTTGCCGTTTTCAAACAATTCTTCAAGCATGAAGAATAACTTGGAACCCATTTCAATATCAATACCTGCTTCAAGGCTTACCTGACCTCTGTAACGGCCATTATTAATATCATCACCAATACCGTGGCTAGCCAAAGATGCAGTAGCAAACAAGTCGGTAATAACAACACCGTCAAAGTTCCATTCACCCTTAAGCACGTCGCGAACAAGCCACTTGTTACAGTTAGACGGTACACCGTCAACAGCATTATAAGAAGTCATAACCATAGCAGCGCCTGCATCTACACCGCCCTTATAACCCGGAAGATAGAACTGACGCATTGCTCTTTCGCCAACGTTAGCGGTATTATAATCTCTACCGCCTTCTGCTGCGCCGTAACCTGCAAAATGCTTAATACAAGCGCCCATTGTGTCGGGTTTATCAAGACCGTCACCCTGAAGACCTTCTACAATAGCCTTACAAACCTCACTGCAAAGATACGGATCTTCACCCGCACCTTCCATTACGCGTCCCCAACGGGGATCACGGCTTAAGTCTATCATAGGATAGAAAGTAATGTGGAAGCCACAAGCCGCGCTTTCTTTAGCAGAAACACGGTTGGCGGCTTTAATTAAGTCCATATCAAAAGAACAGCTTGAAGCCAACGGAATTGGCATTTTTGTTGTATATCCGTGGATAATGTCACCCATAAACATCATAGGAATTTTATGTTTATTGTGTTTAAGATGGTCTTCCTGAACAGCACGGATTTTATCTGCACCGAAAAGGTTTAAAGTAGAACCCGCAGACCAAACCTCTTCAGCCTTAAACTTTTCATCAGCAACAGCGCCGCCTGTAAGTACACCTGTAGCGTCAAACGCGCGGCTCTGACACTGCCATAGTTCAGCCAACTTGTCTTTTACAGACATACTGTCAAGCAGTTTTCGTAAATCTTTTTCTTGCATAATTTTCAACCTCCATTAAGAGAATTAGTCAAGAAGATTATACCAATAACACAAAACAATTGCAATAGAAAAATGCAAAAAAATCTAAAATATGTATAATAAATTTAATTATATATCCGTTGCACAATTTAAAACTATATTCAAATAAAAAATATATTATTACCGCATACTAAAACAAGAAGTGGCAGCACAGAGCAAAACACTCTGTACTGCCACAAAAAAGCTATTTAACATCTTTAAGAAAACAACAAATTCGAACCTTTTTGAATTTGTGACCTATGTGTTCGAACCCCTACAAATTTTTCATTAAATGAAATATCTCGCTTATGCTCGATATGAAATAATCCTAACGGATTATAAAATTTTCTGCTAAGGCAGAAAGTGAAATAAAATTCGCCTCTTAAACATTTGCGAAGCAAATATTTCATACGCGAAAGCGTATTTCATAGCGTAGCTATTGCACTCCCCGTAAGGCGAATTCCATTGAGAAACCGACTTGTCGAAACAAGTCGGTTTTTCTGGTGCGAGTGATGGGACTTGAACCCATACGTCGGTTGACACACGCCCCTCAAACGTGCCTGTCTGCCTATTCCAGCACACTCGCATTTGCGACTTAACTATATTATCACAGTAAACTCGATTTGTCAACAATAAATTTAAAAAAGAGTGCAAAATTTTTGCACTCTTTTTAAAACCCTATATTTTACCCTTTGATTAATACATTCCGCCCTGTGCGGCAGCGGCAGCTGCGGCTGCATTTGCGGCAGCGGCATCTTCCTTTTTATCTGCTACAAGCGTTTCAGTTGTAAGAATCATAGCGGCAACGCTTGCGGCATTCTGAAGCGCAGAACGTGTAACCTTAGTTGGGTCTACAATACCTGCTTCTATCATATCGGTATATACTTCGTTATATGCATCGAAGCCGTAGTTGGCCTTACCTGCAGAAAGAATTTTATCTACAATTACGCTTCCTTCAAGACCTGCGTTTGCGGCAATCTGACGGATTGGTGCTTCTAATGCCTTAAGAACTATGGCAACGCCTGTTTTTTCATCGCCTTCGGTTTTATTAAGCAATTCTTTAACAGAATCTATGGCATTAACAAGTGCTACACCGCCACCCGCAACAATACCTTCATCTACAGCAGCCTTTGTTGCTGAAAGAGCATCTTCAATGCGGAGTTTCTTTTCTTTCATTTCAATTTCGGTAGCAGCGCCAACCTTAACAACCGCAACACCGCCTGCAAGTTTAGCAAGACGTTCTTCAAGTTTTTCCTTATCAAACTCGGAAGTAGTTGTCATTATCTGATTACGGATTTGAGCAACACGTTCAGCAATAGCATTTTTATCGCCTGCACCGCCTACGATAACTGTGTTTTCTTTGCCAACCTTAACCTGAGAAGCGCGACCAAGCTGAGCAATTGTTGTATCCTTAAGGTCAAGTCCTAATTCTTCGCTTATAACCTCACCGTTTGTAAGAATAGCAATATCGCGAAGCATTTCTTTTCTGCGGTCACCAAAACCGGGAGCCTTAACGCCTACGCAGGTAAATACGCCGCGAAGTTTATTGATAATAAGATTAGAAAGCGCATCGCCTTCAATGTCTTCAGCAATTATAACCAACTTTTTGCCTGACTGAACAATTTGTTCAAGAAGCGGTAAAATTTCCTGAATAGAAGAAATTTTCTTGTCAGTAATGAGAATTAACGCATCGTCAATTTCTGCTTCCATTTTATCAGAATCGGTAACCATATAAGGGGTAATATAACCGCGGTCAAACTGCATACCCTCAACAACGTCAATATATGTTTCGGCAGTTTTAGATTCTTCAACGGTAATTACACCGTCAGCAGTAACTTTTTCCATTGCTTCGGCAATAAGTCCGCCAATGGTTTCATCGCCTGCAGAAACAGTAGCAACACGCGCAATATCAGCGCTTCCGTTAACCTTTTTAGAATTAGAAACCACAGTTTCTACTGCGGTATCAACAGCCTTTGCAATACCTTTTTTAATTACCATTGGGTTAGCGCCTGCTGCAACGTTCTTCATACCTTCGCAAACAAGAGCCTGTGCAAGAACTGTGGCGGTAGTTGTACCGTCGCCTGCGGCATCATTTGTTTTAACTGATACTTCCTTTACAAGCTGTGCGCCCATATTTTCAAACGGATCATCAAGTTCAATATCCTTTGCAATTGTAACACCGTCGTTAGTAATAAGCGGAGAACCGAATTTCTTATCAAGAACAACGTTTCTGCCTTTAGGTCCTAAAGTAACCTTTACAGCGTTTGCAAGTTGATCCACACCTGCCTGAAGCGCTTTTCTGGCTTCTTCACCAAAAATTACATCTTTTGCCATAATAAAACAACTCCTTATTCAACAATAGCTAAAATATCATCAATACTTACAATGCTGTATTCACAGCCGTCAAGTTTAACTTCGGTACCTGCGTATTTATTTGTAAGTACCTTATCGCCAACCTTAACAGTCATAGGAACAAGTTTTCCTTCCTTATCGTAAGCGCCGGGGCCTACAGCCACAACCTCCGCCATTTGCGGTTTTTCTTTTGCGGCAGAAGTAAGTATAATTCCGCTTTTTGTGGTTTCTTCTGCTTCAACAGCCTTTGTAACAACTTTATCGGCTAATGGTTTAATAGTCATAGTACTACCTCCAAATAATAATATTTTTTCAATTTTAGCACTCATCACTTTTGAGTGCTAAATATATTTTATCCAATATTTTCTAAAAATCAAGTCTTTTTTGTTAACAAATCATTATCAAATTGAAATTTATTTTTTAACACCGAGGGCAACAAGAATTTCACAAATTTTCTTTTAATTTCAAACTTCATTTCTTTGCGCTCAATAATTTCGCCGTCAAGGTTAACAGGAATTTCTGTTTCAGCCTTAAATTCAAGCGATGAACAATTTCCCATATCACAACAAGATAATTTTTCGTGTTGTCCATTTTCGTAAATTTTTAGAAACCTTAATATTTTAAGTTTGTTTATTGTTTCAATTACAGTAAAATCTAATTTTCCGTCATACGGCACAGCTTTTGGCGTTGCGTAATATCCGCCACCGTAAGCAACACCGTTACCAACAACAGCAAACAAACAACTTTTTTTATATTTATGTACACCGTCTATGCTTATGTCAAGCACTGCGCCCAATTTTTTGAAAAATGTTTTTACAATGGCAAGTTTATAAGCCAAAGCGCCGCTTACTAACGGCCAGTTTTTAAAAATAGCCATATCTCTTGCAACAACGGCATCCATCCCCACAGAACATCCGTTAAGGCAATAAAACTCATCAGCTTTAATCACGTCCATTTCAACGGTTATTCCGTTTAGCATTTGGTTTATATCGGCAAAATTGTCTTTATATTCGTTTCCAAAACATTTAAGAAAATCATTAGCGCTGCCTGTTGGTATTTCAGAAATAGTAACGTTGTCGTACCCTGCAACACCGTTAAGCATTTCAAAACAAGTGCCTTCTCCACCGCAGGAAAACATAACAACTTCATCGCCTTTTTCTGCTTCAGTTCGCGCTTTTTTCTGAATGTCTCCTTTAGCGGTTGAAAACACTATTTTATACTCGCCGCCGTTTTGGTTAAAGTATTCTTCTATTTGCGGTATAATTTTCATATATGCATCATTTTTTCCCGCTGTGGGATTTACAAAAAATACATACCTCACTGTTTTTTATCCCCTTTGAAATACATAAACAACTGACATTTTATCATTCCGTTGTAAAGTTTTCTCTTTTTATCGCTTATTCTGCCAAAGTGTTTTTCAAACTCATCGTGCGGACTTATTATAAAGTATTTACGGCCGCTTCCTGCTGTAAATCTGTCTCCCATAACGGCATACAGTTTTTCTGCTTCTTTAACGTCAAGTAACCTTTCGCCGTAAGGAGGATTTGTTACAAGAACAAAGCGCTCATCCGGTGCTTTAAACTCCTTAACATCACCAACAGTCGCTTTTACATATTTTGAAACTCCCGCTTTTTTTGCATTATTAAGTGTTAGTTCAATACACGAAGGGTCTATATCCGTGCCGAATGCTTTAAACTGAACATCTTTTCTAATTAAATCCCTTGCTCTTGCGCGTTCGCTTTGCCAGATTTTTTCATTTAAAAATCCAAAATTTTCTGCCGAAAAACTTCTGAACAAACCCGGTGCTGTGTTTGTTGCCATTAATGCCGACTCTATAAGAAGCGTTCCCGAACCGCAAAACGGATCAAAAAGAAGTGTATCGGGATATATTCTTGCTGTATCGCAAATTGCCGCCGCAAGGGTTTCTTTTAGCGGCGCGGCATTTGAATTACGGCGGTATCCCCTTTTATGAAGACCTTCACCGGAAGTATCTATCATAGCGGTTACTTCATCTTTATGAATAGAAAACTTTATTATGTATTCGGTTGTTGTTTCAGTAAACCACGATATATTATATTTAAGTTTCAAGCGTTCTACAACAGCTTTTTTTATAATAGACTGACAATCGGGAATACTTGCCAAGGTGGAATTAATACTCCATCCGTTAACGGGAAATGCATCGGTCTTACCAATGTAATTTTCCCAAGGCAAAGCCTTTATTCCCTCAAACAGTTCGGTAAATGTTGTTGCCTTAAACTGTCCTATATTAAGCAGTATACGCTCACTAAAACGCGAACATATATTTGCCCTTGCAAGCATTTCTTCGTTTCCACACAGCAAAACTCTGCCGTTTTCTGCCTGAACCGATTCAAAACCCATTCTTCTGAATTCATCGGCGGCAATTCCCTCTATACCAAAAAGGCAAGGCGCCACCATTTTAATATCACTCATTTTTTCCGTTCCTTAAAATTATTATTTTTAAAGTATTGCCTGTTCGTGCCGTGTGACGTGGCAACCTATATTAACTGCAACAGGAAGCCCTGCAATGTGTGTAGGCGCTGTTTCAATATTAACGTACAAAGCCGTTGTTTTTCCGCCAAAACCTTGCGGACCGATATTTAAAGAATTAATTTTTTCAAGTAATTCCTCCTCAAGGTCGCAATAATAGGCGTTTTCATTTCTTACTTCACCGCTTCGGCAAAGAGCCTTTTTAGAAAGCAAAGCACATTGTTCAAAATCTCCGCCAATGCCAATTCCAACCGTAATAGGAGGGCAAGGATTGGAACCCGCTTTTGTTACTATTTCTAAAACAGCGTTTATAACACCTTCGCGGGAAGCGGCAGGTGTAAGCATTTTTACACCGCTCATATTTTCACTGCCAAAGCCTTTAGGCGCAACAGTAATTTTTACCTTTTCACCTGCAACTATTTCCGTGTGCAACACAGCAGGCGTGTTATCACCTGTATTAACACGTATAAGCGGATCGCTTACCACTGATTTACGAAGCAAACCCTCTTCATAGCCTTTTTTAACACCAAGGTTAACAGCGTCGCTTAAAAGTCCGCCCGTTAAATGTACGTCCTGCCCTATTTCCATAAACACCACAGCCATACCGGTATCCTGACAAATAGGAACTTTAAGTTCTCGCGAAGCGCAAATATTTTCTTTTAAATCGTTTAAAACCGAAACTGCAGTATCGCTTGTTTCGGCACTTATACTTTTATCAATACAATTTACAATATCTTGTGGAAGATTATTGTTTGCCTTTATACAAAGTTCAGCAATTTTTTCGGTTATAACGCTTACGTCAAGTTCTCTCAAAATTTATCCTCCGCTAATAAAAAAGGCAGACCGCCTGTGTCTGCCTTATTACAGTTCTTTTTATTTTACACCCGCACCGCGTTTGGTTCGTCTGGTCTCAGGATTCTTTTTCTTAAGATCTGAAAACTTTTCGTCACTACTCTGCTTAAAACGGTTCATCATTTCTTCAAACGAAGCAGGTTCCTGTTTTTTAGGTGCCCAGGTGCAAGTCGGGTCGAGTTTTATTTGTTGAACGGGATTCTGCCTTGGACGGCGTTCACTACGTTCTGCCTTGGGTTCGGGCGGTAATGCCTGCTTAATGCTAAGGCTGATTTTACCGTCATCGCCAATGCTGATAACCTTCATTTTAACAATATCGTTTTCTTTTAAAAATTCTTTTATATCGGTTACGTAATTTCTTGCAACCTCAGAAATATGTACCATTCCCGATGTTTTATCATCAAGGCTTACAAAGGCGCCGTATTTTGTTATACCGGTAACCTTTCCTTCAACAATCTGCCCAACTTCAAGCTGCATAAGTTTGCCGCTCCCCCTTAATTTTTAACAAAATCAACTGCCCGAAACATCTATAAAGACCTGCTCGTCCGCATAAACATAGCCAAGACGTTCTCTTGCAGCCTTTTCTATAATTTTAGCCTCATTGCCGTCTGCCATAAGTTCCTTATATTCAGCAATCTTACGGTCAGTCAGTTCAATTTGTTCATTGTATTCTTCAAGCCTTTTCTGACCTGCCACCAATTCAGAACAAAGGCCGGTTAAAGAATAAAGCAAATAAAAAGAAACACAAAGAACAAGAACCCTTAGCAATATGCTTTTTTTCTTTTTGGTTTTCATAGCACTGCCCTTTTGTAAAGAAATATATACATCCACAGTATACAACATAAATGCTTTATGTTTCAAGAGTTTTTTATAAGTTTTTTTGCTTTTTTATAAGTTTTTTTAAAAAAATCAACATAACGGCATCAAATCTGTCGATTAAATCAGAAAACTTCGCAACACATCCGTTAACAAAAAAAGAAAGAAGACGAAGTTTGCTAAACAAAAATTTAAATATTTTAAACCATATTTTAGAAATACTTATCCTAAAAACGAAAAATCCCACTGCTATCCAGAATAAAATATATCCTCTTAACATACCGTTGCTTCTTGCCATTAAAAGCATAAAGGTAACTAAAAAAGCAAATAAAGAAAAAAGAACATCTTTAACAAAAACTGCAAAGTTGTTAAGTTTATTAACAACACAACACGCTTTAAGTATATCGTAAACGGCGGCAAAAAACAAACCCACAAGAAATGCGTAAGCGCTTGAAGTAAGCTGATGAACAAGACCTATTTCCCACATAAAATCTACCTGAACAGTTTAGAAAAGAAGCCTTCACGCTTTGCGGAATCGTTAGTATAAAGCAAAGCATCAAACTTACCCGTTATTTCCATATCTTTTGTTTCGGTATTAAAACTTAAAATTTTAATATTTTCACCGCGTACGCTTAAAACACCCATAACCGTAATAAGGTCGACCGCTTTATCATCAAAAGCAATTATATCCTTAATACCTGTAAGAACAAGATTTTTTCTGTCCTTTAACGTAAAGACATGTGCCTCGTTAATTATTTCGTTCACAAAACCACCTCGCAACAGTATATGCGAAAAGCGGTTAATTAAGTACGGTATTAAGTATTATTCAATAATTCTGTAAAGAAGCGCGCTGTCTTCTTTTCGAACAACCTCACTTACGTTCAGCACTTCGGCTTTAACTGTGCGTGTACCGAAGGTTATTTCAATAACGTCGCCAACCTTAACGTCGTATGATGCCCTTACAACCTTACCGTTAACTACTACTCTTCCTGCATCGCACGCTTCGTTTGCTACGGTACGCCTTTTTATTATTCGCGATACCTTTAAGTATTTATCTATTCTCATAATTCACTCCGTTTTACAAAGAGTTATCCAAAACTTTAGTTTCATTTGCGGCAAAGTTTTCAATAAAAGCATCGGTTTCTTTTGCAAGTGCTTCTTCGCAGTCTACTGCGTTTGCTCTTGCAAGAGCAACGGCATAAAACAAAAGTTTGCCAATATCTTCATTCTTAAGACATTCATTTATAGAATTAATTGCGGTTTCTTTGCTTATAGTTACGTTTGCTTTTGCGGCGCGTTTTTGAACTTTAGCGCTTCGCATAAGCGCAGGAAAAGCTTTAGGAACACTTTTTAAAGTTTCGGTATAGGTGCTTTGGTGCTTTTCGGTTTGCTTTAGTTTATCCCAATTGTCAAGCACCTTTTCACTGGTTTCAGCAACAACGTTAGAAAACACGTGCGGATGTCTGTAAACAAGTTTTTCCGCTACCTCGTTTACAACGTCGTCAAAACTAAACACACCTTTTTCTTCCGCAATAATGCTGTGAAACACAACCTGCATAAGAACGTCGCCCAATTCTTCTTTAAGCGCCGCCATATCATCTGTATCTATAGCATCTGCGGCTTCATAAGCCTCTTCAAGCATATTATTACGAATACTTTTATGCGTTTGTTCCTTGTCCCACGGGCAACCGTCAGGCGCACGTAAAAGCCTCATTATTTCTAAAAATTTTTCAACGGTATACTTACCCGTCACCTTATCTTTTTCAACAGTTCTCATAATAACCTCTTATTTTATTAAACGTAATTTTAAAAGCAACGCTGCAATTTTTTCTCCTTTTGGGAAATCTTTAACGTCTTCTTCCGTTAATGTTTTTAACGCAAATATAAGCGAAAAATAAACAACAACAGCAACTGCTATACTAACAGCCGTAATTATTACAGTGCTCATACCAACGGCATTAAGCCACTTTGATACAAAGAATGCCGCTATTCCGCAGCCAATACCCGATATAAGCGGTTTTATTAAAGTTGATTTAAAATCGGGAACAATATGGCTGTATTTTATAAGACATATCATATTTGAAACAAATATATAAAAATAGCAAACTGTAGTACCAACCGGCGCACCTATAATATTAATACGGGGTTGTCCCACAAGTAAGATATTAACTATTATTTTAAGAACGGCGCCAACAGCAATATTAAACAACGGAACAAAAGGTTTGCCTATTGCCTGAAGCATACTTGTTATGGGTACCGATATACCCGAGAAAATTGCGGCAACACCAAGTATACGAAGCATTATTGAACCTATTTCAACCGAAGCAACATCGCCGTAAAGCAAATCCATTAAATACGGGCTTATTGAAAGCACACCTATTCCCGCAGGAATAGCAATTATGGCCGTTGTGCGAAGTATTTTTTCTATGTTGCTTTTTATAGCACTTTTTTCATTTTTCACCCAAGCCGTTGTAAGCACGGGAATAGCACCGATTCCAAGTGTAGTTGTAAGTGTTGGAATAAGGTTATAAAGTGTATACGCCTCGCCTCTTATACCGTAAAGGAATGTTGGCATATTATCGGCACTAAGAAGTTGTTTTGCAGTTGCATTATAGTCGGCAATTGCATTGGCGTACATAGAAGCAATAACGTCGTAAGAAGATTCCATTATGTTTTTAAGTTGCAACTTAATCATAAAGGTATCTATTATAAGCGTTAGATTGTTTGCAAGTGAACTAAGCGCAACGGGAATTGCAATAGTAAGCAAACATGAAAGCACAACCTTACCGCTTCGGCTATCAGGCGAAGATTTAAGCATATTTTCGCTTATAGGATCTCCCACTATTTTTTGCCTTAACCATAAATACAAAGTGCTTAAAACGGTACCTATCATAATTCCCGCAAGAGCACCAGCCGCCGCCAAAGCAACGTCGCCCGTTAGTTTTAAAACGGTGTAAGCAAAACCAAGTCCTAAAACAAGTTTGCCTAAAGCCTCAATAATATCTGAAATTGCGGTGGGCAGCATATTGCGCATACCTTCGTAATAACCGCGGAAAGATGACATTAAACAGCAAAACAGTATTGAAGGCGCAACGGCGGCAATACAAAGTGCTATATACTTAGCCGACTGTGTATCGCTTGTTGTTGCCTTAACGTAAGGGAAAATAGCGCAAAGTATTACAATAAGACCGGTAAAGCCTGTAACAAGAAATGCTTTTTGGGCAACTGAAAAGGTTTTCCTTGCTTCTTTATACCTTTCAGCGGCTACGTTTTCGGCAACAATACGCGAAACGGCAATAGGAAGTCCTGCCATTGAAAGCGCATAAATGGGCAAAAACAAATCATACGCCGAAGAAAAATACCCAAAGCCTAAAGTACCAATAAGTCTTTGCAACGGTATTTTAAAAACTGCGCCTATAAGTTTAACAATAATTGTAGAAGCCAATAATATTACAGCGCTTTGTTCAAAGGTTTGAGGAGATTGTTTTTTTAACTTCATTTTTACTCCTTAATAAACTTTTCATTTAAGTAATCGGTAACGGCAAATACCATATCAAGCATTGCCATTTCCTGTTTTTGTACGGTTTCTTTATACAAAGAACTTGCATCATCAGATGCATCATCTGAAATTTCTCTTATACTTAAAAACGGAACGTTTGTCTGATGACACACCGAAGCAATAGCGGCTGTTTCCATATCACACGACATAGCACCGAAATTATTTTTCATTTCACTACGCTTAACATCGGAAGAAATAAAACTATCTCCACACACCGCTCTGCCAAAAGGGATATTGCCAAAAAGTTCTTTGCACAGTTTCAAAACACGGCTATCGGCAGAATAAATATAATCCTGTCCCGGTTTCTGGCAGGGTTTATATCCAATAGCAGTTAAATCAAAATCGTGTTCCAAAAAACTGTCGCAAACCATAACGTCACCTTTGGAAACACCCGAAATACCACCCGAATACCCGTAATTCACAAGTATATCGGCGCCGTTTAAACACAAATACGCGGCAGCCGTTGCGGCATTTACTTTTCCTATGCCAAAACAAACGGCGGTAATAACACTGTTTTGCAAAACAAGTTTATGCTCTTTGCGAAAAATTCCTTTTATTTCGGTTGCGCCGAGTTCTGTAAACTTTTTTTCAAAATTAACATATTCGTCCTCATCTGCAACAAGAACGCCTATTTTTAACAATTCCATATAAAAGACCTCATGCTTCTTTTTCTGCTTCCAATTCTTTTTTTGCTTCATCAAGTTCGGCAATAACGCCCTTTACGTTCTGTATTGCTATTTCTAAATTTTCTGCCGCATTTTCATTTTCCAAAGATTCAAAATATACTTTTCCAAGGTTTTTATAAGCCTTATCAAGTCTGTTTTGTACAGCAGCAACATCGAACTTCTTTTTCTGAACACAAGCAGTTTTTTTGGTTGCTTTAGCAACAACTTCAATTGTTTCTTTTGTCTTTTCAAGCAAATTATTTACGTCAAATTCCATAACATATTCTCCTTAAAAATTATATTATTTCAATTTTACCTACTTTGTAATAACTACCGTTACGCACGGCATCACTGCAAAGATATGTAACGGGAACGTTCTCATTAAATATACCCATTTCAATATCATAATTTCCTTTTTTGATATCTGCGGGAAGCGTTACTGAAAGTTTTTCGGCTGTTTTTCCGGGCAACCATGAAGTAACGTCTATATCTGTAATAAAATCGTACTCATTTTGGGCGTTTATTAGGCGTATATGAAGGGGTATTTTACGGTATATAGGTGCAACACCGATATTATCTACACCAATTTTTATTACCACTTCATCTTCTGCCTGAGCAACGTTTGGATATTTAAAATAATCTATTGCATAATGGTAACCCATCTTGCTAACCCAGTAATCCACCTTTTCTTTCCATTCGTTTGGAACAGGTAAAGACTTAGCGTTAAAGGAACTTATATGCCAGTTAAGGGTTGTTTGAATAATTTCATCAATATCCCAGCCCTTGCGTTGCCATTCGCCAAGCCACCAATATGCTTCAAATGAAATAGGTCCTGTTTTCCAGGCATCGGAAAACTTTGAAAATTCTTTTCCGTATTTTTCATACACGTGCCACGGTTCGCCCATACCGTCACCGCGGAGTCCTATAGGAACAACCGCGCTTGCTCTTTTCGCAAGGTCGGGACGCGCAAGTTGGGCAATAAGTCTTGTTTCCTTAAACACTTGGGTATGAATATCAAACAGTTTCTGAATGTCTTCATCGGGATAAAGTTCTAATTTATGGCCTTCGCCCCAAGAGCCGGGCAGACAAATATCAACGGTATCCAAAACAGGGTTGCTGTCAAATCTTTCGCCGAATGCCCTTATTGCTTCGCCAAACAACTGCAAGAATAATGGGTCAGTAGGCGAATCTTTAACACGCATACCCTCAGGTCTTTCGGGGCACGGAATAAGTTCTTTAAGCCAATCGGGAACATCATCTATATCACGTGTACTGTGTGGCATTAAACGGAATGCCACAGTTTGATTATGAGCTTTAGCTTCGTTTAAAATATCTTCAACAAATTTAAAGTTATATTGTTTTCTTTGCGGTTCAAACTCTTTCCACAGCAAACGAATATACGCTATTGTGGTATCAGGATAATAACCCTGTTCCCTGCCGTTTTCCTCTACCCAGGAAGGAATTGGATAACATTCAACGTCTTCGGTTTCGGTCATTTTATTTTCAGGGCGCACAATAATATCGGAATAAAGTTTTTCACCTCTGAAATGCTGAAAACTGCAAAAACCTATAAACTGATTAATAGCCTCTTCTTTTTGTACTTTAAAATAGGAGGTGGAATTGCATTCTCTTTTCACAAAAATTTCTCCTTTTAAATAAATTCCTTAATAAGCGAATCATCTGGAACTTTGTTTTCATTTAACGTTTCAAAAATCTGTGCTTTTAAAGCAAGGTCTTTAAAGGTTTCATAGTTTTCGGTGTTTTCACTTAATTCTTTTAAAATTTTGCTTAAATAAGGTTTGTACAAACATATTTCGTAAGGATGCAGCGTAATAACACGAACATCGGCAAGAGGTTTATATTTAAACAAAGTTTTTTCTTCCTCTTTTACAACGTTAGTCCACATTTCAAGCGTTCTTTCGGGAGTTGTACCGCGGTATTTCATATCACGTATAACCCTTCTTGCTAATCGCATTTGTCGGCTTGAAAGAAAAATATCGCCTTTTTCATCTAATATAGGTTCGTTAAGACTTATATAAACCTTTATTATATTGTTGTTTTGTAAATGTTCTGTTATTAAAGGATTAAGTCCGTGAAGGCCTTCTACAATTAATGCCGCGTGCTTTGGCAAAACAATTTTATTTTTAGTGTTGCTTCTTCTTTTTTGTTTAAAATCAAACAACGGCAAAGAACTTTCCCCGTTATTCATTAATTCTTTAAAACACTTTTCCATTTCGGCAATATCAAGAGAATGCACCGATTCGGTATCTGTTGTGCCGTCGGGCAAAACGGGTAATTTATCACCGTCTAAATAGAAATCATCTAACGAAACAATATATGCGCTTTCTCCCATTTCTTTAAGTTTTTTCAGCAGTAAATTGGAAGAAGTAGTCTTGCCAGAAGAAGAAGGTCCCGAAATCATAACAATACATCTGCCGTCAATTAAAGCGATTTTTTGGGCTAACGCTTCAATTTGGTTATGATAATATTCTTCGCAATATTCAATAAAGACGTCGGCATCACTATTTACCGAGCTTTTAATTTCCAAAACCGTATTTTTCATAAAAATCAATTATTCCCTTCTTGCGATTTATAATTTCTTCAAATCGGCTTATGTATTCGTAAGGGTACTTAAAATTAAATATACGCTCTATATAATTGCCGTTTGGTTCACGCAGTTTTGTTACCGCCGAAGCACCGCAAGCAAGAATAGAATGGGTTTCATCCATTATATAAACGTTATAAAGACATTCAAAGCCTTTTTTTGCATAACCCACGTTTTCAAGATTTCCAACTGTTTTGCTTTGTCGGTACATATAATAGGGCAAAAGGTAATTTTGGGTTAACTTTTCACGCGCACTGCTTACCATTTTATCGGCAATAATTCCCGCATTAAGTATATCGGTATTTCCGCTTGTACTTAAAGAAGATGCTCTTTTCATAGCCAACGAATGAACTGTAACCGATTCAGGAGAAAGAAGTAATACCTCATTAAGCGTATTTTCAAAACTATCGGCTGTATCGTTTGGAAGACCTGCAATAAGGTCCATATTTATGTTATTAAAGCCAACTTTTCGCGCAAGTAAAAAGGCTTCTTTTGTTTGTGCAGTTGTATGATTTCTGCCAATTGTTTTAAGCACTTCATCGTTCATTGTTTGCGGATTAATGCTTATTCTTGTAACGCCGAGTTCTTTTAAAACAACTAATTTTTCTTCACTTATTGTATCGGGGCGCCCCGCTTCTACGGTAAACTCACGAACGGTAGTCATATTAAAATTGTTAATTATTTCGCTTATAACCGCCTTTAACTGTTCGGAAGAAAACGTAGTGGGTGTTCCGCCGCCAATATAAACCGTTTCAAGATTTAGGTTGCATCTTTTTGCTATAAGCGCGGTTTCTTTAATTTCCTTTATAAGTAAGTTTACATAATCTTCCACTAACTTACCTGCTTTTTCAACCGAATGCGAAACAAAAGAACAATAAGTACATCTTGTGGGGCAAAACGGCACCGAAACGTAAAGGCTGAAAGAATCCTTTTTGTTAAGCGAAATAATGTTCTTTTCACCAATATGGCTTTCTTTGCAAAGCGAAATTTTTTCTTCGCTTACAAAAAGTTTATTTTTAAAATACTCCTGTGCCGCTGTAGCGCCCATTTCTTCTTCAAGTCTTGCATAAAGTTTGGCAGGACGCACACCTGTAAGCAAACCCCATTTAGGAGTATAACCGCTATATTCTTTAAGGCAGATAAAAAGCGCAGTAGCAACCGCTAATTCTTTTGCTTTTTCATCGGCAGAAATATCAATTGGTTGCTTATTGAAAAAACTTTTACCGTCAATTTCCAAAAAAGCCTGTGCGTTATCGCTAAACAAAAACGTTTTTGCAAAATCTTCACCGTTTTCGGCTTCTTCGCATATTTCTATTTTATTGAACGGGAAAAAAGTTCTTAAAAGTTTTTCGGTTTCATAATCAAATTTATGACCTTTATTACACAATTTCATAAATTACAAATACCCTTTATATACATTGTATTTCTTTTCATGAGATACGGTAGTTTCTTCGCCGTGACCCGGATAAACGGTTACGTTTTCATCAAGTTGCAAAAGTTTATCAATAGAAGCCTTTAGTTGCAGGGCATTTCCACCGAAAAAATCGGTACGTCCAAACGACTCGTAAAAAAGAGTATCACCGCTGAACAGTTTATCTTCGCAAAGATAACAAACTCCGCCCTTTGTGTGACCGGGTGTAAAAATAACCTTAAAACTTATATCGTTTAAATCAATTATATCGCCATCATTAAGCAGAATGTCGGCAGAAAACGGTTTCTGATGCGCTCTGAAGCGGTCTGATAAACTAAGAACGGTATCTTTAAGACCTTCTTCATCATGTTTTCCTATCATTATTTCAGCGCCGTAAAGTTCTCTTATTTTTTCGGCGCCTAAAATATGGTCGAAATGGCTGTGTGTTAATAAAACCGTTATTTTTTTATCACGGTTTTTATTGCAAAATTCTTCAAGCGCCGCATTAAAAAGAGAAGGGTCTATAATAACGGCATTGTTTTGGCTTTCAAGCAAATAACAGTTAACACTTAAAGGACCTATTATAAGTTTTGTTAATTTCATTGTTTTTTACACCAAGTATCTGTATCTAAAACTAAAGTTATTGGGCCATCGTTAATAAGTGAAACTTCCATTTCAGCACGAAAACGCCCTGTTTCAACTCGTTTCACACCGTTTACTTTAAGATTTTCACAAAAACATCTGTAAAGTTCATCGGCGCCTACGGGTTCCATAGCGTTTATAAATGAAGGTCTGTTACCTTTTTTTGTATCGGCGCAAAGCGTAAAATTAGAAACAACTAAGGCTTCTCCCCCGACGTCGAGCAAAGATAAATTCATTTTATCATCGTCATCACAAAAAATTCTAAGCATAGCAACTTTTTTTGCAAGAAGTTCTGCTTCGGCTTTTGTATCGGTTTCAAAAACACCCAAAAGAACAAGAAAACCTTCGCCAATACTGCCTACAACTTCATTTTCAACAGTAACTTTTGCATTTTTCACCCTTTGTATTACAGCCTTCATAATTCACCTACTGATTCATTCGTTCTACGTGGAACACACCATGTATTTTTTCTATTCTTGTAATAATGCTCTTTAAATGCTCAAGACCTTCGGTAGTAACGGTAATACTTATTAAACAGTTACCGTCTTTAGTGCTTCTTGCATTAATAGAGTTAAGAGAAACACGCATATTAAGAAGTGTCTGAGAAACGTCTAAAATCATACCCTGCCTGTCAATTGCGGCAATCTGTAAAGAAGCCAGAAAAGTGGTTTTAGAGGTTGCAGCCCAATGCGCGGGTATCCAACGTTCAGGTTGTTCGCTTTTTTCAATATCTTTAGGCACGTTAAGACAATCGCATTTATGAATAGAAACACCGTGTCCTCTTGTAATAAATCCTATAATGTCGTCACCCGGAAGCGGAGCGCAACACTTTGAAAACTTAATAAGACAGTTATCAATTCCTTCTACAATAACGCCGTCGGATGCCTTAACAGGTTTTACAGCAACGGTTTCGGGCATTTCGGACTTATTAAGCTTAATTTGTTTGTTGTAAAAATCTTTCAGGTTAGGTAACAGTCTTGAAAGCAAAACCCCACCGTAACCAATAGCCGCATAAAAATCATCTGTTGTGGTAAAGTGCTGACGTTTAGCAACTTCACCAACAAAATTTGAAAACTCTTCAGCTGTTGGGAAAACAAATCCGTTACGTTTACATTCTCTTTCAAAATCTGCCTTACCTGTAACAATATTTTCGGCGCGTTTTTCCTTTTTAAACCAACCGCGGATTTTAGATTTAGCCTGATTTGTAACCGCAATATTTATCCAATCGCGGCTTGGTCCGCGCCCTGCTTGATTAGAGGTAAGGATTTCTATAATCTCGCCTGTTTTAATTTCGTGATTTATAGGTACAATTTTACCGTCGGCTTTTGCGCCCACCATTTTAATACCCACAGCCGAATGTATTGCAAATGCAAAGTCAACAACCGTTGCGCCAACAGGCAAGTTAATAACGTCGCCTCGCGGTGTAACGGCAAAAACATCTTCCTGCGCTAAGTCAACTTTAATACTTCTTACAATATCGGAAGCATCGGACGAATCGCTTTGACTTTCAAGAATTTCGCTTATCCAGGAAAGGCGTTCATCCATATTTTTATCGTTATTATTTACACCCACTTTATATTTCCAATGCGCAGCAATACCGAATTCGGCAGTTTTATGCATTTCAAAAGTACGTATTTGAATTTCAAAGGGAATACTTTCGCGGCCTATAACAGTGGTGTGAAGCGATTGATACATATTAGGCTTTGGAGTAGATATATAATCCTTAAACCTGTTTGGTATAGGTCTGAACATATCGTGAACAATACCTAATACATTATAGCAATCAGCAACGGTATCGGTGATTATACGCATAGCGTAAATATCATAAATTTCCTCGAAATCTTTACTTTGCATATACATTTTTCTGTATATACCGTTAATAGATTTAACACGGGATTGAAATTCAATGCGAACTCCAGCCATATCTTTTCGTATGCGTTCTTCAATACGTTCTCTTACCGACTGCAAAAACTGTTCGCGGAATTGCTTTTTGGTATCAAGCATATTCTCTATTTCGTGGTATGCAACAGGGTCTAACTGCAAAATAGCAATATCTTCAAGTTCTTCCTTAATAGGTCTGATACCGAGTCGGTGAGCAATCGGCGCATAAATTTCAAGAGTTTCAAGAGCTTTATCCCTACGCTTTTGTTCGGGCATAAAGTCTATAGTTCTCATATTATGCAGACGGTCGGCAAGTTTAATAAGGATAACCCGTATATCTTTACCCATAGCAATAAGCATTTTTCTAAGACTTTCTGCTTGCTGTTCTTCTTTAGAAACAAATGAAAGTCTGCCGATTTTCGTTACACCGTCAACAAGAAGTGCAACTTCTTCGCCGAATTCTTTTTTTACATAATCAATTGTAATTGTGGTATCTTCAACGGTATCGTGAAGTAAAGAGGCAACGACGGCATCGTTATCAAGACCCAACTGCGCCACTATTTTGGCAACGTTAACAGGATGCACGTAAAATTCTTCATTTGAACAGCGAAACTGCCCCTTATGGGCTTCAACACAGCATTCAAAGGCTTTTTTTATACTGTTAAAATCGTAGTTAGAATTTTGCGATTTTATATATTCTTCAAATTCTTTGTAGTGTTCTTCATAACAGATTTCCATTCGTTTCCCCCCTTTTTTCATTTAGTTCTTTTATAATAGGAGCATCACTTAAATCTACTTTTTGATGCCCTTCAATGATTTTTAATACACTTATATTATTAACGCTTATTTCTTCAACAAGTCCAAGTTGCTTAAGCGCTGTAACAATTACTTCTACCTTACCTGCATTTAAAGTTGGTGCAAAATGATAAATAACCGCATTTTTATTATATTGCTTCTTTAACAAAAACTTATAAACAAGCGCAAACTCTTCCCTACTTGGAATTAAAGATAAATAATTGCCTGATTTATTTAAGCAAAAACCGTTAAATAAATTTAAACTTTCAAGCGTTTTAACGTCATCGGTACCGTTTAAACGCATATCCTTTATAACAACCGAAAGATATTCTTTTTCGTTATATAAATTAATATCCAAAGTAACGGCAATATCAACCACGTCACCCACGGAAAATCCAAATTCTTCTTCGCAAACAGAAAAACACACCGCTTGAAAAGAAGTATCGCCTTTTGTAAAAAGAATTCGTATATGTTTATTATTGCCAATAGCAGTTATTCTTTCAATGCAAACACCGAAAATCCCGAAAACGGGCATAGGATTATTATGTCCGTAAGGTTCAAGAACCTTTAAACTTTCGGCAATATCAAGCGATAATGCAACAGGGTTAAGTTTACATTCTAACCTTAGTTTAGGATAAACTGCAGGTACATAAAACGCATACTCGTTAATCCTTTTATTAAACTCAGAAATAAGGTTTGTTTTAATGGTAACACCCGCCGCCTGTTCGTGACCACCGAATTTTTCCAATATATCGGAACAGGAATTAATTGCATCGTAAAGAGAAAAACCTTCTATGCTTCTGCCTGAGCCAAAAGACATTTCGCCCTGCTGTGAAAAAACAATTGACGGTTTACCGTATTTATCGCAAAGGCGCGAAGCCACAATGCCTATAACACCCAAATGCCAATTTTCGCCGCTTACAACTATAACGGGATTTCTGAACAATGATTTTTCTTCAACAAGCGAAAAAACACTTGCAAGTATTTCTTTTTCGGTTTGCTGACGGTTAACGTTTTCATCAAAAATTTCTTTAGCAAGAGTCTTTGCTTCTTCTTCGCTGTCGGTTACAAGAAGTTTAAATGCGCGGTCTGCACTGCCCATTCTTCCCGCGGCATTAATGCGGGGAACAAGCGAAAATGCAACCTTCGATGCATCAATTTCATCAAGCGAAACCGAACACAAATTAAGCAGTTCTACAATTCCGGGTCTTAAATTTTCTTTAAGACTGTTAATCCCCGTTTTTACAATGCTTCGGTTTTCAAAGGTAAGCGGCATAACATCGCCAATAGTTCCTATAGCCGCTAAATCTCCGTAGCAGAACATCATTTCTTCGGGTTCGGCATTTTCAAGAGCGCAAACAAGTTTAAAGGCTACAACGGCACCGCAAATATCTTTAAATTCACAAAGACTGCCGTTTATATGCGGATCTACCACAGCCGATGCTTCGGGTAATTTTTCGGGCGGCAAATGGTGATCGGTTACAACAACTTTTATGCCAAGACTTTTTGCATATTCAATTTCTTCGTAACAGGAAATACCGTTATCTACAGTTATTATTAAAGATACGTCTTTACTTTTTAAAGCCACTACCCCGTTTTTGGTCATACCGTAGCCTTCGGTAATTCTATCGGGAATATAATATACTACGTTTGCGCCTCTACTTTGTAAATAAGTGTATAAAAGCGCCGTAGCAGTAACGCCGTCGCAGTCGTAATCTCCGTAAATTGCAATTACTTCACCGTTTTCAATTGCCATATTAATAACTTCTGCTGCAATAACAATATCGGGCAATTCGTAAGGCGAAGCAAAAATACCTTCATCGGTTAAAAATTCTTCTACGCTAACTGCATCGGTATAACCTCTTGAAGCGGCAATAAGCGCAACAAATGGATCAATATCGCATTCTTCTGCTATTTCTTTTGCAAGAGATTTATCTACACTTGCAATTTCCCATTTTTTAAACAATTATTGCCACCTCCCAATAAAAAATACTTAATCTATTATATAATATCATAAAGTATTAATTATTGCAATAAAAAAAGCAAGAGAAGACAGCATCTTCTCTTGCAAAAAAACATTAGATTAATTATTTATTATTTTGCGCCCATAAAGTCGTAAACTTCCTTAACGGTAAGTGTAGTTTCAGCGCTGTAAAGAACAACGTCGTTACCGTTAACGTTAATAACAACGTAACCCTTCACATAAAGTCTTTGTGAGGCATTATAAGTGCCGTCTTCGGCTTTGAATCCCTTAACGTGCGTGGAGAACCAAAGGTTGGCTGTACCGTCTGTATTAGTTGTGTTTTTCCAACACTTATTAAAGTTTTCGGCTATATTTACATCTATAATACCTGAATTTGATACCGCCGCTGAAGCGCGGGTTACACTGTTATAGCCAACCGCATCTGCATTAGCAAGAAGGAATCCACGTGATTTAAGGGTATAGGAAACACCGTCAATTACTATGTCTTCGCCTGTTGCGGTGTCGTATGTAAAGTAGTAACGCAATGCCTGTGTTTCATCTTCTGCCCGACCTTCAAGCATTGAAACACCCTTATTGCCAACAAGACTTTCGCCCTCGGCATTGGTAAGTTTTTCAACTTCTATTACCGATATAGTTTTTACCTTTTCCACACCGTTTGTAATGTAAAGATAAAGTGCATCGCCTTGTCCTTCGCCATACTTGTCTATGGTAATGTATACAGTTTTAGTATAAGTACCGCCATATCCAAACGAAACAACAGGTTTATTAGCAGCTTCAATAAAGCCCTGATTATCGTTTATAGAAGTTTCATCGGCTGTCATAAATGCAAAATCTGCCCAACTGTTTGCCGCGCCGTATAAAGTAACTTTATAAGTTTCTTTATCTTCAACGTAGTCGGCAACTTTAGCATAGGCAACTTCTTTGCCTGCTATAGTTGTATACTGAAGATTATTATCAACCCTGCATTCTTTAACGGTTACGTCTTTAATTTCAAGAACGTTGGAATTATTACCGCCGCCCACGTTTACGTAAAGAGCAAACAAGGGTAAATAGTTGGCATCTTCGCTACCTGTTGAAATAACGAAGGTTAAAGTTTGCCATTCGCTTGTAGGCTGTACAATATTATGCATCTGAACAGATGCAGCGTTATCGTTTATAGCGGTATTATTTGAAAAACGGTATTCATCAGCGCCGCCTTTAAAAGTATATGCCCAATATTTATTTAATCCGTTTGCCCACGCAACGGTTTTTACTGTGGTGCCCGACATATCAACCGCACTTACAGAATTAACCTTTGCTTTGTTGATACCGAATACAGGCTGAATTGTCATAGGGTAAGCTTCAGCCATTACAGGCATTCTGTACTTAATAGTAAAGGTATAGGTAGTGTTCCATTTAGCCTGTAGAGGAACTGCGTTTTCATCAAAAAGATAAGTAGCGCTTTTTCCGTTATACTGACCTGAAGTAAATCTTGTGTAAGGAGCATCAGTACCTTCTTTCACTTCGGTTTTTGGTCCATATCCGCCATTGTACTGATAAGGAATATGACCGTTATAAACATCATTCAGAACGTGAGGAGAATATAGTTTTCCGTTTGCTATATTTTCATTGTAAAGCGAAACGGTTTTTTCTTCACTAATGTTTGAAGCATATACCGCGTAAAGATTATTATCTCCACCGCCTAAAGTAATGCCGTTAGAAGTTACCATTTCACCGTCAGAAGTTTTCCAACCCGCAAAGAACTTTCCTTCCTCAGATGATTGTGTAGGCATACGGTCAGGCTTGTACTGAGAACCAATATCAAGACCATCAACACGGCCTGCAGAACTACCGTCAGCATTGAAATATTCTACGTTTGCTACTTCCTGTTCAATTTTCACAGAATGAAAACTAACATAAGAACTTGCGGCAAGCGAACTAATTCTGAAACCTAATATTTGGAAATACTGATTGTCAATATACGTATTAAGTGACGGTGTAGTAATTTCAAAAGTAAGTGTTTGTTCCTCTGTTGTAGCCTGTGAAGTCACAGCCGAAGAAGAAACCGTACCCTGAGTTGTTTTAAAGTTAGCGCTGCCGTATTCGTGTGCGTTGTTACCGTTTTGATGAACACGGTTGCTACCGAAGGTAGTATTACCCGAAGAGTACATAGCAACGTCAGAGAATTTCCATGCTGTTTGCAAACTAATAGAAGTTGCAACGGCAATATTGGTATTCATTTTTACTGTTACTTTATATTTTGTTGATGGCTTTGGAACAATAGCATTACCCTCGCCATCAACCAATACAAATACACCGCTTTGCGCCCAACTTTGAGTGTTTTTTGAATAAACCGTTCCGTCGGTGTTGCAAATGTGGTGAAGTGTAGAAAGTAACGGTAAAATATCCTGCACTTCGTTGTTATAATATCTGTAATACCCTGCAAACCAACGTTTATCAGCAGGCCATGCATTTTCTATTTCAAGCCATTTATATGCATTAACAGGTTCGCCTTCTTCAATGTTGGTTGAAAGATTAATAGTCTTTTTATAATCTTCCATTCTTGCATAAAGTTTGTTTTCGCCCGAAGCAAGAGTAAATTTTGTTCTGGCTTCATTTGTGAATTCGCTATCGTAATACCATCCTGAAAAATACTGTTCATTAGTATTAGCGGGAATATAATCAACAGTATATTCGTCTCCCTCCACAAGAGAATCAACCGTTTTAACGGCCTCGCCGTTTACGTAATAAACGACTGTTGTTGCTGTTTCTGCCGATGCAGGCATTACTGCAAGTGTAAACACCATAACAATTGCAAGCAGAACACTTAACAACTTTTTCATTAAAATACACTCCTTTAAAATGTTTTTATTTAAAAGCACTGTCGGGAAGCCAGACAAAAGTCGGCTTCCCTGTGCAATAAATACGAAAAATTAACCTATGCTAATCCTGCTATCATTTTCTTTAATAAGGCAAGGTCAGAAGCGTTTGGAACACCCAAATTATCATCTACAACGATATTCTTAACTTCTTCATCATCTGCGCTTACAAAACCTGCAATTATCTTTTTAAGTAATGCAAGGTCGGCGGCATTTATAACGTTATCGCCGTTAATATCGCCTTTTTGGTAAGTAATATCTTCACCAACCGTTATATCGAAGGTAACTGTTTTATTGTCGTATGCAGAAGTTACCGTTACGGTTTTTGTACCTACAGTAGACATATCTACGTTGCTTACGGTATATTGATCATTATAGAACACTCTGCTTTCTCCGTTAGCAAAAGTACCCGTAATAACCATACCGCCAAGATCAAGTTCTTCACAAACACTGTAGGTTAGTTTAACAGGTGCTTTTGTAAGCTTCATATCTCGCAAATATGGAGCATCATAGCTTTCAGCATCTATAATGTTCACCATAGTAGAAGCGTTAAAACCTAATGCAAAATCAGTATCAGATTCATCAGGATTCATAATCTCAAGCTTCATTGAAAGCGTTCCTGTTTTAGTGTAATAACGCATTGTGCGGAAGGTAAAGGTTTTTTCGGTTTCGCCGTCTTCAAACTCTATTACCAGTCCGTCAGTAGTATAGTAGCTTGTTTGAACCGCGCTACCGGGCAGGTCTTGAATAATAGCCTTAATCTTGCCTTTAGAGCCACCCTTTCTTACAACCTTTATCTGATAGTCCATATCCTCTTCCATGGTGTAGGTGCTGTTTTCAAATTCAAGATAACCCTTACCGCCGTTATTAAGGACAAACAATGCATCAATCTCAAGCTGTCCCGTAAGCACTTCAATAACCATCGTATGCTCACCGTCGGTTAAATCCTTGGTTTCGAATATTTGCTGAATGTAAGCCTTAGCGCCACCCTGCTGATATACAAAATCTATAGTATTTACGTCTTTACCGTCAATTGTAATTCTCGTTCTGCCTTCTTTAAGAACTGTATTACCAATAAGCCAAGCTTTTGTACCGTTAAACTTAATGGTAATCTTATTACCTGCATTAGCTACCACATAGCTGTTGCTTATACAATCCTTATCGTTAACAACCTCGCAGCCTGTAGTGGTAAACGCCGCATCACTGTTATCAATTGTTTCAATGCCCACAGGAGCACCTGTACTCTTTTCAAAAGCACTGGTAGCCTTATGAACACCAACGTAACTTATTACAGGAGTTCCAACAGAATTATAAGCATTCTGACCAATTACGGTTATAATCAATTCAGTAGTTGTTACTGCATTTTCAAGTGCAACACGCTTTGCGCCTATTGTTGTGCCAGAAGTAAATTCTGACCATGTTCCTGACGCGTTTTTGTACATAACCTTAAATGATTCAACGCGCTGACCAAACTGAATTGCTTCTTCAAGAATAATAGTATCAAAGGTAACTTCCTTATTGAAATTAATATGTAAAGATGCCTCTTTCTCACCCTCTGCGGCAGTCCAATAGGTATTGTCATTGCCGTCAAATACGTTAGAAGGCTTAAACTTAACGTCATTGTTAAGTACGCTTGATGCGGTTACTTCAACACCTTCACCTTCAAGCATGTTTCCTCTTTCAAAAGATTCCGTTACGTTATTGCCGAACTCAACAATTCTTTCTTTAATTGCAGGGTCAAGCGTACCCGAAGTATTTAGCGGAACGTTAAGTAGAAGTACAGCATTATGTCCAACCGAATCAAGATAAATTTCCCTTAAGGTTTCAAGAGTTTTAGGTGTGTTTTTGCTCGGTCCCCAGAACCATCCCGAAGTAAGTACGGTATCGGCTTCGGGAACGATCCACTTATTGCCTTGTGCAAGGCCGGGTGCGGTTGTGGCACCCTTATATGTAACGTTCTCACCTACGTATAAACTCGTAATAGAACCGTCTGCACCGTATGTAGCCGAAGCCTTAGACCAGTTAGTATCATTGGCAATACCTGATTCGTTGTATATCCATCTTACACTTGAGTCTTTTCCGCAACCGAAAAGGAGAACGTCATCGCCTTCATATTCCTTCATAATGTTAATCCAGCGCTGACTATCATATTCCTGTTCAACACCGCCCGGATTAGCACCGTCAAGCCAAATTTCACGGAATACGCCGTTATGTCCGTATTTAGGATTAGAGAGAAGCTCTATGAGCTGGTTAGCATACCAATCGTTATAATCAAGAACGTCATTTTCCTTGGTAGTAAAGTTGCCCTGTGCATCTCGGTAACCGTAATACTCAGTAGCTACGTCCCAAGGCTGTAAATAAAGGCCCATATCTAAATCGTACTTATTACAGGAAGCCGAAAGTTCTGCTAAGAAGTCACCGCCGTAAACAGTATTTGTAATCTTATAATCGGTAGTTGCGGTATCCCACATTGCAAGGCCATCGTGATGTCTTGCAGTGTAAATAACCATATCAAAACCTGCTTCTTTAAGGGTTTTAACGTACCCATCGGTATCACACTTTTCTGTAAGGTCAAAGCAACTGATATCGTTTTTAGAGAATGCTATTTCCTGATCGGTAAAGGTTTTCATGCCAAAATGCAAGAAAGCTGCCATTTCTTCTTTTTGATATTTGTACTGGTGCGGCGAAGGTGTAGGACCAAACGCTGCTACGTCTTGTGAACCGTTATCTTTCAAATCGGTATCGTTATAAAAATCTTTTACTTTCACTGTTACCGTATACTTTCTGCTGATTTTTCCGTTAGGAGATGTTATTGTGTAAATAACAGGATTAGTAAAATCCTGTGCGCCCATCGGCGATACAGTAACACCTTTTTCGGTGGTAATTATAGGTTCAATACTTGTAAGAGTTGTACCCGGAACAACTTCTAATTTAATTTCAGAAGTTTCTTCATTTATATTGCCTAAACTATCGGAAGAAAAAGTAAGGATATTTGCATTTATGCCTTTGTTGTAAACCTCTATTTCTCTTATACAAGGCAAGTAAGAAGCAGGCATACCGTCAACTAAAGATTTCATTGTAAGTCGCAATTTCTTAGCTGTTATAGGTTCTTCTTTTTCAATTGCCAATTTTTCCCCAATACCAACACCCTCATAAAGAGTATTCCACGTGTTACCGTCAGGGCTGTATTCTACAACAATTTCATCGGCACGGTAGTCTTTATTGCCGTCTAACCATTCGTAAATGTTAACGGTATCAAAGTTAATAGGCGCATCCCATTCAAGCTGAACCCACACGGGAAGTGTTGCGTTGTCAAGTGGAACGTAACGGCTTTTATCCCCCGTTTTAATACCGTCGGCAATATTTGCTACAGGGAAATCGCTACGGTTAGAACTTGCGCTTAAAGTTGCCGACATTGAATAATTTCGGCTTTGTGCAGAAGTGTTGTTATCGTATATTTCAATTTCTTTTAAAGACACGTTTTTATCTTCAAATTTAACGCGTACCGATTTTGCCCATACACTGCGGCTGAAACTTGCTTCAAAACAAGCGCCTATTTTGTTGCCTTCGTATACCTTTTCAAAATTTTCGCCGTCTTTTGAAACTTCAATGGTGTACTTACCAACGTTGTAAGAATTATTGCTGTATTCAAACATTCTTACGCTGTCAAATTTTGTTATTTCTTTCCAATCAAGTTGAACGTAAGGTGTGCTGTCGTTGAAATCTGAAGTCCAGACACTTGTATCGGTGTTTTTATTATCATTAAGCAATGCAGCATTTTCTTCTGAACTCGAAGCAGTAGCCGTAGCTTTTAAAGCCTTATTTGCAACGCTGTCACCTATTTCTATAATCTCAACCGATTCAATACTGTAACTAAAGGGATGAACAACACCATCAGCATCGGTATAAGTACTTGCGCTAAAGAAGAGTGTAAGATAATTATGGTTTATTTGAATATCCTGAACACCGTCTTTATTACTGTCAACAGCGCCCGAAAGATTATTCTTAGGAACAAGAGGTATATTATAGTTAATGCGGTCGTTGTCTTCGTCGTAAACTGCAACGGGTTCTTCTTCAACACACTGAATATTTGCAGGAACCGAATAATAGGTTGTATAAGTTGCGGCTCTTGCCGAACCTATAAAAGAGCCGTGAACGCCCGAAGAATAAGTACCGCCGTTATTGGGAGTAAATCCCGATTGGGTTATGTTGCGGTTGGGCTGTGTTGCATAAGTTTCGGTTGCATATTTTATGTTCTTAAGCGATGAAGCGCCTCGGCTACCGTAAAGTGACATATTTGCTGCAGCATTATCCCAGTCGTTATCGTACCATTTATTTGTACGCTTGGTGTTACCGCCAAGCGAAATATAAAGGTTTGAATAGTTTGTATCTACCTCGCTGTAAGATTTAAGTATAACCTTATACTGCTTACCGGGTAAAACTTCAAACGGTTTTCCGTTTTTATCCAAAAGGGTTAAATAAATACTCTCGCTTGTTTGCACATTCAAAACGTCAACGCCGTTTTTACCGTTTGCATCGTACATTGTTTTATAAGAAATGTTCGCATTTCCTTTACCATCGGTATAAGACCAGAATGGGAAATAATCCTGACCTTTGTATATAACGCTGTTGTTAAGAACGGAATTATAGTTATAACGGTCACCGTCTTCGCCAAAAGTAAATTTATAGGAATCGCCTAAAGAACTGTAAAGACCGTCAATAGTGTCGGCATCAAGAATCTCGCCCGGCACTGTATTGCCGAGTTCGGTGATTTCAAGTGATTCAAGATTGTAACTAAAGGGATGAACAACACCGTCAGCATCGGTAAATGTGCTACCTGAAACAAACAAGGTAAGGAAGTTATGGTTTACCTGAATGTCCTGTTTACCATCTTTATTGTCATCCATAGGTGCAGTAAGATCTTTTCTTGTTACAAGCGGAAGATTAAAAGTATAAAGATCTTTTTCAGTATCGTATACTGCAACGTCTTCATTTAAAACACACTGTGAATTTTCAGGTACCGCAAGGTATGCTGTTGAATTAACTCTATATGCAGCCGTGGTAGTTGTTCCGTAAACACCCTGAGCCCAGGCATTACCGCTGTTGCGTGTAAAACCGTTGGTAGTTATGTTACGGTTTGGTTGCGAACCTTTAGTGGTACTGTTGTAAGTTATACTGTCTACATTGGTCGCACCACGGCTGCCATAAAGAGTCATAGGAGTAGTTGTGTTATTATAATCGTCATCGTACCACCTATTTGTACGGACAGTATTGCCACCTAAAGATATATATAATTGTGAATAACTTGTTTCTACTTCACCGTAAGCCTTAATTGTAACTTTATATTGCTTACCAGGTTCTGCTTCAAAAGGTGTGCCGTCTTTTGTTAAAGGTGTAAAATAAAAATTAGAAGGTCCTTTAATATTAAGAACGTCTACACCGTTTTCACCGTTTTCATCGTACATTGTTTTATACTGAAAAGCGGGAGTTTTTGCAGACTCATCAGTATAGGTCCATACGGGATAATACGTAAGACCTTTATATTCGTCAGTCTGATTAATTATTGCATTGTAATCAAACTGATCGCCGTCTTTCCCAAAGGTAAACTTGTAGGTTTCGCCAAGTGAAGAGACAAGCCCTCTGGTTTCATCGGCATCCTTAATTTCGGCAAAAACCGAAAAACAAGGAAGTAAGGCTGTTAACACAAGAATTACGCTTAAAATCAAACTTAAAGCCTTTTTCATAAATATTCCTCCAAACTAATTCTTGACTTTAATTAAAGTTTATCATATAATTCAAGCAAACGGAATGCATAAACAAACACAAATTATGGACTTTTTAAACAAATTTGGATTTTTTGTCAGTTTAATTATGCATTTTTTAGCAACTACAAGTCAAAAGGAGGAAAAAGATGGCAGAAAATATTACCTATTGTATCTATAATAAAGATGCTTATGATATTTCCAATTTTGATTTAAATATACTTGTTTATTCCTATGCCAATTTAAAGAATGATTGGGTAGCAGATCCCAAAATGGTTCTTCCGTATTCAAAATGCTATTGTATATTAGACGGTGAAGCCGAGCTTATCACAGAGAGCCAAATAATAAAAATGACTGCCGGTAATATTTATATAGTGCCTTCGGGCTTCCCCTGCGGTTATTCTTGCGACAATAAGGCTTCAAAATTATTTTTTCATTTCAAATTAGCGCATACCCTAAGCCACGATGTTTTTTCTGCCGTGAACCAAATTATTATTTTAGAAAATAAGCAGGATTTTATAAATCAATTGCACTCTGTTTTTAAAGAAGAAAGTTTCACAAGAGGTTACGAAATTAAAAATCACCTTTATCAAATATGCATTGAAGCAACAAAAAAATATAATATTAACGAACATTCTTTTCCTAAATACTCAGGTATAACAAAAAAAGCTTTAAGAATTATCAGTGATCACCTGAATATGAATTACAAATGCGAACAGTTAGCCGAAGAACTCAACTATTCTCCACGGGCGCTTGAAAGGCTGTTCAAGAAAGAACTTGGCAGAACGGTAAATCAGCACATTAAGTCTGAAATACTTCAACATGCCGCAAGTGATTTACTTTTAACTAACCTTTTAATAAATGAAATAAGCCAGAAATATGGCTTTTCAGACCAATTCTATTTTTCAAGAGTGTTCAAAGAACAATTTAACATTTCTCCCGAAAAATACCGCAAACCCATAACGTAAAAAAAAGCAAGAGAAACTTGATTCTCTTGCTTTTTTGTTTATCAACTTATATTAAATTTTACTTCTTTAATTTCAAGGCAGCCTTTGCTTTTTCGGCAATATCCTTGCCGCGGAGACCGAATTCATCGAGCAACTGATTGGCAGGACCGGAAGTACCGAACTGATCGTAAACGCCGAGTTTTACAACGGGAACGGGATAGTTTTCGCTTAAGTATTCACTTACAGCGCTGCCAAGACCACCTATAACAGAATGTTCTTCGGCTGTAACTATTGCGCCTGTTTCTTTTGCAGCTTTAAGAACAATTTCGGTATCAAGAGGCTTAATGGTAGCCATATTGATAATACGGGCATTAATTCCTTCTGCTTTTAAAATATCGTAAGCAATTAGCGCTTCTGCAACCATAAGACCTGTTGCAATAATTGTTACGTCTGTGCCCTCTTTAAGTTCTACGCCCTTGCCTATTTCAAAGGTGTAATCTTCATCAAATACAACCGGAACAGCAAGGCGGCCGAAACGCATATAAACAGGGCCATCGTGATTATAAGCAGCCTCAACTGCTTTTCTTGCTTCAACGTCATCTGCAGGGTTAATAATAGTCATACCGGGAATGGTACGCATAACGGCAATATCTTCACAGCACTGATGTGTTGCGCCGTCTTCACCAACCGAAATACCTGCGTGTGTTGCGCCGATAACAACGTTAAGGTGAGGATAACCAATTGCATTTCTTACCTGTTCAAATGCTCTGCCGGCCGCAAACATTGCAAAAGAAGAACAGAATACTTTTTTGCCTGTTGCAGCAATACCTGCCGCAATACTTACCATATTCTGTTCTGCAATACCGCAATCGTAAAAGCGTTCAGGAAATTCCTTTTTAAAGGTAACCGTTTTGGTTGCTTCTGCAAGGTCAGCATCCATTACAATAAAATCATCGTGTTCTTTAGCAAGCTTTAAAAGAGCGGCGCCATAGCCTTCTCGTGTTGCTTTTTTAATTACTTCTGCCATATTTACCACTCTTCCTTTCAGTTCATAGCCGCAAGAGCGCTTTCAAGCTCTTTTATTGCAACTTCATATTCTTCATCGTTAGGTGCTTTGCCATGCCAACCGCAAACATTTTCCATATAAGAAACGCCTTTGCCTTTAATTGTATTGGCAATAATGCAAACAGGCTTGTCTTTAACGGTTTTTGCCTTATTCAAAGCATCTTCAATCTGGTCAAAATCGTGACCGTCAATAGTAATTACTTCCCAACCAAAAGCCTCGAACTTCTTATCAAGAGGACTCGGTGAATTAACTTCATCACAGGTACCGTCTATCTGAAGATTGTTAAAGTCAACAAACGCTACAAGGTTATCAAGTTTTTTGTTACCTGCAAACATAGCAGCTTCCCAAACCTGTCCTTCTTCACATTCGCCATCACCTAAAATACTATAAACGCGGAAGTTATCGCCAAAATGCTTTGCCGATAGCGCCATACCTACAGCAGCAGATATACCCTGACCTAAAGAACCCGAAGACATATCCACACCAGGAATGTTCTTCATATCGGGGTGTCCTTGCAGTCTTGCGCCGTAATGACGAAGGGTTACAAGTTCATCTACATCAAAAAAGCCTCTGTTTGCTAAAACAGAATAAAGCACAGGCGCCGCATGTCCTTTAGAAAGTACAAAACGGTCGCGGTCTGCCTTCTTAGGATCTTTTGGGTCAATATTCATTTCCTTAAAGTACAGATATGTAAGAATATCTGCGCTTGAAAGCGAACCGCCGGGATGACCTGCCTTAGCGCTGTGAACCCCCTTAATAATTCCTATTCTGACCTTTAACGCTATACGCTCAAGGTCTTTTTTTGTTGCAATATCCATTTATTTGCACCCTTTCTTTCTGAGATTGTATAAATATTTTATAAAATCTGCAACCGCAGCATCCTTACAACTTACAGCAATATAATCTGCATAGCATTTTACATCGTTTGGTGAATCCTTAACCGCCGCCGAAATATCGGCATATTTAAGCATTTCAACATCGTTGTAGTAATCTCCGATAGCAAATAAATCTCCTTTATTTACCGAAAACATTTCCCTTACTTTAGCAAGACCTTCTGCTTTTGAAACGCTTTTGGGATGTATTTCTACGTAATTCCGCTTTATACCGTTTATAAAACAGCACGTATTAATAACTTTAGATTCGCTTAAACAGAAGTTTTCAATTAATTCTTCAAGAGGTTTCCTTTCAGTATTTTCATCGTTAAGGAAAACTATTGTTTTATTCCATTCTTTATCTTTAATATCTTCAAACTTTGCAAATTTTACGTCTAATTCTTCATAAACAGCGTGGTCTGATGACTCACTTGAGGGATTTAAAACGTAAATTTCAAAGCCGCAATGTATTTCTATTGCCAACTGCGGAAATATTTCTGTTATTTGTTTTATTAAGTATTTATCGTCATTTGCAAGACAAGCGGCAAAAATTGTTTTTTCACTTTGGAAATCGTAAAGCATTCCGCCGTTACAAACAAGGCTCATAGGCAAATAACCAAGCGCCTTTTTCACAGGTTCCAATGCAGTAACGCTTCTGCCTGTACAAAGTAAAAATCTTCCGCCGTCATCACTAAAGCGTTTTATCCATTCAATATTGTCGGGGGCACAAAAGCCGCTGTCAAGCAACGTATCATCCACGTCACTTGCAAGTATACAACCGCTGAATACCTTACCCATTTTCACTATTCTCCTTTAAAAAGTTTGTAAAATAATCGGGCAAAGTACTTTCAAATTCCATATACTTTTTTGTTGTTGGATGAATAAAGCCGATTTTTTTAGCGTGTAAACACTGTCCGTTTAGTTTTTTAATAACCTTATTAGGCCCATAAACGTCATCGCCTGCCACAGGGTGTCCTATATATGCCATGTGCACACGAATCTGATGCGTTCTTCCCGTTTCAAGTTTAAGTCTTAAATGGGTAAAACTTTTAAGCTTTTCTAAAACGGTATAGTGGGTTACGGCAAATTTAGAATTATAATCGGTAACCGCCATTTCTTTTCGCCTTACGGGATGTCTGCCGATAGGGGCGTTTATAGTGCCGTTATCATTTTTTATATTACCGTAAACAATTGCTTCATATTCACGGGTAAAACTATGCTCTTTTATTTGTTCGGCAAGAAACTTATGCGCGTCATCGGTTTTTGCAACCATTAAAAGTCCGCTTGTGTTCTTATCTATTCTATGAACAATTCCAGGACGCATAACGCCGTTAATTCCCGAAAGAGAACCCTTGCAGTGAAATAAAAGCGCATTAACAAGAGTGCCGCTTGCATTACCTGCCGCGGGATGAACAACCATACCTTTTGGTTTATTTACCACAAGTAAATCGTTATCTTCATAAACAATATCAAGCGGTATATCTTCAGCAGTTACGTCAAGTTCTACAGGCTCTGGCAGAGTAACGCAAATAACATTTCCTTTTTTAAGTTTATAGTTTTTAGAAACAGGCTTGCCGTCTACCGTAACAAGACCGTCGCCGAGAATAACGGCGGCATAACTTCGTGTAATTTCAAGGACGTCTGCTAAAAAAACGTCTATACGCACAGACTCTTGTTCTGAATATTCAAATTCTTCCCTTTGCATTACAGATCACGCTTTGCTTTTGTTTCTTTAAACATATCTGTAACAAAATACAAAATAAGCAGACCGGCGCCAATTACAACTGCGCAATCGGCAACGTTGAATACAGGAAAATCTATAAACTGAAAATTTAAAAAGTCAATTACTTTGCCGTTTCTGAAAACTCGGTCTATCATATTTCCAAGTCCGCCCGAAAGTATTAAACAAATAGACCAGAACAGAACTTTATTCTTTAGTCCCACTTTTATAAGCATTGCAATACAAACAAGCATAATAACCACGGTAAGGGATAAAAGCAACCATGTATAGCCTTCTAAAAATCCCCATGCGCCGCCCTCGTTATGAATATACCAGAAATTCATAAAACCCGGTAGAAAGTCAATAGATTCATTAAGAGTCATATTCTGTATTACAACGTACTTTGTATATTGGTCAGCCGCAAGCATAACTACGGCGCAAACTATTGCCAGAATATAAGACAAAATTATCCCTCCGAACTGTTTTTCTTACCAAAGAAACTTCTTTTTATAGGCTTTTCCGCCTTTTCTTCGGTTTCTTCTTTGTTTTCGTTAGTATCTTCGGTATTTTCTTTAGTTTCTTCTGTTTGTAAAGTTTCTTCCTTTACTTCTTCGGTTTCCTTTACGGGTTCTTGTGTCTTAGCTATTTGATCCTGTGCTATTTTTTTAACATCTATTTCTTCTTCAACAGCCAATTGGGCAGCTTTGGCAATAGCAGTAGGATCGGTAGGAACAGCATCGGGCATTGATTTCACAACCGAAATACCATCTTCATAAAATGCTAATGCCTTTTCCTTAAACTGAGCAACGTCAATACGAAGTTTATCAAAAAGCGCCTGCTGTTTTTCTATTGTTTCATTTGTCGCAACAAGTATAGACTCCCGTTTTAATTCATTAACTTTTATGAACTCCTGCATTTCCTTTTCTAAACGCTGACGGTGTGCAGCATCTTCCGCATCAAGTTCTTCTTTTAACTTTTTGGAGTTTTCTTTTATTTCCTCGGCTTTTGCGTTAGCGTCGGCAATAATTTTTTCTGCCTTTTTATTTGCTTCGGCAACCGTATTGTCGGCAAGTTGTTGTGCCGAAACCAAAACGTTATTTATACTTCCCTTTTCCTTTTTAAACTGTTCAACAGTACCGTTAGCTTCTTCAAGTTTAGTCTGGAATTTCTTTATACGGCTTTCATATTCTTCATAATCTGCCACAATTTTATTTAAAAGAAGTTCAACTTCTTCTGCTTTATAACCGCCAACAGCCGCTTTAGAAAGCTTTACATTTTTAATATCATTACTGCTTAACATAACAAAACCTCATTTAAACATATTTTGAATACTTTAAAATAACTCTGCCTTTTTTAGTTTGTTCATTGCAAGAATCAATTATAAACCGCCCGTAACCGCGAACAGACATTTTATCGCCGCCGTTTACAAGAGAAGTGACCTTTTCGCAAACAGCGCCGTTTAAAATAACAAGCGATTCAGTTATAAGCGATTTTGCCTTTTCACGCGAAGTACCGACAATTGCACCTACAACACTGTCAATTCTGTTTGACGCCACGGTTGCCGAAAAAGAAACAATTTTGCTTTGCTGTGGAAGCGGAGATACAAAACCTTCGCTTAAAACAACACCGGTTCCGCCAACCTTACTTACCTGCTCTATTACGTAACGCGAAATATCTTTATTTAAAAAGACAACCGCACGGCCTTCTTCAACAAGTATATCGCCAACAGATTCTCTTGTTATTCCTAAAGCCATTAACGTACCTAAAAAATCGCGGTGAGAAAGTTTATCTATTTTTCTGTAAGAAAAGGTAACGGGTACAACAAAATCACAGTTATCAATTTCTTCTGCCCAACCGGGCAAAGCAATAAACATTGTTCTTGTTGCGTTTTCATAACCGCCGAAAAAGCAAAATTTCGCATTCAGCGAATTAGCGACAGCAAAAGCTAACGCCGCTTCTTCTTCGGTTAAAAAGCCGACGTATTTATACTTATTTTGTTTTAAACATATATCAACAGCGTCTGAAATTCTTGCAGAGAGTAGTTCCTTATCCATTAATAAAACTTAGAATCATCAAACTCTTCAATAGTGTTTTCGCCGCTTACATCAACATCACTTGGAACAATAACAAATGTGTTAATTGCAGCCTTTCTTAAATCACCGTTTTTAGCATAAGCAACACCGCTCATAAAATCAAGAATACGACGAGCAAGGTCGCGATCGGTTTTTTCAAGATTCAAGACAACCGTTCTTCTTGCGCAATACTGATCTGCAATTGCAGTAACGTCTTCAAAACGTTCGGGCTTTGCAAGATAAAGGCGCATATTATCACCGTTATTAAAAGGAACGGTTTTAGCAGAACGGCGCTCTGCAAAACGGTTGGTTTCCTTTTTAACGGGTTCTTTTACTTTTTTTGCTACCGGCTCGGCATATTCTTCTGTTTCTTCATTCTCTGCCTCGTAAAGCTCTTCATCCTCGTAATCTTCATCAGAAAGATTAAATATGTTTCTTATTCCGTCCCATACACCCATTTTTATTTCTCCTTTAAAAATATTTTCTTTCGCCAAACAGTTTTGTTCCTACCCTGACTAAGTTAGCGCCGCATTCAACGGCAAGTTCGTAAGTATCGGACATCCCCATTGACAATATATCCATATTAACATTATCTATGTTTTTTGCTCTAATGTCAATAAACAGTTTATACATTTGCTCAAAAAATTCTTTAACTTCTTCATCTGTATCGCAAATAGGCGGTATTGTCATAAGTCCTTTAATTTTAACGCCCTTCAAAAGAGATATTTCTTTTATGGCATTAAGAAGTTCATCAACAAAAAATCCGGACTTACTTTCTTCGTTTCCTATATTCACTTCAAGCAATATATCCATTACCTTTTCGCACTTAATTGCCTGTTTGCTTATTTCATTGGCAAGTTTAAGCGAATGCACCGATTCAATCATTTCAACGCGGTTAATAACGTCTTTAACCTTATTGGTTTGCAAATGGCCTATAAAATGCTTATGAACAAAGCCTTCTATTTCATTTTCTTTAGATATCATTTCCTGAACACGGTTGTCGCCTATATACTCTATACCGTTTTTTATGGCATAGTTTATAAGTTCCGGCGATACGGTTTTTACAGCGGCAAGTAAAATAATATCTTCTGCTTTTCTTCCCGATTTTTCCGCCGCAATCTTTATTTTTTGCTTAATTTCGGCAAAATTAAGTAAGAAAATTTCAGTTAATAATTTTTCCGTCATACAAATTCTTTCCTTTAATTACAACTTGGTCGTATAGTCTTAACACCGTTTTATCTATATCCGGACTTTTTTCGCAAATAACGTAGTCGGCCTCATCTTTAGAATAAAGCACCGAAACCTTTACGAATTTAAGTTCCATTCCCGAAACCACAAATACTCCGCGTTCGCCGTCTACAACTCTTAATGCGCTCTTTTTAACCTTAAGTCCCTCAAACACGCCTTCAACCACAGTTAAAGAAATTTTTCTTATTGTGGCAAGTTCGGTATTCATTTCTTTACAAGAAAACACAATTACGGCTCTTGAATTAGTTTCATCTTTATTAACAGCCGCAACTCTTACTGAAAGGTCGGGATTATTCTTTAGGTTTGTATGAAGTCTTACGGCATCGCCTATTTTATACTTCTGCGACTGTGACTCATCCACCGTTACCGCAATATACCAAGTGTAGTCAGATACAATTTTACCAACGCTCTCTTCCTTTTCGGCTTCTTTTACGGTATCTAAAAACTCGGGGGTATAAATACTTAAATCATCGGTGGTAAGCACGGTTTCGTATCCGTCGACCGTAGAAACAAAGAATCCCGATTCTTCGGCACATATATTTGAAACAGGATTATTAAGCGAGGCATTCAATCTATCAAGTTCGCTTTGCAAAGCGGTAGTCTGAGCCGAAAAATCATAATTACTGCCCGTAACCATCGTTTTTCTGTTAAGCATGGTAAGAAGATCGTTTTTCATTGTATGAACAGATGAATAATTACCCGATTTAGCAGAAAACAACATATCTGATACCGATTCGCCTATTTTACTGTTAAGCAATTCAATATCAACTGCCGCAAGATCGTTATAACTTTGTATTGTATTTATGTTTTCCAACTGTTTGGTTATATCGTTAATTTTATTAACGGCTATAGAATCGCTTTCGCTGGTATAAATATCGGCAATTACGCCGTTTTTTGCAACGCGTTCACCATCGTTAATTATAAAATGCATAACACCGGAATCGCTTCGTTTTACACCGAATTCGCTTCTTATTATAATTCCGGTTGTATCAATTCCTTCGGTATATTTAATATATTCTGCCTTTTCGGTATCAAGAGGAATATACAATGCTGAATAAAGTTGATGCAATAAAAACACAACCATAAGTACACACAAAGAAACTTTTACAAACTTGTTTTGCATTCTTTACTTATCCTCTCTTTCACAATTTCTATTGCTGTTTTTTCAACATCACAGCAATCGGCATATATCCAATTAATATCACTGTTTTTTCTGAACCACGTAAGTTGGCGCTTGGCGTAATGTCTTGTTTCCCTTTTTAAATTTTCGGTGGCTTCTTCAAGCGTAATTTCGCCGTTTAAGTAAGGAATAAATTCCTTATGGCCTATTGCCTGTTTAGCGGTTTTCCCTTTATTCATACACTTAACAGCTTCATCTAAAATTCCGTTTTCAAGCATTATATCAACACGCTTGTTTATTCTTTCGTAAAGTTTTTCACGGTCTTTATAGGTTATTCCTATATACAAAGTATCATACGGCGCGGGATTTAGTTTAGAAAGTTCGTTTTGCTTTGTAATTGAAATACCGTTATTTAAATAAACTTCAAATGCCCTTATTATTCGTTTGCGGTCATTTGCGTGTAAACGCTTGGCAGTTTCGCTGTCAAACACGCTTAACTCTTTAAGCATGGCTTCACCGCCCACGGCATCATACTTTTCGTTTAAACACTTTTGCAATTCTTCGTTACTTTTATCGGCGGTAAAAGTAATATTATTAAGAAGCGAATCAATATAAAGCCCTGTTCCGCCAACAATAATGGGAAGTTTATTTCTGCTGTTTATTTCTTCTATTTTTTCACTTGCTAGCGTTACGTACTCTGCAACCGAAAAACTCACACTGTTATCTAAAAACTCAACAAGATGATGTACAACCTGTTCTTTTTGGTTTGCATCGGGACAAGCCGTGGCTATAGGCATATCTTTGTAAATCTGCATAGAATCGGCAGAAATTATTTCACCGCCGAAACGTTTTGCAATGCTTATGGCAAGGTCGGTTTTACCCGATGCCGTAGGGCCTACCACCGCAACCGTAAAAATTCTTTTTTCAGACATTACTGTATTCTTCCAAACTGTTTTTCAAAATCTCTTTTCTTCATTTCAAACGCAACAGGTCTGCCGTGAGGACAATAACGGATATCATTATTGCTAAGCACCTGTTTTGCAAGAAACAACTGTTCCTTTGGCGGAGTATTAAAACCTGCTTTAATAGCCGCCTTACAAGCAACAGTATGGTAAATATGGTCTAATTTTTCAACGTTTGTATCAAGACCGTTTGCAAGATTATCGGCAACTTCAATAATAACGTCGCTAACATCTTCGCCTGTAAGTGAAGACGGCACAGCGCGTACTATTACGTTAAGATTACCAAAATCTTCAACGTCAAACCCGCTTTTAGTCAAAGCATCAATATTATCAAGCACTGCATTATACTGCTGTGCCGAAAGTCTTACCGTTACCGGTAAAAGTAACCCTTGACTTTCTGGTGATATACTTGATTTAAGTTTTTCAAACAATATGCGTTCGTGCGCCGCGTGTTTATCTATAAAGAAAACACTGTTTTCCTGTTCTACAATTATGTAGGTTTTAAATATTTCACCAACGTAACGCAGTTCTTCAAACAAAGCCGTTTGAGGTTCCTTTGTTTGTGTTTCTTGCGTTTCATCTATAATTTCTTCTAAAGCCCTGTTTTTCTGTACAACGGGCTCGTCCACAAAAATATCCACACTTACCCTTTTCTTTTGTTCTTCTCTTTGTGGTGAATAATCGTTAAGAGCCATTTTAAAAACAGGTTTTTCTTCTGTAACTTTTGCATTAGAGTTAATTACAGGCTCTGTTTTTTTTACTTCAGGCTTAAATACTTCCTGTTTTAAAGGTTCTTGCTTTGTTGCAGTTTGCGGTTTTATATCCCTTTTGGTTTCGGGGTCAGCAATTACCGTTTGTTTAAATTCATCGGCTGTCATTCTTTCAAAAGTTGAAAACTTAAGTTGTTTCTTTTCGGTAAACTGAGGTCTTGTGTCACCTTTTTGCAATGCATTTTTAACTGCAACATAAACTGCTTCAAACAACGGTTTTTCGTTAGCAAAGCGCACCTCGGTTTTAGAGGGATGCACGTTAACGTCTACGCTTTCAAGAGGAAGTTCTATATGCAAAACGCAAGACGGAAATTTACCCACCATTGCTGAATTCTTATATGCCGCTTCCAACGCCGCTACCATAGTTGCACTTCGCACGGTTCTGCCGTTTAAAAAGAAATACTGCGAATTTCTTTTAGGTTTGCAATAAATGGGTTTACAAACGTAACCATTTACCGAAATGTTAGACATAGCGGCATTGGTTTCTATAAGTCCCGAAGCAAACTCACGGCCCAACACGCTGTAAATAACCGAAAACAGTTTATTATCTCCTGAAGTTGTAAACACCGTTTTATTATCTCTTATAAACTTAATTGCAATTTCAGGATGCGAAAGAGCAATTTTTTCAAGAACGTCGTTTATTAAATTACCTTCAAAGGTATCTTTATGTAAAAACTTCATTCTTGCGGGTGTATTATAAAAAAGGTCTTTTACAATAATGGTAGTGCCAACGTCACAACCGGCTTCTTCAAAAACTTTTTCTTCGCCGCCTTCAATACAGTAACGAGTGCCTTCAATATCATCTTCGGTTCTTGTTACCATTTCAACCTTCGAAACCGCACAAATTGCCGCAAGCGCTTCACCGCGGAAGCCTAATGTTGCAATACTGTTTAAATCGTTTTCATTTACAATTTTACTGGTTGCGTGACGCAAAAAGGCTGTTTTAACGTCATCTTTTTTAATACCGCAACCGTTATCGGTCACACGCATATAAAGCACACCGCCGTTTTTAATTTCCACGGTTAGTTTTGTTGCGCCCGCATCTATTGCGTTTTCAGTTAATTCTTTTATAACCGAAGCAGGTTTTTCAACAACTTCACCCGCCGCAATAAGCTCGGCAAGTTGTTTTGGCAGCACGTTAATTTTCGGCATTATGTGACCTCCTTTTTCATTAAATCAAAATTTGGCTAATCTTTGGCTTTTTTTGATAAATCGTAAAGTATTTTACTGCATTCAATAGGCGTAAGTGTTTCAACGTCTATTACTTTAAGTTCGTTTAATATTTCTGCAGCTTGTAACATTTCAATAGGAAGTTGTGCAGATTCTTCTTTTTCGGTACGGTATTTTATAACGCCCTTACTTTCTACTTCCTTTAAAATGTCTTTGGCTCTTTTTATTACTACGCTTGGCAGTCCTGCAAGGTTTGCAACCTCTATACCGTAACTTTCGTCGGCACCGCCAGGTACAATACGGCGCAAAAAGATTATGTCATCGCCGCGTTTTTTAACAGCAATATTATAATTCTTAACACCCGATACTTCGTATTCCATATCGGTAAGTTCGTGATAATGGGTTGCAAACAGCGTTTTTGCGCCCAACTTCTTTTTGTCGGCAACGTATTCAAGCACACTTTTTGCTATTGCCATACCGTCAAATGTAGAAGTACCTCTGCCTATTTCATCAAGAATAAGCAAACTATCTTTTGTTGCGCCGTTTAGAATGTCGGCAACTTCACTCATTTCAACCATAAATGTAGAACGTCCCGAAGATAAATCGTCAGATGCGCCGACACGGGTATAAATTGCATCGCATATACAAAGGTCTGCCGATTCAGCAGGAACAAAACAACCAATCTGCGCCATAAGCGTTATAATGGCAACCTGTCGCATATATGTAGACTTACCAGCCATATTAGGACCTGTAATTATTGCGCAACGGTTATCGGCTTTATCAAGGTAAGTATCGTTAGAAACAAAGGGCGTATCAGAAAGTTTTTCTACAACAGGATGTCTGCCTGCGGTAATACGGATAGCGCCTTCGGCATTAAAACGCGGTCTTACATAGTTTGAATTAACCGAAACGTAAGCAAACGAACAAGCAACATCAAGTTTTGCCAAGGCATTTGCCGCTTTTTGGAAACGTTCTTTTGCATTTGCAACCTGTTTTCTTATGTTATCGAAAATTTCATATTCAAGCGCAATTACGCGGTCTTTAGCGCCTAAAATTTTATCCTCAAGTTCTTTTAATTCGGGAGTTATAAAACGCTCACCGCCCGTTAAGGTTTGCTTACGGATATAATCTTCGGGCACTAAATCCAAAAACGAATTTGTAACTTCAATATAGTAGCCGAAAACTTTATTAAACTTAACACGTAAGTTTTTAATGCCTGTTCTTTCGCGTTCTCTTGCTTCTATATTTGCAATTATTCCCGCACCGTTATTAAGTATATCGCGAAGTGTATCTACCTCGCTGTTATACCCCTCTTTAATAATTCCGCCCTCTTTAAGTACTGCGGGAAGTTTTTCAACCAATGCGTCGTCTATTAATTTTGCTATATCTTCAAGTGGGTCTATGTTATTATCGCAATCTTTTATAAAACGGCTGTTAGCACCGCTTATAATTTCTTTTATAAACGGGAATTTGGAAATTGTATAGAAAATAAGTCTTAATTCTCTTGCCGTTGCAGTACCGTAAATAACCTGAGCCATTAAACGTTCAAGGTCTTTTATACCGCTTAAAGCTTCAATCAGTTCTCCGCGCATAAGGGTATCTTCGTAAAGTTCTTCAACGGCGTTATGACGGGTATTTATTTCATTAAGGCTTAAAAGCGGTTGCTGAACCCAAGACTTAATAAGACGTTTACCCATAGCGGTTTTGGTTTTATCAATTGCCCATATAAGAGTACCTTTTTTTGCTTTTGCACGAATTGTTTCTACAAGTTCAAGGTTTTTAACCGCCGTCATATCAAGTCGCATAAACTGTGACTGTGTATAATAATTCACCTTACTTACCGCTATATTCTTTGTAAGTCCTGTTTCGTAAAGATACTGTATAACAGCGCCAAGAGAAACAGCGGCGTTACTGTTAGCGGGAACAGAAATGTTTTCGGTACTTATAACGCCGAAATGTGTAAGTACAATGGGTTCGGTTACTTTAATTGAAAAAGAATCCTTGGGTCTTACAGTTACCATTCCGTCATATTTTGAAACAAGGAAAGAACCTAATTTTTCTATTTGTTCGTAACCTGCAGAAATAAGCACTTCGGCAGGCATAAAACGGCCTATTTCGGTAATAGCGATATCATACATATCTTCACCGAAACTTTGCGTTACGTGAGTTTCGCCTGTAGAGGCATCGCAAAAGCACAGTCCTACGCAATCTGCCGAAACAGTAACTGCACAAAGATAATTGCTTTTTCCTTCTTCAAGCATAGAATCTTCAATAACCGTACCGGGTGTAATAATTCTTACAATATCCCGTTTAACAAGGCCCTTTGCAGTTGCAGGGTCTTCTACCTGTTCACAAATTGCAACTTTATAACCGCGTTCAACCAAACGAGCAATATAAGATTCCGCACTGTGAAACGGCACACCGCACATTGGCGCTCTTTCTTCAAGTCCGCATTCCTTACCCGTTAAAACTAAATCAAGTTCTTCAGAAACGGTTTTTGCATCATCAAAAAACATTTCGTAAAAGTCACCTAATCTGAAAAACAGAATGCTGTCGCTGTTGCGTTCTTTTATTTCAAGATACTGGCGCATCATAGGCGATAGCCCTGCCATACTTATTCTCCCCTTTTAAACAAACTTAAAATTTTAATTAGTGGCAACCGGCGCAGGTAGAGCAACTGCCGCTGCAACCAGCCTCGGGTAAAGTACAGGTTTCAGGGTCTGCGCCTTCTGCACACATACGTATAATACCCATAACGTCGGCTATCATTTTATCTACAGCGGCTCTTGTTTCGTTATATTCTTTCATTACTTCGTCAGCCATAATTTCATCATAAACAGCGCGAAGATTTTTGTTTGCTTCGGCAATTTTTTCATTATCCTTTTCCTCTTCGCTCAACAATCTGTCAAGATTCATACGAATGATATTGAACTCACCGATTTTGGAATTAAGGTTTTCGTTGTTATCTAACGCAAGTTTTGCTTTTGCAAAAGCAATAAAGCGTTCATCTTTTTGTATTTCTTTTCCTAAATTTCTTGTTACTTCTATTACGTCCATTTTTTATTCTCCTGTTCTTATACCTTCAAGCACGTTTGTAACGCGCTGTGTCTTTACTGTTATAAATTTGCCTAAGTCTTGCTGACATCCCTCAAATTCCACCACGGCAGTACCGTCGGTATGACCTGCCATATAGCCTTCTTTTCTGCCAAAATCATCGCAAAGTACTTTATAAGTTTTGCCAACATATTTATCTTCATTCTTTAAAGCAATTTCTTCCTGAACTTTTAAAAGTTCGCTGAACCACTTGCCTTTTTCTTCCCTTGAAACGTTATCTTCCATTTCTGCAGCAGGAGTACCTTCCCTTGCTGAATAAATAAAGGTGAACAGCGAAGAAAATTCAACCTCTTTAACCAAAGAAAGCGTTTCTTTGAAGTCTTCGTAAGTTTCTCCCGGAAAACCAACAATAATATCGCTTGTTATTGAAATATCGGGAATTCTTTGCCTTGCGCCGTTTATAAGTTTTAAATAAGAGGCACGGTCATAGTGTCGGTTCATAGCCTTTAAAATTCTGTCGGAACCGCTTTGGAAAGGCAAATGCAAATGTTTACACACCTTTTCGCAATCACGCATGACATCTAAAAGTTCTTCGGTGCAATCCTTTGGATGCGACGTCATAAAACGTATACGGAAATCGCCCGGTATATCGTTAATAAGCCGTAACAACTTTGCAAAGTTTATATCTTCATCAAGCCCTTTACCGTAAGAGTTAACGTTCTGACCTAAAAGGGTAATATCTTTATAGCCTTGTTCCACAAGACTTCTTGCTTCTTTTAAAATTTCAGCCGAAGTTCTTGAACGTTCTCTTCCGCGAACGTACGGTACTATACAGTAAGTGCAGAAGTTATCGCATCCGTACATAATGGGAAGCCACGCCTTAAACTTGCTGTCACGGCTTATTGGCAAACCTTCTACAATATCGGTTTTGTCATCCGATATTTCAAAAATTCTTGCCGAACCGTTAAGGCGTTTATATAAAAATTCGGGCAAACGGTGCAATGCAAAAGTGCCGAAAAGAATATCAACGTAAGGGTAACTCTTTTTTATTCTGTCACACACGCTTTGTTGTTGCATCATACAGCCGCACACCGCAATTATCATTGAAGGATGACGCCTTTTATAATGCTTCATAGCACCAAGATTTCCGTAAACTCTGTCTTCGGCGTGTCCACGCACCGCGCAGGTGTTATAAAGCACAAAATCGGCGCCTTCTGCTTCATCGGTAAGCACGTATCCAAGGCTTACAAGAATGCCTTTAATGCGTTCGGAATCGCTAACGTTCTGCTGACACCCGTAGGTTATAACACAAGCCTTTGGTTTTTCGCCGTAAGTTTTAAAAACAGTTTCTTTAGCACACTGCATATATTCAGAATCAAAAAATGTTTCGTTATTTTTCAAAAATAAAAACTCCCTAGAATATATAATCAATTTATTATATAATAAATAATAAAAATATGCAAGTAAAACTAACAATATTTTATAAAAAAACACACCCGTAAAAACGAGTGTGTTAAAAATTTAAAATAAAGCTTTAAGTTCCTCGGCTTTATCGGTTTTTTCAAAAGAAAGATCAAGTTCTTCCCTGCCAAAATGTCCGTAAGCCGCAAGCGGACGGTATATAGGTTTTCTAAGACCGAGTTTATCAATAATAGCCGCAGGGCGCAAATCAAACACTTTATTAACAGCTTCTGCAATTTTTTCATCATTTGCTACACCGGTACCAAATGTATCTACCATAACAGAAACAGGTTTTGCAACACCAATAGCATAAGCAATCTGCACCTCGCAACGCTTGGCAAGGCCTGCCGCAACAATGTTTTTAGCCACCCATCTTGCAGCATAAGCGGCACTGCGGTCTACCTTTGTTGGGTCTTTGCCCGAAAAAGCACCGCCGCCGTGACGTGCCATACCGCCGTAAGTATCTACAATAATTTTTCTGCCCGTAAGCCCTGTATCGCCCTGAGGTCCGCCTATAACAAAGCGGCCTGTGGGATTAATGAAGAACTTTGTGTTTTCATCTAAAAGTTTTTCATCTATAACAGGTTTAATTACGTATTCAAGTATATCTTTTCTAAGTGTTTCAAGGCTTACATCCTTACTGTGCTGACTTGAAACAACAACGGCTTCTATTCTCGTAGGAACTCCGTCGTTATATTCAACAGTAACCTGAGTTTTACCATCGGGATACAAATAATCAAGTGTGCCGTTTTCACGCACTTCAGTAAGTTTTAAAGCCATTTTATGAGCAAGATAAATAGGCAACGGCATTAAAACGTCGGTTTCATCACAGGCATAACCGAACATCATACCCTGATCTCCTGCTCCGTTAAGGTTGTATTGGTCTTCTTCGCCGTCTTTAAGTTCCAAAGAACGGTCTACACCCATAGCAATATCGCTTGACTGCTTGTCTAATGTAGTAATTACGTTACAGGTATTTCCGTTAAAACCGCATTCATCGTTATCGTATCCAATAGAACAAACCACCTCTCTTACAAGAGAAGAAATGTCTACGCTGCAGTTGGCGGTAATTTCTCCCATAACGTTTATAATGCCTGTTGTGGCAAAGGTTTCACAAGCCACACGAGCATTTGGATCTTTGCTTAAATAAGCATCGAGCACAGCATCGGAAATCTGGTCACACACCTTGTCCGGATGTCCCTTTGTAACAGATTCTGAAGTAAAAAGCATTTTTGACATTTTAAAAAATCCCCCAAATAAAAAATCGCTTCCAAGCATACGGAAGCGAGAAAAAACACCTCATCTTCCGGTTAAACCGCAGGATTTAGCACCTTGATAATTCAGGTTGCCGGGCTTCAACGGGCCTGTCCCTCCGCCACTCTTGATAAGGAAAATATTAAATTTGCTTTAGTATATTACCACAATTACTTTTTATTGTCAATACCGTTTTTATTTGGAACGGCTTTATATATTGCAAAATATACGGGATAGAAAACCAAAAGATTTACTGCCGCCTTTACGGCGTTAAGTAAAGTAGAACCCGTAACCCCCGCAATAATACTTGCTGCTGTTATAGGTATTCCCGATAACGCAAAAAATACAGGAGTAAGCAAACCGTTAAGCAACCACCCTGCAATAACGGTTACAATAACCGCAATTACAGCCGATAAATAATAAACGTTGGGCGAAAAGAAATGATTTTTAAGTTTTTTTGAAAAATATTTCAAAGAAAAATAAAGAGAACCTATCATGGCAGAGCCTATGCCTATATTCATAAGTTCGCCGATACCAAGCGTTGTTGTTCTGAAAAGATGAATTGCATTTTTAATAATTTCAACACATATACCTGCAAACGGACCGCATAAAACTGCCGAAATAACCGCAGGGATATCGGAAAAATCTATTTTCAAATAGTCAACACCGGGCACTAACGGAATTTCAGGAAAGATAAGATAAATAACGGTTGAAAGTGCGCTCATAACCCCTATTAAACAAATTAAAAACGTTCTGTTCTTTTTCATAAAAAAGCCCCCAAAAACAAAAAACGCCCTATTAAGGGCGCAAAATTTTATTCTTTCATCCAGACTATAACTGTCGGCTTCGAAGTTTCATCGAATCAGCCAAAAAGGCTCGCGGGCTGTACCGCCGGTGGAGAATTTCACTCCGCCCCGAATATTAAATTACAATTATTAAAATTAGTTGAGCCGCAATAATAAGCGGTAATAAAAGCATATACGACAAATGGTTTGTTTTGTGTCTGCAAAGTAACATAAAAGCAAAAACAAAAAGCGCACCGCCAAGCAGTGAAAACAACCAAAGTGTTGATTCGCGAATGCGGTATTTTTTGCGTTTAGCACGTGATTTATCACACACAACAAGAATTGCACCGATTACATTGAAGACTGCCATAATGCACAGCAAAACAGTTTTCAAAACCATCACCGCCATTATTTTAGCACACTTTTATTTGTTTTTCAATAAAAATTTGATTTTTCCCTTCATTTATTGTAATATATTTAAAAGAGGTAGATTATATGAAGTGTTTTTCTAAAATCAGCGCCGTTCTTTTAGCGGTATCATTTATTATTGCTTTTTCTGCTTGTTCAAAAGCAGAACCCGAATACAGTTTTCCTTCTGTATCTGATATTAACGAAGCAAATATTGACGCTTCTTTTGTTGCAGAAATAACAAGTATTCAGGCAGAAACCTTTGACGGTGAAAAGGTAAACGACACGTCAAAGCCTTTTTACAGTTATTTGCCTGAAGGTACTGTAGATTACTGCTCTGAGGCTATAATTACCCATGCCGAAAGCGGTAAAGATTACCGTCTTTTAAACTTTGGAAAAAGAGTTTACGAAAACGATGTAAAAGTTTATAAAGGCAAACTTCCTTCAAGCAATACAATTATTCCTTATTCGCTTACAAGCGATGGAAAATACACCTCGCTTACCTTTCAAACCGACTTTAAAGCGCCCTTTACTTTTGAACTTAAAACACAGGAATACTTTGATATTGAATCGGGAGATTTCAAAATAGAAAATCCAACCTTTTCTTACATAGAAATAACCTTTTTTTATTGCACAAACCTTGTTGATGATTTTGATTTTTCAAACAACCGATTAATAAGCGGGTACGAAATTGTACAGAACAGCAACAATGCCGTACTTAAACTGTTTTTAAGAAACGAAGGCGCTTTTTACGGTTGGTACGCCGATTACAACAATGAAGATATGCTTGTAATTAAACTTTTAGAGCCGACAAAGGTTTACACCGCCGATAACGAATACGGATATGCGCTACACGATGCAACCATTGTTGTAGATGCAGGTCACGGTGGCGAAGACCCAGGCGCTATGAACGGCAGACACAAAGAATCGGCATTTAATTTAGGTCTTGCAACCAAACTTAAAGAAGAACTTGAAAAAATCGGTGTAACAGTTGTAATGACACGCGCTACTAATAAAAACGTAGATGCTGCTAACCGTTTAGAAACAGCATATTTAAGCGAGGCTGATATGATAATATCTGTCCACCGCGATTCAGGGAGCGAGAACGGTTTTAACGCTTTTTACTTCTCACCGTATTCATATAACGCCGCAAAAGCATTAACCGACTCCACAAATAACGCAAACCTTTACTCAACAGTCCATAAGCAAGACTGGCACTACTTCTTTTTAAACCGAGTTTCAAGTTGTCCTGCAATTCTTACCGAAAACGGTTTTATAACAAACGAAAATGACCTTAAGAATATGCTTGACAACGAATATGAAACCCGCTGTGCAAAAGCATTGACAGCGGGCATAATAGAATTTTACATCAGTGCTCCTTTTTAGGGCATCTGCTTTCAAGGTCTTCCTTTTTAGCGCTTAATTCTTCCCATTCGGAATACATACACCCAAGTTGGTTTTCTTTAATTTCAAGTTCACTTGTCAATAATACAAGTTTTTCGTAATCACTTGAATTTTCACTAATTTCGTTTTTAAGAGAGTCTATTTCTTCTTCAAGAAGAAGTATGCTCTCTTCTTTTTTGGAAAGCGCTTTTGTAACTTTTGAAAGTTCTTTTAAAGGAGAAAAATGTTTTTCCTTTACTTTTTTGACCTCTGCCGTATTATCGGATTCGGTTTTTATTTCTTCTTTTACAACGCGCCTTTGCTGTTCATACTGAGAATAACCAAAGGGATAATACGTAGCGTTACCGTTTTCAAAACACAAAAGGCTGTCACATATTTCTTTTATAAAATACCTATCGTGCGATACACATATAACGGTACCGGTATAACCTTTAAGCATTTCTTCAAGCGTTTCTTTGCCAATAATATCCATGTGGTTGGTAGGCTCGTCAAGTACTAAAAGATTAGGACGTTTTTTAAGTATTTTACAAAGGCACAGCCTTACCCTTTCACCGCCCGAAAGCACGTTAACGGGTTTAAATACGTCTTCGCCTCTGAAAAGAAAAGCGCCTAAATCATTTCGTGCCTGTGTATGGGTAAGATACGGAAATTCATCCCAATAATCGTCAAGCACGGTTTTTTCGCTTACGTATTGCGCTAACTGTTGGTCAAAATAGCCTATTTGAACGTTAACGCCGTAATTATAAATACCGCCAAGTTTTTCCACCTTACCAACAAGGGTTTTAAGTAAGGTGGATTTTCCTTTTCCGTTGTCACCGATACAGCCAAGCCGTTGACCTTTAAGCAATGTAAAGCTAAGCGTTGCAAGTGCAGTTGTATATCCAACCGATAAATCCTTAACCTCTAAAACTTTTTCGCCGCTTTCAGTCGCAGGCGTAATATCCATATAAAATCCCCTGTTATCGGAAGAAATAACCTCTTCGGGAACTTCCATTCGGTTTATCGCCTTTATTTTAGATTGCGCCATTGCCGCCTTTGTGGCTTTATATCTGAAACGGTCCACCAATTGTTCAAGACGCGCAACCTCGGCTTTATAACGTTCATACTCTTTTTGTTTACGCACTGCGTCTTGACTTTTCAGTACGGTAAATTTTGAATAATTACCATAATATTTATGAATATTGCCGTATTCAATTTCATAAACAATTTCAACAGTTCTGTCAAGAAACATCTGATCGTGCGATACAATAACAACCGCGCAAGGATAGGCTTTTATATATTCTTCAAGCCATTCCACCGTGCTAATGTCAAGATGGTTTGTAGGCTCGTCCAAAAGCAGTATATCAGGCTTTGAAAGAAGCAGTTTTACAAAGGCTATTTTTGTGCGCTGACCGCCCGAAAATTCGCCTATTTTTTTTAATTGGTCTTGCTTTGTAAAGCCGAATTTTTTAACTACTGTTTCATACTCTTTTTGGTAATAATAACCGCCAAGCAATTTAAAATGTTCTTCAAGCGCGGTGTATCTTAAAACGTCTTCGTCATTTGCATTTTCTTCTATTTTCTTTAAAAGAGTTTCCATTTCATCTCTTATTGCAAAAATATTAGAAAACGCCTTTTTTACCTCTTCTTCAAAGGTTATATTTTCATCTTCAAAACTTATTTGCTTTAAATAGCCTATAACGGTATTTTCGCTTTTTGAAATACCGCCGTTATCGGGCACGTTTTCAAGTTCTATTTCACCGCTTATTAGGCGAAGAAGTGTACTTTTTCCACAACCGTTGCGCCCTACAACAGCAACCTTTTGCTTATCTCTTATTTCAAAATGAAGGTCTTTTAAAATAACGTCGGCACCAAAAGCCGCATCACCGCCGTTTATGGCAAAATACATTTTCTTCACCTCGCTTTTTAATTAATACTTACTTATATACCAAGTAATTTCTTGGCGTTAAGTGAAAAAATCTTTTCTTTTTCAGTATCGCTTATTAAATTGTCAAGCAATACTCCCCCTATATACATAGCAGGATTACAGGTTGGATAATCCGAACCGAAAAGTATTCTTTCTATTCCAAAAGTATCTATTGCTTTTCTAAGCATTCCATACCGGAAAATACCGTAGCCCGACACATCAAGATAATAGTTTTCGCTGTACTTCATTCTTTCAATATGCCGCATAAAAGCGCCGTATTCACCCGGATGCGCGGCAACAAAAATAACGTCTTTGTGTTCTTTAACCATTTTGTCCATCGCATCTTCATTCTGCGAATGAAAACTGACAATCATATTTCGTTTACCCGCTTCCTTTAACAACAAAGAAAAATTGTCGCTGTCATATCCGTTTTTCCAGCCGTCTATGTAAGGAACCAGTTCGCCTATTAATTTCACGTTGTTCTTGCTCATTCTTTCAATTTCATTTAAAGAGTTTTCTATATAATCGGGATGAATATGAAAACCCGGTATATAAAAATCATTATATCGTGCCTTTAATTCCAATGCGATATTATTGTTTTCATATACCTTTTCCCACATATTGCTATAAAGGTTATTGTTTGTATTAACAACAGAACCGCAAATTTTAGAAACACCAAGTTGTGTTAAATCTTTTTGCGTAATAGAATCACTCATATTCAAAATATCTTTATACGAGCAAATATTGTTTTCTTCCTTTATAAAAGGATGCGTATGAAAATCAATAATTTCAAAAGACATAAACTATTCTTCCTTTTAAAATAAGTAACAAAAGAATTATATCATCTAAAGTTTAAAAAGACAAGTATATGTCCATAATAAATCTAAAGAAAAGAGGGTTTATTATGGACAAAAAAACAATTTTACAAATAACGGCGGTAGTACTTATCAGCGCGCTTATATTCACAGCGTTTGTCTTTGTATTAACACGAACCAAACCGCTTGTAAGCATATCGGTTCCAAAAGATGATGTTCCCTATGAAGCAGAGCCCGAATACCCTGCTGACACAACCTTGTTTTTTACCTTTGAAGACGGTTTTTCGCTGTGTGTAAGTTTAAAATTCAAAGAAGGTTTTATAAGTGCACTTTTTTTAGAAAACGCAGGTAAAAAAGCCTTTGAAAACTTCGGGTTTTACCCAAGCGAAACAATACACTTCAGTTACGCTTCACTTATGGATTTTATAGATACAATAGACGGAATAACCCTTGATATTTTCGGTGAAGAAATGCGTTATACCGGAGTACAGGTTTGCAACATTATTGCCGTTAATAAAGACCACGTAGAAACAAAAGTGAAAATTTTGAAAGCGGTTTTTAATAAAATTTACAAAATCGGCTTTTCTTCTGATGCTCTTTATAGTATAATGAATAATACAGAAAACACCTTAAGTGTTCCCGATTGCTACGGATGGACCGATTATTTAGGCGATATGTGCAACCGATATAACATTGTAAACGAGGAATAATTTTGAAAAAATTTTTAGTTTTAACCTTTTATTTGTTATTTGCTGTGATTTCTTGCTGCGGCTGTTTTAATGATGATATGCCCGATAAAGAATCCTTTGTTACACAATCTGGTTCTTTTAAAGAGGCGGAACAAACCTTTGTAAACCCCGAAGACGTAACAGTAACGGATATAAAACCTGCCGAAATAACAAGCGAAGAAGCAAAAACGCTGTGGTGCTATAAAACTCTTAGCGAAACACAGGAACATTACTACCGAATTATGCTTTCTATGGTACGAAACCTTACCGAAGGTTTTGTTTCATTAGGTTACGGCGGAAACAATTTTTCAAGCGATATTGCGGTTTCTTACCGCGCATTAATGAACGATTTCCCTGAATATTACTGGATGCCCGATTCTTATTATATTTCTGCCGATAACGGCATTAACAGTATTGCCTTTAAAAAAAGCAGCCTTGAAAACGGCTATGGTTTTTACGCCTTCCAAATTGAAGATAATTTTGAAGAGTTTGAAGATGCAATTGAACTTCTTTGCATACGCGCCGATAAAGGCGAAACAATTTATGAAAAACAAAGAATTCTGCACGATGAACTTTGCAAACGCGTAACTTACAGCGAAGAAACCGATGACCAGACAGTATACAGCGCTTACGGTGCGATTGTAAACGGGCGCGCCCTTTGTGAAGGCTATGCAAGAGCATTTCAGTTGCTTTGTAAACGCTTAGGTATACAAAACGTGCTTGTTTCGGGCACTTCAAAAGGTATTGGCCATTTGTGGAATATGGTAAAAACCGAATACGGTTGGTCACACGTAGACGTAACCTGGGATGATTTAAGAAGTGATACGGTTTATACTTATCTTAATTTAACAAAGCAACAAATACTTATTGACCACGATATTGACGCCGATTTTAAAGACGCACCCACAGGAATTATAGCGCAAGGTCATTCCTTTAACTTTTCGCTTCCCGAAGCCGAAAAAGAAAAACACGATTATTTTACAACTAACGGTTTAGTGTTTAAGTTTAACGACACGCTTTCTATGGCAAATACCGTTTGCGCACGTTACAAAGACGGGCATTTAAGCGCACAGTTTGCATTTATAAGCGAAGAAGATGCCGAACAGTTTACTGAAAATTATAAAACTCTTATTGTTGAAGTTCAAAAACACATAAACGAAATTCTAAAAGGTTCAAAAATAAAACTGCAAACCATTTCTTTTTCAAGAGACACCTGCATTTTTTATTTCCAAAAAACCTGATATTTATATACTGTGCGTTTTTAACAAAGAATGCCGCCTAAATTTCACATTTTAAAGCAATGCTTGGTTACGGCACCTCATCATATGGGCTGATTCATTTTAATTCAAGTGAATCAGCCCTTTAATTTTTACATATCAATTATAAAACACTTGACAAATGGCAAACCTTAGTGTATTATTGCAATAGTACAGTAGTACAGTTTTAAAAACATTTCTACAGAAAGGAGTAAAATATGGGTTGGAAATTAGATAAAAACAGACCGATTTGTCCGCAGATATGCGAACAGATAAGCGTAAAAATCGCTTGCGGCGAGTTAAAAGCCGGTGAAAAACTTATGTCAGTAAGAGAAGTTGCAGTTACAACCGGTGTAAACCCCAACACAGTACAAAAAGCATTTGAGCAATTAGCTCAGACAGGACTTATATATTCAGAAAGAAACGTAGGTTGGTTTGTGCAAAACGAAACCGAAAAAGCGGTGGAAACAGTAAAAGCCTTACGAAAAGAAAAAACCGAAGAATATTTAAATGAAATGAAACTTTTAGGCTTAAACGCAAACGAAACTATTGATTACTTAAAGGAGTGGTATAAATGAGTGAATTATTAAGATGCGAAAACCTTACTAAAAAATACGGAAATCTTGTTGCGCTTGATGCTATTAACCTTAGTGTAACAAGCGGAAAAATAATAGGTCTTTTAGGCCCCAACGGTTCAGGAAAGACCACCCTTATAAAACTTTTAAACGGTCTTTTACAGCCCACAAGCGGTGAAATTTTTGTGTGCGGCGACGTTCCGGGCACAATAAGTAAATCAAAAGTGGCTTACCTGCCCGATAACAACTATTTAAACAATTGGATGCGGGTTGAACAGATTGTAGAATTTTTTGCCGATTTTTATAAGGACTTCCGAAAAGAATTGGCTTACGAAATGCTTTCCCGCCTGCAAATAGAGCCTAAAGCAAAGCTTAAATCACTTTCAAAGGGTAACAAAGAAAAAGTATGCCTTATTCTTGTTATGAGCCGTAACGCCGAACTTTATGTTCTGGACGAACCTATTGCAGGTGTTGACCCCGCAACAAGAGATTACATTATAACAACCATACTTAACAACTATAACCCAAATTCTTCTGTAATTATTTCAACACATCTTATTTCAGATATTGAAGAAGTTCTTGATGAAGTTATTTTTATAAACAAAGGACACATTGAACTTCACAAAACCGTAGATGAAATACGAGAAGAAAACGGTATGAGCGTAGACGCTCTGTTCAGGGAGGTATTCAAATGGTAAAGAAACTTTTTAAACAGGAACTTATTTCTTATTCAAGAAATTTAATGCCTATGTTCTATATACTTATTGGTATTGCAACATTGAACCGCATTATTCAGTTTTTTGAAACCGACAGTTTTTCTTACAACGTGGTTTTTATATCTTCTTTAGTTGCGCTTATTGTTTCGGTTGTAGTTTGCCTTATTATGACCGTTGTTGTTGCAATTAAACGTTACTACACAAACTTTTTTACAAGCGAAGGTTACCTTACGTTTACGCTTCCTGCCACGCACCATCAACTTATAACAACTAAACTTTTATGCGCGTTACTTATGGTTATTGCATCTGTAATAAGTTGCATTATTGCAGGCGTTATTGCAACGTCTGGCGAAGTTTTAAGCGAAGTTTTTAAAGCAATAGGTTACCTTTTAAAAGATTATTTTGAAATAACAAAACCGCACGGTATATTTTATATTATTGAAGTGCTTGTTATGTTACTAAGCAGTATTTTAACTTCATTTTTACTCTTTTACGGCTGTATAACAGTTGGTCAGTTAGCAAAGAAAAACCGCGTTGCTGCCGCTTTTGGCGCATATTTTGCCTTATATCTTATAGAACAGTTTTTGGGCACAATATTTATTATTATTGTTCCAAACATTTACGATAAACTTCCGCTTGAAGCCATTGAACGCTTTGTAGAAAGACACCCATTTGCAACAATACACATAGCAATTAATGCTATTACCGTTTATATTCTGGCTATTGGTTGTTTATTCTACTACATTACACAGCGCATAACAAAACGCAAATTAAACCTTGAATAAGGAGGTATGAAAATGAAAAAGACAATAAGATTTATTGCTCTAATGTTGGTCATTGTTACGGTTTGCTTAAGTTTTTGCTCTTGCGCAGAACTGGACGAAGCCAAGGCAAATCAGGCATTTTTCAGTCAGAATGACGACGGAATAATATACTTCCGCGAAAAAGAGTATAAACAACTCCCCTACTGTGAAGACCTTTATATAAGGTCAACTTTTAGCGGCAGAGTAACAGATTATGACGTTCCTGTTTTAATTAAGGAATGGTACGGAAACGTGTTCTTTTATTCCGATGACCTTAAGTTTATTGAATTACACGGAGAAAAATACTGCTTAAAAGAACTTTACGATGAATATTACAATAAAATTCTGAGTTATAAACTTGATAACTATTGCATTGAAGATTACTACTATGATGAAGAAAAACACGAAATGTTTTTTGAATATATAGTTTTAGACGCTAAAGCAAAACAAGCGCTTGACGATATACTTAACAATTTTGAACCTGCCAAACCGCTTGGAAACGAAGTACTTTCAAAATCTGTTTTAATATGCGATGAAAAAGCAGAATTTGTAAGATACCATGCACGGCTTGTAAAAACGACCGATGGTTTTTATATTGCTATAGACGATAAAGGTTACGAGGCTTCATATTACAAAGCAACCGAAGAGTACGCCGAAATACTTGAACCATACTTACAAAACGAAAAGTTTGATTATGGTGAAGATTTTATTGTAACCGAGCCTGTGTATCAACCATATTAAGCACAAAAAACGGAAGAAAATCTTCCGTTTTTTTGTTTTTTGTGGTATAATTATAAAGATGATTGTTTGGAATGAGATTAAGGAAAAAATTATAAAAACTCTTTGATAGAAAGGATACATAATGGAAAACAAAAAAATCAATCTGCCACAAGTAAACAGCAGTTTAAGACATATTTTAAAAATGCCTGTGGAATGTTATAATGCAAGCGGCATAGTTATAAACGGCAGACGCATAAAAACACTTGTATTTACTACCGACCTTGCAATAATACGCAATTGCGATGCCGATGCAGTTTTTGCGGTTTATCCCTTTACACCTCAGCAATCAATAAGCGATGCTATAATCAAAGCCTCGTACATACCTGTCTTCTGCGGTGTGGGAGGCGGAACTACAAAAGGTCTTAGAACAGTTTCTCTTGCTATGGATGCCGAAGGTCAGGGTGCTATGGGCATTGTGCTTAATTCGCCTATTTCAAACCCAAATATAGAAGCTATTGCAAAGGTAGTAGATATCCCAATAATAATAACCGTTACAAAGGCTGATACCGATATAAAGGCGCGGCTCAACGCTGGCGCTTCTATACTCAACGTTGCAGGAGGCGCAAAAACGCCTGAAATAGTGAAAAATATAAGAGAAAAGTTCCCTGATGTTCCTATTATAGCAAGTGGCGGCAACACTTCAGAAAACATCAAAGCCACTGTAGAAGCAGGTGCAAACGCCATCACCTATACTCCTCCATCAACTAAAGAACTTTTTTCAACTATGATGGAAAAATACCGACAAGAGTAATTGACATAATTTTTCTTTAATGCTATAATTTTTCTATTCCAAAAAAGCGAGGTAATAATTTTGTTAGGCGTTATTGTAAACAGCGTTACCGTTATAATAGGCACACTGTTTGGTTGTTTAATTAACAAAGGAATTTCTAAAAAAATAAGCGATGCCGCAATGCTTGGCGTTGGCGCAAGTACAATTGCAATTGCAGTACCTGGTATCGTTAAACTTGACAACACTTTAGTTGTAATACTTTCTCTTGTGTTAGGCTGTATAATAGGCAGCGCTATTGATATTGACAAACATCTTAACACACTTGGCGCGATTCTTGAAAAAAAGTTTAACAAAAACGGAAAATCTTCCCCTATAGCGCAGGGATTTATAAATGCAACTCTTCTGTTTTGTGTTGGTGCTATGGCGGTTGTAGGTTCACTTAATTCGGGAATATCAGGCGATCATTCAACCCTTTTCGCCAAATCGGTTTTAGATATGATATCTTCCGTAATGTTTGCCGCAAGTTTCGGAATAGGTGTAATATTTGCTTCTGTTTCAGTATTTGTTTATCAAGGCGCTATTGTTTTACTTGCGGGATTTATTGCGCCCTTGCTTACAGCCAACGCCGTTGCCGATTTAACAAGCACAGGTTCTGTACTTATATTGTTGCTTAGTTTTAATCTGCTTGGAATTACTAAAATTAAACTTGCAAACTTTCTGCCCGCGCTGTTGCTTTCCCCCTTGTTTACTTGGTTGCTTACTTTATTGAATATTTAAATAAAAACCGAAGTTTTTTGAGTAAACTTCGGTTTTTGCTTAATTTTTTATATTTTATGCTAAAAATATCATATAAATGTAACTATTTAACTGTTATACTTTTTATGAGGTGATTTTATGCAAAAAAGTTATATTAACACCGCTTCTGACAATTGGTATAGAAGTATAATCGAAGACACAGCGTTATTCCCGTTTTCCTTTACCTACAATAACGTAAATTATAACGGTTTTGATAAAAGTTTTGAACTTATAAGCAAAGATACCGAGTGTAAGGGTTCAAAAGAAGCGGTAACGTTCGTATGGAAAAAAGATGAAGTTTTGCAAATAACTCTTATTTGTACTCATAACTTTAGTTACGGCGAAACCGAATGGATAGTTTGGTTTGAAAATATTGGCAATAAAAACAGCGGCGTTTTGTTCGACGTTAAATCTGTAATAAATTTTGAAGGCGAGACTCCTTTGCTTAAAGGCGTTTTGGGTGACCATATAAATTATTATAAACCCTATTGCCATAACCTTAAAGAAATTGTACACTTCGAAACTCCCGAGCCATTACCCACACACGTTGTATTCCCCTATTTTAACCTTGAATACGGTAATACGGGAAGTATGTTGGCTATTGGTTGGGCAGGAAACTGGTCGGCAGATTTTTCTTCTGATGGAAACACCACAACCTTTGTTGCGCGTTCTACACCAAGTATATGCACGTATTTAAAGCCGGGAGAAAAAATTCGAACCGCACTTTTTGTAAAAGCAGATTATACAGTCAGAGATGAAGACTACGCTACTAACTATTGGCGTGAATGGTATATAAAAGAAAATATGCCAAAAGCCGACAAAGAGGGCAACGACCTTTTACCGTTTTCAACTATATTTCTTTCTGCAGACACGGGACTTCCAAATTCCGACGGCAGTATATCGGAAAATTATACCACCTATAAGCCTTCACTTGAAAAAATGTTCAGCGAGGGTATTAGAGCTGATTTCCGTTGGTTAGACGCCGGTTGGTATTCCGCGCCCGACGGCAGCAGCGCTATTGCCTTTGACCATAAGCACGATTGGTATTATACTATGGGTACCTGGGAGCCCGACAAGACTAAATGGCCTGATAAAACCCTTTTGGAATCTACCGATTACGCACGTGAAAACGGTATGAAAACTTTACTTTGGTTTTCTCCCGAAATGGTACAGGACATACCTAACCTCATTAAAAATCACGGATACAAACAAGAATGGGTTGCCGACTTTGGACTTTATAACGCGGAAAACCATTGGCTTAAATGGAATTTAAACCTTATGGGCAATGAAGATTGCTATAACTGGACTGCTTCGAGAATAAAAAAAGTTCTTCTTGAAAATAAAATAGAAATGTACCGTGAAGACGTTAATTTAGAGTACGGAAGACATTTAAAACTTCAAGACCGAGTTGAAGGTCCAAACCGTATCGGTATTACCGAATTAAAACAGGTTGCCGCTCACTACCGTTTGCTTGATGAAATGATAGAAACAACTACCTCCTTTGGCGGCTGCGCTTTTGTTGACTGTTGTGCAGGCGGTGGTGGAAGAAACGATATCGAATCCCTTAGAAGGGGCGTTCCGATTCTTCGAAGTGACCGTGACCGCACTTCAACCGACCTTCGCCTTTCAATTACTTCTTCCTTAAGCAAATGGATACCCTTTAACGGTTCTTGTGTACGTGCAAAGAAATGGGAAACCGACGTACAAGGTTTTACCGACAAATATATTTTCCGCGCTTCACTGCTCCCTATTCTTAATATAGACGGTCAGTTTGTTTACCAAACAGATAAATCACAGTTTGAATTTATAAGAAACGGTATTGCGGAATGGAAAAAAGTTTCTCCGTATTTACTTAAAGAATTTTATACACATACCAAATGGCAAAAAGAAGGCGAAACCAACGTTTTTGTTGCTTTTTCATATTACGATAGCGAAAACAAAGATGGTGTACTCCTTGCCTTCCGTCAGGAAAAATGTACAGAAGATACTCTTGTAATAAATCTTCCCTACGTAAAAGAAAATGAAATCTGCACAATTACCGATGAAGACACAAAAGAAAGCGTAAGCTTTACAAAACACGAAATTGATTCAGGTAAATTAAAGTTATTCTTCAGCCAACCCCGTACAGCAAGAATACTTTGGGTGAAAGTGAAAAACAATGAATAACTGGTTACTATTATCAATCTCTATAACTGCATACGTTCTGGGAAGCGCAATAAAAAGAATATACAGCAAAAACTTTTCAGAGAACGATAAATCATACAATTTTTTTAACTGTGTTTCTTGCCTTATATGCACCGCCGTGCTAATATTAACGGCGTCTTCCTTTAAAGTATCGCTTTTTACCATTGTTTTAGCTATAACATTTGGAATTATAACCTTGTTGCAACAACTTTATAATTTAAAAGCCTTTAATATCGGTCCTTTTTCCTATACCTCTGTGATTATAACGCTTTCCACTATAATTCCTGCGCTTTCCGGCACTATATTTTGGAACGAAAAAATATCTGCCATACAAATTGTCGGAATGCTTTTAATGATGGCTTGTATAATACTTTCGGCAGACTTCAAAGGCGAAAACAAAAAAGCCACTGTTACTTGGTTTATATATACTGTTATAGCCTTTCTTGGTGTAGGCATTATAGGAATTATGCAAAAATGGCACCAGAGCACCGTATATAAAAACGAACTTGACTCTTTTTTAATAATATCTTTTTCCATTTCTTTTATCGTTTCGCTATTTAATTTACTAAAAAACAAAGGCTGTGTTGTGGCAATAAAAAAGACTTCTTGGTGGAAATCAATTTTACTTATTTGTATTTGCGGAATCTGTATAGCGCTTAACAACAAATTAAATATTTTCCTTTCGGGAACTATGCCCAGTTCTGTATTCTTTCCTGTTGTAAACGGTGGCGGACTAATTATAAACATAGCAGTTGCCGTATTTATTTTCAAAGAAAATTTAAGCGCAAAAAGATGGTTGGGTATTATTATCGGAATAATTGCAGTAATTCTGCTTTGTAATCCTTTTTAAAGCAAAAAACGCCGAATTATTCAGCGTTTTTTCTTATTTTCCTGTATTTATGCGGGGTTGTTCCAAACTGTTTTTTAAAAGCCGAAATAAAATGTGAGCAATCTGTAAAACCTGCCTTATAACTTATTTCATTTATGCTCATATCACTACTTAAAAGTTTTTCGGCAAACGAAAGTTTTTTGTATTCCAAAAACCTTTTTGGAGAAAGATGTATATGTTCAGCAAACAATCTGTCAAGCGTTGAATGGCTTATATAAAGACTCGGCAGAATTTCGCTTATATGTGAAATCTCGGTAAAATCAGAATCAATTATGTCTAACGCCTGTCTTAGCACACGCGGAATATTATGTTCTGTTTTGTTACCTTCATTTTCATAGTCATTTGGATATTTAAGAATTTTTAAAAACAGCAACGCTTTATTAAATTCGTCGTTTTTTATACATGCCGAACGGTATGCTTCCAGATCAGATAACAACTTTTCCTTTACTACTGCTTCAAAACGGTAAATTTTAGGAATATTCAAAGATTTAAAATAATTATACAGTTCAGCGTTGTTATAAGCGTCTATCCACATACAATAATTTTCGTGCTTACAAGACTCATTGTAAATGCAATAGTGAACGTCATTCGGATTTAATATCAACATATCACCCGAAGAAATACCGTAAATCTCACTGTTAACAAGAAAACTTACGTTTCCCGAAACGTTAATATATATTTCAAAAAAATCGTGAATATGAGGTCCGTCTAATTCAGGGTCATTCTTCTCATAAAATTCATCGCTGTATTTCAGTTCAAAGCGCAAATCGTTAAGTATATCAAAACTACTTGCCAAATAAGGTGTATACGGCATAGAACCACTCCAAAATATTCATATTTTCCAACAACCTGAAAGCAAAAATATAATAATCTTATCAAATTATAATATTTCTCCTCGTTTTTGTCAACAAAAAGCCCGTCCTTAAAAATCTAACCGTTAAGTAAACCATAACTAAAAATTAAAGAAAATATATAAAACACCCACAGTTTCGAAAAACTACGGGTGTTTTCGCATCTTGTCGTACTGTTAATAAGTGCATAACTCACACATATAAACATTAACTCTTAAATATCTTTTTCAAAGCCTATAAGCAGTCCGCCTTTTTCGGCATAAAAAGTACAAAGACCTCTGCTCTGACCTATTTCGGTTTTTGCACATGGGAATTTTTCCTTAATTAAACCCTCAAGTGCTAATGCCGCATTTTCGTTTATACAGTGCATTATTCTTACTCTTCCGCCGTTATAGCCAAGTTCTTCTAAGTTTTCAACAATTGATAACAGCGCTTTTTTCTCGCCGCGGCATTTATTAAGCGGTTCAAGATCACCTTTATGACTTGCTTTACCAACCATTCTTATTCCTAAAAATCCTGCCATTTTAGCAACAATAGAACTGACTCTGCCGTTGTTTGCCAAGTTATTAAGAGATTCCAGCATAAACAAAAGTCCTGTTTTATTGCTGTATTCCTGTGCATATTTACAGGCGTTTTCAAAACTCATTCCGTTTATAATACATTCCTTGAATTTTTCTAAAATAAGAACCATTTCGGGGCCTGTTGTCAATGAGTTCAAAACAAACACTTTACGGTCGGGATAAGTTTCTTCATAAGTTTGCTTTGCAAGACAAGCAGCGTTATAGCTACCCGAAAGTGTTGCAGTTATGGTAATGCAGAAAACATACTTGGCATCACCAAAGGCATCTAACCAATCGGCAGTATTTGGACAAGAGGTAGAAGATTTACCGCTGTAATTCTGAAGATAATCTGCCATATTTTCAACGTCTAAATCGGCATCGTCTACAAATTCTTTTTCGGCAGTAATTATTTTAAGCGGCGCCGAACTAAAAGAAAGCCCGTCAAGTGTAAGTAAATCGGCCGAAGAATCGGCAACTATTTTTATATTTTCAATACTCATATAATATTCCTTCCAAATTTAATACCTGTAAATTATATATTCATAATACATAATCAATCAATCTACTTGATATAAATATTGGTAGCGAGATAATTCTTATTAGTAGAATTAATAAAAACCGACTCTACTAACAGTAGAATCGGCATTGTTTACTGATATTTAAAGAAAGCAACCGCAACAGCGCCGGGACCTACATGAGTACCGATAACACTGCCTATAAGCGTTGTATGAAGCGTATCTACGGCACTTTTCCATAAAAAAGAACTGTCTTCTATATACTTATTCAAAAGCGCATCGCTAAGTCCTGTAAAGCCAAGCAAAACAGGTTTTGAAAAATCAACCCCACCCGCATTAGCAATTTCGGTAACAAGTAAATTATTGCCCTGCTTAGAACCACGCGCCTTGCCAAGCATTTTTATTTCGCCATCAGTAACACTAAGCACGGGTTTAATATTAAGCAATCCGCCTGCAAAAGCAACCGTTTTGGAAACTCTTCCGCCCTTTTGCAAATATTCAAGTGTATCTACCAAAGCAACAACACATATTTTACTTTTAACGTTTTCAAGAATGCTTACAATAGTTTTAGCATCACATCCGTCTTCTGCCAGTTTTAAAGCATATTCGGCTAAAATGCCCGAACCAATTGCAACACTTTTGCTGTCAACAACATAAATATCTTCATAATCACTCGCGGCAATGCGGGCGCTTTGATAGGTGCCCGAAAAATTTGAAGCAAGTGTAATAACAACAGCACTATCCCCGTTTGACTTCACTTCATCGAAATATTTTATAAACACTTCTGGCGTTGCCTGACTTGTTTTAGGTAAAACAGAACTTTCAATAAGCATTTCGTAAAAACGCCTACGAGTTATCGTTACACCGTCAATATATTCTTCTTCACCAAAATTCACCGTAAGAGGTACAACGGTAAAACTTTCTTTTAATTCTTCAGCAACATCAACCGTTGAATCTATAATAATTCTTACACTCATATAATTACTCCTAAATTATTACTCACTCTTCCCTATAATCCTAAATTATTATACACTGTAAAGATTAATATTATTATAGCGAAAACTTGTTGATTTGTCAACATCTCGCCTCCTACATATTGTTGCGTAAGGGTTGTTTTGTGTTTCGAATTTAATGACACGAAGCGATTTTAGATTCTTTTTATTCGCATAAGTTTCAACGTTCTCGACATCTTTTGGAAGTTGTTCAACCAACCACTTATAAAGTGCAGAAAAAATCCTCTTTTGTCCGTTAGACAAAAGAGGATTTTTTGTTGGCAAAGACAACCTAAGCGGAGCAGAATTGAGATAAGAAAGCATATAAGTATACCTTAACTTTTGCACCAAGTTTTAATCTTTTTAATATTTGTCGTACTTAAACACCAAATAATATAGCGCTTGTTATCAACTGTCGTTATGGTTACCTTGTTCGATGAACCGACTCTGCCCGTTTCAAGTTTATGCTGAATAGATTGGATGTGATTTTTATATATTGCACAGCTTCCAGCCCAGATCAACCAATTCTTGCTCAAATACAAGGTTGTTTCGAGGTGGTCTGCATCGGTATCGGAAAATACCGTATCATATAACGATTCTTGTTGCCTGATCATTTTCCGAAAGCGAATAATTGGCAGGAAACTAATCAAAACACAAATAAACGCAATAGAAAAGGGCGTAAACGCAACAACTAAATCGTAAGATAACACGTCATAAATTAAACTAACGATAAGCAGAGGTATAAAAACAATCGTCGCACAAATTAATGCAAGTATGATATTTCTTTTTAGGTATATTTTTGTGTATTTTTCGATCACAACACCACCCCATTATCTTATTATATCATCGTTTGTTACACTTTTCAATGATATACCGCTGACGCGATATGATATACGGCGTTGCCGTATGATATACTTGCTACGCAAGCATGATATAATATCCGTTCCTCATATGCCGAAGGCATATATCATCGCTCGAAGAGCGATATCATATCCAAGATATATCACCCGTTCCACAAGGAACGGATATCATTGAAAAAAGTCTCTTTTGTCTACTGACAAAAGAGACTTTTTTCGTGGAGCGGATTACGAGGCTCGAACTCGCTACCTCCACCTTGGCAAGGTGGCGCTCTACCAGATGAGCTAAATCCGCATATTCAAATGGTGCCTCCGGTCGGAATCGAACCAACGACACGGGGATTTTCAGTCCCCTGCTCTACCAACTGAGCTACAGAGGCAAAAATGGCGACCTGGATGGGGCTCGAACCCACGACCTCTAGCGTGACAGGCTAGCGTTCTAACCAACTGAACTACCAGGCCAAAAAATGGTGGGAACAATAGGGCTCGAACCTATGACCCTCTGCTTGTAAGGCAGATGCTCTCCCAGCTGAGCTATGCTCCCACATCATTTCACCTGTCGCGTTGCGACTTTGATATATTAACATACTTAAAGCGTTTTGTCAACACTTTTTTTAAAAATTTTTCAATTTTTTGTTTTTGCTAACTTTCTTACTTCTTCAGGAGTAAATTTATAGACCTGAGGGCAAAAATGACAAGCCACTTCTATTGACGGCATTTCTTCTGCCATACTAAGCAATTCTTCACTATCAATACTCTTTAAAATTTCTTTTGTACGTTCTCTTGAGCAGTTGCAAGAATACGATGTTACCTGTTCATAAAGAATTTCTGTTTCAAAGCCGTCAAGCGCCATATAAAGAATTTCTTCAATGGTTTTTCCGCTATCCATAAGCGCAGTTACGCTTGGTAACTTTTTAATATTTTCTTCCAACTTATCTATGGTCTTATTATCAGCGCCCGGAAGTAACTGAATAATATAACCGCCTGCGCATCTTACACTTAAATCGGGGTTAACAAGTACCCCTAAAGCGCAAACTGTAGGAATCTGTTCGCTTATTGCATAATAAGCCGTTATATCCTCGGCAATTTCGCCCGATACAAGCGGTAAAAAGCCGTTATAAGGTTCTTTCATACCTATATCCTTAATAACGGTAAGAGTACCGTTTTTGCCAATTGCGCCCGAAACGTCAAGTTTTCCGTTTTCTTTAAGCGGAATTTCAACCACTGGTTCGGTTGTATAACCGCGAACGTTTCCCTTGCTGTCGGCTGCTACTACAACTGCCTTTGCAGGACCTTCACCTGTTATACGAAGTGTAATTGTATGATTTTCGCCTTTAAGCATATTTCCCATCATAGAGCCAGCGGTAAGCAATCTACCCAAAGCGGCTGTCATAACGGCAGACGTCTTGTGATATTTTTCAGCAGTTGCAACGATATCGGTTGAATCAAGCGCTATTGCCATAACAGCACCGTCGCTTGTTATTGCTCTTATAAGTTTTCCCATTTTTTATATTTCCTTTCTTGCCACAAAAATGGCTCTCTGAGTTGTTTTAGCGGGTTTCACAAAAGAATCTTCCGCATATATTTTTTCAACCTTAAAGCCCGATTTTTCAAGCATTTCGGTTAGTTGTTCGAAAGTATATGCGCGTTCACAAAATTCATCGTGATTTCTTAAATATTTATCACCGTTTTTTTCAAAGAAATCAAGAAAAATATCGGTTGTTTTACTTCTTTTGTTATAAAAATTTTGCCACACACAAAAAACGTCTTCACCTTCAAGTACAAAAGTATTATCGCCAAGCACAGTTTCGTGTTTATAGGGTGTATTTACATCAAAAATAAAAAGCCTGTCTTTTTCTAAAAAAAGCGAAATTCTGTTAAAACTTTTCTGAAGTTCTTTTACAGAAGTAATGTGGTTAACAGTATCCATAAAACACACAGCTCCGTCGACCGTGCCGTATAAATCAAGTTCTGCGGCGCCCTGATTCAAAAACAAAATATCAAGGTTATTCTCTTTTGCACGTTCTTTAGCAACAGTAAGCATACCTTCGCTTATATCAGCACCAATAACGTCTATTCCCCTCTTTGCAAACTCAACCGAAAAACCGCCGGTACCGCAGCCAACATCTAAAAGTAACGACGGCACTTTATCAAACTTATTGAATAATTCTAGTACATATTCGGTTTTCTTGCAATAATCAACGTCTTGCATTAAACTATCGTAATATTTTGAAAAAACATCGTATTCTGTCATACACGCCTCTTAAAACATATTTTTTATATATTTTAACAAATCAAAAACACAAAGTCAATAAATAGAAACGAAGACACTTCAGAAGAAGTGTCTTCGCCATAAGTTTAATTAGTATTCAAGCTTTGCAAGCATAAGTTTGAGTACACGTAAGTCAGATGCGTTAGGCATACCGCTGTTATCGTCAACTTCGGTATTCTTAATTTCGGGATCATCTAACTGAATGGTTTTTGCAAGTAAAAGTTTTAATAGTCTCAAGTCGGAAGCATTTACTGCGCCGTCACCGTTTATATCTCCGCGTGCATATTCGGGAGCTTCAAGTGCAGGAATTTCTACAGTTTCTATTACTTCATCGCATACAGTACATCTTATTTCTTTAAGACCTGCAACGCCTACTGCGGGCTCTTTAACAATTACCTCTTTTGTTTCACCGTGGCCTGTTTTCGGAACGTTAACGTTATCTACAACAATGCCGCCGCAAACCTTACATACAATCTGCATAATTCCGTCTTCAGTACAGGTTGCTTCCTTGATTGTTACAGCCTGAGTTTCACCGTGGCCTAACGCTTCAATAACTACAGTTTCAATAACTTCGTTACATACAGTACAGATTATATTCTTAGAACCTGCTTCTGTGCAAGTTGCTTCTTTAGTTACTTCTTCTTTAGTTTCACCGTGACCTAATGCATCAAGAGTAACAGTTATAATAACTTCATCACATACGCCGCAAACAACGTTCTTAAGACCTGCTTCAGTACAGGTAGGAGCCTTAACAATAACTTCTTTTGCATTGCTATGGCCTAAAGCATCAGCGCCTGCTTCATACTTAATTTCACCGCAAGTACACTTGTAAGCAGTCTTTCCTGCTGTTGTACAGGTAGGTGCTATATCACTTGCTTCATCGCGTTCAAATGTATGAGCAATTACAGGAAGTTCAATTGTTTCAAGAACTTCACCGCATACGGTACAGATAACGTTCTTAGAACCTGTTTCTGTGCATGTTGCTTCTTTGGTTACTTCTTCTCTTGTTTCACCGTGGCCGAGTGCCGCGATTTCTACAGTGCTGAGAACTTCGCCGCATACGGTACAGATGATGTTCTTAGAGCCTGTTTCTGTGCATGTTGCTTCTTTAGTTACTTCTTCTCTTGTTTCGCCGTGGCCGAGTGCCGCGATTTCTACAGTGCTGAGAACTTCACCGCAAGCGTCACAAACGATATTCTTAGAACCTTTTTCGGTACAGGTTGCTTCCTTAGTTACAACTTCGCTTGTTTCAACATGTTCACAAGGAGGTGCATCAAGTGCAGGAATTTCTACGGTTTTAATTACTTCACCGCAAACTGTACACTTAATTTCTTTAAGACCTGCAACACCAATTTCAGGCTCTTTAACAATCACTTCTTCTGTTGCGCCGTGACCAAGTGCCGCAATTTCTTTTGTTTCAAGAACTTCGCCGCATACGGTACAGATAACGTTCTTAGAGCCGGCTTCTGTACATGTAGCTTCTTTGGTTACTTCTTCTCTTGTTTCGCCGTGGCCAAGTGCTGCGATTTCTATTGTTTCAAGAACTTCGCCGCATACGGTACAAACTATATTCTTGGAACCTGCTTCTGTGCATGTAGCCTCTTTAGTTACCACTTCTTTAGTTTCACCGTGTTCGGTTGCCTTCGGGATTTCAACAGTGTTGAGAACTTCTCCACATACGGTACAGATAACGTTCTTAGAGCCTGTTTCCGCACATGTTGCTTCTTTGGTTACTTCTTCTCTTGTTTCGCCGTGACCGAGCGCTGCAACGGTTTCAAATTTCGTTTCGCCGCAAGCACACTTATAAGCTTTCTTACCTGTTTGAGTACACGTAGGCGCTACATCGTTTTCAGGGTCAGGCTGGAATGTATGATCAATTACAGGAATTTGTTCTGTTCCTATAACTTCACCACAATTATCACAAACAATGTTCTTAAGCCCTGTTTCGGTGCAAGTTGCTTCTTTTACAACAATTTCACTTGTATTGATATGTTCACAAACTTCAGGCTCTACAGGATTATCTTTTTCCTTAAGAACAGGCACAGGACGTGACATATCAAATGCTATAAGTAAAGTCCTCTGTCCAAATTTGAAGGTGTAATTTGCTAAATCCGACTCTTTGAATCCTTCAGGAGCAGCATAGCAGAACGTTGCTACAAGACCGGTAGTAGTAATACCCATTGTAGGCTCAGAACTATCAATAAGGGCTAAATTAAGTTCAGGGTTCATAGTATAATTAAATTTATACTCAACAATACCAACTCTGCCGCCCTTGTCAATTTCATCTTTAATTGTTCCTTCAAGAATAGTTGAACATACAAGACCGTCATTACTTTCAAGAACAATTTCTGCAGTGTAAACGTTACTGTTATTTTCAACTATGTAAAGAGGAACTTCAATTTCATCGAATTCGGCATTATAGTAAAGGTCTCCGATTTCAAATACTACAGTTTTTTCGTTAGGATCTACCGGAGTTTGAAGAGCAGGTATAACTTCTGTTCTTACCACTGCATCACAGAGATCGCAAACGATATCTTTGGAACCTTCAACACCTACTTCAGCTTCTTTTGTTACAACTTCGTGTGTTGTCGGGTGATTCAAAGCAGCAGTTCCTGCTTCATACTTGGTTTCACCGCAAGCGCACTTA
>JAZUPW010000018.1:0-3153 GCA_045605385.1 Acutalibacteraceae bacterium
ATCATCGTTACACTCTTATCACAGAAGCAGAGTATCTGAAGAAGACCGGATTCCTTTTGGTCGGATGGTTGGTCTTGGAACCATCATTATCGGTGCCGCTATAATTGTATTTAGCGGGTTATCTGCTGTGACACTCTACACAGACAACGAGATGTTCACATTAATTGGAACAGGAATCCTTATTGCCGGTATCATTGTTGGTTTGGTAATCAGTTTTAAGGCAATGATAAAGTATAACAAAGGGATTTTTTAGTTCTACTTCAATAAAAGAAACTTATTATAAAGCAAAGGCGTCGTAGAAATGCGGCGCTTTTATGCTGTTTATAATTCTCCTTTTTTACTTTCAAAGCCGAACTGCAAACGCATGGCAGCACGAAAAGCCCTGCTTATTCCTTTAATTATTTCACGCCTGGTACTTGCAGTCATCATTAATGCCGAAACGAAACTGAATTTTCGTGGCAGTGGGAATCTCTATATCTATTGCAACAAACACGGTTTGATGAAACAAAAAATATAAACGATAGATTTTTATGATAAAATCGGCAACAAATGTAAATGTGACGGACGGTGTCGTGACTTGACGGGGAATATATGTTATAATGAATTAACTCTCAAAAACAAGGAGGACACACCGTGACTTTTGGCGAAAAAATAAAAAAACTCAGAACAGATAACGGACTCACACAGGACGAACTGGCTGAAAAAATCTATGTTACGAGAACCGCAATATCAAAGTGGGAGTCAGGTCGTGGATTCCCAAATATAGAGTCATTGAAAACTATATCAAAATATTTCTCCGTTTCTTTGGATGAGTTGTTGTCTGGCGAAGAAATACTGGCTATTGCCGAAAATGATAACAAGCAAAAAGAAAGAACGCTCCGAGATTTAATTTTCGGCTTACTTGACTGCGGTATGGCATTGTTGCTGTTTTTACCTTTTTTCGGTCAAAAAGCGGATGGCGTTATCAGAGAGGTATCACTCATTGCTTTGAGTAATATTCAGACGTATTTAAAAACTGCGTACATTGCTTTTGTAGGTATTATGATAGTTTTGGGCGTTATGACGCTTGCCCTGCAAAACTGCTGTCAAAGACTTTGGACTCAGAGCAAGAGCGTTTTGTCGTTGTCATTAAGTACCGGCGGTGTTTGCCTATTCATTATAAGTCAGCAATCTTATGCAGCGGTATTTGTATTTGCATTTTTGATTATCAAGACTTTAATGCTGATAAAACGGCAATGATACGAAGCGTATCATCGATGTGACGGCTAAATTCTTTCATTTTTTATTATTTTCCCTAAACTTGTATTCAGGTGAAAGCCAAAAACAAACCAAAAGGATGGTATAGAAAATGAAAAGAATTAGAAAAAAACTTATAGTTTCAATGTGTTTGCTTGTGGCGTTTGTGCTGTGGACAGTAGCAATTTGCTTTGTGGATGTGCGTGCGATTGGCCCGCAAGGTTCGTTTGTGGGATTTGCCGGCATCAATGGTTTCGTCCATAATCTGACGGGTGTACATTGGGGACTTTACTACATAACCGATTGGCTCGGACTTGTGCCGATTTTTGTGTGTATGGGATTTGGCATACTTGGACTTATACAGTGGATCAAGCGAAAAAGTATATGTAAGGTAGATTACGACATTCTTGTCTTAGGCGGGTTTTATATTGTTACGATTGCTACTTATTTGTTTTTTGAGAGTGTTGTAATCAATTACCGACCGTTACTGATAGGTGGGAGTTTGGAAGCATCCTATCCGTCTTCAACAACAATGCTGGTGATGTGCGTTATGCCGACGGCTATAATGCAGTTCGGTAGCCGCATAAAGAACAAGGTGCTCCGTAATATCGTTGCTATTTTAATTATCGTATTTATTGTCTTTATGGTAATTGGCAGACTTATTTGCGGTGTTCACTGGTTCACGGATATTGTCGGCGGCACATTACTTAGTGCAGGACTTGTAATGATGTATCATTCGTTAAGCAGTTTAAAAACGAAGTAATATTTTGCAGAAAAAACCACTGAAGCGTAAAAACTTCAGCGGTTTTAATATTACTTATCAAAAGAAACAGGCTTTGTATCGTTTGTTGCAAATGCGTTAGGACCTGGGTCTGACATAGAAAAATACATTTTAGCGGCCTTGGTTGTGCCGAAATCTCGGTTAGAACCTGAGTTCTGCACCTTGTTAAAGGCATCGCGGAACATCTGATTGTGCGCTTCCTCGCGGTTTAAAAGGAAGTCGATGGTCTCTCGCACCTTTTTGTCATCAATCTGGCGGTAAAGATATTCATAAACCACCTTTGCGCGTTGCTCGGATGCGATATTGCTGAGTAGGTCTGCACACAAATCGCCCGTAACCGTTACATAGTCGCCCGTCCAAGAGTAACCCGATGCGTTGATAAGTCCGGGATTAAGACCTAAAAGTACGTGGGACTGAATTTCACCAGATGGCACCTTATCGGCATCAACATCGTGTCCGTTTAATAGGTTAATGGTTTGCGCAACCATCTCCATATGACCAAGTTCTTCTGCCGCAATATCAAGAAATAAATCTTTAATTTCAGGGTCCTTAATTCTAAAACTTTGCGACATATATTGCATAGCCGCTTTCACCTCACCGTTACCGCCACCAAGCTGTTCCTGCCAAAGCGCAGCATACTGCGGGTTCGGTTTTTCTACTGCTACAGGATGAAAAAGCATCTTTTCGTGTTTAAACATAAACTTACCTCCGTTAATATTGTATTAGATATTCTTTCCAAATCAAAAACGTATATTCAGTTTTTGATTTAAATATTGTTTTGATTGTCGAAATATGGTAGAATATGTAATGGATAAATTTGTTAAACGGGGGATAAATATGCTTTGGATTATTACAGCGATTCTTTCTGCCGTTTTTGCGGGACTGACCTCGATTCTCGCAAAATGCGGTATTAAAAAAACCGATCCCGATCTTGCAACGGCTTTACGCACCATTGTTGTCCTCGTTTTCTCGTGGATCATGGTATTTGTTGCGGGATCATTCGGAACGATAACCGATATGAAACCCTCGTCGGTTCTGTTCCTAGTTCTGTCGGGACTTGCCACAGGTGCATCGTGGATATGTTATTTTAAGGCACTTTCTATAGGTGATATCAATAAGGTGGTTCCTATTGATAA
>JAZUPW010000019.1:0-4219 GCA_045605385.1 Acutalibacteraceae bacterium
AGCAGTTGTCCAACAAATATCGCCTTCAACTGCGGCATTTAATCCGTATACAAGTACCTTTTGTCCCGCAGTAGCGCCTTCAACCTTTAATGTCAGTTTTGCTTCGTCTATACGCTGAACGTCGGCTTTATCAAAGGTGTAGTATGCCTTTGTAATACCCTGAACACCGCTTACACCCGTTTTAGAAACAGGCAAACTGTTTGTAACGGTTACAGCGCTGTCGGGATTTGCGCCGTCTACAGTTGCGGCAAGGCTATAGTTTGCAGTATTGGTTCCGTCGCTTAAAGTGGGCGCAGTTGTAAGGTCAATTGAAGTGTTGCCAACCTCTTTTACTACCTTTAAGTCATCAACGTAAGTAGCATTTGCTGCCCAACCAGACCCAACTATTATAGAAGTACAGTTAGGATAAGCAGTTACAAACTCTTTTGTAACCGTAAAGGTAAAGGAAATATTGTTCCATTGGTTAGAAGCGGAGCTTTCAACTGTCCTTACAGTACCCGGTACGTTTTTATCGTTACCGCCGCCGCTGTAAATAAAGCAATATACACCCGTAGTAGCACCTGCGCTCTTATTGTAGAATCTGTAACTTACAGTATACTTTGTACCTATATCGGCTTCTGTCCATTTACCGTTAGTTCCAAGATAACCGTGGATATAGATACGCTGATAATAACCGTTAACAGGGCTTTGTGTACCGCTCTTTTCAAAATAAAGAACCTGATTATCGGGGTCGGCAGGATCAGCAGTAAGACCGTGATTAAATCCTGTAAGTGTACCGTCGGCACCGTAAGAAGTATATTCTGTTATTTTTTCAAAGTTTTCAGTAATTACTTCGTTATTAACATTACTTACAAATATAAAGGTAACTGCGTTATAACCCGCATTTTTCATACTCTTTACGTAAGAAGTAACGTCTATACTAAAGGTGCTGTTTGCCGTGGCTTCTAGTGTTGTAATAGCCTCCCCGCCAAACACTTTATCGGTTTCAACTGCATAGCCCGAAACATCGTTTGCAAATGCGTTGTTCCAGGTAATATTACTATTAAAGTTTTCGGCAAAACGAGAATCATCGCCTAAAACACCGTAAACACTAACGCTTGATTTACCGTCTGTATTTACATAGAAGTTAAGCGTATACTTATTTGCAGAACTGCTAAGCGAACTTATAGGCATTTTTAAATAGCCTTTTTTAGTGTCAGAAATATCGCTGTCGGCAATACCGTCTACGTAAAACTCCTCTGTTTCTATAACGGTATCGGCAAGTTCGCCGCTTGTAACTATAGCGCTGTTTGTGAGTTCTCTGTCGGCTGATTTCGGAGTATAAAGAACAAGTGTAGGAGCAAGAAGATTTGTTGAAGCCGCCGCTTGTTCTACCGACGTAAAGGTAGTAATACCTGCATCATATTCAACAACTATGTCGTCTAAATAAAGGTCGGTATTATCAAGAGGACTAATACCGAAGCAAACGGTATTATAATCTATCATTTCCTGTGTAATAGATACATTATATGTAACGTTGGTCCATTTGTTTGCTTCTACAAACTTGGTTACATCGCCAAAAGAGTTGTAAGGCTGTCCCGAAGTAACGTACATTCCAAGAGCGATTGTGCTGTTTTTAGAGGTTTTAACATTAAAGTTAACTTTTAAGGTAGAGCCTAAATCGCTTTGTTTAAGCGCTGTGCCTGTAGAGTTTAAGAGTTTTATACGGCAGTCATTATTACGCTTGGTAATAGCAAGACAGTAATTTCCGTTATCACCACCGCTAACAATTTCAATTGTCGGAGAGCCTGTACCGCCTAAACGGTAGTGAACGTTATTTCTGAAATCATTAATATTTCCGCTTTCAAAATCGTAGGAAAGTGTTGTTCCGCTTTTTGAAAGTGAAGAAAGATTAAAATCTATTTCTTCGCTTGTTTTGCCCTTTATATAACTTGAAACGTCTATAATTTCAATATCATTATCTACAGGGTGCAAAAGCGAAAAATTATCACCCTCAAGTTTTAATTGAGTATTCTGGTCATTAGTGCGGTTAAGAATTAAAGACGCTCTTACAACGTCACCATATCCGCCTTCACGTTTAAAGGTAAGATTACTTGTGTGATTACCAAAAGCGCTTGGCGAAATGCTTATACCGTCGTTTACGTTACCGTCGGTAGTTGTGTTCTTTGCTGCAGTAAGGAAATCATCGCCCGCAATAGCAAAGGTTTTTGTAAATTCTTCGCTTAATGCAACACCGTCGGCAGCTTTACATTTATCGGTAATTTCAACCTTGTATTTAGAACCCGGAATAAGTAACGGAGAAGAGAAAATAAAGGTGGTATTTCCGTGCATAGCGGTCCATTCGCCGTCAATTACCTTGTTATCTGCCATACGGATTACTCTTATACCGTCTTTTAAAGACTCTGTATCCATAGCGCGAGAGAACTTAATTTCAATAGGATCATCCATATTGCTAAAGAAACTTCCTGCTTTTGGTAACATCCAAAGAACCTTAGGAGCCTCTTTTCTGTAAGCAGCTTTTACGTGATTATCAAGCCAAGTCCAGATTGTGGTAAAGTTATCTATTTCTTTAGCCTCATCATATCCGTAAGCAGGATCGTGACCAATGCCCTCGCCCGCAAGGAAAGCAGTTTCGCTTGTTAAGTTATCTAAATATCCCGTTACGGTAGAAATCTGCCAACGGAAACCTGCAGTATCATCAAGAGTACCAATAGAACCAATAAGCGGAACACTGTTGTTCGTTATTGCCCAGTCGCGTATTTGGTTAAGACCTGTTCCTGCACCGCTATAAAGCGCGGTTATATCGCTGCTAATTGGCTCATTAGTTCCTTCATAATAAAGCCAAGGTTGTTCTTCAGGGCTTTCAAGGGGACTCTTGCCTTCGGGACAATAAGAATCTAAGGTTTTAAACTCGCCTTTTTCAACGTGATTAACGTCGGCAAGTACTGCATTTGCGCCACTCTTTGAAAAACCGAAGGAAGAAATATAATCGGCATCATAACCGTATGTATCGGCAAGATAACGAATTCTTCTTATTGCCGCAGAATGAACTCTGTTTGCGGTATACTGCGAAAGTGTAAAACGTGCATCAAGATATCCGAAGTGGTCGTCTCTTGACATAGGAACATATTCGTGTTCGTAAAGCACAGCCGCATATCCTGTAAGTGCAGCCTTTGCAAAGTAAGGACGAACAGCACTGTTTATAGAACTGTAATAGGTTTCACTTGAAGAAGCCAAAGTAAATACAGGAACTGTATCTGTTGGATTAGAAGGATATACTATATCAAGTCCTAAATCCATATTAATGGGAGTGCCGTCTTTCTTTAAACAGTCATAAACTGTTGTTGCTTCTTTTAAGTAATTGCCGTTATTGTCTTTCTTAACACCTGCATAATACATATTATAAGTTTCTACTATGTATTCGTTAACGCCGTAGGGTGCCATTGTATCGAGCGAGAAGTAATAAATACCTCTTTGTATTCTGCAACCTGCAGGAACGGGATATACCGCTTTATTGTTAAAAGCGCAACCGCCAACGTATTTTTTAGTTCCGCAAATATCAATAGCGTTTATTTGCTGAACACTCCAGGCAAGAGCATCGCCCACAGCCTTAGGATTGTCTAAATAGTCAAGCACGGTTACAATATAACCTTCATTTAAAAGGTCATTTACAATTTCCGTATCGGAATCGGTACCTACCCTTTTTTCACCGTGTCCTACAATGTAAACAACAACGGTTTTGTTAGATTCCACGCTTTCACGGCGGAAAGCCGAAAACATTACGGGAATACCAATATAACCGTCGTCTTCCTTAAGAGTAGTTTCTCTTAAATCAGCCGAAAAAGTTTCTATTAAATCGGCTGCTGCTTTTGACGAAGTAACGGCATCGTTTTTTACTGTTGCCGCAGCACAGCCAAAAGTTGTTAAAAGCATAATTATGCCAAGAATAAAGGAAATAATTTTTTTCATAAACAAAACTCCTTTCATTTTACAATTTAATTATAATACACTTAATATCCTTTGTAAATATAAGATTTGTGCAAAAAATATAACAATAGTCTTTGTTGTAATAAAATTAACTTTGTGTTATAATGATTGTAGTTAGTCGAAACGCTTAAAAGCGTTCCGACAAGCCACTTAAAAAGTGGCTTTCGCAAAATTAAATTCTAATATTTAATTTTGCACAACATTCATTGCAATGGGATAGGACAAATTTTTA